>JAUNED010000032.1 GCA_030525745.1 Lonepinella koalarum | reverse complement strand
CACCACCTTGACATGGTGGGGGTCACTGGTTCGAGTCCAGCTAGTCGCACCATTTTACCCCATTAAAGCCCATCATAACTGCTCAAAAATAACGATAGAGCCTTGTTATATGGGCTTTTTTAATGCCTTTTGCTCATCGTAGCCCATCGTATTAAATCATATTAAAACGCCGTTTTATGTAACATGTTTTGTAACACGCTGATAAAATAAAAAAATAGCGTGTTACAAAAAACTAAAAAAACAAGGTGGAATCTATGCCTAAAATTGTTAAACCTCTCAATAATACCGAAGTAGAAAAGGCCAAAATTAAACCGGCAGAATATTCTTTATCTGATGGCTATGGGCTGTATTTAAGAGTAAAACCATCTAAGGTAAAAACTTGGATATTTAACTATCAAGAGCCTATTACCAAAAGAAGAACTAATCTCACTATTGGTGATTATCCGGCCATATCCATTGCGGAAGCTCGCACTATTCGTGAGGAATATCGTTCGTTATTGGCAAAAGGAATCGATCCTAAAACACATAAAGAAGAACAAGAAAGGCAACAGGCCGAACAAAACGATAATACGTTTTTAAAACTAGCTAAGCATTGGAAAGAGAAACGAAGTAAAGAGGTTGAGCCGCTTACTATGGAAAAGAATTGGGCTAGACTGGAGAATCATCTATTCCCCGTATTAGGACATTACGCCATAGATAAAATCACGTCGCCAACACTTATTAAAGCCGTTAAGCCATTAAACGATAAGGGAATTAATGATACGTTACATCGTATCATCAATTTAGCAAATCAAATTTTAAATTATGCCGTAACTATTGGCGTTATTCCGTTCAATCCCTGTCAAAATGCTAGTAGTGCTTATCATAAAGAAATTCAGACAAATCACCCAGCTATAAAACCTAAATTACTGCCAAAGCTTTTATTTGATTTTCAAAATTCAAATAGGGATTTTTTAACTAAAATGTTATTTAAATGGCAGTTGCTTTCTATGGTTCGTCCTGCTGAAGCTGTCAGCGTTGAATGGTCAGAAATTGATTTTGATAAAAGCCTTTGGACTATTCCGGCTGAAAAAATGAAGAAAACACGAAAAGGGCAATTTTCTCATACAGTGCCGCTTTCTTCTCAAATGCTCAAAATACTCGAAGAATTACGGCCAATTACAGGGGGAGAAAAATTTGTTTTTCCTCATTATAGCTTGCCAAATAAATCAATGAGTAAAGAAGCTATTGCTAACGCATTGCGGAAAATTGGTTATAAAGGTATTCAAGATTCCCACGGATTACGATCTGTTGCTCGTACATATTTAGAAGAACAAGCGGTAGATTTTCGGGCGGCAGAAAGTTGCCTTGCTCATCGGGTAGGAAATGAAGTTAGCCAAGCATATAATCGTGCCGACTATATCGAATTAAGAAGACCTTTAATGCAACTTTGGGGAGATTATTGTCAAGCCTGCGGAATGATTTTAGCATTCAAATAATGCTTATAGAGAGTTTTTTTATAAAAAGGTGTTCATAGTCTTCATTTTTCTTATTTTTTATTTTAAATCAACAAGTTAAGCTATGAATAGTTGCTTTTTAGTCTTCATAAGGGGTTCATCTTTTTTATGAATACATATAAAAAAACGGGGTTTCCCCCGTTTTATTAGCCTATTATTGCGTTTAAAAATTCATCAAAGTTTTTAAAATGAATGTTTGTCCGTACGCCGTTTGATACTCTTGTTTTAAAAAAATCGTGTTGATTTCCGTGTTGCTGAAGTGCCTGTTCTATCCCTGCGGTAAATGTATTTAAACCCAACTCAGAAATATTCATTGCACCTACATAGGCTAAATAAGCAGGGTATAAATGCGTTCTCATTTTATCCCTCGTCATGTTGCCATTGCCTACAAAAAGCCCATTGGGTTTTTCTGAAGTTTGGAAATACTCAAAGAACGCCGCCAACGGATCGGAAGCCATTTTTACGGATAATGCTTCTTCACTATTTTTTTGAGCGTCTAAGGCTTTTTTGGCGTCTTCAGGGTGAGGGAAGTTATCTAACACTTTACGAATAATACCACCAACTTCCAGTGTTATTTTATTCATCAAATCAGGATCCCGTTCATTTTCGGGAACGGTCCGCTGAAAATCAAAAATTACACGCCGCCTTTCTACGCCGCCGGCTCGTTCTGTAAATCGACAAGGTTCATTATTTACTAACATAATCAACGCCGTTATTTTTGTATAGAATGCCTTGATATATTTCGGATTTACTCTAAGCGTATCACCGCCACTAATAGATTTTAATCCGCCACCATCGCCGGCATATTTTGATTGTTCGGGGCATAGAATAAGCGTTTTATTCTCGAAGCCATCTAGCCCTTTTTCATCATCAAAATTTTCTAACTTACCTGAAGCCGTATTTTTTTCGCCGGCTAATAAGGTCGCAATACTGGCGAAAATAGATTTACCGCTACCGCCTTTTCCGGTTACCTCAAAAAATATCTGCCAGTTGTAGCGGTTAGTTAAAATCGCATACAGGGCCGCAAGAATATTACGAGATTTAACCGGATTATTATTTGATACGAAGATCAGCCATTTATCAAAATTGGGGGTTTCCGTTGCATTGTCATCATAATTATGAGGAATACAAGCAGTTAGCCAATGATCACGCTTATGTTCTTGGAATTGTAATGTATTGCGGTTTAATACGCCGTTATTGAAAGCGATCAAATCATTTGATGATTCTTCCATTCTTGGCAGTTGAGCTTTCAACGTATTGATTAAACTATTAATCGTTTTATCGCTGTAACCTAAACTGCTTTCATCTAGGAAATTGACTGCTTTTTCTTCTAAGTCGTCCGTCTCGAGTTTGCTCCAAATTTTGCCATCATAAGCATATACTTCACGACTGCCACGCTGTAAGGCAATATCTAAACCCAACCATTTTTTAAAGGCCCGTGATTTTTCATTGGTTCGGTCGTTTTCCTTGATTTTATGGCTATCTTGCTGAAGTTGTTTCGCAATCTCCGTCTCGCCTTGTCGTAATCTGGCAATATAACCGCTTAAATCCTCCGACTTTTCTAAAGTGTAGCAATCATAAATAGTCACTTTTTCGGCTTGCGTGTTGGATGCAATATTCAAGGCGATAACCGTCTTTTGACTTTCCGCCAGCTCCCCACATTGAATGAGTTTAATAAACCGCTGTTCAGGGTTCGCAATGCGTAGGCGGTCAATATCCGCTAATTGCGTATCGCCTAAAATCACGGGCTTTTGCTCGTAGCGTGATATGGTTTTGCCGTTGGTGGAAATAAAAGGCTCAATCTTTAATGCGTCCGCCAGCATTTGCCAGCCTATGCCCTTTCCTTTATCCCAAAAGCCCCACGCATTGCCACCAGCCAGCACCAACAAATCAGAATAAGGCTGATTATTCCAAGGCTCACCTAAATGAGGTGCTTTACTTAATTTGACCATTTTCCACCACCTTTAATGCTGAATTAAAATATCCCTTGATTTCTCGACTGTGCCATAACAAAACCGTAATTTGATGGCGTAATATATCGTCTTGAATATCTTCCGGTTCGCCGCCAATAGCTAAAATCTGATTATTTAAACATTGCTGTTCGTATAATCCTCGCTCAAAAAGTGCGATCAAGTTTTCTTTCGTCATTATTCATCCCCCAATCCATTTGGGTTGCTGATACGGATTTCTGAATAAAATGAAGTTGATTTTAAATAGTCAGCCACTTCACAGGCTTGTGAATAGGTTGGATAGTGGGCGACAAAAACCACTTTACCTTGTTTGCCAAAAGCAACTAATTCATAGTCACCAATATCACGAACCGGCTTAATACTTGTACCATAAACTAATAAATCATTATCCATTGCGTAACGGGCGATAGCCACCGCTTCTGAGTGGAGTTTGTTTAATGCAATAAAAAAGGGTTGTCCTTGATATTGTTCATCGTATCGGTAAGCAATAACGTTATATTTAACCATTGCAACCCCCTACAATATCGAAAGTGGAAAGAATAGGGGAATTTTCCGCATAAAGTGCGGTTGGTTTTTGAGGTGTTTTCATTGGGTTTTCTCTTTTTGTTACAGTGTTAGAGGTGTCGCCCTGTTTAAGGGGCGGTAAGGTATCAACTACCGCAAAAAGTCGGCGGATCTTATTCGTGCTTAAAGCCTTAGTTCGATCTCTTAACCTTACCGCAAATTCGATAAACGAACAGAACGCCCCATTTTGGGCGGTGTTGTAGATATGATTTTGAGGTAAAAAAATTCCGCAAGTCTTACGGGTGCGGTGTCCGCTTTTTGTAGTAGTGCCTCGAATATTACAGCCATTTTCAATCACTGGCAAGCATTGATTTGAAAAAGTGCGGTCTGTTTTTGCGTTGTTTTGAAGATTAATTCTGCCGGCAAGCACAAGCACAAAATCACGGGCGAGGGCTTTTCTTGCTTCCAGCTCGCTAGTGGCTGAAATGCGGATTTTATGAATTTGATTAGTTAAATCGGTGCGACGAATAGCCGCAAAAATGAATTGATACATCATTGCTGATAGCTCCAAAGTTAAATTTTGAGGGGCTACCGCTAAACTTTGCAGGGGTTGGGCGGTAACGTGTAACGGGCTGCAAAACTGCGAACTTTGGAACACAGCAAAGGGCGAACCTTTCCCGCTACACGCTACCATAGAGGAACACGCCTTTTTATGGCGTTCTTTGGGTGTGCGTGTGCTACGAACAAAAAAAGCACGGGTTAAAGGCGTGCTACTGTTCGCCAAAGTTTGATTATTCGAGTTTGCAGGCTCGGCGGTCGATTTTGCGACTGCGTGAGTAGAATAAATCGAATTTTCACTTTTGAGAAATGAAATATTTTCAACTTTATTGATATTTGTATTAATTTTGCTAAAATAGCATTGCTTTATGAATACAGGCATATTCGTGAAGTCCTTTAATTGAAAATCAGTGTTACTGTGTGCTACGTCCGCAGGTTCTGATCTTGTTCGTATTGGTATTGATTAAATAGCTCCAAGTCGTGAGGCTTGGAGTTGTTTTTTATCCGTTTTTGTTCTACTAAAAACGGCAAAACGTAATCATTTAGCTTCCTCCTGCTAAAATTGAAATCGAGAATAAGCCTGTTGTTGTTCTTCCGCCGTGAGTTCGCCGCCTTTTGCTTCGTAAATCGCAATAATCTGCTTTAGCTGCTTAAGGTTGGCGATTTCATAGCGGTAATACTGCCCCGCACCGTCTTTTGTGGTTTCTCGTGTACGTTTTACTTTTTCGGTTAAGTGGTTGCGTTCAAGTTCGCTAATATAGTTCCGGGCGGAAGTCATATTCATTGCGTAGCCGTCAATACCGCTAACACTTTCCACGATTAGGCGGTGCAGCACTTTTAAAAATTGGGTCGGTTTTCTTGCTTCGTTCATCTTCCGCCACCTTAAGCCCTTGCTGCTTTTTGTTCTTCAATCCAGCTATTCACTTCGTCTAAATCCCAGCGGATAAAGTTGTCAGAAAATCGGATCGGTTGTGGAAATTGATTGGCTTTTACCAGCAAATTTAGTTTTGTTCTGCCAAAGCCGACAATAGCGGTTACTTCTTTGCCGGAAATTAGTTTTTTTGATTGGGTTTGTGATTGGGTCATAAAAAATACCTCTCGTTTGTTTAACTGTGTAGAACCTTGTTAAAGTTCGTTGAGTTGTCTAGACGGGAGGAATTAAAGCGGATTGGGTAGAAAAACAAAATCCATATAGACTTCATTTAGATCTATATGGATTTTTGAGAAGAGTGGAAAAAGCTATTTGATTTGGTTCGCTTTTGCGAATTTATCCCTTAAGTTGCTTTCTGTTAAACCAGTGTAGCCCTGATATTTACCGGATAAAAATTCAATCAGTTCAGATTGATTTTTATGATTGCCCGTTGCTAATAATTCATCTTTTAGGGCTTGAATTATGTTTAAGTAGCTGGTTTCGGATTTTTGATTAATTTCCTTATTATCTATATTTTTATGTATTGGAATTAACTCTACATTTTCAATTTCAGATAACTCATTAATATATGGTATTTTCGCATTTATTAATTCTTCTATTTGCTCTCTGATGAATAAATATTCAATATTTAGATAGTCATAACTTTTTTGTTCGCAAGCAGCCTCATAAGCTGAAGGGGTAATAAAAAAATTTCTATAATTGTGTTCATTATCTAAAAATAACAAGTATTCAAAATAACTTTTTAAATCATCATAGCTTGTTTTGAAGGGGACTTTATCAATAGTATTTTGTTTGTAATATTCTATGTTGTATCCATTTTGTTTTGCTTCATTTATTAATAAGAAAGCATCTTTAGCACAGGTTACCCCATAAAAAGCAGCTTCATTTTTACCTTTTAAAGTTCCTTTATTTATTTTGCTTTTATAAATAAAAGCTCTTAAATGTTCTAAGCTGATATATTTTGAGTTTATGTTTTCTTGAATGTTTGATAAATCAATCATAAACGCCCCTTTAGCATTTAGTCCTTATGATGGAACGCACCAACAAGATAAGGTTGCTTGCTTTCGGGGATCAGCCTAGGTGCATTTCATTTGGTTATTTAACCAGTATTATTTACTCCTTTGATTAATTTTTCAAGGTTATTTAATGACATCTTTCATTTCTTTTTCAAAAGTGCTTTTTACCGTCCTTAAGGCTCTATCTTTGGCTACTTGCTCGGCTTTTTTCATAAAATGCTGGGCTTTTACGCCATTTACAGTTCCTCTATCTACCATATGCCAGAAATAAGGATCGTTTAGGTAAATTTTTACCGGGCCTGTTAATAATTTCCCACTTTGAGTAAATCTATTACGCTCACGATCTTTAAGAGCAATAGATTTATTCTTATCTGAAAAGAATACAGTCGTTTTACCTGCTAGTTCGCCATTTTTAGATAATCTAGTTTTTTGCCTAATATTTTTCCTTAATACTCCTTTTTGTCTAAAGTTAGTGCTACTCTGCATCACTGGAACGGTTGATTTTAATGTGCTTTTAACCTCTTTCGCCCCAGCATTGAGCGATTTTCTAATCGCTTTTTTAGCCTTGCTCTGAATTTCTTTCTCTTTCTTCTTCAAGGCTTGCTGTAGTTCTTTAAGTCCTGTAATTTTGGCACTCATTTTAGCTTTCTCCGTTTTTCTAATAGGTTTTTAAGGGTGAGTTCGGTTTCTATGGTCGGTGCGGTTGAATGTAGCTCTTTTAGCTGCTTAATCCACACATCTAAACAAATTAATAGCTCATCTTTTGGGAATGGTTCTTCATCATTCCATAGGCTCACAAAGGTAAATAAGCCATTTTTATTTTTTAGGTAAAATTCGACCGCTTGTTTAATGATTAAAGGGTTTGTTTTCGCAAATTCGCATTTCATTAAATTTCTACTCCTGTGAAGTTTTCGAGTGCTTGGCGTTGTGCTTCTGTCATTTCAAACGCAAGATCGCCATATTCAAGTTGATAAGTGCCTAACGCCATTAAAAAGGCTATAGCGGGGTCGATTTTATTCGCTGATTTCTTCTTATTTGGCTTAATGTTGGCGTTAGCATCAGATTCCATCACCACGTTTGATAATGCCCACGCTAAAACCGGGTCGCCGTTGTGTTCTATCATTTGGCGATTGATTAGCACTTCGGCAGACTTCGCCACAGGGCTATAGCGTTGATAAGTTTGCGGAAAGGGTTCAACCTCCAGCCCATAGCCCTGTAACTGCGTGCGTAGGTGTGTGGCGTTCCACACATCAAAGCCGGTCATTTTGATTTCAAATTTTTCTGCGTCTTTGAAAATATCATCTCGGATTCTGTCATAATCGATGCAATCGCCTTTCGTAATACGTAGCCAGCCCATACGCTCCCAGTTGCGATACATCGCTCTATTTTTGTTGGCCACATTCGCAAGTTGGTATTCGGGTATGTAGTGCCGGGTGATTATTCGTACTTTGTTTTGTTCCACCGGGAACACATAGCAAAGGCTTGTAATATCGTTCGTACTGGATAAATCTAGCCCCATATAACACGCCTTACCGTGTAATGCTTCTTCGTGGTAGGCTCTTTCGCACGCTTTCCAGTTGCCTTCACCTAGCCACGGTGTAGAGCCGTTGCACCATACATTGAAGCGTTTCGTTAGCATTTCTACCCATTCTGAAGGTATGCCACGGGCTTTCACTATAGTATTTTCAAAATCTTTGTAAGGAATTGATTTACCTATATTAGGGTTGGCTTTTATCCAGTTTTTCGGATCTTCGATTTCGCTTTCATCGTCTAACTCAAAAATCAAAATGAAGATAGATTCGTTTTTTTCCGTGCCGTCTAAAATTTGGCAGCAGTAGTCATAATGTTGCTTACAAGCTGAAATAGTGTTGCTACCTGCAGTCGTGATCGCAAATAAAAGCCCTTCAGGTCTTGCCCCTTGACCTAACTCTAAGGCACTATATACACTGTTGTCGGGGTGTAGGTGATATTCATCTACAATCGCTAAACTTGGGTTTGTACCTTCAATAGTAGAGGACTTAGCCGCAAGCGGTCGCATTAGGCTATTTTTTTGCGTGTATAGCATTTTGTGCTGTTGAATAGTCAGGCGTTTATTTAGTGGCTTGCTTAAGGTTGCCATTTTCTTGGCATCGTCAAAGACTATTCGGGCTTGATCTCGACTTACTGCTGCAGTGTAAATATCCTGTTGCCCTTTCTCCATTACAAGCCACCAGTTCGCCAATATTGCCGCCACCGTGCTTTTGGCGTTCTTCCTGGCAACTTGAACGTAAGCGGATCTGTATTTTCGCAAGCCACTTTCACGGTATTTAAAGCCTAAAATGTTCGCAAAAAGGAATATTTGCCAGTCGGAAAGCTCTATCGGTTTGCCGTATAAATGCCCTTTAACGTGTGGGCATAAAGCAGAAAACTTGATGAATTTTGTTACTATTTCTTCATCAAAATAATATTCGGGGTTGTTTAGGTCTGAAAAATAACGCTCTACCGCTTGTTTTATTCGCTTACAAGCGATGATCTCGCCATTTTGGATTTTCTTTGCGTAAGTGTGCCACGGTGTCATAGTTGGTCTAATTCGTCTGCTTCTTCAGTATCTATCGGGGTTTTGCGTCTGCTTACTGGATCAAAACCTAGTAAGGACGACATTTTAATAATGATTTTTTCAGCTTCGCTTTTGGCTGTAAGTGCCGGATTGCGTGCTTCTGTGCCTTGGCTGTTGGTAATGCTAAAGCCACGTTCTGCGATATTTTGAACCGCTTGCCGGTAAAGCGAATAATTCACGCAATAAAGCTCTAAATTGGTGTAATCTTCGCCTGTAATATCGCCACGTTCCGCCAACATATTAATTTTACTTTTCCATTGGCTCTTAGCGATTTCGTCTAAATAATCGGGGGCTTTGGGTAACTTCTTTTTTGTCATTCGTTCAGTCCTTAAATTGTTGTTGTGGTAATTTCCCGAAAATTCGGGAGATTGAACGCTCCCCATTTTTCGGGAACGTTCCTAAAACTTCAGGAGCGTACTCGCCCATAATTTCGGGGCTGTTCTTGATCTCCCCAAATTTGGGGAGAACTAACCGGCTCAAAATTGAGCGGGTTAAGGTGTTGCCGTTATGACCACACCTATATTTTCTAAAAAATTGCCGTGCGTAAAAATTTGATTGGGGGGGCGGTTCTACGGCTAAGGCAATTTCTTTTCAAAACTCCCCCCACCCATTGCAATCTCCTATATTTTCAGGAGGTTGAATTCAGTTATGGTCATATCACCACAATTTAATTTATTTCTTCGCTCCATAACCTCGTTTGTCTATCTCTCTTGTCTTGTAGCTGTGGCAATCACGGCATAACGCTTGATGATTAGATTGCACCCAAAAGAGCGGATCGGCTTGTCCGTTTTCTACCGGCTTGATATGGTCTATCACGGTTGCCGGTGTGTAATCGCCTTTTGCTAAACACATTACACATAAGGGATTTTGTACTAAGTAACCTTTGCGATACTTCGCCCATCTGTGATCGTAACCTCGTTTAGCTGCATTCTCTCGGGTGTCTTTTGGTTTATGCTCTTCACATCTCCCAGACTTCACACGGTTACGACAACCGGGAAAAGTGCAACGCCTTAATGGTTGTAATGGCATTGTTACCCCTTAATAGATTGCCGGTTCTCGGTATGGATTCCATAAAGACTTCACCGCCATAGGCACTTCATACTGTTGAACATCACTCACGATTTCACGGTTAGCATATAAATGACCGATAAACATTAAGCAGCCCACCTTGATTCCCTGCGTGAATTTCACTGTATCGCTACTGTTATCACTGCCGAATGTTTTGCCTATATGGTTCTCTGCTGCCTCAAGTGCTGCAGTAGAATAGAGTTCTAATAGTTCATCATCTAAATCGTGATCTATGCGCAAGTGTTGCTTGATTTCTTCTAACTCGATTCTAGCCATTATGGGCTTCTCCCTCTTTACACATTATTTGAATCTCCTCGTGCCGTTCTTTGCTATCAATAACAGAATAGACATCGAATAATTTATTGCCGTATTTAATCCGCATTTTGCGATCAATCTGTAAATCAGGTTGATAACGTATGCGAATGCGAGTAATGTTTTCACCAAGCTGGAAAGGGCCACTAAAATATTCTCGCCCTTGTAAGGGTTCGATACTGGCCCTTATGGTTTTCACATCTTGCCAATTACGCTTAACTGAGCCGTAATTATTTGACCCCATCACTGCTTTTTGAATTGTGATCACCTTATCGAATTTTCCGGCTCTAACCATTCTTGCCATCTTTGTCCCCTTTGGTGTCGCCGTCATTCTTCACTTCTACGGTCTGCTTCCACGCTTGGCTAAATTCATCGCCACCAACATAAGGCGGTAAGCCTTCACGCTTCCGGGCTTCATTTGGGCTAAGGATTCCGCACTTAATCGCCACGTCATAGCTACTAAAGCGTTCTTGCTGATTTGTGCGTAATAAATCACTGGTGTCAAATTCCACCACATAACGCTTTTTGCTGTTGCTGGTTAAGTCAATCATCAAGGCATCTTTTAGCTGCTGTTCAAAATTGACTAAGTGAGGGCGGAGGGTTTGACCTAAGAACGCCCGGCTTGCTTCGCTAAAGTTCGCATAGGTTGAATGGCTGTAGTCTTGAAGGAAAATAGGGCTGATATTAAAAATGCGTGCGATATCTTCAATCGTGAATTTACGGCTTGCCAGCCATTCCGCATCTTGATTGCTCATACCTAGCTGTTTATATTCCATTCCACCTTCAAGAATTGGGGTTTTACCGGCATTCTTCGCACCTTGATAGCGTTTTAAGGCTTCCATTGCTTTTTGCCCTTTGCTTTGGTCAAACCATTCCGCCGTTGTAACAATACCGCCAGCCATCAAGCCATTTTTCATTACGCTTGAGCCGTGTTTCTGTTGAGCTAATCCAAGCCCCACGGCTTCACGGCAAACAGTAATAGGCGAACGCCCCATAAATCCATCATTTGAGGCGTAGCGTAAGTGTAGGATTTCATCTTGAAAGTAGTTTTTTACTTTGCCGTTTGAATCGGTAATTTGATAAAAATAATCGCCTGTCGGCATTCTTTGAACATTGACAGCATAAGGAGGGTAGGGGGTTAAAGTTTCAGGTTGCCCCTTACTATTCCAACCGATAACCGCATAGGCATTTCCATTTAAAAGAACGTGCCTCATCATCACTTCCTTAAACTGGTAAGGTGTTTGGTTTCTGTTCGGCATTTCATTAAGTAAGTATTCAACGCTATGATTTTCAATACGCTTACGCCCTTCTGCATTGACCTCAAATAGATAGCAAGGCATAGCCGCCACCGCTTGAGCAATCACATTCACCGCATTAAGTACGGCTGGCAATGATTCCGCATTGTAAGGGCTGACATATTCACCCGCCCCGGTGTTAGCAGCTCCCATATTGGCGATCAAGTCATCAATCGTAAGGCTTCGAGTCTCTGACTTCTTTTTAAAAAATCCGAACATTTACGCCCCCAAAATATGAAGCCATTTATGGCGGTTATCATCTTGCCAATTTGTAAAATCTTTGCCTTTTGCTACCGCTTGCGAACGTTTCAAAATTTCCAGGCTGGAATCCGGATAAGCCGGAATGCTTGTAACGGTAATTTCAACCAGTTCCGCTTGTAATACTGTTCTAGTATTTGGCTCAACACTAAAATCCCACTCGTTCTTAATAGTACGGAATCCGAAAGACATTCCGCTAATATCGCCACGCTCTACGCTCACCAATAGATCACGCCCTGTTTGAGTATCAGGTGGCAATAATTCAAAACGTAAGCCGATATTATCTTCTTCAAGCGTAAGTGTTCCGCTTGAGGTTCTGCCTAATAGCTTTGTGTGATCGTGTTCAAATAACGCCCTTACATCTTTGCCACTTTTTAACGATTCAGCGAACGCATTTGGGGCGAAACGTTCGATATACTCTCCCCATAAAACTTCACTGTCTTTGTTCCACTGCACCACATACCCCACTAATTTTTGACTTGCTTTGTCTGCGGAGAGTGTGGCGGATCGAATTTCTAAATCTGTCATTATTTCCACCTTTAAAACAACAAAAGGGGCGAATCTGCCCCTTATGTTTTGATTGCTTAGGCTTTCGCTTCAAGCACTTTGATAGCGTTAGAATCCACCACACCGCCGCCAAGATATTTATCAGTATGAACCTTATAAAAGCCCGGTTCTGTGATTGCATCCGGTTTGGTGCGTGTGCCTGTTGAGTGATCAACAATCGTATAACCACGTTTAAAGTCGCCCACCGCTAAGAATGCATTTGTACCTTCGGCATTTGGCATTGTTTCCAAGTAATAAACTGGCAAGCCTAATAGTGTGGAAGGGCTGCCAGCTTGTAAGCCATCACGCCAAATATAATCGCCATTTTTATTTTTGATTTTTTGGAGTGTTGCCGCTGTTTGTGAATTCATCACCCATACCGCATTTTTGCGATATTTGCTATGAAGCGAGAATAACAAATCAATCAATACATCCGCATCAAGTTTAGCCGGTTGAACTTCCATTTTTTGAAGCGTGCCGAATGGTCGGGTTTTATCGTTGGCTGTCGTGCGTGGATAAGCTAAGAAGCCTTTAGCCTGTTTTGTGCCTGTACCGTTGGTTAAGTCGGTTTCTTCGGTTTCAACAAAGGATTCTGAAATTTCTTCAGTCAGCCAGCCTAGAATATCTACACCGCCAAAGTCTAAAATCTCTTGCGTGGTTTTCGGGTAAGCGTAAATATTATGAACGGCAATCGTTACTTCATTCATTTTCGGGGTGGCGGTTTCGGTGCGAGCTTCGCCTTCACCGATATGATTTACCACCGCACCGCCAGCCGATACTAATTTTTTATATTCTTTGCCTTGAGTGAGTTTCACCACGTTAGCAATTTGTCGCATTACAGAATCATCTGTTAGGCGTTTCATCACTTGCTTATCAAGTTCCGGAATTACAGAATAACCGCCGTCCGCACCGCCATTTGTATTTGTAGCAAGTGAGCGTAATTCACCAGTTTTAATCCAGTGTCGAAGCTCGTCATCACTGACTTTTACTGCTGCCGCTTCGATTTGCTGACTGTGTTGATTACGCTGTTCATCCGTAAGGGATTCATAGCGTGAAATTTCTTTCACTAAGTTTTCAGCTTGTGAGCGAAGTTCATCGAACTTAGCACCTTCTGCTTCAGTTGTTGAGCGTTTTTCTTCGTCTGCTTTGGTTAAAATTGAACGCATTTCTGCTTCAATAGCTGCTTTTTGTTGGCGAAGTTCTAACAGTTTTTTAAACATTGTTTTATCCTTAATTCAAATAATTGATATTGTAATGAAGTGTGGCTGTTTTCCACGCTGATTCGTTGGCGTCATAGTCATAGCTATATTTAGCAAGCACGCATTCGTCCATACTTTGGAATGTAGTTTCATTCATCACATCACTGATTTTTTTAGCCACTAAATCAAGGTCGTTTTCGGTTGAAAACATTGGTAGATAAATACCGATTTTTAAATAAGCGTTGCACTCACATTCACAAAGTGTGAATTGGCCATATTCCGCTTCATCAATGAATACGGCGATAGCCGGTAATTCATTTTCTACATCGGTGAATACGGCTCTGCCATTATGAAAATGTTGAATGCCTTGAATGTTATCTTTTAATAATTCAATAACTTCTTGGCGGATTGCTTCGTTAGAAATCATAAAAAGTCCTCTTAATTAAGACGGCTACAATCATCCAATATCACAATATAAGGATATAAAAAGGAAAGTAAATAGTATAAAAAATAGTCGTTTAGATACGTTTAAATACGTTCAGCAAATAAATTTCAATTGCTTTTTTTTTAAACAAAAAGGAAACAATGAAAGGAAAATTTGACATTATTTCAGGAAAATGAATACTATGAACACTTAATGAATACTTAAAAAGAAAGTATTCATTATGTAACATATTGATATGTAATGATTTTTTGTTAATAGTGAAGACTATGAACACCTTTTTATAAAAAAACTACTTACGAGGTAAGAATAATAGGTTTAGAATTTATGTAACACGCTTTGTAACACGCATTGAAGGGTTGTTGTATTTTTATAAGTAAATTCAAATGGTTGTATTTTGTGTTGGTGACAGCTAGTGCACCATATTCTTAATATAAGCCCTTGATTATAAAGGGCTTTTTTATTATATAAATAAATTACTTTCTAAAAAAACCGCTTGTAAGTTGAATTTACAAGCGGTTTTTTACTTGAGAGTTACTCCCACTCAATCGTCGCAGGCGGCTTTCCACTCACATCATACACTACACGGGAAATACCATTCACTTCGTTGATAATTCGGTTGGAGATTTTGCCGAGTAAGTCGTACGGCAGGTGCGCCCAGTGGGCGGTCATAAAGTCGATGGTTTCGACTGCACGCAGGCTGACGACCCAATCGTATTTGCGTCCATCGCCCATTACGCCCACAGATTTCACCGGTAGGAACACCGTGAAGGCTTGGCTGACTTTGTAGTACCAGTCGGCTTTGTGCAGTTCTTCGATGAAAATCGCATCGGCTTTACGCAGTAAATCACAGTACTCTTTTTTGATTTCGCCCAGCACACGCACGCCTAAACCCGGGCCGGGAAATGGGTGGCGGTTGAGCATTTCAGCCGGTAAGCCAAGTGCCAAGCCGATTTTACGCACTTCGTCTTTAAACAGTTCACGCAACGGTTCGACTAAGCTGAGTTTCATATAATCCGGCAAGCCGCCAACATTGTGGTGCGATTTGATGACGTGGGCTTTGCCGGTTTTGCTGGCGGCGGACTCAATCACATCAGGGTAGATCGTGCCTTGTGCAAGCCATTTGACCGAGCTGAGCTTTTTGCTTTCGTCATCAAACACGTCCACAAACACTTTGCCGATGATTTTGCGTTTGGCTTCCGGTTCGTCAATGCCTTTGAGTGCGTCTAAGAAACGATCTTCCGCATTCACTCGCACAATGTTCAAACCGAATTTGTTACCGAACATTTCCATGACTTGATCACCCTCATTCAAACGGAGCAAACCGTTATCCACAAATACGCAGTGCAGGTTTTTGCCGATGGCACGGTGTAATAGCAAGGCGGTGACAGAAGAATCCACCCCACCTGACAAGCCTAAAATCACCTCGTCATCGCCCACTTGCTCACGAATGCGTTTAACGGCATCTTCGATAATGTTTTCCGCTGTCCAGTTGGTTTCGCAACCGCAAATGCCGACCACGAAGTTTTTCAGCAACGCCAAGCCTTGTTTGGTGTGGGTCACTTCGGGGTGGAACTGCACGCCATAGAAACGGCGGCTTTCGTCCGACATCGCGGCAATCGGGCAGGTTGGGGTAACGCCTGTGATGGTAAAGTGCGGTGGTAATTTGGTAACTTTGTCGCCGTGGCTCATCCAAACGTCTAATTTTGGCTCGCAAGCGGTCAAATCATCGTTTAAATTTGCAAAAAGTTGATCGGCAGATTTGAGATCCACCGAGGCATAGCCAAATTCACGGTGGTCGGAGGTTTCTGTTAAACCGCCCAGTTGCATCGCCATCGTCTGCATTCCGTAGCAAATGCCCAGCACCGGCACACCGGCGTTAAACACATATTCCGGTGCTCGCGGGCTATTCGCCTCAGTGGTACTTTCAGGGCCGCCTGAAAGAATAATCCCCGTTGGGTTAAATTCACAGATCTGCGCTTCGGTCACGTCCCAAGCCCAAAGCTCGCAGTACACCCCAATTTCCCGCACACGGCGTGCGATAAGCTGGGTATATTGTGAACCGAAGTCTAAAATTAAAATTTTGTGGTGGTGGATGTTTGTCATTTTAAGTCTCTTAGCTAAGTAATGTTTTCATTTCATCTTGGGTAAATCCTTCAACAAGGATATAAGAATGATCTATATGGTAATATTTTTCACTGGGTAACTTTTTAATAAATTCATTATATTCCAATTCACCAATTTGTTTATAAGTATCAAGGTTTTCTTCATCATCATAAATCACAAACCCTATTTGCCAGCGAGTAATTTGTTTATCTGAAATCATATCTTTATTTATAAATTCAACAGATGCATGATATGGAAATATTGTTCGACATTCTTGGGTCAGTGTATATACACCAATAATTTCATCATCTTTTTTATAAAATAGTTGCTTCGCAAAGTAAGCATCAAGATATTGATTTTCAAATAACATCTCTTCAAATACTTCCATTGGATTTTCTGTTTCTTTTAGTTTCTTTGTTTGTTCCTCACTTAAACAAAATGGATGATGGATGCCGATCATAATTGGATTTGGACGGTCTTCATCTAATAAGGTTGAAATACCAAACAGAATATCTTTCTCAAATTCATAATCTATATTATTTGCATCATAGACGATATCTTCTTCATCAATAACCTTACTACCTAGTTTTTGGGCTAATATTTGGATTAAGCTCAGTGCAATCTTCCAGTCCGCTCTCGTACTTGGAGTTAAAATTCGGATATTATATGATTCCGATTCCTGATCATAAGAGGCATCAAATAAACGACTACTGATACCATTTATACCTAATTGAACTGCTACAAACTCAGATAATGGTTGGTTTATTTGGTCGTTAAATTCCTCAATATTATTTGATAAATTATAAACTTCTAAGTTCTCAATAAGACCAAGAATTTCTTTAACCGTCATAACCTTCATTTTTCTAAAAAAAGGCTTTTTATTTTTGATGCTAAATGTTCTGCTCATTTGAATTCCCTCATTTTATTAAATACAATTTTTCTTCCTGTGGCTTATTAGGTAAGTTATTTACCCCTGCATAGCTTGCTGGGTTAATCACAAGCGGTCAAATTCCCTCAAAATTTTGCAAAAACCGACCGCACTTTACCTAGGGCTTACGCCCTAGGTTACTTAAGCCGAGCGACTCTGTCGCTCTTGTTATTTGTCATGTTCCGCTCTGGAGGAGCGGTATTATGCTTAACCCTGTACGGCTCGTGCAGGGTAATCACAAGCGGTCAAGTTCCTTCAAAACTTTGCAAAAACAGACCGCACTTTACCTAGGGCTTACGCCCTAGGTTACTTAAGCCGAGCGACTCTGTCGCTCTTGTTATTTGTCATGTTCCGCTCTGGAGGAGCGGTATTATGCTTAACCCTGTACGGCTCGTACAGGGTAATCACAAGCGGTCAAATTCCCTCAAAATCTTGCAAAAACCGACCGCACTTTTTAAATCTCCAACTCTCACAATTTCCGTTGAACAGCTCTTTCTCTGGCAGTAGCACCTGATACTCCGCCACCATCGCCGGTGATACAAACTCCTCCAGTGCATAGGCATCATAGAACTGCACCATTCGATAC
>JAUNED010000007.1 GCA_030525745.1 Lonepinella koalarum | reverse complement strand
TTTATGCCGCCCATCGTTATCCGTCTAGCATTGTGCGGGCGTTTGTGGGGTTTGTACTGGGGCGAGTTCAGGCTAATTGAAAAAAGCGCATTTTGACAAAATATCATTGAAAATTTTGCCATTATCTTCTTTTCGTTGTTAAAAACAACAAATGATCTCTCCCCTGAAGTTGGAGTAAACAATCAATTGATTATATTAAGGCTTAAGGGTGTAAAACAGATAGCAAAAGCTACATCATCGTCACGATAATTATCATTACGAAAGAACTTTGAAAATAATTTATGCTCAAACATTGCTTTCAGCATAATTTTTTCAGAATAAAGAGAAACGGTTGAAGGGTTTAATTGATAGTTACTCATAAAACATTCCTTTTGCTGATTTCACATCAGTAATTATATTTATCAATACGACAAACTGTGCCGCATTAATCGACCGTTTGAGGTTAATTTTAAGGATAATTTAGTTGTGTGACCGCTCTACACAGAGGTTCAATTTCTTGCCAGATTTCATCCGCTAATTGCCCACTTGGAATTTTTGCCCAGGTTTCACCATCCCAATTTTTTAGATTATCATTAAAATATTGCCAATATGCACACCAACCATCATTTGGAGTTCTTTCTTTTCTAAATTCCTCTGGCAAGTTAGAAAATAATTTTTCGTAAAGTTCCAATTTTGCGTTAATTTCCTTGTTTTTAGTCTGATTAGGGTCAAATTCATAACAAATACCAAAGTGTAAATTTTTAAAATTTGCATACTCAAATTCAATATAAATTGTAAATTCATTCCATTTATCTTTTCGTATAATATACATGGGACAAAATTCTTTTTTCTCTATCCTATCTAGATTTAAGTTAAATTCCCATTCAAGTGAACGCTCTAAAGATGAAAATTTTTCTTTTATATCATTCATTAATTTTTGAATAAGTAGAGATAAAATATCTGTTTTCGAGTTTAAAATATCAATAGACATTTTTATAGTTCTAGGATCATTAATAATAGCATTTGCCAAATTTGATGAATTTTTATTTTCGCCCATAACAACTTCCTTTAAATATTGAATAAAAAATTTCGTGAACGACTGAATTTCAGGAGCAATAATAATCACATCATTCAACCAATCCATAATTAAATTTGCATCCCAAACAATAGCATTTCCATTTTTAACTTCTTGCTGCCAATCTTCAGGTTTCACAGATATAGGATCATAACTTTCCACAGGTAAGAACATTAGAAAATAATTATTACCTACTCCATAAGATGTCAAATCCGAAAGATAATCTTTTAACTGATCTTTTTGTTCACCAGCCCAGTTCAACTTATTTTCAATCGAAAGTACCCATTGTAGTATCCCTTTCAGTTTCCCCTGAATAAAAATATCGTGTCGGCGCTTAGTACCCGTTGATTTTTCCACTGTAATCTCAACATCATCGTAGGCCAAAAAATGATATAAATTCAATTTTTTCAAAAAGCTATTAAGAAATACATCACCTTGTCCGTGCGTTTCTTTTGGGTTTAGAAAAAATGCTAAAATAGCTGAAAGCCCTAATTCATCTTTTCTTAAAAAATGAAATGGATTAAAACGGTTGGCATTATAGATTTCAGATTTTTTCTGTTCTGCAAGCCACTCTTGATCTTTTTTATATAATTCTCTTAATAAATTAAGAGATTGTTGAATATCTTGATTATTCATAGGTTTTCCTCTTGAATTTATAATCTTGGTCAGTATAACAAACTGCTCAAAAAAAAAACAACCGCAACTAAAAAAATTAGATCAAACTCCGCCAAATCTCCACCGTTTCAGGATTTGGCGTGCCTTTTTCCAATCCCATCTGAACCGCAATTTTTTGTAACTGCCTTGCGAGCTCAGGTTGTCCGCATAAATCCAAGCTCACGATAATTCGGGAGATTTTTTTATCTTCGTGGCCAATATTCCGAATCCAATAATGGCGATCTTGAATTTCTTCGGCTATTTTTAATTCTCCATTCTCAAGGTAAAGCCCCCAATAGCGAATAATATGCTCGAAACTCGTGATAAATTTTGCTTGGATTTCTGCATTTTGACGAAAATATTCAGTATCTTCTGGCCGAAAAGCCGGAGCAAGATTATTCCACTTAGACGGTTTTTCCACCGGAAACAGCCACGCAATCCAAAAATAACCTTGGTTTAGCATACTATTCGGCAAATGCCAGAGTTCCTCTAAACTTAAATGAAATTGACTAGTTTTACGTTTTCCCTGATAAAACTCAATAATAGGGTGTGAATAAGTCGATCTGCTTTCCATATTTAACTCCTTTTTTACTATATGGAAAAAAGAGACATTTTGTGTTGTACAAAAAAACAAGCGGTCGATTTCTTGCAAATTTTTACAAAAAACCAACCGCTTGCAACTACGCTTCTAGGCTTGCCAAAATCTCTTCCACAAACTGTGGCACAATCTCCGTTGCCTTACCGTAGCGTGTTTCTTTAAACGCCGTTTTCACTTTGCTCGGCTCTAAATTCAGCTCAACCGTGTGTGATTTCCACTGATTGGCTTTTTGCACAAAACCGGCAGCGGGATACACATTGCCCGATGTGCCGATAGAGACGAAAATATCGCAATCGTAAATCGCCTCGTCAATTTCTTGCATTTGGAACGGAATTTCACCAAACCAAACAATATGCGGACGTAAGCGAGCCGGCTGAACACAACAACTGCAACGGCTTTCATCAGTCACATCACCTTGCCAATCATACACAGTGCCTTTGTTCGGACAACGAACTTTCAATAATTCACCGTGCATATGAATAATGTTTTGGTTTCCTGCACGTTCGTGTAAATTATCTACATTTTGCGTCACAATCAGCAGATTTTCGCCCAATTTTTCCTCTAATTTCGCTAAGGCTAAATGGGCGGCATTCGGCTGAACCTCAGGGTCAAACAGCTTACGCCGGCGTTCGTTATAAAAGCGTTGGACTAATTCCCGATCCCGTTTATAGCCCTCGGGCGTTGCCACATCTTCCACTCGATGATTTTCCCACAAACCGTCCTCGGCTCGGAAAGTGCGAATGCCTGATTCAGCAGAAATCCCAGCTCCGGTTAGAACCACAATTCTCGGTAATTTTTCCATTTTACGTCTCCTTACTCTTTACACTCTCGTCATTTAAAAAATCTTGATAGCTCCATTTTTCAATGGCGAAATACTCATCTATGGTCTGTTCTGGGTCAATTTCATCACTATTAAGCGTATGATCGAACATCGCATATTGATATGAATTAGCACCACCGGTTCCCCAAATAATTTTCTTTAAGGTAAGCCGGCGGTAAATCGGAACTAACAGCGGCACAAGCAAACTTTCATAGAATAAGGTTTTTGGGTCATCAAATCGAGTTTGATTTACCCAACCAAAATCATAAAACTGCCCCTTTTCTTCACGCATTAAACAATCAACACTGATCGGCATATCAAAAAATCGTTCGCCATTTTCTAAGATGAACTCGTAGCAGTAACTGCCTTCAAAATGGGTATTGGAATGCTTGATAAATAGTAAACTTAAATGTTTATCCCATAACTTTGATGTAATAATAATGCTGTTACCTTTGTATTCCACAATCGGCTGCTGTTTTTGTACTTCTGGCAATGCGATAAATCCCTTAATCACCCATTGGGTGAAATCCATTTTCATTCTACCCTTCCCCATAACCAAAGCGTTCTTCCGCCATATCCAGCATTGCCTGTAAATTTTGGCAAAAGAGTTGGGTATGCTGTAAAAACTTTTCCGGATCATCGTAAAAACAATTTCCAATCGTCATCTGCATTTTATCGCCGGCTCGGAAAAAAGTGAGATGCTTCATATCTTCAATTTCTTCATTTTGTAACAGTGCCAGTGTGCCGATATTTGAGAATGTCATCACATCTTCATCTCGTTCCACAATCGCATTACCACAAAGATAGGCATTTCCAGCGATATAGGTATCAAACTTCACTTCGGTATTGCCTTCCACTTTCGCTTCACCACAAATGTCTGAGTCGTAAATTTTAGCATTGCCGTAAATTTCAGCATTATCGTGAATCCCTCCACCATAAATAATGGCGTTATCATACACCGCACAATTACCGTTTAACCAACCACCTCTCACTTCGGCATTACCAAATAAACGAATACATTCGTTATTCTGATGATTAATAGTTCCACCACAAAAAATAGCATTATTAGACATAGAAAGTGATGAGTAATATCCGTTTACCTCAGCATCACCATATATTTTTGTATTATCTTTCATTGTCAGATTTACATTATAAATAAAAGCATCACCATAGATTTTTACTTGATCAGATATATCAAGTTTATAATGGTTTTCGCTACAAATCCAAGCTCGACCAAATACTCTTGCATTTCCGTGAATAATGGCTTTGCCTTTAATAAATGCATTATGCTCAACTTTGGCATTATCAAAGACATAAACATTTTCGGCTATCCAACAATTACCTTGCTGAGAAAGGTTTTCCTCTTTTTCAATCCAACCGCCTAGCTCCCCCTTTCTTACAGAATGTTCCCAAGCATCTTTTCTATAAAATGAAAAGTCCCTTAATGCTTCAATTTGATAAAGTGTTTTGCCGTTATATTCCATAGTATTTTCAGTTAAACGATATTTCATTAGAAATCTCCCAAAATGCGTGATTTTGCTAATTTAATTGCCGTTTCATATTCCGAATAAGCCTTTAATGCCTTTCGAACTTGATCCGGAGAAAAATCTTGGCGGTTATAACGAATTTCAAATCCATTCTCTGTTTTATATGCCGTTAAATATTCCATAAAATCGGAAAACATTTTTGTTTGCAAAAAATCATTTTGAGACTGAATAAAGGCATTTCCACCTAAATCAAGCTCGTCATTGATAATAATATTTGTGCCAATAATCCGTGTATTACCGAAAAAATCATTACGACCGCTAATTTCCGCCCCACAAATTTTGACATTATCTTTCACGCTGACATCGTATCCACAAATAACAGTATCACCCCAAATTGCCACATTTCCATTAATATCGCAATTTGCTTCAATTCTGGCATTACCATAAATCTGAGCATTATCAGAAATCCTAATTTTGCCAAACGAATTTCCGCCAATTTGGGCATTGTCAAAAATTTTTACTGAACCACAAATCCAAGTATCTTTTCCTCCTACTGCGGCATTTCCAAAAATTTCCACCTCATCTTCAATACTCCCTTTAACTGAGACTTTGGCATTATCATAAATTTTGACATTGCCACTGATCTTCCCTCTGATGACCTTAGCATTTCCATATAACTGTACTTGATCACTTAATGAAGAAAACCCGCCTAAATAAGCATTTTCAGAAACACAAGCCTGATCCCACACTTCCGCACTATTCGCCACCCAGCAATTTCCCTCGTGAGAAAGATTATGCTCACCACTAATAAAACCACCTAAATCCCCTTCTTTAACTTTTGTGCCATTACTGGTTGTAAAAGTTTTTAAGGCTTTGATTTGATACAGTTTTTGCTGCTCATTGCTACGATCACTTTCAATTAAGCTGTATTTTTTCATTTGCAACTCCTGTTTTATTGGATACCTCTATTTTATGTAGCTTTACGATATTTTATGTCGCACAAAAGAAATTTTTCGATATTCTTTTACAGAAAGAAACAAAAATATCTCATTTAAAACAGGCTAATTAGGGGAATTAAAAGTCGGAGAAAGGCAAAAAAAGAGCGGTGCAATTTTACGAAGTTTTTGCAAAATTGCACCGCTTGTGAAAATTTATTTATTCTGAGAAGGCTCAGTATCTAAAATGTTTTTCATATCTTCGCAATGTTTTTCTATATCCTTCTCTGTCCAGTTTTCTTTTGAAAGCATAATAGCTTGTTTTAAACTCATACAATCGAAACGTTTACTTGCTCCCTCATAAAAACTTCTCTTTGTCGTCGTTTCATAATCACTTAATGCTGAATTTTGATGCGGAGAAATCAAACAAAGATTACCAAAATTATGAACTTTTGAGCCCTCTGGTGCAAGATTTTGAGCAAGATAATGCTCTATTGATGTTCGTGATAAAGAAAATCTAAACTGATTCTTTTCTATAAATATATTCTCCTTCTTATCTAGATATTTATCCCAATTTTTCCATAAAAGATAATCCAAATAATTAAAAATATAGTGAGGAGTTGATTGAGCATTATCAAAGTTTACATTTTTATCCTTACTCCTTTTATATTGTTGATAGGCAATATCCTCCAAAATATTTAGATAATCATTGTCCTTCAATTCATAGTTATTACTCAGCTTTTTATCAAGTTCACGCAAAACTTCAAAAAGCCAATTTTTATAAATCTTTGTTCTAAATGAGATATGAAACATAGATAAAATATGAATAATGTGTTGATTATATTTACCTATTTTATATTCTTCTTTATCATCAGCAGGTTGATTATTGCTCTCACCATTTTCTTTTCTAAAATCAGTGCTAAAAGAATTAATCTCCTTAAAGTTTCCATCTTTATATTTCTTTAAAGCATATAAGACCCAATCATCTTCACCTGCCTTCGTTTTAATAATATACCTATCAAAAAGCAGTCTGTATTTCAGTAATTTAACAATAAAAATCTTTATATCTTCCTGAGCTTTTATCCCTTTATCAAAATTATCTAGCAGGTATTTATCATTTAACTCTACTTTTTCATCACCTTTAAAGATTTTTAAAGCAATCATCAAGAAATTAGGAAAATCTATAATGGAATTAAAACTACCATCTCTAATTTCATCATCATTCTGATTACTAACCTCTTTTTTATTTTCAATCTTATAACTTGATAACAAGTCTAAAATACTACCTGAAGCACTGGTATAAGAATCTATATTGAAATTACTGAGCATCTTTTCAAAGTCTGATGGTATCAAATGACAAAACTCTCCAAAAAAATTCTCGTTTGTTCTAATACTTTTACTATCATCATTTGAATATGGAAAACGCTTAATAGCATAAACATTCATATCCGAACAAGCGTCCCAAATTAAGGAAAATAAAGCTCTTTCATTTTTTTGGAGCTTATCCATCAATCTTGCTTTTAATACCTCGTGCTTTTCTAATTGCTCTCCCCGATTATTCATTATTTCAAAATAATGGTTAAGATCCGTATCTTCCGGCACTTCAGTTCTAAGAATAACGACCCTTTCCAGTAAAAAATCAAAGAATTTTTGTTTTTTATCATTCTCAGCTAATTCATTATAGTTCTTAATAATCTGAAATCCTTGCTCTATAGCATTTTTCTGAGATTGCTTAGAATGCAAGTTTTTAAAACTATCATTTGATTCATTACGATGCTCAAAATCTAAATGGATATTTTCTTTTTTATTATAATAACTTAATAGTAGTTTTAGTGTAGTTAAGCGTTGTTGCCCATCAATCACTTCATATCCATCTTTACGTTTTGACACTACTAAGCTACCAATATAATAGTTTTTACTTTCATTTTTATTTAGGGCTTCTAAAACATCTTGAATAAGTAATTCAATTTCATCTTTACCCCAAGTATAATTACGCTGATAAATTGGGATAATGTATTTTTCATTTTTATTACATAATTTCTCAATAGTTAAACGTTCTACTTGATTATTACTCATTTCCTTTTTCCTCTTTATCTAATAATTTTTTCAATTCATTCACGTCAAAATCTACATTATAATTTTCATCGAGGATAAATTCTAAAAATTCTCTTGGTGTATCTGCTCTTATTAAATGTAAAAATAAGCTATTATCACTCCAAACTTCCTCTTCAATCCTGCTGTAATAAATTCGAGTTTTCATTAACCGAATGCGATAACACCATTTAAAGCATTTTTCTACAGCCTGAACTAAATTCTCTTGACCAAACTTATCGTAGTAGAGCATAACCAAGCACTGAAAGAGATTTTTCACATAGCCATCGCCCACTCGGTAAGAGCCTTTATAGCTATCAATAAAATCTAACAATCCACACTCTTTCCCCATTTTTTTAAATTCTTTTTTAAAGATATCACGATTATTTAGAAATCCATTAGATTTATTGAATAAGAAGATATAACTTTCTCTATAATGTTCAATATAATGAAAAAAAAGTTCTCCATTGATAATAGGTTGCGTTGATTGGAAATTAATTTTACTAAATCGACTATCTACCAACATAGGCATAGATTTATAAAGTTTATATAGTGTTAATCCGTCTAACTGCTGGGCAATGTAAGGATATTTTTTATCAGCATTTGCACCTTTAAAAACATCAATGTCTTTATTAGTAAAATTTTCAGCATAATGATATTTATGCCAACGGCGTAATCTAAACAAGGTTTCGCTGATAATTTGTTTTAAATTGGCAGTATCGGCATCTACCGCTTTTTCCCAATTTTCTACGCATTGATAAATTGTTTCTTTATCTGTTTTTAGTTCTCGTAAATGATAAGCTTTAAGTAAATCATAAGGGGCAAGTGATTTTCCCCTCGCATTTTGAGCATCGAAGAACTGGAAAGCTTCATCAATATCATCTAATTCAATATATACAAATTCACAGGTGTTTAAAATATAGTTAGAAAAATCAGCTTTATTCCTATCATCCATTCCCCTATCTGTAATAAACTGCTCAACTGCCCGCTTATTTTTTACCAAATTATCGGCACTAATGCTATGGGATAGAGATTGTTTCAATAAAGGAAGATTTTCGTTATTTTTTAATAAATAGAGAATGATAGATAGGCTGATCAATCGTTGTTGTCCATCAACAATATCCAGTTTTTCACCTTCTTCATCCTTATGTTTATGAATCACAACCGCTCCCACTCGGTATACCTTCTTCTCACTTTTAAAATGAAAATAGAGATCATTGAGTAACTGAGTAATGTGCTTTACCGTCCATTTGTACGGTCTTTGATAGTCTGGAATAGAAAGTCGTTGTTCTACCAATATCTCCCCAACTTTCTTAATCTTAGCAATCTCTTTGTTTTCTTGGCTCATATTTTCCTCTAAATTTTCATAAATAATGTTCTGTAATCATTATAACTATATTGCAAATTATTGTTGAATTTAACCCGCTTGCAAAATCTCCTCAATCCCCCTTAACGCCTCTAACCCACCCATTTCTAAACTCAAAAAGTGCATTTTCGGTACGCCGGCATCTATTGGGTTGATGCGGATTAAACCGCCTTTTTTCTGTTTGGCGGTGCGTTCGGAAAAATTGCGTACGGTTGGGATCGCTTTGCCTGCTCCAATTTCAATTACCACAGGGCGTTGGACTTTGTGTAGCCATTCGTCTAACAGCGCCTCTTTAGTAAGTTGGTAGCCTTCGGCATAACTCCAATCATTAAACATCAGTACATTTTGGCGGGCTAATCCTCCGCAGTCAGGGCAAGTTGGGGGTTCGCTCAATACAAGGCAATGCTCATCGTCAGTTACAGGTTGATAGTCGTATGCCCACCACGATTTATTTTTGCAATTTGCCAAACATTGCAAGCGGTCTAATGTACCGTGACATTCGTAAATTCGGGCTTCGGAAAAGCCTGCTTTACGAAAATGCCCGTCCACATTGCTGGTGAAGACGAAATAGCCGTGTGGTTTGCTTTCCGCCCAGCGTTTGAGAATGGCATAGCCTTCGTGCGGTTCGGCTTGGCGGTATTGGTTTAGGCGATGGGCGTAGAACCATTTTGCCAACTCAGGGCGTTCCTGATAGGCAAGCGGTGTGGCAATCTGCATAAATTGCAAATTAAATTTTTTGAGCGGTGGGTAGGCATTCCATAATCCTCCCACGCTACGGAAATCAGGCAAACCACTGTCCACCGACATTCCCGCGCCTGCGGTGATTAAAATACCGTCTGCATTGCGGATTAATTCAGCGGCATAATGGAAATCGTTTTTCATCTTTTTTCTCCTCTGTTTTATGCGGATTTTAAGCACCAATGCGACAAATAATGTCGTTTTAATTACACAATTTCACAAATCACCGCAGAAAAATCGTCATACAAGCGGTGCATTTTTACCATTTTTCTGCAAATTTGCAGACGATGAGACGGGCTTCCGTATCCGTCCCAAATCGCCTGAATGGCTTTCGGGGCGAGTTGCTCGTGCAAGCCGTCAGAACAGAGCAAAATGCTCTCGCCTTTTTCCAGTTGAAATTCGGCTATATGAATGCGGAAATCATCGGCGTCAAAATCGGCAACAATACAATCGGTTAAGCCGTTATACATTGAGGCATAATCGCTCCCTTCCTTAACTAAGCCTTGCTGTTTCATTTCAGCCAGTATGGTGTGATCAAAACTCAGTTGTTGCCACTCGCCGTTTGCCGTAATTTTATAGGCTCGACTGTCGCCCACATTGACCACCCGCCCTCTGCCGTTGTGGTGTAATTCACAAGCAACAAAAGTGCAAGAAGTGCCAAAATAATCTTTCGCTAATTTCACGCAAAAATCGCCGTGTGCCTGTCGCAACCATTGGCTATCAAGGGATTGGCATTGGCTGAGTAACGCCATTAAATAATGTGAGGCAAGATGATTTCGAGGGTGGCTGGAAACGCCGTCTGCAACCCCGAAAATTACTTTTTCGTTATCCAGCAGATAACTTTCGGCATTTTTAAGTTGCCACTGGTACACCGCTTTGCCATTAAACAGTGCATCTTGATTTTTCTGGTGCTGATTGCCGGCTTGCTGGCAGAACGTAAGTTGAAAAGGCATTGGTTATTCCTGTTTATCAAAAAGAGCGCAAAAAACAGGCTAATGGCGAGAATTAAAAGTCGGAAAAATAAAAAATTTGGGACGAGTGTCACAAAAATCGTCAAAATTTGGTGTGGATTTTGTAGTAAAGTATGCACAAATAAAAGGAGAACGTTATGTCTAATTTATCCACCCCAACCAGTGCCAACATTTTGTTTTATTCCGCTCAACAGGATGTAGAAATTGAAGTGCAATACCTTGATGAAACCTTTTGGCTTACGCAAAAGAATATGGCGGAGTTGTTTGGTGTTCAATCTCATACGATCAATTTCCATCTAAAACAGATTTTTGATACGGGAGAGTTAGAACAGATTTCAACCACTCGAAAATTTCGAATAGTTCAACAGGAAGGAAAACGTCAAGTTAGTCGTAATATTGATTTCTACAACCTCGATGCCATTATTGCGGTGGGTTATCGTGTAAATAGCCGTGAGGCAACTCAATTCCGGATTTGGGCAACCAATACATTGCGAGAGTTTATCATTAAAGGCTTTGTGCTTGATGATAAACGCCTCAAACAAGGTAAGCACTTCGGGCAAGATTATTTTGAGCAACTGGTTGAAAAAATCCGAGAAATTCGGGCTTCTGAACGCCGTTTTTATGAAAAAATTACCGATTTGTATGCGCTGTCATCAGATTATGATCCAAAATCGTCCCTCACCCGTCAATTTTTTGCCACCGTTCAAAACAAACTCCATTGGGCAATTACAGGGCAAACCGCTGCGGAGCTAATTTATCATAACGCCAATAGTGAATCGCCAAATATGGGGCTAACCACTTGGCGGAATGCACCTGATGGAAAAATTTTGAAAAGCGATGTGACGGTGGCTAAAAATTACTTGGAAGAAGCTCATATCAGCGAATTAAATCAACTGGTTTCGGCTTATTTAGATTTAGCTGAAAACCGAGCAAAACGGCAAATTCTGATGAATATGGCAGAATGGGAAACTTTCTTAAACAATTTTTTAATGTTGTCGAATTACCCAATTTTGCAAGATCACGGCAAAATCAGTGCAGAAATGGCAAAAATTAAAGCCGAAAGTGAATATGATAAATTCCGAGTTATTCAAGACCGCACTTTCAAAAGTGATTTTAACCGTTTTTTGGAAGAAGCCGAGAAAATCCAATCTTAATAAAACAAGCGGTCAGATTTGCAAAAATCCCCACAAAACCGACCGCTTGTTTCGCTTATTTCAGCATTTCTTTCTCAATATCCCAAATATCTTCGCCAAATTTGCGTAGCCACCAGGTTAGCATATCATTGTCAGCGACTGTGGCTTGAATACGGTAGTGAGTTTCACTCTCCTCGAGAATTTTCTGGTCTTTAGCAAGCGGTGTTTCAGTCAAATGGAAACCGGCATAATGGGCAATTGAAAAGGTTAAACGAATTTTTTCACCATTACCAAAGCCTAAATGTCCAGCATCTTGATAGGCTTGTAGATTAAAATCTTTCGGGCGTTCAAAACTAAAAGTGGAAATCTCCGCCTTGCGAATGCGGTGAAGAGCTAACAGGCGATTATCGTCAAATCCTTCATAACGGCAGACCAAATAAATGCTCGCACCTTGTTGCGAAATCGCCAATGGCATAATTGTCGCTTGGTGTTTTTTGCCGTGCTGGTTCTGATATTCAATCTTTAACAACTTATTTTGAAATAAGGCTTGGCTTACGGCATTAAAAATCTCTTCTTTAATTTTTGCAGGGATCAGCGGTAGGCTGGTTGGCGTGGAGCAAACTTTATTTAGCCATTGGTATTCGGGCTTGTCTTTCGCCCCGGAAACCATTCTGTCTGCCTGCTCAAAAAAGGGTTTCATTGATGCCATTAAATTTGCCGGCAATAGATATTTCAACTGTTGCTCGGCAAGTTTTAGCAGTAATGATTGTTGTCCTGTCAGTAGCGGAAGAGACAATCCTTGCGAACGTGGAAACCAAGCATAACAGTAAGGCTTACTGTCATCGTTACATTCCAAATCCTCAAAATATTCACAAAGTTCTTTCAGATAACGCTGAAAAGTCCGTTTATCCTTATCAAAACCTATGCTGAGTAAATACGCATAAATTTTTGTTGAGCTAATACTGCGTGGCTTTTTCGGGATAATGCTCAGAATCTCCAGCAACTACAATGCCGATTTTAAATCTGTGTCTCTCGTTGCCATCATTCGCTCCTGTATTCAGTGGTTATAGTAACAACACACTAAATGTAATTATTTTTTCCAACCTTTCAGGGCATCAGCAAAAGCGTTGTTACCGATACGATGTGCTTGTGTTTTTTCACTCGAAGTGCGGTTGTTTTTTGCTTTGTTCTGCGAAGGATGTTGTGATTTTTCCTGATTTTTAACCGCACTTTCGTCTAATCGCATGGTTAATGCAATACGTTTTCGGGCAACATCAACCTCTAATACTTTCACTTTCACCACATCACCGGTTTTGACTATTTGGTGAGGATCTTCCACGAATTTATCGGACAGGGAAGAAATGTGTACTAAACCGTCTTGATGAACGCCAATATCTACGAAAGCACCAAAATTTGTGACATTGGTGACTGTACCTTCCAAGACCATACCACTTTTGAGGTCAGTGATTTCTTCGATACCGTCCATAAAGGTGGCGGTTTTAAATTCTCCGCGGGGATCGCGTCCCGGTTTTTCCAATTCTTTGAAAATATCTATCACGGTTGGTAAGCCAAATTGTGTATCGGTAAATTGTTTGGCATCAAGTTGGCGGATTTTAGTGGTATTGCTCATGAGATCTTGAATAGATTGCTCTGTGGCTTGTAGTATTTTTTCTACTACGCTATAGGCTTCCGGGTGAACGCCGGAAGCATCAAGAGGGTTTTCACCTTGAGAAATTCGCATGAAGCCAGCACATTGTTCAAAGGCTTTTGGACCTAAACGAGGGACTTTTTTTAATTCGGCGCGGGAATTGAAACGGCCGTTTTCGTCACGGTAATCTACAATATTTTGGGCGAGTGTTTTCGTCATACCGGCAACTCGAGCTAGCAGTGGGGCAGAGGCGGTATTTAAATCAACCCCCACGGCATTTACGCAGTCTTCCACTACGGCATCTAATTTACGCGCAAGTTGGCTTTGATTTACATCATGTTGATATTGCCCTACGCCAATGGCTTTAGGATCAATTTTCACCAATTCTGCTAACGGATCTTGTAAGCGACGGGCTATAGAAACTGCACCTCGTAAAGACACATCTAAATGTGGAAATTCTGCTGCCGCCAATTCGGAAGCAGAATAGACAGAGGCGCCGGCTTCGCTGACGACAACGGTTTGGGGTTTATTGCCCTCAATTTGTTTAATCACTTCTTTGGCAAAACGTTCTGTCTCACGGGACGCTGTGCCGTTGCCGATAGCAACAAGTTCTACATTGTGTTGCTTAATCAATTTATAAATGCTGACCATTGCGGCATCCGCTTGCCCTGTATGAGGATAAATCGTCTCCGTTGCCAGTAATTTACCCGTACTGTCCACAACAGCGACTTTCACACCGGTACGCAAGCCGGGGTCAAGCCCCATTGTATTTTTTGCACCGGCAGGCGCTGCCATTAAAAGTGCGGTTAAGTTGCGGGCAAAAACATCAATGGCTTCATCTTCTGCTTTTTCACGCAGGCTTCCCATCAGCTCGGTTTCTAAATGCAAGGCAACTTTGATTTTCCACGTCCAGCTAATGACTTGTTCGCGCCATTTGTCGGCAGGTTGATTATTGAAACGGATCCCTAAATGTTCACGAATAATCTCTTCACAATAGCTGGAACGATTGCCTTCTTCCGCATTCGGATCAGCGTTTAAACCTAATTGTAAAATACCTTCATTTCGTCCACGAAACATTGCCAAAGCTCGGTGTGAAGGGACCTCATTAAAGGCTTCCGAATGATCAAAATAATCTTGGAATTTCGCCCCTTCTTCCTCTTTGCCTTCTAAAACTTTAGAAAAAATGACCGCACTTTGGGTTAAATATTGACGCACTTTGGCTAATAATTGTGCATCTTCGGCAAAACGCTCCATCAAAATATAGCGTGCGCCGTCTAAGGCAGTTTTCGCATCCGCAATCCCTTTTTCAGCATTCACAAAATCGGCAGCAACTATATCGGGATGATGTTCGGGCGCATTCCATAATAAATCCGCTAAAGGCGCTAACCCTGCTTCTATAGCAATCTGCCCTTTAGTGCGACGTTTCGGTTTATAAGGCAAATATAAGTCTTCTAATTCCGTTTTACTCTGAGTTTGCTCAATTTGTGAACGCAATTCATCCGTGAGTTTGCCTTGTTCCTCAATGGATTTTAAAATAGTTTGACGACGATCTTCCAATTCTCGCAAATAAATCAGACGAGTTTCAAAATGGCGTAACTGGCTGTCGTCTAGCCCTCCGGTCACTTCTTTACGATAACGGGCGATAAAAGGAATGGTATTTCCTTCATCTAACAATTGAATTGCCGCTAAAATTTGTGCTGCACGTACATTTAATTCTGCAGCAATAATTTGGCTAATTTGGGTGCTTAAATTGATCATTGCATTTCCTGAGCTGTATTTTAGAAGATGCAAAATTCTACCATAGAACGCTTTTTTTACGATCTCTGTTCTAAAAATAAAAAATATTGCTTATTGTCAAAATTTTAGGGCTGTTCGTTACTAGAATGTTTTTCCTAATTCGAAAAATACACGGTGTTTATCATAATTATTAAAAATATACTGACTTTTTACTTTACTGTATTGCCATGTTAATTTTGGAGTGATTCCCATAAAATGGATTGAACGGTGCCATAGGCTAGTGGTTATGCCATATTCATGATTTTTTTGAGTAATTTGAAAAATTGGCATTGGCCCTTTGTAACGCTTATACGCATAGTGTACAGATAATCGAGTAGATAAGCCATTTTCCCACTCTTGTCCCGTTCCCACAGAGAAACCTATACGTGTAAAACTATCATCCAAATATTGAGTATGGGAAGATAGGAAATTAGGTGAAATAAACCAATAGCGTTGCGCATTTTCTAAGTAAACTAATGTAGTACTCAGTAAATGCTGATGACCATCTAAGTGTTTTCTAGTGCGATAATACTGTTTACTATATTCATAAGAGGGAGTTAGTTGCCATTGTGTTGATAACCAATGTTTCCACTGTACTTGAATGCCTACTTCATGGAAAAAACGTTTAACTGATTGACTTTTAATATTACCTCCCGCATACCATACTTGGTGGATAAAAGGCGATAGAGTAAATGCTTGTTCCGCATTTTCCCAGCCAAAATCTGTTATTAAACGTCCGCTGTATTCATTATATTTTTTATTATCCCAGTAATATTTTCCATGACCATTTAAGCGGATTTGATGAAAAAATTGATTGTGCCAAGACCACTTTTTCGATATATCTATATTCATTCCTAAACCACGACCGGATTCTTTTTCTGGTGCTGACCAATTTCCCCATTTAGTACTGCTTGAGGGAGCATTATTAATATTAGGATCATGTAGATAGGTCAGTCCCAAATTAAATTCCCAGGGGTTACTTCGTTTAATCGCTATAAGGTAGTTATGAATTATCTGTAAAATTTCTGTGGGTAATTTTTCACTACGCAATTTGTAAAATTGATCTTCAGCAGCAACCCACTCCTTATTTTCAAACAAAGCTATCGCTAATTGCAGGCGTATCGAAGTAATATTAGGGTTATCAGCAATTAACTCCCTATATAACTTAATTGAAGTGCGGTAATTTTTATCCGACTTTTGAATGATGGCTTCTGCCCATTTTAACCACATTGGATCTTGTAGATTTTCGGGAATTTGTTGATAAAATGGCAATAAAAATTTAATTAATGAGCTATTTTGCTGAATTAGCGCAGGTGGCATCGCCCTTATAATTAAATCTGGACGTTGTCTAAATTGCTCAGCAGTAAATTGTATGTCTGTATTTAGCGTATTAGTTTCAACTATTTGTGGAGAACGTTGGATTTTAGGCTGCTCAAGTTGTTGAAAACGTTGATTATCAATACGTTGTTCTAGCCGTTCAGGTAAATTTTGTGCTTGTGAAGTAAGTATAGTAAATGAAGCAAAACAGAAAGTAGCTTTTTTGAACATAAAGGAAAATAAAAAAGAGATTGAAGGAGATAAAATAAGGCAAGGCATTTATCAGCCTTGCCCTTAGTAAAGGTTAATTATTGTTTTTTAGCACCAAAAGAACCTAAAAATTCATTATTTTTAAAGAATGTTCCTCCCATTTCCTCTGCGGCTTGTCCATAAAAACGACCTTCTGTTAGCGTATTATTGTGAGTTCCTTGGAAAGTATTGCCAGTAATATTAGCTCTTAACTCTACAGGGGTAGATAATTCACCGCCAGTTGCTGTACCAGATAATGTTCTAGCTTGGAAATCAACCGTAAAATTTACTGTTCCAGAAGAAATAGCATTTGAATTATGTTTTCCTGTAACTGTTTTTCCTGAATAATTAACTTGACCACTTGTTGGTATATTTTGGACTAAAGTTTCATTTCCTTGAACAAAAAAGTAACTTTTTGAATTAGCAAGATCTTCATAAAAACCATGTTTTAAATAATTGAAGCTATTATCAATCAATCTTTTACTAGACGCATCAGAAGCAATATAAGTTGCGGAAGAGAAACCTGTCGGAATCAATGTAATTTGCTGACCATTAATAACTAATATATTTTTATTTGTTGTAACCTCGGTATCTTCTCGAACAACAGTAGATGAACCTTTATATCTATGTCCTTTCACTTCACTTGATTGAAGTGTTGTTGGTCTAGGAGGTTGAGCATTATTAGTATTAGAAGAAGTGTCTGCAGATCCGCCACCACCAGATCCACAAGCAGTTAAAGTAGATAAAAGAAGAGTTGCTAAGCTGAGTTTAATAAGTTTCATAAATAAATGCTCCATTAAGCCGTAAGCCGTAAGCCGTAAAAAGGTTAGTAAAGAGTGAATCAGTGTCAAGAAAAAAATGACATTTTTACTATACAACTAATCCATTTTATTATTCAAGATATTTTTATGATATCAATAAAAAATATCATGATTCTAAAACTAACGTATTTTTTCCTGAATTTAAATTCACCTTGTGCTGCTGAATTAATGCCATAAAAGGTTGGGCGAAGCGTTCCCATTTAATTGCGCCCACACCGTTGATTTGGAGCATTTCTGCTTTGCTGGTAGGCAGGTAGAGAGCCATTTCTTGTAATGTAGCGTCACTGAATACGATATAAGGTGGAATATTTTCCCGATCGGCGATTTGCTTGCGTAAAAAGCGTAGACGGGCAAATAAATCTTTGTCGTAATTATTGACCGCACTTTTTTGTGGAGCTGAAAGGGTTGTGATGGCTGATAATCTTGGGGTGGCCAGTTCCAAAGGAATTTCGCCGCGTAAAATCGGTCTGGCACTTTCGGTAAGTTGCAACTGCACACCCACTTCATTCATTATTTGTTGAATAAAACCAAGATGAATGAGTTGGCGGATCACTGATTGCCAATATTCTTTGTTTTTGTCTTTACCGATACCATATACAGAGAGTTGGTCGTGTTGATGATCGCGAATTTTTTGGTTATTCATTCCACGCAATACGGCAATCACATATTGCACACCGAAACGCTGTCCGGTGCGATAGATAGTGGAAAGGATTTTTTGTGCATCAATGAGACCATCGTATTTCTTCGGTGGATCAAGGCAAATATCGCAGTTATTGCAAGGTTTTTGCCGATTTTCACCGAAATAATTGAGCAATACTAAGCGACGGCAGGTTTGACTTTCAGCAAATTCACCAATGGCTTCCAATTTATGTTGTTTAATATCCCGTTGGGCGGATTCCGGCTCTTCCATTAGGATTTTATGCAACCAGCCATAATCAGCAGGTTCGTAAAACAGCACTGCTTCTGCCGGTAAATCATCTCGTCCGGCACGACCTGTTTCCTGATAATAGGCCTCGATACTACGGGATAAATCAAAATGGGCTACAAAGCGAACATTGGATTTATTAATACCCATACCGAAAGCAATGGTCGCAACTACGACCTGAATATTATCCCGTTGAAAGGCTTGTTGAACCCGTTCCCGCTGTTCCACTTCCATACCTGCGTGGTAGCCTTGTGCAGAGATCCCCCGTTTTTGTAGGGCTTCCGCAATTTTTTCCACTTTATTACGGCTGTTGCAATACACGATACCGCTTTTTCCTTTTTGTGCTGTGACAAAATTGCATAATTGATCCATTGGCTTAAATTTTTCTACCAAAGTATAGCGGATATTCGGTCGATCAAAACTGCCGATATATAAGTGCGGTGCGTTTAGATTCAGGTTTTTTAAAATATCTTGCCTTGTGGTGCTATCTGCGGTGGCGGTTAATGCCATAATTGGGGCATTCGGGAAAGTCCTTTTTAAACCACCCAATTGAGTATATTCAGGGCGGAAATCATGTCCCCATTGGGAAATACAATGAGCTTCATCAATGGCAATAAAACTTACTTGGCAAAGGGAAATAAAGGAAAAAAAGCTGTTAGTCATCACTTTTTCAGGGGAAAGATAAAGCAACTTCAATTGACCTGAAATGGCTTTATTTTGCACCTGCTGCTGTTGTTCGTAGCTTTGGGTAGAATTGAGATAATCGGCGGCGATGCCATTTGCTGCCAGTTGATCCACTTGGTCTTTCATTAAGGAAATCAACGGTGAAATGACCAAGGTTAAACCGCTAAAACAGAGTGCCGGAATTTGATAACACAGGGATTTACCATTGCCTGTTGCCATTACGATCAAACTGTCTTGCCCTCGTAATGTGGCTTGGATAGCTTCTTCTTGCCCGGAACGGAAACTATGGTAGCCAAAAATTTCAGCCAATACTTGATGAGCTTGGCTTGGAGGAATTTGTGAGGACGAAAATGTCGCAGAAAGTGCGGTAGAAAAATCTTGTGTTTTGTTCACCGCACTTTCTTGCGCATTAGCGTGGATATTTTCGATTGCCAAAAACTCCATTAGGCGAAATCCACGTCCTCACCGTGAGCTGCACAGGCTTCCGACAAACAAGTATAAAAAGATTTACCTCCAGTGGTCAGCCATTTTCCCTCAGTCCAAGCAAAATGAATACCACCTAAACGGCTGGCAAGCCATAACTCCAACATAGCCTCTTGTTTGTTGATGACAATTTGGCTACGATCATCAAAAGTCATGGTGAAAACCGAGCCTTGGCGTTCAAAATCTACGCCGATACCTTGTTCGTCACATTGTTCCTCAATGCTGTCCCATACTTGCTCAATATTTTGATGAAATTCTGCTAGGTTCATTTTTGTTCTCTTATTTAGTTCAATTAAAGTCGGAATTATAGATATTTTCTGTGGTTAAGGATAGAATAAATCCACTTTTTTTCACGCAGGATACTAAAAATGAAAACGCTTGTTTCTCTGATTTTTTTGACCGCACTTTGTAGCACGCTCACAGGCTGTGGAGTAAAAGGCAGTTTATATTTTCCGGCACAAGAACCCTCTCAAACACAACAAAAATAGGATTTAAAAATGGATTTTTTCCAATATAAAAACGACTGCCTGTTCGCTGAAGAACTGGAGGTGAATTCATTAGCGTCATTCTTCGGTACGCCGCTTTATATCTATTCCAAAGCCACTCTTGAACGCCATTGGCACGCGTTCAATAATGCGTTCGGCGATTATCCGCATTTAATTTGCTTTGCGGTAAAATCCAACCCGAACATTGCGATTTTACAGACCATGGCAAAATTGGGTTCAGGATTTGATATTGTGTCGCAAGGGGAATTGGAACGTGTCTTAAAAGCCGGTGGTGATGCGTCTAAAGTAGTATTTTCCGGTGTAGCTAAAACCGAAGCAGAAATTGCCCGAGCGTTAGAAGTCGGCATTCGCTGTTTTAATGTGGAAAGTATTCCGGAACTGTATCGAATTAACGAAGTGGCAGGCAGATTAGGCAAAACTGCCCCGATTTCCTTACGTGTCAATCCGGACGTTGATGCCCACACTCACCCTTATATTTCTACCGGTTTGAAAGAAAATAAATTTGGTGTCAGCGTAGAGCAAGCTAGAGAAGTCTATCAGTTAGCGGCACAACTTCCACATATTCAAATTTGCGGAATGGATTGTCATATCGGTTCACAACTCACTGAATTACAACCATTTTTAGATGCGACCGATCGCTTAATTGTATTAATGGAACAACTTAAACAAGACGGTATTCAGCTACATCACTTGGATTTGGGTGGCGGTTTAGGCGTCACTTACACCGATGAAACTCCGCCACATCCAACGGATTATACCAAAGCGATTTTGGACAAATTACAAGGCTACGATTTGGAAATTATTTTAGAGCCGGGAAGGGCAATTACCGCCAATGCAGGCATTTTGGTCACTAAAGTGGAATATATCAAAACTAACGAAAGCCGTAACTTTGCTATCGTAGATGCAGGAATGAACGATATGATTCGTCCTGCATTATATGAAGCTTATATGAACATCATCGAAACCGACCGCACTTTAGAGCGTGAACAAGCGGTTTATGATGTAGTTGGCCCGATTTGTGAAACCTCTGATTTCCTTGGCAAACAACGTATCCTCGCAATTGCTCAAGGTGACTATATCGCACAGCGTTCAGCCGGTGCTTATGGAGCCAGTATGAGTTCCAACTACAACTCCCGTCCCCGCACAGCAGAAGTGATGGTTGATGGTAATAAAGCCCATCTTATCCGTCGTCGCGAAAGTTACCAGAATTTGTGGGAATTGGAAAATTTGTTAGATTAAAATAAAAAAGTGCGGTTAAATTACCGCACTTTTTATTTTTGTTATATCATTCAACAACTTAATTAATTCTTGCTGAATATCATTTTCGAGTTCTGCTTCTTTACTTTCTCTGGTCAGATCTAACCGCATACGATCTTTTTTCGCAAGCTGTCGGCGAGCCTCGTGTGTAGGCATGTCCTGTACGGTTTGATAAAGTGCAAACATTGCAGGATAGTTTTTCAAACTATTACCAAGAGGATCAAGCAGCATTTTCAGACGTAATACACCTTCAGATAAATTACAATCGTCGCTTTGCATTGCTCTGGCGATAATGTCAATACTTTCTGTCAAACGTTCTACCCGAGTTTGACGGGCTTGCTGTTGAGCTTTTTGAATCGCTTTATTCTGTCTTTTTACGGTAATGAGCAAATATATGGCATAGCCTGCCATTAGGAGCAGAATGATTGTGGCGACTATATAAAAAATCTGCATAATGTGGCCTATTTGAACTGATTAATATCTATTTTTTCAAAAGTGCGGTATAAATCGTCATCGTTTTCTTCTTCGTCCGCAATCCCTAATTCATCCATTAATTGAGCGATGCGATCCAAACATTCATCAACAAATTGTTGATCCTCTCTACTCAAGGTTATACCTTCATCCAATTGATCCAACAACGCATTCAAACACTCATTATTTTCAAGTTGTTCCAACTCCAACATAGGATCAAGTGCGGTTGGTTTTAGTTCTGTTTTCAGTGGTGGAATGAGCAAACCTTTTTCAGGTTTATTCACAAATTCCACGACTAAAGGTACTTTTTTGCGGCTACCGATACGTGGATCTTTTGGCGCTTGGCTATGGGAGGCGTTTTTTACTTGAGGAGCGCTGTGACGAGAGCCCGAATCCAACCCTTTGTGTTTACGTTTGCGTTTTTCCTCACGGGCTTTGGCATCGAGTTCATAGCGACTGAGTTTTTTTCCTGTGCGTGCTTTTGGCAATGCTGTGTTTTTGTCGCTTTTGCGAACAGGCATAACATCGGTCAAGCGGCGTGTTTTTTTCTGGCGTGACATAATTTCTCTTTATCTGAATAAAATCGGGCGGATTGTAGCATTTTTCTGTTTAAATGTATTGGTAAAAATGATTGGGATTAAATTGAGGTGAGGAGAGATAAGAATGGCCAAAGTCATATGGGCATAAAAAATCTGCCCCAATGTGGACATTGAAGGCAGATCATAAAAACAGATATGCAGTAATGATAGGTGTGAGGAAAATTATTTCACACGTGAAACATATTCACCGGAACGAGTATCCACCTTAATGACTTCACCGATTTGAACGAATAATGGGACTTTCACGACTGCACCTGTGCTTAGTGTAGCAGGTTTGCCACCGGTTCCGGCAGTATCACCTTTTAGACCCGGGTCGGTTTCGATGATTTCTAATTCGACAAAGTTTGGTGGCGTTACAGAAATTGGTGTGCCATTCCATAAGGTAATGATACAATCTGCTTGGTCAAGTAACCATTTTTCGGCATCACCTACTGCTTTTGCATCAGCAGAGTATTGCTCGAAGGTTTCAGGATGCATAAAGTACCAAAAAGCTTCGTCTTTATAAGAATAAGTTAAGTTTAAATCCATGACATCAGCAGCTTCAACGGAAGTACCTGATTTGAAGTTCACGTCCAATACTTTACCGGAGATGAGTTTACGGATACGGGTACGGGTAAATGCTTGGCCTTTGCCGGGTTTTACAAATTCGTTTTCAACGATCACGCAAGGCTCACCGTCTTGCATAAATTTTAGACCTGGTTTGAAGTCAGTGGTAGTATATGTAGCCATTATTTCCTCAATTTAATAGAGCTGTTGTTTTAAAGTGCATATTTTAACCCAAAATTCCTTAATTAGAGAAGTAAAAAGCGAAAATTGGCTGGAAATTCTTGCCGATAGTGTTTCCGATCCTGTGGAATTGTTGCGACAACTCAATTTACCTATCGAAAAATATAAACGAGATATTGCAGCTCGTCGCTTATTTCCATTAAGAGTACCTCAACCTTTTATTGATAAAATGGAAAAAGGTAATCCGCAGGATCCGTTATTTTTGCAAGTGATGTCTTCTTCCGAAGAGTTTTTGGTTGCTGAAGGTTTTAGCAAAGATCCGTTAGAAGAGCAACAAACGGTTGTACCAAATATCTTGCACAAATATCTCAACCGTGTGTTATTAATGGTAAAAGGAGGGTGTGCAGTAAATTGTCGATATTGTTTTCGTCGCCATTTTCCTTATGAGCAAAATAAAGGTAATAAAGCCAACTGGCAGCAAGCCCTAGATTATATTTCAGTTAATCCGCAAATTGAGGAAGTCATTTTATCCGGCGGAGATCCTTTAATGGCAAAGGATTATGAATTGGAATGGTTACTGAAAAGGCTTGAAAATATACCGCACTTACAACGATTACGTATTCATACCAGATTGCCGGTGGTTATTCCACAACGGATTACGACGGAATTTTGTCGTTTATTACAAGAGAATCGTTTACAAATCCTGTTAGTGACACACATTAATCATGCTAATGAAATCGATGGTATTTTTAACGGAGCAATGCAAAAGCTGAAAAATGCAGGCGTGATATTGCTTAATCAGGCGGTGTTGCTGAAAGGAGTGAATGATAATGCGCAAATACTTAAAAAATTGAGCGAAGCTTTATTTGCTACCGGTATTTTGCCTTATTACCTACATTTATTGGACAAGGTAGAGGGCGCATCACATTTTTATCTTGATGATGAAAGTGCGGTTAAAATTTACAAAGATTTACAAAGCATCACATCGGGCTATCTTGTGCCCAAACTGGCGAGAGAAATTGCCGGCGAGCCAAACAAAACCTTATATACAGCATAGGAATTTCGTAAAAGATCCTATAAAATAGGCGAAATTTTGTTTAACCACAAAACCTGAGGTTTTGTCACCGAATTTTTATTATTTTGAGGTATATCGTGGAAAGAACCACCGACAATCAACAGCCGGCACAAGCAGAATTGGATTTAACCCAAATGGAACCTATTACGCCAAAAAAAGTCATTAAAGCGGAACCTTCATTTCTAGATAAAGCAAAAGGGCTATTTGCAAGAAAAGAAACGGCAGATACTCCCCGTTTTCATGAGCGTAAGGAGCCAACTTTTGGTCAGCCAGCCGCTTTTGCACCATCAATTAATGAAGTGAATGTGGGAATATCTGAAATCGAAGCGGATAAAAGCTCTGACCCTATTGTGAGTGTTACGCCGAAAACAACGGTATTACCTGTTGTCGATGTTATGCCAACAGAAACTGAATCCTCTACAGAGGCAACTTCTATCGAAGAAAAATCGGAGAGTGAAAAAAATGAGCCTAGAGTGGCTCCTGTTATTGCCGAAAAAACACACTCGGTAAAATCCAAATTAAGCCACCCTGAAAATTGGGCAATTATGCAAAAGTTACCGGAAAAACATCGTCGTTTATTTGTTGCAATTGCTGTAGGTGTCCTTGTTTTATTAGCTTTATTATGGTTGAAACCAAGCTCGGAAACGGTGGAGGAAATTCAGGCAAATCAAAGTAATGCAATGCCGATTGAGTTCCAGTCTCTAGATCCGAATCAAGCTAATCAAGCAACTACAGCAGTGGATAATTCTCAGGCGGCCGTGCCGGCAGAAAATGTGGCAACACATTCCTCTACTCCTGTGATTGCACCAACAAATAATACAGTGGTAAATAATGCGGGAATTTCATCGCAGTCCACAAATACAACAATGCCTGTAAATAATGCGAATGTGAAATCGGTGGAGCAATTACAAGCAGAAAAATTGGCGGAACAGCAACGTAAAGAAGCTGAGGCTCGTATGGAAAAAGCCCGTGCAGAAAAAGCGAAAGCGGAGAAATTGAAAGAAGAACAATTAGCCAAAGCAAAAGCAGAAAAGGCAAAAGCCGAACAACAGGTAAAAACGGCTTCGGAGAAATCTTCTGTTAAATCAGGTTCCGGTGTGCCTGTGGTAGAAGCGAAACCTGCCGGGACCAATAAAAAATCAAATGAGGTGCCTGTGATAGAAGCGAAAAAAGCAATGGCATCAACATCGAGTAAAACCTTAACGGTGCCAAAAGGTGTTTCTTTAATGCAAGTATTTCGTGACAATAATTTGAATATTGGTGATGTGAATGCTATGAGTAAAGCAAATGGTGCAGATAATGCATTAAGTAATTTTAAACCGGGGGATAAAGTGCAAGTATCTCTCAATAGCCAAGGGCGTGTAGCCTCAATGCGTTTGTCTAATGGTGCAACATTTACCCGACAAGCAGACGGTAGTTACAAATACAGTAAATAAGGGTTTGATTTTGAATAAAAAATGTTGTTTTCTTAGTGCCTTTGTTTTAGTCGCTTGTGTGGCTGAGCCTCCGCCACCAAGTCATGTAAAATTAGTGGAAACACCAACGACATCTCAGCTTGGTAGTGCGGTGATGTATCGTTGTGAAGAAGGTAAAGAAATCCGAGTTGTACGCACTGTGAAGAAAAGTAAAACAGCAAAAACAACAAAGAGTATTCAACTCACCTTTAATAATGTGACAGAGAAGCTGATTTCTACAGTTTCAGAAAAAGGCAAAAAATACACCAATATTCATTGGCAATGGTTGGAACAGGGAGAAGATGCTCGATTGACTACCAGTGTTGGTGCAGTATTAGCTGAGAAGTGTATTAGGCAATAATGATCAGTTTTAGGTGTGAAAAAAGTGCGGTCGTTTTGACCGCACTTTTTATTCTTTATGGGTGCTGAGAATGCTCGTGATAATCGGGATGTTCGGTCCGATCCCGTTCCAAAATTTCTTGAATCGCACGCATAGTTTCTTGATCTTCTTCCAATGCTACGCGAATCATTTCTTTATTTTGGAACATATCTAAACTTGGATCATACATTTCAGCCATTAATTTGACACGATGGCGATCTCGTTTGAAATAAGTATGTCCGATTTCATCGGAGAGATCTTTATCCATACCTAGCTGTCGCAATGCTAATTTTCCCATACGCACAGCGGAGTCAAAGGTCTCTCGAACTTGCTTATCTGCTCCGGCTTTGAACAGTTCGAAAACGTGGGGACGGTCATGAGCACGAGCTATAATTTTGATATTGGGGTTCATTTTACGAGCCAATTCGACAATATGTGTAGTTTGTTGTTTGTTATTTATAGCCACAATCAGCAACTCTGCTGTTTCAATACCTGCAGTGTGCAATAATTCTGGGCGTGAAGCGTTGCCATAATAACTTTTTACACCATAATCTTTGAGGTTTTCCACCATTTTGGCATCTTGGTCAATGACAGTGGCATGGTGGCCTACCATAGTCAGCAAATGATTTACAATTTGCCCGAATCGTCCAATACCAATTAGGATGATCGGGCGTTGCTCTTCAATATGATCTGCTTGTCGCTCTTCTGTACCTGTTTTGAAAAGTGGTACGATATAGTTGTTGTGAATAATTAATGAAAAGGGCGTAAGTACCATAGACAGTACCACAATAGCTGTCAGACTGGCATTTGTTTGAGCGTCAATGACTCCCTGAGACGCAGCCGCAGAATATAAAACAAAAGCAAATTCACCGCCTTGAGCCATAAGAACAGCACGATCCATCGCATTTAGACGAGTGCTGTTAGCCAAACGTGCCACGATGTAAATGCAAATAGATTTAACGACAATCAATGCAATTACGGTAGTTAAAATAAATTGCCAGTTTTGCCATACCAATGCAAGATCTAATGCCATGCCTACACCAAGGAAGAACAATCCTAATAATAACCCACGAAAAGGTTCAATATCTGCTTCTAATTGATGGCGAAAGCTAGACTCCGATAATAGTACGCCGGCAGTAAATGCACCCATTGCCATGGATAGCCCACCGGCTTCCATTAATAATGCAGATCCCAATACAACTAATAATGCCGCAGCCGTCATCATTTCACGGAGTTTCGTTTTTGCCAGCATTTTAAACAATGGGTTAAGTAACCAAATGCCACTTATAACCAATGCGGCAACAGATAAGCCGGCAATGCCGATTTGTTGCCAAATAGGCTTGGCAAGCTCGGTATTTGTCGGATCATTAGGTGCTAAAAAGGTGACAATGGCTAAAAGAGGAACAATTAATAAATCTTCAAACAGCAAGATAGAGATCATTTTTTGGCCACGATAGGAAGCGATATCACCTCGTTCGCTGAGCACTTGCATGACAATTGCTGTGGATGTTAGTACAAAACCACTAGCACCAACAAAGGCTACTTGCCACGGAAAGCCAAGTAATAATCCTACTCCGGTTAATAAAATAGCGCTTAAAATCACCTGTGCGCTACCTAGCCCAAAAATCTGCCTGCGTAGTCCCCATAAGTGGGAGGGCTTCATTTCCAAGCCGATAATAAATAAAAACATCACTACGCCCAACTCGGCAAGATGAATAATAGCCTGTGGATCACTAAAGAGCTTCAACCCAAAGGGCCCAACCGCTAATCCTGCGGCCAAATAGCCTAATACCGAGCCTAGCCCCAATTTTTTAAATAAGGGAACGGCAATAACTGCCGCACTTAACAGTGTGACAACATTCACTAATTGGCTTGCCCCTTCTGCGGCCATTTTTTCCTCCTAAAACTAAGTAAAAATTTATGGTTATAAATGATAAAACGCACTCTGACGAGCTTTATTCTTCAATAAAGCTTAATGCTGTTTCAACTATTTCAATGCCAGCTCCGGGCTTACAAGCATGTTCACTGAGATAGCGTCGCCACTGTCTCGCCCCTTTACATTGTTGGAATGCGCCGAGAATATGTCTGGCGATATGATTGAGATAGACACCTTGGCTCAACTGGGCTTCGATGTAAGGGAATAGGGATTCCAAGGCTTGTCTGGCAGTGATAATAGGAGATGTTGGATCAAATAATGTTTGATCGATCCAGCCTAGCAATGAGGGATTTTGATATGCTTCTCGCCCAACCATGACACCATCGACATACTGTAGATGGTGTTGTATTTCGGAGATCGTTTTGATTCCACCGTTAATACTGATCCAAAGATGGGGAAAATCACGTTTAAGTTGATATACCCGCTCATAATCTAAAGGAGGGATTTCTCGGTTTTGTTTAGGGCTTAAGCCTGAAAGCCAAGCTTTACGTGCGTGGATGATCCATTCGTTACAACCTGCTTGACTGACTTTTTCAACAAAATGGCAGAGAAAATCGTAACTGTCTAAATCATCAATGCCAATACGGGTTTTTACGGTGACAGGAATACTGACCGCACTTTGCATTTCTGCAACACATTCCGCCACTAAATCTGCGTTAGCCATTAAGCAGGCTCCAAACATGCCGTTTTGTACGCGATCTGACGGACAGCCTACGTTTAAATTGATTTCATTATAGCCCCGTTGTTCTGCTAATTTGGCACAATGTTTTAGTTGGGCAGGATCGCTACCACCTAGCTGCAAGGCAACGGGCTGTTCTGTAGTATCAAAGTCTAAATGGTCATATTTAGCATGAATAATTGCCTGTGTTGTGACCATTTCCGTGTAAAGTAAAGCATTGCGGCTAAACTGACGATGAAAATAGCGACAATGGCGTGTTGTCCAATCCAACATTGGTGCAACGGAAAAACGTCCACGATAAAAGTGCGGTGGGTTTTGATTGAGCTTTGACACGTTATTTTGCTAGACCTAATTGACCGATTTTTACGCCTAAGTTACCTAAAGAAACAGCATCTAAATAATCGGATAAAAATTTGAATAATTCATCTAACTCACTAAAAGTGCGGTTAATTTTGACTTCATTTTCCACTTTGCGGATAAATTCATATTTGACTTGCCCGTCATCAATATGAGCCTCGAGGGTGATATAAATGGTTTCAAAAAAATGGCTGCTTGCCCCTTCTTCTCCGGGATCGCTAATTCGCACATTCCAGTTGTTACTGTATAGCAATTGTGTTTGTTTAGACATCATAACCTCTTGTTTTAATTGATTTATATTATTTATTAAAAACCCGATTATAAAAGTTCAGTGTGCTAAAGTTTTATAATCGGGCTTTTCCAGCCAATGACCGACATGTTTCGGTTTACGGCGATAACTACCTTTACCTTTGTGGTTACGCTCAATGCGTTGGCGAAATAAGTTATCATGTAATAATGCATTAATTGCATTATCTTTGATGATGCCTTTATTATGCCGATATCGGGGTTGTATTTCATTTTTCATTATTGTTTCCTTATTTGTAATACACAAAATGTGTTGCTTCATTATAAGGGCTTCGGGCGAAATTACAAAATCTTTGAGGCGTGTTTTCTTTACTCGAAAAGGAGATTATAATCGGAGGAAAATCAGGTATCGAGGGAAAATTATGTTTGAAATGCTGAGAAGCTGGTATATTCGCCGTTTTAGTGATCCTCAAGCTATGGGTTTAGCCGCAATTTTATTATTTGGTTTTGTCGCAATCTATTTTTTCAGTGATTTGATTGCTCCTTTGCTGATTGCCATTGTGCTATCCTATCTATTAAATATTCCTTGTCGCCTTTTAACAGAAAAACTACACTTGCCTCGTTTATTGTCTATTACAATAATGCTCACTGTATTTATCAGCCTCATGTTGGTTATTGTGTTTGTATTATTACCTAACCTTTTAACGCAAGGGATTCGCTTGATGTCTGATTTACCGACAATGTTTAATCGGCTTCACGAATGGGTATTGGCATTGCCTGAAAATTATCCTACGTTAGTTGATTATCAAATGGTAGATTCCTTCTTCGGTTCGTTACGGATAAAAATTCTCGGTGCAGGTGAATCGGTTGTGAAATTATCACTGAGTTCATTGATTAATCTCGTTACTTTAGGTATTTATGCTTTTCTAGTTCCTCTAATGATGTTTTTCTTACTTAAAGATCAACAAGAATTAGGTCAATATATTAGTCGCTTTTTACCTAAAAACCGCTTATTAGCCACCCAAGTATGGCTTGAAATGCAACAACAAATTGCAAACTATATTCGTGGTAAAGTCTTAGAAATTGTCATTGTTACGGTAGTTACTTACGCCATTTTTTTGATTTTAGGGTTAAATTATGCCTTATTATTAGCTGTTGCAGTGGGATTTTCAGTACTCGTGCCTTATGTTGGCGCAGTGTTAGTGAGTATTCCTGTAGTATTGGTGGCTTTTTTCCAATTCGGTGATCATTCAAATTTTTGGTATATTGTTATTGCATTCGTTATTAGCCAAATTTTAGATGGCAATGTACTTGTTCCTTTCCTTTTTTCCGAAGCAGTTAATTTACACCCATTGACGATTATTGTTGCCGTACTAATTTTTGGCGGACTTTGGGGATTTTGGGGTGTGTTTTTTGCAATTCCATTAGCCACTTTGGTTAAAGCGGTCGTAAATTCTTGGCCTAATGCAGAATAAATTTAATCTACAGGCACTGAAAACTGAGGTAAAATAATTTATTTAATAATTTAAATCATCAATCAGGAGAAAAATGATGGCAACTCAACAAAAATTAGCTAACGCAATCCGATTTTTAAGTATGGATGCCGTGCAAAAAGCAAAATCCGGCCACCCGGGAGCGCCAATGGGAATGGCAGATATTGCAGAAGTATTATGGCGAGGTTTTTTAAAACATAATCCGAGTAATCCTAAATGGGCGGATCGTGACCGTTTTGTACTATCTAACGGTCATGGCTCTATGTTGATTTATAGCTTATTACATTTAACAGGCTATGATTTATCTATTGACGATTTAAAAAATTTCCGCCAATTACATTCCAAAACGCCGGGCCACCCTGAATATGGGTATGCGCCCGGTGTAGAAACCACGACAGGTCCCTTAGGGCAAGGGATCACCAATGCAGTAGGTATGGCGATTGCAGAAAAAACCTTGGCCGCACAATTTAACCGTGAAGGCTATGATATTGTGGATCACTATACCTATGTTTTCTTAGGTGACGGTTGTTTAATGGAGGGCATTTCTCACGAAGCCTGCTCTTTAGCCGGCACATTAGGTTTGGGTAAATTAATTGCTTACTATGATGACAACAATATTTCCATTGACGGTCACGTTGATGGTTGGTTCACCGATAATACCAAACAACGTTTTGAATCTTATGGTTGGCATGTGATTGCTGATGTGGATGGCCATAATCCGGCACAAATTGCAGAAGCCACAAAATTAGCACAAGCGGAAAAAAACAAACCGACACTAATTATCTGTAAAACCATTATCGGCTACGGTTCACCAAATAAATCTGCATCCCACGACTGTCACGGAGCACCTTTAGGTGATGAAGAAATCACCTTAACCCGTCAAGCCTTAAATTGGGATTATGCCCCATTTGAAATTCCAGCAGACATCTATGCGGAATGGGATGCAAAAGCTGCAGGCTCAAAAGCAGAACAAGCTTGGAATGATAAATTTGCAGCTTATGAAAAAGCTTATCCTGAATTAGCCGCAGAATTTAAACGTCGTACTGCAGGAGAACTACCGGCTAATTGGGCAGCAGAAAGCCAAGCTTTCATTGAAAAATTACAGGCAAATCCTGCATCTATTGCAAGCCGTAAAGCATCACAAAACGCAATTGAAGCTTATGCTCATATTTTACCTGAATTTATTGGTGGTTCTGCCGACTTGGCAAGCTCAAACTTAACTTTATGGTCAGGCTCTAAACCCATTCGCGCTACTGAAAATGTAGATGGTAACTATATTAATTATGGTGTACGTGAATTCGGTATGTCTGCAATTATGAACGGTATTGCCTTGCATGGAGGTTTCATTCCTTACGGAGCAACATTCTTAATGTTCTACGAATATGCACACAATGCAGTGCGTATGGCTGCCTTGATGAAGCAACGCTCCTTATTTGTTTATACTCACGATTCCATCGGTTTAGGTGAGGACGGTCCAACCCATCAACCTGTAGAACAAACTGCTTCTTTACGTTTAATTCCAAATTTAGAAACATGGCGACCGGCGGACCAAGTGGAATCTGCAGTTGCTTGGAAAGCCGCAGTGGAACGTCAAGATGGCCCAAGTGCACTTATTTTCACTCGCCAAAATTTAGCTCAACAAGCGCGTACAGCCGAACAATTGGCGAATGTAGCACGTGGTGGTTATATTTTGCGTGATTGTGGTTGTAACAATCCGGGCTTAATTTTAATTGCGACGGGCTCTGAAGTTGAATTAGCTATGAATGCAGCAGAAGTGCTAGCAGCGGAAGGTAAAAAAGTGCGTGTTGTTTCTATGCCAAGTACCAACGTCTTTGATAAACAAGATGTAGCTTATCGTGAGAGTGTGTTACCACGCCATGTGACAAAACGCGTAGCTATTGAAGCTCAAATTTCTGATTTCTGGTACAAATATGTTGGTTTTGACGGGCGTATTGTTGGTATGAACAGTTTCGGTGAATCCGCGCCGGCTGATCAATTATTTAAACTTTTCGGCTTTACCGTAGAAAATGTGGTAGCAAAAGCAAAAGAAATTTTATAATCTTTTTACTTAAATAAACGCAAAAGTGCGGTCAAAATTGTGAAAGTTTTGATCGCACTTTTTATTATTTATTAAGTTGAATTGGCAGGAATAAACTGAGAGGTTTTTGGCGTAAGATTTTGAAAACACAAACTAAAATGTCACACCAGCTATCAATTTTAGCATTTAAGGAAGGCAGTGCCAGCCAAAGTGTGAGAGAGAAGCTGACGATTAAATTGACTAAACCAATTAATAATACGAAGCTTAAACTTTGCCAAAACACTGTCCAGTCTAAGTTTCCGCTGACGACTGCGTAACCTACATTTGCAGAGGAAAATGCAACGTGGCGAATGTCCAATGGTAAGGAAAGTAAATAACCGACAACACCAGTCATACCCAGTAACATACCAAAGGACAAATTGCCCATAATTGAGCCATAGTTGTCGTGAATATAGTCAGCGAAACGGACACGGCATTTTTCAGTCATTATCTGTTTAAGGCAAGGGTGCTGGCGTAGTCGCATTCTGGTGTTGAGATAATTGCTACGATTATCAAAGTAACCTGAAATAATGCCCGATAAAAAGAGCCAAAATCCGGCAATGGCGGCGTACCACAATGTTCCTTTAGTGGGGTCAATAGAGGAAAGTTGATAGGCGATATTATCCTGATTCAAGAGTGGCGAGCCAAAATATTGAAAATAATAATGTGAAATTAATGCAGCAACACCAATAGCAATCATCACATTACCGAGCACTGCAACACTTTGTGAACGAAATACATCGATCAGCAATTGTGCTAATTTCATATTTCGTCCTTGAGGGTTGCGTTCAACGGCTTCGGCAAAACGTGCTGCAGTCATTGCAGGCTGCTTGGTAGCGACAGTGCAATGGAGCATAAAAATGAGTGTAAAGCCTAAGCCATAATTTAGCCCTTCTGCTAGCCCTTTCCAAATTTTATCATCAATTTGCGTACCTAAATAAATTTTCAACAATGCCATTAAGGCGATCAATACGCCCCCACCGGCTGCAGAGAAAAACATTGAAAAGTATTCTTTAGAATTGCGGGTAATATAGTGTTCTCCGTGGTCGCTGGTATGTTGTGTAATCGTACGGGAAAGCATTCCAACACTTTGTTTGACTAAATCGCTCAGACTATGTTGATGAATAGCGGAAATTGCAATTTCACCGGTCAAATGAAGTAAATGAGAAAAGGCTAAATTGGGCTTGGCAAAAATATGTAATAGCAAGTCAAGACGTTCCAGACTTTGTTTTAATCGTTCCAATAAATGAGCTACTGCTAACGACGAACCTTCACCGGCTCCTTTTTTACTCAAATGTTCAATCAATGCTAAACTTTGTGAATACATCACCTCTAAATGAGCTTGTGCAAATGGCTGATTTTGACGATGTGCATTTACAAAGTGTGAGACTTCACGTTGTAGGGCAAGAAATGGTGAATCGCGATCTAATAAAATCGGATCCAACCGCATTAATTCGGGTTCTAAATCCTCTGCAGCAATCCAAATGGAGAGCATTTCAATAGCGAAAAAACCTTCTTGGCGAAGATGAGAAAATAAACGCTCACGTTCAGCAATCGGGGTATATTTAGCCAAAAGATTAAAGCATTTTCGCCAATCTTGCAGTGAAATAGCTTGAATCCATTTTTCATCATCTGTGTCTTTAAATAACAAGTAAAACACATCTCGAAGGTCATTTTTATCCTTAAAAGCAGGATTAAATTTATCGTATAAACGGGTTTTAAATGCGTTGCTAAATCCTTCTCGCCCAAGAATACCTGTGCTGACAAATAACGGGTATAAACGCAAGCCACACAACCAACGAGCTAACAGGGTAGCTGCTTGTTCGCTGAGCGAAGGATTTTCGGATAGGGTTGTAATCAGTAATGTGAAGCGATGCTTTGCTTCTTTCGGGCTGACTAGGCGGAGCCATTGACAAATCCCATTGAGCAATTCAAAGGCATTTTGCTGTTCAATTTGTTGCCCAATAAAATGGGGTAAATTGGTTTGATGAGGATCTTTGTGTTGCATTATTTCACTATTTTGAGTTAAAAAATTGAAAAATTTGCTCGAAAACTTGATGTCGTAAGCTATCCCGTTCAAACAAAATCTCGTGCTTCGCTTGCGGAACAGTTTCCGATTTGCCTTGTGGCAAAAGTGCGGTCAATTTTTCGAGGTTTTTGTTGGAGACAATTTTTTCTCTTTCGGCTTGCAGAATTAACACCGGTATTTCAATTCTCGGTAGAATATAAGTTAGCTGTTTTGTGGCATTCAAACATAAGTGTGCCCAACGAAAAGTCGGGCCGCCTAAATGTAATTCGGGATATTTGCGGTTAATACGATTCATCCATTTCATCCGCGTACGGCAAAAACTGAGTTCGTTGTTATCCAGATCTGCCGGTTTATAGGCAGTTTTACCAAATACGTAACGCTCACCTTGCCCGAATAATATCATTAAATTGATGAGAAATTCATCACGAAGCGGTTGTTTTAACGGCATTTCAAAGAGCGGTGCAGAAAACACTGCTTTTTGTATTTGATGATCATAATTTGCCAAATAAAAGCTTGAAATCAGGCCACCAAGAGAATGGGAAACTAAAAATTGCTTTTGATAAGGTGAAAGTGCGGTTACTTTTTCAATAATTTTCGCCATATCATCGGCATAAAAACGAAATTCATCAATATAGCCTTTTTGCCGGTCTTTCAGTAAACGTTGAGAATAGCCTTGTCCTCTGTGATCAAAGGCTAAAATATCATAGCCTTGTTGATAAAAATCATAGGCGACTTCTGTCCATTTCAAGAGATTTTCCGCTCGACCATTCACTAAAATGACTAATTTTTCTGCTTTTTGCGGTTGGGTAAAATGACGATAGGCTAAACGGCAATGCCGTTTTCCGTGGGTATATTGAATTGGAAATTGCTCGGCAAAAGGTTTGAGTTCGGCAAGAGCAAAATCAGAAAATCGAGGTTCTCGCATAGTTTTAGACGTTAATGGCAAAAGTGCGGTAATTTTTACCGCACTTTTTGAAGATTAAACTAATTGTTTTAGGATACGGCGTACAGGTTCTGCTGCACCCCATAAGAGTTGGTCACCCACAGTGAAGGCAGCTAGATATTCTGGTCCCATAGCCAATTTGCGTAAGCGTCCGACAGGCACACTTAATGTACCGGTGACTTTGGCCGGCGTTAATTCACGCAAGGTAGTTTCTTTATCGTTTGGAATCACTTTTACCCATTCATTGTGAGCAGCAATGATCTGTTCGATCTCTGCCAACGGTAAATCTTTTTTCAGTTTAATGGTAAATGCTTGGCTATGGCAACGTAATGCGCCAATACGCACGCATAAACCATCAACTGGAATTGGATTTTCACTTAAGCCTAAAATTTTGTTGGTTTCTGCATAGCCTTTCCACTCTTCCTTAGTTTGTCCGGTTTCCGGCAATAATTTGTCAATCCAAGGAATTAAGCTACCACCTAATGCGGCACCAAAATTGTCTGTTGGAAAATCTTCTGCCCGCATTTTTGCTGTGACTTTACGTTCAATATCTAAAATAGAGGAAGCCGGGTTGGCTAACTCTGCTTTAACACTATCTTCTAATTCGCCCATTTGCACTAACAATTCGCGCATATTTTTTGCACCCGCACCGGACGCTGCTTGATAAGTGGCTACAGAAACCCATTCCACCAAATTTTTCTCAAATAAACCGCCAATTGCCATTAACATGAGGCTGACTGTGCAATTTCCACCAACGAAAGTTTTAATACCTTTTTTTAGGCCTTCGGAAATGACGTGTTGGTTTACCGGATCTAATACAATAATAGCATCGTCTTTCATACGCAATGCTGACGCTGCATCAATCCAATAGCCGTCCCAGCCGGCATCTTTTAATTTTGGATAAACTTCATTGGTGTAATCGCCACCTTGGCAAGTCACAATGATGTCTAATTGCTTTAATTCATCAATATCGAATGCATTTTTTAATTCACCGGCCTCTTTACCGCCAAAAACAGGAGCTTTTTGACCTGCTTGAGAGGTAGTAAAAAAGACAGGATTAATGTTGGAAAAATCATTTTCCTGCACCATACGATCCATTAAGACGGAACCAACCATTCCGCGCCAACCGATAAAACCGACGTTTTTCATTTTTTGTTTCCTTATGTTGATGTTTGAATATGTATAGGGTTAATTAATTGCATATTAGCATAGTAAAATCAAGACTTTATTGAGGAAAAATCAAAAAAATACAGTTCCTTTAAAAAAATTCTATTTTTCCACTGTTTTAATATATTTTGAGGCGGAAATCCAAGCTGAGGAATAGCCAATAAGCGCACAAATAATTACTAAGAACAGAATTTCACTTAAACCTAATCCGCTCAGGTTAAAATTTACGGCAAAAATATCAGTCACATATTGCACCGCACTGGTGAAATAGCCAATAATCAACGCACTGAAAATACAGGCAAAAAACGCACCTAGTACAGCATAAATGACACCTGTGTAGAGAAACGGACGTAGAATGAACTGCTCGGTAGCGCCCAATAATTTCATTACTTGAATTTTGGCTTGGCTACTATACACATCTGAGCGAATACTATTGGTAATCACCAAGCATACTGCGAGGGTCATTAATATCGTGCAAAAAATTGCGACATGGGCAATCAGCCAAGTCAGTGCAGTTAATTTTTCCAACCAATCATTATCCATTCTTACCTCTTCAACGCCTTTTAATTTTTTTAGTTGCTCATAGAGTAGTTGGCGTTTTTCTGAGGGTTGAAAATCATTACTCGGTTTAATCATGACTACCGCCGGTAATGGATTGTCATCTAAAATATCCAGCTCTTCACTAAAGCCTGACCAAGATTGAAATTGTTTTAAACTTTCTTGGCGAGATATATAATTCAAACTTGCCACGCCTTCTTGTTGGCGGATTTTTTCAACAATGTTGTTACTGTCTTCCTCTGATAAATTCTTGTGTAAATAGACTGTTAGCTCACTTTCAGGAGAAAATTGGTTGGCAGCCGAATTCACATTTTTCCACAGTAAAAAGCTGACCGTAGGAATGGTTAAAGAGACCGCAATCACTAAAATTGTCAGTAATGTGCCGTATTTTTTTCCCACTAAATCGCGCCAAACTTGACGAAAGGTATATTGCATTTGTACCCAAAATGGGGCTTGATGTGTTGCACTCATTTTTATTCCTTGATTACTGACGCAAATGCCCTTGTTCCAGTACAAGACAAGGTTTAGGTTTTTGCTGAATTAAATTGATATCATGGGTGGCGAGTAAAATCGTCATTCCTAAGCGATTAAATTCTTCAAACAACTGAAAAATGCCTAAAGACAGATTATTATCTAAATTTCCTGTTGGTTCGTCAGCCAGTAAAAGTTGTGGTTTATGTACCACAGCTCGAGCTATATCCACACGTTGTTGCTCACCGCCAGATAATTCTACCGGCAAATAATTGGCGTATTGATATAACCCGACCCGATCCAACGCAGATAAGGCATATTTATGTGCTTCTTTTGGGTGAATGCCGGCAATAATTAAGGGCAATGCCACATTATCCGCCACACTTTGATCTGACAATAAACGGTAATCTTGATGTACCATACCGATTTGTCTCCGTAAAAACGGTAATTCGTAGGGAGAAAGGCGGGTAATATCATGCCCGTTAAACCAAATTTGCCCTGTATTGGCTCGTTCCATGCCCATAATAAGTTTGAGCAGAGTACTTTTGCCTGCGCCTGAATGTCCTGTTAAATAAGTCATACTGCCTACAGGCAAATGAAAATTCAATCCTTGTAATGCAGGTTTTCCACCCAAATAGGCCTTACTGACATCTTGAAAATAAATCATTACTTCGTCCTTTTACGAAAAGTTAAAGGTATTATAACGAAAATTTGCTAAACAGGGAGAAAACAGACCGCACTTTTTAACGAAAAGCGAAATTTTGAGCCAACAAATTTAACAAGAAACCTATTTTTCGCTTGAGAATGCAAGTTAAAGCAAGTATAATTTGCGTCCTTTAATGTAGTAAGTGGGTCGGTGCAAGGGCAAAATCCGAGGCGACCTGACGAGGTAGCTTTACGGCTTGCCTTAAATTTGTACTGAATCCTAAGCTCGAGCTTATATTTAATTATTATTGGAGATTATTATGTCTAGAGTCTGTCAAGTCACAGGCAAGCGTCCGGCAGTTGGTAACAACCGTTCGCACGCATTAAACGCGACTCGTCGCCGTTTTCTACCAAACTTACACACTCACCGTTTCTGGGTTGAGAGCGAAAACCGTTTCGTAACCTTACGCTTAACAGCGAAAGGTATGCGTATTATCGACAAAAAAGGCATTGATGCAGTTTTAGCTGAAATCCGTGCTCGTGGCGAAAAAATCTAAGGAGCTAACAAATGGCAGCTAAAGGTACTCGCGAGAAGATCAAATTAGTTTCTACTGCAGAAACTGGTCATTTCTATACCACAACTAAAAACAAACGTAATATGCCTGAAAAAATGGAAATCAAAAAATTTGATCCAGTTGTTCGCAAACACGTTGTTTATAAAGAAGCTAAAATCAAATAATTTAGTGGATGAATTGAAAGGAGCCCGACATTGTTCGGGTTTTTTCTTACTTGCAAAAAAATGACAAGGAAAATTTATGCCTGAATTGCCTGAAGTCGAAACCGCTAAAAACGGAATTAGTCCTTATCTCAAGGATTTTATTATCGAGAAAATTATTGTTCGCCAACCCCAATTACGTTGGCCGGTTAGCTCGGAGCTCAGTCAAATTTCTCAAGTAAAAGTGACCGCACTTTCACGCCGAGCAAAGTATCTAATTATTCATACGGAAAAGGGATTTATCATCGGACATTTAGGAATGTCAGGATCTGTACGGATTGTCACTGAAAACGATCTCGTAGAAAAACACGATCATCTAGACATTATGATGAATAACGGCAAAATTATGCGTTATAACGATCCCCGTCGTTTCGGTGCTTGGCTTTGGACAGTAAATTTAGATGAGTTCCACTTATTTTTAAAACTCGGGCCGGAGCCATTATCTGAGGAATTTAATGCCACCTATTTATTTAAAAAATCTCGCAAAAAACTGACCGCACTTAAAGCCTTTTTAATGGATAACGCCGTAGTTGTTGGCGTAGGTAATATTTATGCTACTGAAGTCTTATTTAAATGTGGCTTGCATCCTCAAAAACAAGCAGGAAAACTCACAAAAGTTCAAGCAGAATTATTAGTGGAAATGATCAAACTAGAGCTCACCCGCGCAATTCAACAAGGCGGAACCACTTTAAAAGATTTTTTGCAACCGGACGGTAAACCCGGCTATTTTGCCCAAGAATTACAAATTTACGGTAAAAAAGGAAAAGATTGTCCAAAGTGCGGTACAAAAATTGAAAGTTTAGTGATTGGACAGCGTAACAGTTTCTTCTGCCCCAAATGCCAGAAAAAATAGGGCTGAATGTCCTATTTAAATGTCATGATTTTCGTTTTTACCTGCTCAACACTAATGTCTGCCATAAGGTTTTCCCCCTTTAATTTTGTTGCCCAAGGTAATTCGGCAGAAGATTTGCCAAATTCTTTAAGGGCGTGTTGTTCATATACGGAAACAACATTAGCAAGGTTATAATAAGGGCCGGTGCGTAACGGATTGTGATAGGCATAAAGGCCAATTACCGGTGTACCGACCATTGTCGCTATATGTGCTGCACCGCTGTCAGGTGAAATGACTAAATCAACGGATTGAATTAATGCGGCCAGTTGTGGCAGGGTGGTTTTCCCGGCGGTATTCGTAGGATGAAAATCACAAAGTGCGGTCAGTTTTTCAATGGTTTTTTGTTCTCGCACTGCATTTGAGCCGCTTAAAATAACGTTAAATCCTTGCTGATTTGCCCAATTAGCAAGCTCAGCATATCGTTCTGTCAGCCAATCTTTTTCTACTTTGCTGGAGCAAGGCGAAATCAACAAATTTTTGCGTTGTGGATCAACATATTGATTAACGATATATTTATCTGTTTCCGCGAGCTGAATATGCCAATAAGGTGATTGAATGGGTACACCGATACTTTGGGCAAAGGCGAGCAATCCATCTAAAACATGGGGGGATTGTGGATCCGAGATGCGATAATTCACAAAAAGACCTTGTCCTTCGCGACTACGTTTTTTACCAAAACCCAACTTAATTTTTGCTTTGATTCCCAGTGAAAGTATAGAAGCCCGAAATGCAGTTTGCATATTCAATAAGGCATCAAATTGTTGATTTTTCAGTGTTTTCCATAAATTCCATACACCATGCCAACCTGTTTTTTTATCATAAACAACAAATTCAATCCCTTGTGTGATTGCAGAAAGCAAGCTTGCTTCAGTTTTGCCGATAATCCATGTGATTTTACATTCGGGATAAAAATCCTGAATTTGTTGTACAGCTGCGAGGGCATGACAAACATCACCGATAGCAGATAAACGTAGAATACATAAGGATTTTGGTGGTTGATTGAACAACGACATGGTATTTCCGTCAAGTTTTTGAAAAGTGAGGTTATTTTAAAGTAAAATGTGATCATTCGCCAATGAAGAGGGCATACAAAATGATGAAATTACAACAAAAAAATCTGTATTTTTTACTGGCAGAAGAAAAATTTTCCGCATTAAATTATGCCGATTTTTTTCTTCCGGAATTTTGGCAGGCACAAGAACGAATTGTAGGGAGTGCTAAAGGGCGTGGGGTAACTTGGTTTGTGAAGTCTGATGATTTACTTGGCGTTAATTGTGCCTTGCGACATTATTATCGGGGCGGTTTGTGGGGGAAAATTGTCAAAGACCACTATTATTTTTCTACATTGGAAAATTGCCGCAGTTTTGCGGAATTGCGTTTGTTGGATAAATTGTATCAAGCAGGTTTGCCTGTACCAAAACCAATTATGGCGAGAGTAGAACGCATTTGGGGAGGCTATCGGGCAGATATTTTGTTGGAAAAGATCGAAAATGCTCAAGATTTGACCTCACTTTTACAGACTTCTCTGCTTTCTGCCGAAGAATGGCAGTATATCGGTAAGCTTATTCGCCAGTTACATGATTTACAAATTTGTCATACGGACTTAAACGCTCATAATATTTTAGCTCAACAGACCGAAAATGGACTGAAATTTTATTTGATTGATTTTGATAAGTGCGGTGAAAAACAGGGGACTTTTTGGAAAGCACAGAATTTACAACGTTTGAAACGTTCTTTTTTAAAAGAGAAGGAGCGAATGGGCATTAAGTTTAGTGAGGAACATTGGTCTAACTTAGTACAAGGCTATACTTGTTCGGTGATATAAAAGCCCCTATTGGGGCTATTTTATTGCTTTTTGGTTTTTAACGCATTGATTACAGGTTGTGGTACAAATTGGCTGACATCGCCGCCATGGAGATGGATTTCTCTCACGATAGTAGAAGAGACATAAGACCATTGTTCATTGGAAGGTAAAAACAGGCTTTCGACACCTTGGGTAAGCTGGCGATTCAGGTGAGCAAGTTGTAGCTCGTATTCAAAATCCATTGTTGTACGCATTCCTCTAATGATTGCCGAAATTTGTTGTTGTTTAACAACATTAGCAAGCAAATCGGCAAAACCGATGACGCTGACATTGGGTAAATGTGATATGGATTGACGCACTAATTCTACTCTTTCTTCTAATCCAAACAGTGGTTTTTTGCTTGGATTGTGAGCCACTGCCACTAAAACGTGCGGAAAAAGCACCGCACTTCGTTGGATAATATCTAAATGACCGTTAGTAATAGGGTCAAAGGTTCCCGGATAAATCACTGTTTTCATGGTTATTTTTCCAAATAAGGCGTGAGTAACGCCAATAGTCTAGTTAAAGCGCCCTGATTTTCACGCAGTACACCAAAACCGGCATTGCCCAGCTGAATGCGATATTCCTCAGAATTGAGTAATACTTCCACTGCATTTGAAAGTGCAGTTGGATTTTCCTCAATTTCAATGATACCTTGCACTGATTTGAGCTGAGCTACGATTTCAGAGAAATTGAAAGTATGTCGCCCACTGATTACTGGCAGTTTGAAGGCTAAGGGTTCTAACGGGTTATGGCCACCGCGAGGAATCAGGCTTCCGCCGACGAAAGCAATATCCGAAAGGGCATATAGGTACATCAGTTCGCCCATGGTATCGCCAAGGAAAATTTGGTCTGTCTCCTTTGCTGTTTTTTGCTGGCTACGTCGGCTGTAATTAAACCCTTGTTTTTCAATAAATTCTGCCACATCGGAAAAACGTTCTGGGTGCCTTGGCACTAAAATCAGTAGCAAATCAGGGTATTTTTCCAACAAAGTACGATGGGATTTCAAGATGATTTCATCTTCTCCGTTGTGTGTACTCGCCGCAATCCAAACGGGTCGCTTGCTCAATTGGCGTTTTAGTTTTGCCATTTGTTGTAATTCTTCACTCAATGTTAAATCGTATTTTAAATTGCCTGTGATTTGCAAATGCCCTTGATAGCCAATATCTTGGTAACGTTTTGCACTTAAATTGTCTTGAGCGGCAATCAGACTGATTTTATTTAAAATAGGTTGTAAGTAACGAGTGAGTTTGCCGTAACGTTGGGCAGAACGAGGAGATAATCTTGCGTTAGCGATCAGTAACGGAATACCACGTTGATGACATTCATGAATTAAATTCGCCCAGAGTTCGGTTTCAATCACAATGCAAAGTGCTGGTTGAATAAAGTATAGAAAACGGCTAATAGCGTCGGGCAAGTCAAAGGGGAGGTAGATATGCTTCACTTGGTTGCCAAAGGCGGTTTTTACGCGTTCTGAACCTGTTGGGGTCATTGTCGTGACGGTAATGGCATGCTGCGGATATTGGTGTAATAGGGCTTTGATTAAAGGCGTTACTGCAATGACTTCTCCCACGGAGGCTGCGTGAATTAAAATACCTTGTGGATTGGGCGGTAGTATTTTGCCGTAAAATCCGTAACGTTCATTTAACCGCTGACGGTATTGTGGCGATTTTAGGCTACGAAAAAACATAAACAGCACTAATAACGGCTGGATGAGATATAAAATCAAACTATAAAGCAGACGAAACATAGATATCAAAGTAAGTGAGTATGGCAATAGTATAAAGGGAAATGAGGGAAAGAAAAAGTGCGGTCAAAATACAAGGGATTTTGACCGCACTTTCTTGTGTATTAAGAGATTATTTTAACAAAGATTTATCCCGCACCGCACCTTTATCGGCAGAGGTCGCGAAATGCCCAAATACTTTTAGTGCAAACGACACTTCTCGCTCACGTTGAAGTGGTTGCCACGCTTTATCGCCACGGGCTTCCATTTCTGCACGGCGAGCAGCAAGTTCTTCGTCTGAAATCATTAAGTTAATCGAACGATTCGGAATATCAATCGCCACCGTATCGCCATCATTAATTAAGGCAATCGCCCCCCCTGAAGCAGCTTCCGGCGAAGCGTGTCCGATAGATAACCCTGATGTACCGCCGGAGAAACGACCGTCAGTTAATAAGGCACATTTTTTACCTAAGCCCATTGATTTCAAATAGCTGGTTGGGTAAAGCATTTCTTGCATACCCGGACCACCTTTCGGGCCTTCGTAGCGAATAATTACAATATGCCCTTCTTTGACTTTGCCACCTAAAATGCCTGCTACCGCATCTTCTTGGCTTTCAAACACAATTGCCGTACCTGTGAATTTCCAAATAGATTCATCCACCCCTGCAGTTTTCACAATACAGCCGTCTTCCGCAATATTTCCAAACAATACCGCTAAACCGCCTTCTTTGGTCACAGCATTTTCAACATTGCGAATACAGCCGTTTACACGGTCATCATCAACAGTATCCCAACGGCAATCTTGCGAGAAGGCTTTGGTGGTACGAATCCCTGCCGGGCCGGCACGGAAGAATTTGTGTAAATCTTCATCTTTATTACGAATAATATCGTATTGATTAAGCTGCTCCTCAATCGTCAAACCTAACACCGTTTTAACGTGACGATGGATTAAACCGGCACGGTCTAATTCGCCAAGCAAGCCCATAATTCCACCTGCACGGTGTACGTCTTCCATATGGTATTTATTGGTATTCGGGGCAATTTTACTTAAGCACGGCACAACACGAGAGAGGCGGTCAATATCTTCCATTTTAAAATCAACGCCGGCTTCTTGAGCAGTCGCCAATAAGTGAAGTACCGTATTACTTGAACCACCCATTGCAATATCAAGGCTCATCGCATTTTCAAATGCATCGAAGGTAGCAATTGAACGAGGTAACACGCTCTCATCGTCTTGTTGGTAATATTTACGGCAAAGTTCCACAATTTCACGCCCAGCTCTTAGGAAAAGCTCTTTACGGTCAGCGTGAGTTGCTAACATTGAACCATTGCCCGGTAAACTTAAACCTAAGGCTTCAGTTAAACAGTTCATCGAGTTTGCAGTAAACATACCTGAGCAAGATCCACAAGTCGGGCAAGCACTGCGTTCAATCGCATCAATACGTTCATCAGACACATTTGGGTCAGCACTTTCAATCATTGCATCCACTAAATCCAAGCGAATTAATTGATCGGAAAGTTTGGTTTTTCCCGCTTCCATCGGGCCACCTGAAACGAAAATAGTCGGAATATTTAACCGCATTGCCGCCATTAACATTCCCGGAGTGATTTTATCGCAGTTAGAGATACACACCATCGCATCGGCACAGTGAGCATTTACCATATATTCTACGCTATCTGCAATTAAATCACGGCTTGGTAAAGAATAAAGCATCCCGCCGTGCCCCATTGCGATACCGTCATCGACCGCAATCGTATTAAACTCTTTCGCCACCCCACCGGCTTTTTCGATCTCTTCGGCAACCATTTGCCCCAAGTCTTTTAAATGAACGTGACCAGGCACGAATTGAGTGAAAGAATTCACTACCGCAATAATCGGCTTCCCGAAATCGGTCTCTTTCATTCCCGTTGCACGCCATAAGGCACGCGCACCGGCCATATTGCGACCTTGCGTTGAGGTCGCGGAACGTAATTTAGGCATAATCAATCTCCAAGTAAAATGTTAGGTGTTTGCTCTTAAAGTGCGGTCTAAATTTATGTTGTTTTAATCATTAATCAATGTCTTCTTTCTTCGCCAACCAAAGACTCAGAACGAACCATATTATACAAATTGGTACAGTTAGCCAAGAAATTGTGGTTAAACTCAAGCCTAATGCACCCAAACCGGCATAGCTCCAAGAACCAATCTGATCTCCACTACGATAAACAACTGTATCAATGACATTTTTTGCTTTATAACGATCTTCACGGTTCAATCTCGTGAAAAGCACTTCTCGAGACGGACGAGCAAAAGCAAAATTCGCCACTCTGCGAGAAACCTGAACCAACACAAACACAATCACGGTCGGATACATCGCCAGCATCGCAAAACTGATCGTACTGAATAACGGCAATAAGGATAACACGGGAAGAATCCCCAATGTTTTCATCATTCGACCGGTTAGCCCCACTTGAAACAATAAAGTTAAACTATTGACCCACAAATCAATATTGGCAAAAAAGGCGGTTCTTTCTGCTCTATCGCTAAAAGTATTATTCACAATTTCCGCTTGCTGGAAATATAGCACGGTTGAAGTGACAGAATAAAGCAGAATAAATCCGGAAATCCCTAATAAATAAGGTGATTGAAAGGTACGTTTTAAACCTGCCAAAACACCACCACCAATTTGCTGTGCTGAATTATCAGGTTTTTCGCCACTTTTTAACTCTTTATCTCCCAATTTAGAAACCCGTTTTGCGGCAAATACGGCAACCTCCAATAATAAGATTGCCATAGCAACTAAAATATAATGATTAAAAATAGAAGAAAACAAAGATACAAAAGTAGAACCGGCAATACCGCCCACTGTTGAACCCGTAGCTAAAAAACCAAATAAACGCTTGCCTTGTTCAGTGCTAAATACATCGGACATTAAAGACCAAAATACCGACACAACAAATAAATTAAAAACCGAAACCCAAATAAAAAAGATACGCCCCGTCCAAACGAGAATATCACCTTGAGCCAACGCCATCAAAAATGCAAAGGCGACCAAATTCAACATAAAAAATCGGTATGCGATAGCAATAAATTTTTCTCGACTCCAACGTTGAACCAAATAACCATATAAAGGGGTCAATGCCAACATCGCAATGAGCGTGCCGCTGAATAACCAAGATAATTCTTTAACACCACCGGCCGCCCCTAATTCATCACGAATCGGACGCAATGTATAATAAGCGAGAAACAGCACAAAAACATAAAGCCAAGACCAAAATAAGGCTTTACGCTCATTTTCTTGTACCTTCACCAACATAGAAAATTTAAACATAATTAATCCTGTGGAAGAAAAGTGCGGTGAAAACTATCTTGTTTTTAACCGCACTTTAATTTTGCTATTGTTTATCTTTCCATTCAGGAACGGCTTGTTTAAATTTGCTGACATCGACAAAAGGACTGGCTTCAGAAACGTTATAAATTCCTTTTAGATCTGCTTCAACCGCACGCACTGTGGCATCAACTACCGCGTCAATATGGATTGTTGAATAACCCTCAATAGGTGCATCAAAACCTGATTTTCCACCGTAAATCCAACCATAACGTAATACCACAGGGGTAAATTTACCGGCTAAGGTTTGTGCTTCTAAATTTTTCATCGCTTGAGTGGATTCACCGTACGCCGGATCATCATCAGAAATTAAAGCAGATTCTTCATTCGGGGCTTTATCACTTTCTGCATAGAAAACAAAACTTTGAGTAATAAATTTCGGTGTGCCTGCTTTTTCTGTTGCGGCAATCAAATTGCGAGTGCCTTCAATACGAATTTTATTATCGCGTTTTAAGCCTTCCACCATTTCTTCCTCTTTCAAACCTTTTGGCAAAGAAGAAAGTTGGCTAATCACCACATCTGGTTTTGCATCTACTACCGCTTTTTCCAAAGCTGCTGCATCAAACACATCAACCACAACCGGTTTTACGCCATTAGCTTCCAAGACTTTAGCTTTATCTGCACTACGAGTTGTGCCATATACCACATAGCCTTTTTCAACTAAAGCCTTGCTCAAGGGTTCGCCAATCACACCGGTAGAACCTGCTACAAACAGGGTTTTAGCTTTCACTTTATCCGTTTTTTCCGACGACTCTACTTTTTTATCGCAAGCAGCGACAGCCAAGACCGCCGTGAAAAGTGCGGTCAATTTAATTAATGATTTTTTCATTTTGCTTTCCTTAAAGTTAATTAAAATAAAAAAATTATTCATCAAACGGGCAATCTTCGTCCGATGTCACATCAATGACATCGTGCAACTTGACCAATTGATGAATTAATAAATAAATCGGGCGATCACCGGTTACACCCAGATCGCACCAAATTTTTTGGTTTTCCAATTTCATCTGCATTTTTTCAACACTGAAACCACGATGACGAATCACGCGAAAAATACGCTCTAAGGTTTCAGGACGGTGATTTGCTACAATGGTTAATTCTGTGGTTATCATAAAACTCTCCCAATTCTTACCGCACTTTTTTACATTTCTTCAAGCATATCTGCGTTGCACGCCCCTGGCGGTACAAGCGGCCACACATTGTCTTCCGGTGGAATACAAACGTGCAAGAAATAGGCCGTTTTACTGGCTAATAAACGATCCAAAGCAGCATTAACTTCGCTCGCTTTCTCAATACGTTCGCCCGGAATATCAAAGGCTTTCGCTAAAGTGACGAAATCGGGATTGTCATCTAAAATTGTGGAACTATGGCGTGCTTGGAAAAATAAGGACTGCCATTGACGCACCATTCCCAAACGTTGATTATCCAACAACAGGATTTTCACGGCGACATTGCCGCTTTTTACCGCCCCCAGCTCTTGAATATTCATCATAATCGAGCCGTCACCGGTGATTAAAATCACCTCATCTTGCGACCGCACTTTTTTGGCACCAATCGCTGCAGGCAAGCCAAATCCCATAGAACCAAATCCGGCGGAAGTAATGAAATTTTCCGGTGCATAATGCTGAATATGTTGAGCAGACCACATTTGGTGCTGACCTACATCGGTGGTAATAATGGCATCTTTCGGCTTTTTCTGAGACAGCGTATTCAGCAACCAAACGGCGTTAATATCGCCATCACCTTGATTTTCACCATAGGTGAAATCCAGTTGCTGTTTCAGCTCACGGATTTTTTCCCGCCAAGGCTGAATATCCAAAGGCTGGCTTAAGGCTTGCAAGGCTTGAATTAAATCGCCTTTTAATGCCACATCGGCATGGCGTAATTTGTTGATTTCAGCAATATCAATATCGGCGTGAATCACTTTGGCGTGTGGCGCGAAGGTGTCGAGTTTGCCCGTCACGCGGTCATCAAAACGTGCGCCAAAAGCCAACAATAAGTCTGCTTCTTGCACCGCTAAATTCGCCGCTTTCGTGCCGTGCATGCCGATCATGCCCATATAATAAGGATTTTCCGGCGAAATTGTCCCCAAGCCTTTCAGGGTGGAAACACTTGGTATTTGAGTAATTTCAAGGAATTGGCGTAATGCTTCGGTGGCATTTGCCATGCCTACGCCGCCGCCCACATAAAGCACCGGTTTTTTCGAAGTTTGCAATAATTTGACCGCACTTTCCAACAAGCTCGGTTTCAATGCGGCGGCTTTTTCCATAGGATAAACAATGGGTTGAAAATCGGTTTCGGCAAATTGAATATCTTTCGGAATATCAACCAATACCGGCCCCGGTCGGCCACTTTTGGCAATTTTGAAGGCTTGGGCGATGATTTCAGGCAATTCATCAATGGTCTGCACAATAAAACTGTGTTTGGTGCAAGCTAAGGATAGCCCCAACACGTCCGCTTCTTGGAAAGCGTCAGTACCGATCAACGGTCGCCCCACCTGCCCCGTAATGGCAACAATGGGAATACTGTCCATTAAGGCATCGCCCAAACCGGTGACTAAATTCGTTGCCCCTGGGCCTGAGGTCGCCATACACACACCAACAGTATTATTTCCGGCAGCACGTGCATAGCCAATGGCTTCCATCGCCGCACCTTGCTCGTTACGGCAGAGAAAATGCTCGATACCGCAATCATACAAGGCATCATAAATCGGCATAATCGTCCCACCGGGATAGCCAAATACTGTGGTCACGCCCTGTGCTTTCAAGCACTCAGTTACTAATCTTGCACCGTTCATCTTGTTGTACCTGCAAATGTTCTTATTATTTTGGGGAAAGGCTTCATTATAGCGATCTTTCGCATTATTCCTATAAATTTTTTAGGGCTGTATCAGATTTGCTCCAATTACAGCCCCTAAGTAAGTGTGGTTGATTTTTCACTCTTTTAGTGATGATATGGGTTACCTTCAATCGGTTTTACATTTTCATCAAATTCCGGTAGTGGTTTGTGTTCGCTGGCGAGGAAGGTGTAGATTACCGGCAATACGAACAACGTAAATAATGTGCCGATAGCAAGACCTGCTACGATGACAATACCCATACTGAAACGAGAGACTGCACCTGCACCGCTGGCGAAAAGTAGCGGAATTAAACCTGCAATCATCGCCGCAGTGGTCATTAAGATTGGGCGAAGACGTACTTTTGCCGAGATCATAATAGCATCATAGCGATTTTTACCATGTAGCAATTGTTCTTCTTTTGCCACTTCACACATTAAAATACCGTGTTTGGTGATTAAGCCGACCAGAGTAATCAGACCTACTTGAGAATAAATGTTGAGTGTTGTACCAACAAAGTCGAAGAAGCTAAGTAAATTCAGAATAAGTAAGGCTCCACTAATCGCCAAAGGCACGGAAACAATAATTACCAACGGATCTCGAATGGATTCAAATTGAATTGCCAATACTAAGAAGATGATGATCACCGCTAAAATAAAGGTGGTGGCTAATGCATTGCCTTCTTGTACTAATTGACGAGCTTCACCTTTGAAATCATAGCTGTAGCCTTGTGGCAATTTTTCATTTGCATTCGTTTGTAGCCATTGCACGACATCGCCAATGGAGGCAGTTGGTGACGGTACTGCAGCAATAATTGCTGAGTTTAGCTGGCTGAAGCGTGGAAATGACATAGGTTGTGGAACCAATTCCATTTTGATAAAGCTGCTAAGAGGTACACTTTCACCGTTTGATGCACTGACGAAGAAATTATTCAGGCTTTCAGGTGTTAATCGAGCGTCACGTTTTACTTGTGCGATTACTTTGTAAGCTCGACCGTCAATATCCACTCGGGTAATGGTTGCAGCAGACAAATAGCTGCCTAAAGTCGAGCTGATTTGTTGCATTGTAATGCCATAAGTTCCGGCTTTTTCTTTATCCACGGTAATTTTCATTTCCGCAGTATCGAATTTTAAATCCAAGTTAGTGTAGACAAATAATCCTGATTTTTTCATTTCTGCCAGGAAGTTACCAGCCACTTCTGCCAAACTGTGATAGTCACTCGCCGTACTGATAACAAAGCCAATTGGAGGTCCTTGTTCGCCTGTATTAATTTCAGGAAATGGGAAACCTTGTAATGAAATTTCAGGAATACCTGCTGCTTTTGTATTCAATTCTTTTAAGATTTCAGCTTGGCTACGGTTACGCTCACTCCAATCTTTTAATGTGATTACATTAAGCGATTGATTAGAGGATGGCGCACCTGAGATGACCATTGAGAAATTGACTTCCGGCGTATCTTTTAAGATTTTTTCATAGCTTTCCATGGCTCCTTGAATGTAATCTACATTCACATTGGAAGGTGCTGTACCAATAGCCAAGAAACCGCCTTTATCTTCTGCAGGTGTAAGTTCGCTTGACAACATTTTAAACATGACCGGTAAAGTTGCAAAAATGATGGTAGCAAAGATTAACATCGTTTTACGGCTTTGCATCACTAAACCTAAAACATAGGCGTAGCTATCAGTAATTTTGCTTAAAGTGCGGTTCACTTTTTCTTCAAATTTGGAGCTTTCGTGTTTCAGCATTTTACTCGACATCATCGGCGATAAAGTCAAGGCTACAATGCCAGAAATGAATACTGCGCCGGCAAGAGTTAAAGCAAATTCTTTGAATAATGAGCCTGTAATACCACCCATTAACGCCATTGGGGAATACACTGCAACCAAAGCGATAGTCATTGAAATAACAGGCACGGCAATTTCACGTGTTCCGATAATCGCCGCACGGAATGGAGTTTCACCCAATTTAATATGGCGATCCACGTTTTCCAGCACAACGATAGCATCATCAACCACTAAGCCGATGGCTAAAATCATTGCCAGTAATGTCATTAAGTTCAATGAGAAATCAAAGAGCTGTAACATCATAATCACACCAATCAAGGAAATTGGAATGGTGATAATTGGGATTAAAATTGCACGTAATGAACCAATAAACAACATAATCACGACTAATACAATCACAGTTGCTTCGACAATCGTTTTGATAACTTCACTGATCGAGCTGTTAATTGCAATAGTACTGTCATATAAAATATCAGTTTCGATACTGTCCGGTAGAGCGTTTTTAATTCGCTCGTAAAGCGGATAAATATTTTTTGCCACCGTTAAAGGGTTTGCGGAGGAAGTCGGGTCAATCGCTAAAACTACGGAGTCCGATCCGTTTGCTACTGCGCGGCTGTTATCGCTGGATTTATCTAATTGCACATCTGCCACATCACGCAAGCGTACTAACTGATCCCCTTGAGAATAGACGATAACATTGCGTAAATCTTCCACTGTCTTGGTGGTGGTTTCCACTTTATTTTTATATACGGTGAAATAACCGTTGGCACTGCCTGCAGCAGTTTGAACGTTATTTGCCGATAAAGCAGCCATAACTTGTGGGGCAGATAAATTCTGTCCTGCAAGTTTCGCCGGATCTAACCAAATCCGCATAGCATATTCTGCCGCACCAAAAATTTGCACTTTCGCCACGCCTTCCACGGTAAAGAATTGCGGTTTCACCACACGTTCAATATAGTCGGTCACTTGACTTGAATCTAATTTATTGGAGCGGAAACTGATATACATAATTCCCGATCCACCTGTAGAGGAAGAAATCGTTGGGTCTTCAATCCCTTTCGGTAGCTCTGAACGCACGGAATTTACTTTCGCCAAAACATCTGCCAATGCCGCATTTGGATCAGTATTAAGCTTCATTTTGACTGTAATGGTGGACATATTTGGCGCACTGCTGGATGACATATAGTCAATATTGTCAGCCTGTGCAATGGCTTCTTCCAATTTAGAGGTGACAAAAGCTTGAATTAAGCCTGCATCTGCACCGGGATATACCGTTGAAACAGTTAATACTGTTGTAGTCATTTTAGGATATTCACGCACTGTTAGCTTGCTGATAGCCTGCAAACCGAGAATGACGATAAGCAAGCTGATCGCAATCGCAAGCACAGGACGGCGAATAAACATATCAGTAAATTTCATTCTTTTTTCCTAACTCGCATTAAAGATTCGTTTTGCTTGCCGGTTGGGTTGTCCCCACCCCTTCTTTATCGGTGACAATCACAAGGCTACCATTGCTTAAACGCTGTTGCCCGCCGGTGATTAGCATATCGCCTGCTTTCACTTCATTCCCTTTCAATTGAGAATAAATTCCTTGACGGCTTTTTGTGAATACCGTAATTTGTTTAGCACGATAGACTTTATCAATACTCTTTTTATGAGGAAATAGATCGTTATTTAATAACTTGTCTTTATCTTCTTGAGAAAGTGCGGTCAAAACATAAGTACTTTCGCCGTACATATTGTAACTAATGGCGACTTGTGGCACGACAATTTGATTTGCTTCTGTTGGTAAGGCCAAACGCAAACGGGTGAACATCCCGGAGAGTAATTTTTTACCATCTTCAGGCTCAAATGTGGCTTGTAAATCAATCAAGCCTGTTGCTTTATTTACCGCAGGCTCAATGGCTGTGACTCTAGCAGCAAATGTTTCTCCGCTTCTTGCATCAGCAGTTGCTGTTACTTTTTGCCCAATCTTTAAATTTTCTAGTTCGGTTTGAGAAACGGAGAAATCGACACGCATTGTGCTAATGTCTTCCACTCGAACAATTTCAGTACCCATTGTCACATATTGCCCTACATTGACTTGCACAATACCGGCAACACCGTCAAAAGGCGCAACAATTTTACGGCGCTCTAAATTTGCTTTTAAGGAGTGAATAGTTGCCGTTAATTGATCATAAGCAGCTTTTGCATTATCCATTTCTGTTTGTGAAATACTCTGCGATTTCAATAGGTTAGTATAACGTTGATAAGTAGATCGCACAGCGGTCAATTGGGCTTCAGAAGCTCTTAAAGAGGCTAATTCCGCTTCACTGTCAAACTCGACTAATACATCTCCCTTTTTCACGGCTTGACCTGATTTCACCGAAATAGATTTAATTGTACCGGAAGTTTGCGCACTTAACATCGCGCCTTGATTTGGGCGAACAATCCCTGTAGTTTCAATGACCGGTGTCCACTCTTTGGGTTGAACGGTATAGGCGGTTACCGGATTAGTTGGTTCTGGCAGAGAAGCCATGTACTTCCCGATACCGATACCTTTAAAGATATTCAGACCAATAGTCAAAGCAAAGATTAATACTAAGACCACTAAACCCAATTTCAAATAGAACATGTGGGCACGTTTTGGTCTGCTCACTTGAGATTGACTCATAAAAACTCCGTCAGTTAATTTAAAGTTACTTTTGAATAGAACGCCAAGTCCTTTCAATAATATTTTCCAGCATATCCTCAGACAGTACATCGTTAAAATGGACCCTGTTATAAGCCAATTTCATTGCACTTTCCAAACCAAGAGAAAACAGCACGCTTATAGGTAAATCACATAAATACTCGGCTTGTTTAGCCTTTTGGCAAAATTTAGCCCAATAGCTTTTGTCTTCAAAATCTTGGCACAAATCACAGAAACGAGGTAAGGATTTGTATTGATGCATATTGCTTAGTATCATCGGATTATCTAATAAATGATGCCAAATATTTTTCCACATTTGGCGATATTGCTCAAAATAACAACGAGTTACATCGACATCTTTGGCTAATGCGTATTGGAAATTAGCAAACACACGTACCGCAAATTGTTCAAGCAAATCTTCTTTGCTTTTAAAGTAAATATAAATCGTTCCTGCAGAGATACAGGCTTCTTTGGCAATTTTATGCATAGAAAGATTAGGCAGCCCTTCTGTTGCCATGAGGCGTTCGGTAGCAACAAAAATCTGTTCCTGCATAGCATTATCGGTTTCGCTATGACGCATAACATTCCTTGAAATAAAAGAATAAAAAGAACAAACAGCGACAAAATTGCCGCTGAATGAACGTTCGTTCATTGTAATGATTTTTAAATTTTTCGCAACAAAAAGTGCGGTCAAAACTCGAATAATTTTGACCGCACTTGAAAAAATAATAAAAATGAGAGGTAAATAACAGCTTACATACCAATAATGACACAATTAATAATACTATTTGCCTGTTGTTGAGCGCTGATAGTGGCAGTACGATCACCGATTGGGCCGATTAATACTCGATTCCAGTTTCCACTTTGTACAATTTTTGCATTTAAACCGGCCATAGCTAAACGGCCTTGAAGATTTTCTGCTTTACCACGATCGTTGAATGCGCCACATTGCAAGCCAAATTTACCTGTGGTTTTATTGGCCTCTGATGGTGTATTTTCTGCTTTTTTAGCTGAGGCTAATTTTGCGTCTTCCGCTTTTTTCGCCTCTATTTTTTTGCGCTCTTCCTCTTTTTTACGTTGCTCTTCCAGTTTTTTTTGCTCGGCTAATTTTTGTTCTTGCTCAGCTTTGAGCTGAGCATCATCTTTTACTGCCGGAGCCATAGATGTTTCTTCGCGAGTTTGCATAGTTGGTTGAGGTATCGATTCCTCTGCCTTTTTTGCTTTTTCTAAAGCACTTTTTTGCTCGGTTTCTTGTAAGCGTTTTAATTCTTCTTTTTGCTTATCCGTGAGTTTGGCCATTTTATCTAAAGCTGCTTGGCTATTATCGCCGATAACGGTTCTGCTCTCTAATTCTTTAATATAAGACCAAGTTTCTTCAGGACGGCTTGGTAGTTGGCTTTTAGGACGAGTTTCTGTTGATTTGGTTTCAATCATTGGTGCGATTTCGACAGATTTTTGTTTTAACCAAAACAAGCCGAAAGCAAAGGCAGCTATAAGCAATAACGCAATAAATAGTAAAATATTTTTATTGCCTCCTTTTTTTTTCTTGGAATGTCCTTTTTTACCTGCGTAATCTCGTTGTGCCACAATGATATCCGTTATAAAGTTAAAAAATTAAAATTTACATTAAAAAATGTGTCAATTTTACTGAAAATTTTATTTATTTTCTAGGGGCTGTTATCAGTAGTACTGAAAAAGCAAATAAGTAAGGATGCTCTTATTTAGAATGATTAACTGTATTTTGCCTCGAGTTAAAACATATTTACATAACCACTTTATTTTAATGAGTAATTATCCCTAAAGATTATATGATTTTCTTTGTGTTCCATTCACTGGGTTTATAACCGAGTTCCCTGATAAAAATACGAGTTAATACCGCATTATGGCTATAGCCGACTTTTTCTGCCACGAGAGAGACTGAAAGTCCCTTTTGTAATAAATTTTGAGCCATCATAATTCGCCAAGTTGTGACGTAATTCATGGCAGAAACACCCATTATTTTTTTAAAGTAAGATGAAAATTTAGATCTCGACATAGCTACTTTTTCAGCCATATTATCTAATTGCCAAGGGTATTCAGGGTGTTGATGAATTTCCAACAGCAAATTGGAAAGATATTTATCTGTTAAACCTTTAAGTAGCCCTTCAGTTAATTTATTTTGCTCGAGATAGCAACGAATAACTAAAATCATAAAATAACCGCATAAATATTGTATCCCGGCATGATGTCCCGTTTTTTGTTGAAGATGTTCGTTAAACACTTGATCGGAAATCATTTGCAATGTGGGAAATTTTTCCAAATACAAGGGCGTAATATGGTGTAAGCTATCCAATAAAGGGTTTCTGACATTGTCGCCAAAATCAAAATTAATGCAAAATACTTCCGCACTTTCATCAACAGGCTGAATGCTATGTAATTTATCTGTAGGAGAGAAAATTACACAGGGGTTATCAATCAAAAGTGGCGCTTTACCTACTTGATTTAATGTGACACGTCCTTGTCTAATAAAATGTAAATAACCTTTGTTAGGCTCATTAAACTCACCAAGGCGACAAAGAGAGCCAATAAAAAATAAATCTGTTCTAAATGTAAAATGTGTAAATAAATGTGTTATGGCATCCATTTTGTTCAATCAGTTAAAAATCTAATACGTTTGGTTAAAACAACTTTTGATCCTTTTTCTATAATGCAGTTGCTTTTAAGCAATATAGTTTATTGAGTTTCATAAGGATAATCAAATGTCAGAAAAACAAGTAGAACAGATTAATCAAGAACGCCGTAGTGCATTAAACAGCGGTTCACGCATTGCGATGGCAGCCGGCGTATTAGGCGCAATGGGCTTAGCAGGTGTAGCAAATGCGGCTGAGAAAAAAGCAGAAAAAAGCATTTATGCCGAGCCTGAGCAGTACGGTTTAGAGCGTCCGGGAATGAAAATTGACCCGAAACGTGTTGCGTTAGTGGTAGTTGATCCACAAAACGACTTCTTAAGCCCGAATGGCGTAATGTGGGGCGTGTTGAAAGACAGCATCAAAGAAAACAACACCATTGAGAACATCGAAAGCCTGTTCAAAGCAGCGAAAAAAGTGGATATGCCGGTAATCGTTTCTCCACACTACTACTACCCAACTGATCACCAGTGGGAGTTTATGGCGCCGGGTGAAAACTTTATGCACAAAACCAATATGTTTGCTCGTAAAGGTGCATACACAATGGAAGGTTTTGAAGGTTCAGGTGCGGACTTCGTAGAGCGTTACAAACCATATATCTTCGATGGCAAAACAACCATTACTTCTCCACACAAAATTTTCGGACCGGAAACTAACGATGTAGTATTACAACTGCGTAAACGTGGTATCGACCAAGTGATCTTAGCCGGTATGGCGGCAAACCTCTGTATCGAATCTCACCTGCGTGAACTGGTTGAACAAGGTTTCGAAGTGACTGTGGTTAAAGATGCAACTGCGGGACCACGCATTCCGGAAGGTGACGGCTACTTAGCGGCATTAGTGAACTTCCGCTTAATCGCCAACGACCTGTGGACAACCGAACAAGCGGTTAAAAATATGGGGGCGTAATACCTAAAATAGGCTTGGATTTATTTGATAAGTCAGGTATTTAGAAGGCAGGCTGTTTTCAATTTTTCGTTGAATTCAGCCTTTAATTCTAATTTGAATAATCAACAGTTCCTAGGAGAGATCCAACGGATCAACGTCTAAATTTAACCGCACTTGCCCTGATGTTTCCAAACTACTTTGCTGAAATATCGCTAATATTTGTTGAAGCTGTATTTTGGAGGGATGTTGTAATAAGAGTTGCCAACGATATTGATCGGCTTTTTTAGCTAAAGGCGCAGGGAATGGGCCGAGAATTTGTAAGTGCGGTCGATTTTGTTGTTGTTTTAATTGGTAGAAATAATCAGCAATTTGTTGCAGTAAATTTTGCGCTACTTGGCTTTGCCGACTTTGTGCTTTGAATAATGCTTGAGCAGAAAACGGAGGTAATCCCATTACTTTCCGTAATTTTAATGCTTCTTCTGTATATGCAGAGTAGCCTTGGTTGAGTAAAGTTTGCAATAGTGGGTGGTCAGGATAATGAGTTTGTAATAGTACTTCCCCCGCTTTTTCCGCACGCCCTGCACGCCCTGCGACTTGCGTATAAAGTTGAGCAAGCTTTTCTTCTGCTCGAAAATCTATGGAAAACAAGCTACTATCTACATTAATTAAAGCCACTAAAGTCACATTGGGAAAGTGATGTCCTTTTGCCAGCATTTGTGTACCGATTAAAATTTGGCTTTTGCCTTGTTGAATATCGGATAAATACTGCTCTAAGCTACCTTTACGGGCAGTGCTGTCGCGATCTATTCGACTGACTCGGTATTCGGGGAAGTGTTCCTGTAAACTTTGTTCTAATTGTTCGGTACCTAATCCTGTCGTAATTAAATGGGTTGAACCACAATTTTCGCATTGGCGTGGAATGGGGCGTTGTGATGCACAATGGTGGCAACGCATCACTCGTTGTTGGTGGTGATAAGTCAAAGGTTTATCGCAATGGGAACAAGTAGCTATCCAGCCGCATTCATGGCATAACAATACAGGTGCAAACCCTCTACGATTAAGGAATAACAAGACTTGATTGCCTTTTTGCAGATGTTCATTCATTTTCTTCAATAATGAAATTGATAACCCGTTAATGACATTTTGTTTTTTTAAATCAATCAGCTGTGCTTTTACCGGAGTGGCTTTGCCGGCTCTTTCGGAGAGTATAATATGACGGTATTTCCCTAAATTTACATTATGCAAACTTTCTAAACTTGGTGTGGCGGAACCCAGTAAAATCGGAATATTTAACTGCTTGGCATAGACGATTGCCAAATCTCGTGCATGGTAACGACAACCATCTTGTTGTTTGAATGAACTATCATGTTCTTCATCCAAAATAATCAATCCCAAGTCAGCAAATTGTGTGAACAAGGCGGATCTTGTGCCAATAATGACCGCACTTTGTGCGTTTTTGGCACGTTGCCACACCTTTAATCGTTGAGTATCATTTACGTTGGAATGTAATACATCAACATCAACATTAAAACGGTCTCGAAAGCGTTGCACAGTTTGCGGTGTGAGCCCAATTTCCGGTACGAGAACCAGCACTTGTTTGCCTTTTTTCAGAATTTCTTCAATCAATTGCAGATAAATTTCTGTTTTGCCTGATCCTGTTACTCCTTCTAGCAGATAGGGCTGAAATCCCGTTTGAAATAATAATTGGCTTAATGCGAAAGCCTGTTGTTTATTAAGGTTTAAACGATTTTCTGCTTTAGCAATAGGTTGATTTCCCAAGGTTTTTTGCCAATTTAATGTAGGCATAAATTGCTCGATTTCGGTGATTAAGCCTTTTGCTTTTAACTGTGACCAAATTGCTGAATTAAAGGGATTATTGCTTTTCTCTACTGGTGTTTGTTGTAAGGTTGTTAAAGCGGAAAACTGTTTTTTCGCTTTTTTGGCTAAGGCAGGGGTTTGTAATGCTTCTTCTCCGAGTTTAGTTAATGTCCATAAAACTTGTGGTTTTTCTACCGCACTTTCGCCTTGTCGCAATTTGACGGGTAAGGCTGAAAATAACACTTCACCGAGAGGAGATTGATAATATTCTGCTGCCCAGTGTAATAATTGCCAAATTTTGTGATCGAAAACGGGTGCATTGTCTAAAAGTGACATAACTGATTTTAGCTGGTGTATCGGCATATGGCTTTGTTCAGGAAATGCAGTAATAATGCCGACTTTCTGTTGTGTTCCAAAGGGGACGAGCACACGCATACCTACTTCTGCCTGCATTTCGGCGGAAAGTTGGTAATCAAACAAACGCATTAAAGGGACATCAAGAGCAACACGAACCAGTTTCATAAAAATCCTTTCATCAAATCGCACTTTATTATAACGAAAAATGGCCTTGAATAATCTGTTTTTTCGAGTATAATTTGCACTCTTTTCCGTGCCTTCAGAATTTGCCAATAGCAACTTCGATGGCGTAATATTAATCACACGCGGTGTTTGAAGGCTTTCGAGTCGATTCTTATAGCGGCGTGGCTTCAATTTGAGGTTCTCTATGCAACAAGGTATTCACCCAGAATATAAAGAAATTACTGCGACTTGTTCTTGCGGTAATGTTATCAAAACCCGTTCAACAGTGGGTAAAGATTTGAACTTAGACGTATGTGGCCAATGCCACCCTTTCTATACCGGTAAACAACGTGTTGTTGATACAGGTGGTCGAGTAGAACGTTTCAACAAACGTTTTAGCATTCCAAGCACAAAATAAACTTAAAAAAACCTCTGTAATTGCAGAGGTTTTTTTATGGTTTTTAGCGGAAAATCGCAATTAATTCATTGACTTTTATTCGGCGCTCTGCAGTTTGACTGATGGAGCGTTGTACTTTGATGCGTTTAAGTTTGGCCTGACGGTAGATTTCTCGGGTAAATTGGGTGTCATGATTGGAAATCAGGACCGGGATTTGGCGTTGTTGTGCTGTGTGTAAGGCTAAATGAGCAAGAGCGGTTTGCTCTGCTTCTGAAAATTCATTACCGGCATATTGTGTGAAGTTACTGTTTTGTGGCAATGGTGCATAAGGGGGATCGCAGTAAATGATGCAGTTTTCATCAGCTAATTGGAATGTTTGTTGAAAATCACCGCAAAAAAAGACCGCACTTTGGGCTTTTTCGGCAAAGTAGCGTAATTCTTTTTCGGGGAAATAATGGGTTTTATAGGCACCAAAGGGAACATTAAACTCATTTTTACTGTTGTAACGGCATAATCCGTTAAAACCAAAGCGGTTTAAATAGACGAATAAGACCGAACGTAAAAAGGGATCTTGTGATTGGTTAAATTCCTCTCGACGAGCATAATAATAGGATTTTGTATTGGCTTCAAGGTGGAAAAAAATTGGCTTTAATGCGGTGATAAAACTTTCCACGTCAGCTTTAACTTGGTTAAATAAAGTAATTAAATCGGGGTTAATGTCAGCTAAAATATAGCGTTCAAAATTGGAGTTCAGAAAAACGGATCCTGCGCCAACAAAAGGTTCTACTAAGCATGTTTTATTTTTGGGGAATTGTCGGTTAATAGCCTCAGTTAAGCGGAATTTTCCACCGGCCCATTTTAAAAATGAGCGGTGTTTCATGGGGAATCGAGGAGAGTGAATAGCCATTATTCATCAAACTGTGTGCAAGCCCGAATGGCATTTAACACCAATTCTTTGTCTGTATCTGTAGCGACATAGGCTTGCCCTAAGGCTTTTAACAGCACGAGGCGTAATTTGCCGGCTAAGACTTTTTTATCGCGCATCATCAGTGGCAAATAATCATCAGGTTGCATGATATCAGGAGATATGGTGGGTAAATTGGCTCTAGCTAATAATTTTTCTAAACGACCTACATCTGTAGATGTTAAATCGCCTAATTTTTCGGAAAGCACAGCTGCTATCATCATGCCGGTAGAAATGGCTTCGCCGTGTAACCAGTTTCCATAGCCTAAAAAGGTTTCAATTGCGTGTCCAAAGGTATGCCCTAGATTGAGTAAAGCACGCTCACCTTTTTCTGTTTCATCTCGAGCCACAACATCGGCTTTAATTTGACAGCAACGAGCAATACAATATTGTAAATCGGTTTGATTTAACGCAACCAAATGATCGACATGAGTTTCCAACCACTCAAAAAAAGACAGATCCAAAATTGCACCGTATTTTATGACTTCTGCCAAGCCTGCATTGATTTCACGTTTTGGTAGGGTTTCTAGCGTTTTTGTATCAATAATAACTGCACTTGGCTGATAAAACGCCCCAATCATATTTTTACCCAATTCGTGATTTACGCCTGTTTTGCCACCTACGGAAGAATCGACTTGAGCCAGTAAGGTGGTTGGGATTTGAATAAATTTAATGCCTCGTTGATAGCTAGCTGCAGCATAACCTGCAATATCACCGATGACACCGCCACCAAGTGCAATTAGAGTAGTATCACGGCCGTGATTTTCTTGTAAAAGTGCGGTGAAAATTTGATTTAAACTGTCTAAGTTTTTGTATTTTTCCCCATCGGGTATGAGTACGGCACTTACTTGGCAACCGATTTTTTCAAGGGTTTCTGTGAGTGAGGATAAATAATGCGGAGCGATGGTTGGATTGCTGACAATCATCACTTTATCGCCTGATTTCAATGGATAAACGCCGGTATCGGTGAGTATATTTTCACCGATATAAATTGGATAACGCCGTTCTTTAAGTTCCACATTGACGATTTGCATAATTTATCCTGTGTTTATTTAACCGTTAATATTATCAATTAAATCAATGATTTGATTAACCATTACTTTTGCATTTTGCTCATCTGTCGGCAGTGTGATATCAGCGATTTCTTGATAAAGTGGGTTGCGTGTTTTTGCCAATTCTTCTAAGACTTGGCGAGTATCTTCTACACCTTGTAATAAAGGGCGCTTTTTATCACGCAAAGTACGTTCATATTGTTTATCTACGGTGGTTTCTAAGTAAATGACAATCCCTCGTGCAGATAAATGATTTCGACTGTCTTTAGATAACACAGCGCCGCCACCGGTGGAAAGTACAATACCTTGTTTTTGTGTCAGTTCATTAATAATACGCTCTTCACGTTTACGGAAACCTTCTTCGCCTTCCAGATCGAAGATCCAGCTGATATCGGCACCGGCACGGGCTTCAATTTCACTGTCAGAATCAATAAATTCCATGCCAAGTTGCTGTGCAAGTTGGCGACCGATAGTGCTTTTTCCAGCCCCCATTGGACCGATTAAAAATATATTACGTTTTTCTGCCATTATAATTTTTCTGTTTGTTTGAATAAAAATTGATCTCGAAAAACGAGATCGCCTTAACTGCGGAATTATCGCAATAAATAGTGGTGTATTTCAACCTGTATTTTTAAAACAACGGGTTTTTTAACCGCACTTTTGTTTTAACCCCGAGGGTGAAAACGTTCATGTAAGCGTTTTAAACGTTCCTTTGCGACGTGAGTGTAAATTTGTGTCGTAGAAAGATCGCTGTGTCCGAGTAACATTTGTACTACCCGTAAATCTGCTCCGTGATTGACGAGATGGGTAGCAAAAGCGTGCCGTAAAACATGGGGGGAGAGACTGTCAGTATTGATTTCTGCGAGTACCGCATAGTATTTAATGCGATGCCAAAAGGTTTGGCGTGTCATTTGAACGGCTCGACGGCTAGGAAAAACAACATCCGAACTTTGTCCGTTTAACAAGGCAGGGCGACCATATAGAATAAACTGGCTGATCCAATGTGAGGCTTCTTCCCCCATTGGGACAATACGCTCTTTATTTCCCTTACCAATCACTCTCACTACTCCCTGATTTAAACTGATGTTGTCCATAGTTAAGGAAACTAATTCGGTTACACGTAACCCGGTGGCATAAAGCAGTTCGAGCATAGCCTTATCGCGCAATTCTAAGGGATCATCAATGCTTGGTGTGTTAAGTAAATCACCTACTTGTTGTTCGCTTAAGTATTTCGGAAGACGGCTTGGAAGTTTTGGAGAAGTAAGTGTTGCGCTAGGGTCATCGAGGCGATATTTTTCACGATACAAATATTGAAACAATTTTCGCACAGCGCTGATTAAGCGGGCAGTACTGGTGGCTTTGTAACCTTTTTCCACACGCATGCCGAGAAAACCCTGTAAATCGACGGTATCTAATTCTATAAAATTCGATTGTTGCTCGCCAAGCCAATTGGATAGTGAGGTTAAATCTAAACGATAAGATTGGATGGTATTATCGGATAGCCCTTTTTCCAACCATAAATCGTTTAAAAAAAGCTCAATAAGTGCGGTGTCTTTCATGGAAGTTTTAGTTATTTAGCAGGGTTTAATTGTCACCAAAATTTTCCGGTAGGTGTTTTAGTGCTTCTATCCAAACCACACTGCTTTGTTCTCTGTTACGGACCATACATTCTGTGGCTTTTTCCGGATCTTTAGTGGCACAGGCATCACGTAGTTGATAATAAAATTCCAACGTCATTTGACGAGATTTTTCATTTTGAAAAAATAGATGAGCAACCTTGTGATATAACTCATTAAAGCTATTAAAAATTAAGCCGTAAACAGGTTTGTTTGCTACAAAGGTAAATTGTCTAAATAATTGATAATCAAATTCAGCAAAAGCATTGGCATTGTCTTCAAGTGCGGTCAGATTTTCAAAGAGTTTAAGAGACTCTTGAGCATTTAGGCGAACTGCCTCGGGAATATAGTATTCCGCCATTCTGGTTCGTAAGGATACGACGTTGGCGATAATGACCGGTGCAAAAGATTTATCCAATTGAATGATAGTGCTGATAATATTCGGCCCACCAGTTTCCCAAATGTTATTTACTTTTGTTGCTTTGCCGTGTTGAATGGTGAGCCAACCTTCACGGGCTAAACGTTGTAAGACTTCTCGTAGCGTTGTACGAGTAACGCCGATTTTTTCTGCCAATTCCCGTTCTGCAGGTAAATCAGAACCTGCAGGGAAGTGATGATTCCAAATGCTACGGATAATATATTCCTCGGCAAGCGCAGCTGGGCTTTGTGCTTTTAATAAAGGTTGAGTATTCATTATGGGTTTTCTTTAATTAAAAAATACAAAAAATTGTATATTAATGCTGGAAATTCTTTGCAATTCCATTCAAAATTCAGAATAAAAGTTCAATGTGTATTATCCGTGAAAGCAGATGATATTACAATAAATTAATCTAGAGGCAATTAGTATGAATAATTTGACCTATTTTCAAGCATTTATGAACAATTTCTTGGGTAAAAGCCCAGATTGGTATAAATTCATTATCCTTTTATTTTTACTACTGAATCCTGTTGTCTTTTGGTTAAACCCTTTTTGGGCCGGTTGGTTGTTAGTGGCTGAATTTATTTTCACCTTAGCGATGGCGTTGAAATGCTATCCGTTACAGCCGGGTGGAATGTTGGCATTGGAGGCAGTGACTATCGGAATGACAAGTGCGGAACATGTAAAAGCAGAAATCATATCTAATTTTGAGGTGGTGTTGCTGTTAGTTTTTATGGTAGCCGGGATTTATTTTATGAAGCAACTATTGCTTTATATTTTCACCAAATTACTGATTGCCATTCGTTCTAAAATCACACTTTCCCTTTCTTTTTGCCTGAGTGCCGCATTTTTATCCGCTTTTTTAGATGCATTAACCGTCGTAGCTGTTATTATCAGTGTTGGTATGGGATTTTACGGTGTTTATCATAAAGTTGCCAGTGGTAATAATTTTGATGATTCTACCGATATTACTAACGACGATAAAATTATTACAAAAAAAGAGATTTTGGAAAAATTTCGCTCATTTTTACGCAGTTTGATGATGCATGCCGGGGTAGGGACTGCTTTAGGTGGTGTCATGACCATGGTGGGTGAGCCACAAAACTTAATTATTGCAGCTGAAGCGGATTGGGGCTTTGGTGAGTTTTTTCTGAGAATGTCGCCAGTGACTATTCCTGTATTAATTTGTGGTATTGGTACCTGCGTATTATTGGAAAAATACCGTCTTTTTGGTTATGGAGATCGTTTGCCTCGCGCAGTGTGGCATGTATTGGCTCGTTTCGACAGAAATCAAGAGAAAAAACTCAACACGCAAGAACGTGTGAAATTATTCGTACAGGCTTTAATTGGTATTTGGTTAATTATCGGGCTAGCATTGCATTTGGCGGAAGTTGGATTAATCGGTTTAAGTGTGATTATTTTAACTACCACTTACTGTGGTGTGACTGATGAACATGCTATTGGTCGGGCATTCCAAGAATCCCTACCCTTTACCGCATTGTTGGTTGTCTTTTTTTCTGTTGTTGCGGTGATTATTGACCAACAATTGTTTGCTCCGATCATTCAGTTTGTGTTAAGTGCTTCTGAGCAAGTCCAGTTAGTACTCTTTTATATTTTTAATGGTATACTTTCTGCTATTTCCGATAACGTTTTTGTGGCGACGGTTTACATTACTGAAGCTAAAAATGCGTTATTATCCGGACAAATTTCACCGGCACAGTTTGAATTGTTAGCAGTGGCTATTAATACCGGCACGAATTTACCCTCTGTAGCAACACCGAATGGGCAAGCGGCATTTTTGTTTTTACTGACTTCCTCATTGGCGCCGCTGATTCGTTTATCTTATGGTAGAATGGTGTATATGGCATTGCCTTATACTATTGTATTATCCTTGGTTGGTTTATGTGCTGTTGAGTTTTTACTCCCCGAAGCGACACATATTTTGAAAGATCTTGGTTTAATAGCTACTCATGCAATTCCGTCTGTCGTTTCCCCTGTCGGACATTAATTCAAGGAGGCTACTATGCTGCTTTGGCTGAAAAGACTTTCCTTACAACGTAGTGCTTGGTTGTTGTTGTGCTTTTCTACTCTGGCTCTAGAAGCGACCGCACTTTACTTTCAACATGGAATGGGATTGCAGCCCTGTGTTATGTGCATTTATGAACGTGTTGCATTAATTGGTATCACATTTGCTTCGATTATCGGCATATTATTACCAACCTCAATGATTATACGGCTGATTGCCTTGTTTATCGGGTTGGGTAGTGCAGTGAAGGGATTATTATTAGCCTTAAAACATGTGGATTATCAAGTCAATCCATCACCGTGGAACCAATGTGCTTATTTGCCCGAGTTTCCTCAATCTTTGCCACTGGATAAATGGTTTCCATTCATGTTTAATCCGACCGGATCTTGTAGCGAAATCACTTGGGAATTTTTAGGAATAACAATGGCACAATGGATTGCTGTCATCTTTGCATTTTATCTATTGTTGTTTGTGTTGTTGCTGATTAGTCAATTAAAACCTTTAAAATCAAATCGTTACTTATTTCATTAATCAGTTGTTTTACAAAAGTGTGGTGAAAACTGACCGCACTTTTTTATTTTGGAGAATTTATGACGATTATCGGGCCTTACATTAATGCAGTAGCCATTATTCTTGGCGCATTGATTGGATCTCAATTGGGCAAGCGCTTGCCTGAAGTATTACGAAATAATCTGACATCATTATTTGGGCTTTGTTCAATAGGAATGGGGGTAGTGATGGTGTCGAAAGTCGCACAAATGCCGGCAATGATTTTGTCATTATTAATCGGCACCATCATTGGTGAGCTGATTTTGTTGGAAAAAGGCATTAATCGCCTTGCCTCATCCATGAAGGGGATTATTGAAAATATATTACCAAGTCAAGCTGCAAAAGGGCAATCACAAGAAGAGTTCTTGCAAAAATTTGTTGCCGTGATGATTTTGTTTAGCTTTAGTGGGACAGGTATTTTTGGTGCGATGAATGAGGGAATGACACAAGATAGTAGCATTTTGACAGTTAAATCCTTTTTGGATTTTTTCACCGCAATAATTTTTGCAACCGGCTTGGGGGGATCTGTAGCAGCAATTGCCATTCCGCAAACCCTCGTGCAAATCGTGCTTGCGTATGGTGCTGTTTTTATTATTCCGTTCATTACATCGGAAATGCGGGCAGATTTTGCTGCGACAGGTGGCATGTTGATGATTGCCACCGGTTTTCGTATTTGTAATATCAAGGTATTTAGTGTTGCCAATATGCTACCGGCTTTATTTATCGCAATGCCGCTGTCGGCATTATGGACCTGGCTATTTTAAATCAAATTGAGATAAAATTTTCAGCTTATTCTACCCATTTAGCCAGTAAAATGCCGGTTTGCACTGCCACATTTAAGCCTGTTTTTAACGGATTATTAAAGCTGAGATTAACGACGTCATCACCTTTGTTGGTTAAGGTCGTAGTTGAACTTTCGCTTAAGACCAAAACCACTTTATTTTTTAACCGCACTTTTGACAAGGATTTAGCTTGTTTGTCCGTGCTGGTATGAATAATTTGATAGTCTGCGTGGCGAAGTTTGGTTAAAGCATTATCAAGCCGCTCGTCTTGCAATATATGGACATATTCCATTCCACCTTCGGCAACACGCATAGCATTAGCGGATTGTAGCAGTTCAGGCTCTTCGATAATGATTCCTTTTGCACCATAGACAGCACAGGTACGAACAATTCCGCCAAGATTTTGCGGATTGTGAACTTGAGTAATCAGAACGAGACAATCGCGTTCACGAGCAATACTTAAGTAACCATCAAGGCTGAATGGGCGTTGTTTTTTTACTAACATACAAATGCCGCCATGATGCTCTGTACCACTGACTAACTCTAATTCTTCACGATTGACCACATGATACACTTTTTTATTTTTCGCTAAATAGCTGAATAATTCGCCGATTTTGTGTGCCATTTCCACCGTAGCCCAGACTCGAACAATGCTTTCCGGACGTTGTGAAAATAAGCTTAAGCAAGCATTTTCACCATATACCTTCATTTCTTCTGCGCGGTTCTTTTTGATTTTTTCCGGGGCTCGAGGTGATAGTGGACCGGTTTTCTTTTCTTTTACTAAATTTTTTGTTGTTCCTTTTACCAATACTTTTACTTGATGGCCTTTTAGATTTTCCATTGTAGTTTCAGTGAGTATTGAGTTGGTTGGGGGTGGTGCAAAAGTGCGGTTGTTTTTTTCATTGTTCTGAATGGATCTTGTGTCGTGTTTCACTGAATTTTGGGCATGGCGTCGTTTTTCACTAAAACGGTTCTCGTTATGGGTTTGAAAGGTTGGCTGTTTGAATGTTGGTTTGTTCATAAGGCAATTTCCATGAAAAAATTTGCCGGCATTATAGCGAAAAAATAGTAAATTAGGCATTAATTATTGTAGAATGCTCGGTTAGCAATAAGGCCTCTAGGGTAAAAAGAATGTTAATGAATAAAACGAAACAAGCAAAGCAGCAGATTGGCTCCTTGCCGTATTTGCCGTTACGAGCAGAATCAGTGGAATTTCTGCATAGTGCGGCAGCGTTTAAGCAGACAATTATAGCTTTGATTCGTGCTGCTAAAAGACGTATTTATGTCACCGCACTTTATTGGCAATTGGATGAAGCAGGACAGGAAATTTTGAACGAGCTTTATGAAGCTAAGCGCCGTTGTCCTGAATTGGAAGTGAAGGTGTTAGTGGATTGGCATCGTGCACAGCGAAATTTGCTGGGTGCCGAAAAAAGTAAGACGAATGCGGATTGGTATGAGGAACAGCGCTTGCAGCATGATATGCCGTCGATGTTTTTTGGCGTGCCGATTAATACCAGAGAAGTGTTTGGTGTATTGCATATTAAAGGATTTGTATTCGATGATACGGTGCTTTACAGTGGGGCAAGTATTAATAATGTGTATCTTCACCAAAAAGATAAATACCGTTACGACCGTTATCAAAAAATCACGAATACGGCATTGGCAGATAGTTTTGTTGAGTTTACTGACCGTTTTTTATGTCATGAAAATGTCGTATATGCGTTAGATAATGTGGCACGTCCCACAGCTAAAGAAAATCGAAGTCAAATCAAAGCATTCCGTAAAAAATTGGCAGTTGAAGGAACATATTGGTTAAAAAGTGCGGTCGATTTTTCCGAAGGTTTGAAAATTACGCCACTATTTGGCTTAGGTGGTAGTGATAATTTGCTTAATGAAACGATTGAAAACCTGTTTTTGTTAGTGCAAGAAAAATTAGTGATTTGTACGCCTTATTTTAACTTTCCCCGTTCGCTCCAACAAAAGCTACGTCGATTGTTGAAACAAGGGAAAAAAGTTGAAATTATTGTGGGGGATAAAACTGCCAATGATTTTTATATTCCCTCTTCCGAGCCATTTAAAATGGCCGGTGCATTACCTTATTTGTATGAAAAAAATCTGCGAGCCTTTAGTAAAAAGTTTGAATGGGAAATTCGCCAAGGCAACTTGGTTATTCGTTTATGGAAGCATGCTGAAAATTCCTATCATTTAAAAGGTATATGGGTAGATGATGATTATATTTTGCTCACAGGTAATAATTTAAATCCGCGTGCTTGGCGACTTGATGCGGAAAACGGATTGTTAATTCATGATCCGAATGCTGAGTTAAAACGACAAGTGATACAGGAGTTGGAAGCTATTCGGGAACATACCACAGTGCTATCTCATTACACTGAATTAGAGGAGATGGCACAATATCCAGAGCCTGTGAAGCGTTTGTTGAAACGTTTTTCCAGAATTAAGGCTGATAAAATTGTGAAAATGATTTTATAAAATTTTTCGTATGAAAATGCAAAATAAAGTGGTACAATCCGCCGTTCGAAACGGAACCCCAATTTTTAATTTGATTAACGAGTAAATTATGGCTTTAGAAACTGATAAAAAGAAAGTCGCATTAGTAGAGGGTGAGACCCCGAAAAAATCGACTGGTGTGAATGGAACATTATGGTTCTTAAGCATCGCACTGATTGTGGCTGCGGCGTTAGGTAATGTGTATTTTGCGGAACAATATTCCACGCCAATCCGAGTTTTAGGGTTGGTTGTATTATTGCTGATTGCTTTTGGTTTATTGGCAGTGACTAATCAAGGTAAAAAAGCTTTAACCTTTTTTAGTGAATCTCGTGTGGAATTACGCCGTATTTTTTGGCCAACCCGCCAAGAGGCAACGCAAACAACCTTTATTGTTATTGGTGTCACTGTGTTAGCTTCTCTGATTTTATGGGGATTAGACAGTATTATTGTGGCAGTATTACAATTTTTAACAGATTTAAGGTTCTAAAATGACAGAAGAAACAGTAGCGAAAAAGCGTTGGTATGTGTTACAGGCATTTTCAGGCTTTGAAGGGCGTGTTGCTGCCACGTTACGTGAATATATTAAATTACACCAAATGGAAGATCAGTTTGGTGAAGTATTAGTGCCGACAGAAGAAGTTGTTGAAAATGTGGCGGGTAAACGTCGTAAAAGCGAACGTAAATTCTTCCCTGGCTATGTGTTAGTCCAAATGGAAATGAATGATTACACTTGGCAGCTGGTGCGCAGTGTGCCTCGTGTGATGGGCTTTATTGGTGGTACTGCAGAAAAACCATTGCCGATCAGTCAACGTGAAGCGGATATTATTTTAAATCGTGTTGAGCAAAATGCGGATAAACCACGTCCGAAAAACACTTTCCAACCAGGTGAAGAAGTGCGTGTCACCGAAGGTCCGTTTGCCGATTTCAATGGTACTGTGGAAGAAGTGGATTATGAAAAAGGTCGCTTAACAGTATCGGTATCTATCTTTGGCCGAGCAACGCCGGTTGAACTTGAATTTTCGCAAGTTGAAAAAACACATTAATTTTTACCCACACTTTTATGTTATTTTGGTACGAGAAGTGCGGTCTGTTTTTCAAGAGTTTTGTTGATTTTTTATTCACAAAACCTTGATCTCAAGGCTGGATTTAATTAAAATACAGCCCTTTTACAACACAGGGGAGCTGATTTTCAGCGTTATCACCCATTTAGAGGAAACTAAAAAATGGCAAAAAAAGTCCAAGCATACGTTAAGTTGCAAGTTGCAGCGGGTATGGCTAACCCATCTCCGCCTGTTGGTCCTGCGTTAGGTCAACAAGGTGTGAATATCATGGAATTCTGTAAAGCATTCAATGCACGTACAGAGAGCTTAGAAAAAGGTTTACCGATTCCGGTTGTAATCACCGTTTATGCGGATAAATCTTTCACGTTTGTGACTAAAACTCCACCAGCAGCGGTATTGCTGAAAAAAGCATTAGGCTTAAAATCAGGTTCTTCCAAACCAAATAAAGACAAAGTGGGTACGGTAACTCAAGCACAATTACGTCAAATCGCTGAAACTAAAGCAGCAGATATGACAGGTGCTACTATCGAAACTAAAATGAAATCAATCGCTGGTACAGCTCGCTCAATGGGCTTAATCGTAGAGGAATAATACAATGGCTAAATTGACTAAAAAAATGAAAGCAATCAAAGCCGGCGTAGATTCTACAAAAGCTTATGATATTAACGAAGCAATCGCAGTATTAAAACAATTCGCAACTGCAAAATTTGATGAAAGCGTTGATGTTGCAGTAAATTTAGGTATCGACCCTCGTAAATCCGATCAAAACGTCCGTGGTGCAACCGTATTACCAAATGGTACTGGTCGTACAGTGCGTGTTGCGGTATTTACTCAAGGTGCTAACGCAGATGCAGCTAAAGCAGCTGGTGCCGATTTAGTGGGTATGGAAGATCTTGCAGAGCAAATCAAGAAAGGCGAAATGAACTTTGATGTTGTTATTGCTTCTCCTGATGCTATGCGTGTTGTAGGTCAATTAGGTCAAGTATTAGGCCCACGTGGCTTAATGCCAAACCCAAAAGTGGGTACTGTAACTCCGAACGTAGCTGATGCAGTTAAAAATGCAAAATCTGGTCAGATTCGTTACCGTAACGATAAAAACGGTATCATTCACACCACAATTGGTAAGGCAAGCTTCTCTGCTGAACAGTTGAAAGAAAACTTACAAGCTTTATTAGCCGCCTTAGTAAAAGCGAAACCAACTACAGCCAAAGGTATTTTCATTAAGAAAGTTAGTGTTTCTACCACAATGGGTGCCGGCGTAGCAGTTGATCAATCATCATTATAATGATTAATTGAATTAAAAGACCGTAGTGTTGATGCCTGCGGTCTTTTTCTTTAGGTAAGAATGTTAAAACTATTATCTTTTTGCTTTATTTTTTTTATCAGTGCTTGTACAGTATTACCTGAAATTAAGCAATTACCGCCACAGACTGAATCCGTAAAATCCTTTAAAGTTGAAAATAATGGCCGGCAAAGTTTGCTTGTAATTCAATTTTATGAGAATAAATGGCGCTGGATACAAACCGATCCACTCGGTAGCCCACTGGCTCGTGTGATTTTAACCCCAAATGGTTGGCAAAATGACGGTTTTGTGATGCCGAATCAACAAGCTAAGTTGCTGTTTAGTGCGGTTGCTAATGTGTTAAATCCGAATGAACAACCTTTTCAATTAGACAGCCGCTGGCGATTGGAAATAAACTCGCCTGAGTTTTTCATCACGTTACCTGACGGTAGTCAATGGAAGATAAGAGAGTTGCAAGAATGAACCTATTTTTAACCCAACCCACCATTGTCACTGCACTTGGCGACAGCATTGATCGGCATATTGAGGGCTTGCTAGACAGTATTCCTTCGCCATTGGGTGAAACCGACAAACCCTTTGCAGACAACGGTATTGAAGCTGCCGTTAAAATGCTGGGT
>JAUNED010000059.1 GCA_030525745.1 Lonepinella koalarum | reverse complement strand
AAATAATAGATATTATTTGAAATGAATCAAAGAAGGGAGCTTAAGCTCCCTTTTTAATTATGAACAAAGTTTGTTTATAAAAAATACGCTATGCGTAATGCAAAAGCAAGAAACATAATTGTACCTAAAAAAGCGAGATAATTGTTTGTCGCTTTTCTTTCAAATAATGACATTACACAAGACCTCTCTAGCCTATTTAGGCCGTAATCAGTTTATTTTAACTCGTTCTACCAAAAGAACAGAGTAATGCTGTGCACGACTTAAACACAGATTAAAGGAATCTCCGAACGAACTTTATAAAGAAGTTGAATTAATAGATCTATTGGTCGGTCACAACTGAATGTGAAGGTAATTATTAATACTTTTGGAGAATATTTCACAACTTTTACACTTGTTCAATACAAAGAAACCGGCAAATGTGACCGATTGCATTCCATTTAACTGCTGTTCTACCTTGCTTTTTATTAGTTTACCGTTTTTAAGATAGTAACCAGCAGAGTAACGTTGCTCTTGACCGTAATCTTCATCACAGGCGAGGGCTGGTAGGGAAGTGGTTAAATTAAGTAGAGTAAATAAATATTTTTTCATTCTATATAAAAAATGCCACTTGAAACAAATGGCATTAGGTTGATGTATTAAATATAGAATTTAGTAGGAAATCATAATTTGAATATCTGAATATCAATTAGGAATGATATGATTCAATTCGTCTTGAACATTTTCTTTTAAAGTATCTAAATTGCGTTCAGATGTTTTTCGAGAAAAAATCAGAATATATTGATCTCCACAGGATACTTTTTTATATTCTTTATTTAAGAATAAGTAACCTATCTCTTCAAGTTTACTAATAATTTCTAAATGTTTTTCTGACTGGTTACTGATGATATGAATATCAATGTTCATCGCTATTCTCTCCATGTATTTGTTTCAGGATTATATTCAATAGAGTTAGGGCAGTAAGAGCCACTTACTCTAATGGATATAGTCTCTCCTCCACCAAAAGGAGATGTACTATATCTACAAGTACGAAATGAAGCACCAAGATTTACACTTGAAATACCATCTATACTATACATTGTAATCCAGTCAGCAAAAGCACTTACGACGTTCCTAAACCTGCAACTAAAACAGCTACTTTTTTAAACTACTCATAATGTTCTCCTATTAAGGTTAATTAAGAATTTGTTTTCTTCCAAAACGGAATTTGTGGTTTGCCAAAATCATTTTCTTTTATATCACCTTTTTTAAATGCAAGAATAATAAGGCAACTAATAGAAATCACTGTCATTGCCAAATTAACAAAATGTTTCATTTCATAAGTAATAGATAAGTTAAACAGTGAAAGAATATCTGTCCATAAAATAGCTTGGAACAACTTATTGCCTGTCGCTTTTTCATTGAAATCGTGTATACGTCTAATAATAAGGGAATATTTGAGCACAATAAGTAATGCAAAAAGTGCAGATAAATATACAAGATACTCGGTATATCTCGTTGTGGGATTATTATAGAGAACTCGCCCTATATTCATGAGTTCTAAAATCATACTAGCAAATAGATAGCTTACAGCCAAGACTAGCAAGAATAAAGCATAGTGAAGTCTCCCTATTCGTCCTTTAAATCCAAAGAAAAAACCGAAAAAATTTTTAAGCTATTCATTTTTTATCTCCTATAAAGAAATTTTAGTTAGTAGGTGAATAATTTTTGCTAATTGTATTCCTCTACTGGTATTCAGTCAATGCACAAAATCACAAAAAATTATGCGATAAACGCATAATTTTGTGAGAGGGTTATGGCACAACTGATTTCAACCGACATCGACCGTCTTGTCGGTCAACGCATTCAACAAAAACGTAGAGAAATGGGCTATTCGGCGGAGAGGTTGTCGGAGTATGTGGATATTTCCCAACCACAGCTTTCACGCTATGAACGAGGGGCGAATAAGATCAATGTGGCACATTTGGTGGCGATTGCGACTTTTTTGAAAACGCCGATCAGTTACTTTTTTGCCGATTGTATGGAAGGATTCGATTGGAATAGCGATGAAGCCGACCGCTATTGGCAGGAATTAACCCAAACGCAAAAATCTCTAT
>JAUNED010000031.1 GCA_030525745.1 Lonepinella koalarum | reverse complement strand
AGGTGAAAGAAAAATTTGTGCGGGAAGGCAAGGCGCATTCGCCATTTTTCCAAGATATTGCCGGTGAGTTTTTAACTTTCTGCCAAGAACACGCCTGTTTTGAACCGCACTTACTCGAACTGATGGACTTTGAAAACGCACAACTGCTGGCAGAAGTTTCAATGGCAAACGTACCGGCAGAGTTTGAATGGGATAACGATACCGTGATGCAACTTTCGGGCGCTGCCGAACTGCGTCAATATGCGGTAAACTTTATCCGTAGCGAGTTCAAACAGTTTGAGAACGAGCCAACTAACGTGCTGATTTGGCGAGATGCGGAATTTGGCATCTATTACAACCGCTTGGAAGAGCTGGATTTCTTCCTGCTTAGCTCGTTGCAAGAGGGGGCAAATTCCCTCAACGGCTTACTGGCAGAACTCAGCGAGTTTACCGAGCAAAATCCGGATCTAAAAGCCGTCTTACGCCAACTTTGGGAAAAATGGGTTGAGGCGGAGGTGGTTTATCCTTTATCAAATGGTGACAATAAAGGTAATTTTGTGAAATGAGTGATTTTTCATTAGATATACTTTCACCAAAACAAATTGATGAAATTAGGCTGCAAATGGTGAAATTTGCTTTATTACACTTAAAAGATCCTGATTTAGCAGAAGATGTGGTGCAAGATAGCTTTATGAATGCCTATAAATATGCAGATTCTTTTAAAGGGCAATCAGCCTTTAAAACTTGGGTGTTTGCTATTTTAAAGAATAAAATCATTGATTTGATGAGAGATAAGAAAAAATGGGTCATGGAGTCTGAGCTTGTTTTTGAGGAAAGAGATATTTCTGCTCAGTTATTTGAACAAAAAGGCACTTGGAATACAGATGCTTTTATGCCTAAAGAATGGCATGGTGTAGAACAGGCTGCCTTGCAAAAACAATTTTGGCAAGTGTTTGATTTTTGTTTAAATCAATTGCCTTCAAATCAGGCTCAAGTGTTTATGATGAAAATCTATCTGGAATTAGATTCTGATTTTATTTGTCAGGAATGTGGATTATCTGTGGCTAATTTGCACACTTTACTATACCGTGCCAGATTGCAGTTACAGGTTTGTTTATCACAAAAATGGTTTGGAGGCTGAATGTTAAATTGTCAAAAAATCACCGAATTAGTGTCTTTATCTCAAGAACAAAAATTAACCTTAAAGCAATATATGGAAGTCAAAATTCATTTAATGCTTTGCCCACACTGTAAGGCATTTAAGCAAAACTGCCAACAAATAGATAAATTGATGAGAGAATTTAGATCATAAAAAAAGTGCGGTGAATTTCAAAACCTTTTTAGAATTCACCGCACTTTATATATTTTTATCTAAAATTAATTAAACATGGCTGAAATAGATTCTTCATTACTAATACGACGAATGGCTTCAGCTAACATGCCAGAAAGACTTAATACACGCACTTTGCCAAGTGCTTGAATTTCTTTCGATAATGGAATGGAATCTGTCACAACGATCTCATCTAATGCAGGGCTGGCTAAGTTCTGTGCTGCCGAACCTGAGAATACGGCATGGGTAGCATAGGCGAAAACACGTTTTGCACCACGCTCTTTTAAGGCTTCAGCAGCTTTACATAGTGTACCACCGGTATCGATCATATCATCAACCAAGATACAATCACGATCTTTTACTTCACCGATAATATGCATGACTTGAGATACATTCGCTTTTGGGCGACGTTTGTCGATAATCGCCATATCTGTATCATTCAATAATTTTGCGACTGCTCGGGCACGTACTACACCACCGATATCCGGAGACACTACCATTGGGTTTTCTAAATCGGTTTTTTTCAAAATATCACGGATTAACACAGGTGAACCGAAAACATTGTCTACAGGGACATCAAAGAAACCTTGAATTTGTTCTGCATGAAGATCGCAAGTTAAAACACGATCTACACCAACACTGGATAAGAAATCTGCCACCACTTTGGCTGTAATAGGGACACGAGCCGAACGCACTCGGCGGTCTTGTCGAGCATAACCGAAATATGGAATCACTGCGGTAATACGGCCGGCAGAAGCTCGGCGTAAGGCATCAACCATTACTAATAATTCCATTAAATTATCATTGGTTGGTGCGCAAGTAGATTGAATAATAAACACATCACTACCACGCACATTTTCATTAATTTGTACTTGGATTTCACCATCACTGAAACGACCGACAGTGGCATCACCTAATGAAATATAGAGGCGTTCTGAAATACGTTTAGCGAGTTCCGGTGTTGCATTTCCGGCAAAAAGTTTGATATCAGGCATGTTGTTTTGACCTCAGAGTTAGTGTTAAGAATGAAAAACGGTTATGTTGTTAAAGCTGTTGTAATAAATAATGTAATGGAGAACGGTTAAGCCCTTTTGCCACAAACCCTTGATATTTATCGGGTTTCTGATTAAATACAGCTTGCGCATTGGCTTCATTATCAAACTCTGCAAATACACAGGCCCCTGTTCCGGTTAATCTTGTCGGTGCGTATTGTATCAACCACGAGAGTAATTCTTCAACCTCAGGATAATGATCTCGCACAACTTTTTCGCAGTCATTGCTAAATTTTTCGTTTAATAGCTGAGATAAGCATTTTTTCGGTGTATCTCGAGTTAAATTCGGATCTCCAAAAACAGAGGCTGTAGAAATGCTAACATGAGGCTTTAATACCAAATACCATTTTTCTTTAGGTTCACAAGGACTTATTTTTTCACCTACACCTTCGGCAAAAGCAGCATAACCTTCAATAAAAATAGGTACATCAGCCCCTAAACTTAATCCCAGCGTGGCTAATTCGGTAATGGATAAATTGGTTTTCCATAAATAATTAAGGGCGAGCAGTGTGGTAGCTGCATTAGAAGAACCACCGCCAACACCTCCCCCCATAGGTAGATTTTTTTCTAAATGAATATCGGCACCTAGCCTTGTGCAAGTATGCTGCTGTAATAATTTTGCTGCACGATAAACCAGATTTTCTTCGGTTTTTACTGCGTTTATAAGAGGAGTAAGGCAAATTTGATGATCTTGACGAACAGAGATTGTCAACCAATCACCATAATCCAAAAATTGAAATAAGGTTTGGAGTTCGTGATAACCGTCAGAGCGTTTTCCGTTAATATATAAGAATAAATTGAGTTTTGCCGGGCTTGGAAAGCGGATAGCTTTGCCAATTTTCAAGCTATCTAGGTCTAAAAGTGCGGTAGAAAATCGGCTCATTTTAGAATTTCCAGTTTTCAACCCGAATTTTGAGGGTTTGTGTACGGTTTTTTAATAAAATATCTTTCGGCAATGAAGGTTGTGTGGCGTGATAAACCAAATAATCCGCTGTCCAAGTGATATCTTCTATCTGATAGCTAAAATTGGCTAAATAATGGTTTTCTCCTACTTGATAATCTGCGTTATCATCTGGTTGGCCCTTTAGCCAAATCGCCAGTTTTTCAAGAGGTACATCCATACCGATAATATCGCGCATTAACAATTTTGCATCACGCTCGGAACGTTGATTTCCTTTGTTATCAGCTATAGTCATTCCAGCATCATTCATGTGCAATACAAGGCTGGTACTGCTAATGGTTGAATAGAGTTTTAAGGTGTAATTTTTCGGATTTTGATATAGCCACTCAAAACGGCTGGAAAAACGTTCTTTCTCACTGATATAGCCAAGTTGTCCTTGGGCTTGGTAGTGGTGAATTTGTTTAAGTTGATTTAGATGTTTTTGCCAAGTGCGGTCAGTTTTCGCCACAGTTTTAATTTCTGTGGGACGATGCTCACTAATATCTAAAGTGGAACATCCAGCGAGTATAAAAATAGAAAGGAGAATTGAAAGTAAGTAGTTGAGTTTCATTATAATTTTCTCTGAAAAGTTAGCGACATTTTACCGATTTATCTGATTGAAGTCAAAGCAAGAGGAAATTCCATCTTACTTTTAAACCAGTAAGGTCGCTTTTTTTAATTTGATCAAATTGAGTCGGCGGCGATTTAGTTCGTCTCTGATTTGTTGTTTTTCAAATCCGTCATTGATCACTTGCTGTACATCGACTTCTAACGCCGTTTGGTAAAGTTGCCAAAGAAACTCTTTTTGTGGATATTCTTTTTGTTCAAATCCGCTTCTACCTCGGGTATCTGCTAAACAAACCGTGAGGAATTCTAAAAAACGTTGAGGTTTTCTCCATACGTCAAATGCATTGAATAATTTAATGATAGTTTCCGGCCGAAGTTCAAAGGCTTTATGAGTATGAGTATGATATTGGCAACTGAGTTCTGCCAATTCTTTATAATAGGTTGGCAGTTTAAAACGATTGCAAAGTTCTCTTGTTGGTCGAATACCTTTTTGTTCGTGACCATAATGATGAGGTAGAATAGATTTGGGGCTGAATGCTTTTCCTAAATCGTGACAAATTGCGGCAAAACGCACCGCACTTTTATTCAGTTCTGTATTTTCTGTAAGTAATACCGTTTGTTGTAGAACCAACATAGTATGCACGAAACTATCGATTTCAGGGTGATGTTGAGGTGGATTCGGTATGCCGTAGAGTGCGTCTAATTCCGGCATAAGGACTTTTAATGCCCCAATGCTTCGCAATAATTCAAAATAAACCTCGGGATTTTTTTCATTCAAGGCTTTTTCTGTTTCCAGCCAAACGCGCTCCGGCGTTAAATAGGCTAATTCACCTTGTTCGGTAAGTTGTCTCATTAATTGGAGGGTTTCATCTGCAACCCGAAAACCGAGGTGGGTAAAGCGTGCGGCAAAACGGGCAACCCGTAAAACACGTAGTGGATCTTCTGAAAAGGCCGGGGAAATATGGCGTAACAAGCGATGTTCTAAATCGCTTATTCCGTTGTAGGGATCATATAATTTACCGTTTAAATCCTGAGCAATAGCGTTGATGCTGAGATCTCGGCGAAGTAAATCTTGTTCAAGCGTAATTTCAGAGGAAAAATCGCAAATAAATCCGGTGTAGCCCCGACCGGATTTTCGTTCGGTACGGGCGAGGGCGTATTCTTCTTTAGTCTTAGGGTGGAGGAAAACGGGGAAATCTTTGCCGACTTGATGATAACCAAGCTCAATCAATTGCTGTGGTGTTGAGCCTACAACAAGCCAATCCTTATCTTGTACAGGGATATTTAGCAGTTGATCTCGGACAGCACCGCCTACGAGGTAAATTTGCACAGATGATACCTTTCTATTTTACAACCAACCATCGTTACGACGGCGGCGTTTGGGCATAATAAGTGGAATGATCAAGCCTAAAAGTAAACCGACACCTAGGACAGATCCGCCGTAAATAAACCATTGAATGGCAATTTCTCGTTTACCGGCATCAAGAAGTGCTTCTAAATCACGGTTTTTGTTTTTAGTAATTTCCAATTCACGTTTAAGTTGAGCATTTTCTTCCAATAATTGACTGCTTTTTTGATGACTATCTTCCGTGCGGCGCTTCAGTTCTTCCGTACGTTGTTGCCAATCAGCATCAATTCGGTTGAGTTTTAAAGTTAATTCCTGAATTTGTGCTTTGAGTTTGGGATTTTCATTTTTGCTGCTCGGATTGGCTGCTAATTCTGAATTTAAAATCCAGGCTTCACGATTTTTACTGTCACGGATTAAGCTGTAGCGTTCTTTGCGTTCAAGGAGGGTAACGGCTTCACCGGCTTGAATATAACCAGCAATTTTGAAGTTATCACCGGCACCTTTACGTAAAAATGTACTTAAGTTTTCGCTGACGTACAGGGTTTCAGCTTGAGCATTGGGTAACATCACCCCAAGAAAACAAACAGATAAAATACTTTTTGCCCATTTCGGCATAATAATTCCTTTCGAGTTTTGAGTAGAAAAGGAAAAGTGCGGTGAGTTTTACCGCACTTTTGCGCATTTTTTAACGGAAAATGGTATTTAATATAGAGTAAATAATAATGGCAAAGAAAGCACCAGCAGGCAGTGTAATAATCCAAGATGCAATAATATTGCGGATAACGGTTAGATTTAACGCAGCAATCCCTCGTGCTAAGCCAATCCCGAGCACTGCACCAACTAAGGTTTGTGTAGTGGAAATCGGTAAGCCTGTGCCTGAAGCCACAACAACTGTAACAGCAGTAGCAAATTGAGCGGCAAAACCACGGCTAGGGGTTAAATCTGTGATCCCTGTGCCGATAGTTGCCATGACTTTATAGCCCATGACTACCAAGCCTACGGCAATACCTGCAGCGCCTAAAGGTAAAATCCACCATGCCATTGGGGTATTTGCAGAGAGATTTCCGCCACTTTCCACAATACTGGCTACGGCGGCAAGAGGGCCAATTGCATTAGCGACATCATTGGAACCATGAGCAAATGCCATCGCGCATGCAGTCATTAGCATTAAAATACTGAATACCCGTTCTACGCCACCAAATACGCCTTTACGCGCTTTTGCAATAAAGGATTTACTACGGAAATAGAAGCGGCTGATAAGACCAGCGATTGCACTGATAATGAGGGATACAATGACGGTTTCAGCGGTAGTAAGGGTTAAACCTACATGTTTTAAACCTTTGGATACGGTGACAATGACTAAGATGAATACGGTTAGCCCCATAAAGTGCGGCCCAAATTTTTGGGCATTTCGTAGCGGATTTTCGGTATCAAAAATTAACTTTTGAATGACAAGGAAAATAATATAGGCCATGACGCCTGCAATGAGAGGAGTGATAAACCAGCTGCCTACAATACCACTAATTGCGCCCCATTTTACAGAGCCTGCTCCGGCAGTAATACAGGCAAAGCCAATGATTGCACCAATAATCGAGTGGGTGGTAGATACCGGCCAGCCCCAACGGGAAGCGATTAATAGCCAGGAGCCGGAAGCGAATAAGGCAGCCATCATACCTAAGACTAATGTATCAGGCTGAGCAATAAAATCATTTGGATCGATAATGCCGCTTTTAATAGTTTCGGTTACTTCGCCACCGGCTAAATAGGCACCTGAAGCCTCAAAAATTAAAGCAATGATGATAGCTTGTTTTGCCGTGATTGTGCCAGATCCTACAGAGGTCCCCATGGCGTTGGACACGTCGTTTGCGCCAACGCCAAAAGCCATAAAAAAAGCAAATGCTGCCGTGATAATAATCAGAATTGTGCCATAGTTGTTCAATAATTCCATAGTGATCTCCTATGTTAAAATTAAGAGCGAGCCAACATTAATTCGATACGAGAACCCACACGTTGTGCTTGATCGGCTAATACACCAATCCATTCAAAAATTTTATATAATGAAATCACATCAATCGGATTATAGTTTTCTTCAATTTGGCGTAATTGGCGGCGTAATTGGATTTGCATTTGATCCGTATCGTCTTCAATCTTATCCAATTCGTTGATCATATTACTCACTAAGGTTAATTCACGCCCTTTAAAGCCGGTTTCTAACAGTTGATCCATTTCTGCGATAACACGTTGGGATTGTGTCGCTGCATCTAAACTACGGGCAATAAAGGCTTTAAAATCAACTTGTAATTCAACAGGTACAGGGAATTGGCGACTCACCATTCGACCGGCAATGTCTTTAGCATAATTTGCTAATTTATCTTGTTGTGTGACCAGTTCTAATAAATCTGTACGATCAATAGGTAAAAATAAACCGCGAGGGAGTTTCAAGCGAATTTCCCGTTTTAAGGCATCGGCGCGGCGTTCCATATCTACGATTTGTAAACGGATTTGCTCGGCTTTATCCCAGTCGTTTTCGAAGACTGCATCGACAAAAGGTAAGAGGTAATTACAGGCTTCAGTGACTTTTACTGCATGTTTTTGCAGCGGTTTTAAAGGGGAATGGGCAAATAATCCGAGAAAATTATTCATAGCCATATAAAAGGTCTCCAATAATGAGCTTGAAATTTGCGTGCATATTACCTTATGTTTATGAAAAATTCACGGTTTTAATGGAAAAAGATTTATAATAGTGTTTGTTTTTTCATATTTTTCCAAGAAATAAAATATATAGAGATAGTGCGATGACAAATGAAATTGAATTAAAGTTGGTAGTGACACCACATTTTGCTGAAAATTTTTCTACGTTGCTCAGTGATTTTCATATTTTGAAGCAACAAGAATTGGAATTGGCTAATACCTATTATGATACGGTAGACGGTTATTTTTCCCGAGAAAAAATGGGATTAAGAGTGCGGTCTGAACAGGGGGAATTTACGATGACATTAAAAACTGACGGTAAGAGCAGTGCTGGCTTGCATATTCGCCCTGAGTATAATTTTTCTCTTAATGATGACAAACCGGATTTGAGCTTATTGGCAATCTTAGATTCTTTTTCCATTCCAGCGAATTTAGAGGTAAAACCGATTTTCACAACAGATTTTCAACGTCAATCTTGGTTAATTGAATGTGGCAGATATACAGAAATTGAAATTGCCTTAGATCGTGGCGAAATCGTCGCTAATGGAATGAAGGAAGACATTTGTGAAGTAGAATTTGAATTAAAACAAGGTGAATTAGCTGATTTGTTTAATTTGGTAGCAAATTTAAGTTTGGCAGACGGCGTGCGATTAAGTTCAGCAAGTAAAGCCAAACGTGGCTATTGCTTGGCAAAAGGGAGTTTTCCTTCATTGATTGATTGGATTGAACAATGGCGAGATTTTCTGAAGATTGAAAAAAGTGCGGTGAATTCTCAGCAAATTTTGACCGCACTTTTTTCCCTTGAGCAAAAATTAATTGAAGAAACAGTCTTTTTTACACCGGCATTTTTTGCGCAAGATTTTATGAAAACTGTGGAACGAGTTGGCGCATTTTTTAATTTATATCATTATTATGTAGAAAGCAGGGAATTATTCGGTAAATTGGCACAAGAAAACAGGCAAAATGAAAGTATCGTGGCTATGCTGATGGAAAGTCATCAACATTGTTATGAACAGCTGAAGAATATTATCGGTCTCCACAGTGAAACAAAGGATAATACTGTGGCAATGAATAAACTTAATGAATTTTTGTATCAAGGGCAGTATGTGAAACGAATGATTAATTTGATGAAATTAACGGTGGTAGGATAAATGGCAAAAGCACCGAAAACGGCCTATGTATGTAACGATTGCGGTGCAGAATATGCGCGCTGGCAAGGGCAATGTTCTGCTTGTAAAGCATGGAATACGATCAGCGAAGTACGTTTAGTTTCAACTAAAACACTAGTAAAAAATGATCGTTTTAGTGGTTATGCCGGAGAAACGCACGCAAAAATTCAAACGCTGGCAGAAATTAGTTTGCAGGAAACTCCACGTTTCAGCAGTGGATTTTATGAGTTGGATCGTGTGTTGGGCGGTGGTATTGTTCCCGGTTCTGCAATTTTGATTGGTGGACATCCGGGAGCGGGTAAATCTACTTTATTATTGCAAGTGATGTGTGGTTTAGCAGAAAAAATGACCGCACTTTATGTGACAGGTGAAGAGTCTTTGCAGCAGGTTGCTATGCGGGCTAATCGTTTGGGATTGCCGCCGGAACGGTTAAAAATGCTTTCAGAAACTTCAGTGGAACAAATTTGTAATTTAGCTGATCAACTGAAACCGCAGATTATTGTGATTGATTCCATTCAAGTGATGCATTTGGCGGATATTCAGTCTAGTCCCGGTTCCGTGGCTCAGGTTCGTGAATGTGCTTCTTTTTTAACCCGTTATGCGAAAACCCGACAAGTTGCCATTATTATGGTGGGACATGTGACTAAAGATGGGACATTGGCTGGACCGAAAGTGTTGGAACACGCCATTGACTGTTCTCTATTGCTAGAAGGAGAGGCGGATAGTCGTTATCGTACGTTACGTAGCCATAAAAACCGATTTGGTGCGGTCAATGAATTGGGCGTGTTTGGTATGACGGAACAAGGGTTGAAAGAAGTGAAAAATCCTTCGGCTATTTTTTTAAGTCGTGGTGATGAGCAAACCCCGGGCAGTTCGGTCATGGTCCTTTGGGAAGGTACGCGCCCTTTATTAGTGGAACTTCAAGCCTTGGTGGATCATTCTATGCTTGCGAATCCTCGACGTGTCGCTGTTGGCTTGGAGCAAAACCGCTTGGCATTATTACTTGCTGTATTGCATCGTCACGGTGGTTTGCAAATGTCTGATCAAGATGTCTTTGTGAATGTGGTAGGTGGTGTGAAAGTCACCGAAACGGGAGCGGATCTTGCTTTATTGTTGGCGTTGATTTCGAGTTTTCGTAATTGTCCGTTACCACAGGATTTAGTGGTATTTGGTGAAGTTGGCTTGGCAGGAGAAATTCGCCCCGTAACAAGTGGGCAGGAACGTATTCATGAGGCCGCTAAGCATGGTTTTAAACGGGCAATAGTGCCTTTTGGTAATAAACCGAAAAGTGCTGTGCAAAATATGCAAGTTTTTACGGTGAAAAAACTGTCAGATGCGCTTTCTATATTAGATAATTTTTAAAAACAACAACATAATTGCTTAAATATAGTATATTATGCTATTGCTTGGTTATTTCAATTAAAAGAGGGAATTTTATGGAGAAAAAGTTGCCTAAGGCGCTGGATCAAATCGATCTTGCGATTTTGAATGAATTACAACGTAACGGTAAGATTTCAAATATTGATTTGTCAAAAAAAGTCGGATTATCCCCAACGCCTTGTTTGGAAAGAGTAAAACGCCTTGAAAAACAAGGGGTTATTATGGGGTATAGGGCACTGTTAAACCCTGAATTATTGAATTCGCCGTTATTGGTGATTGTAGAAATTACATTAGTACGGGGACGGCCGGATGTTTTTGAAGAATTTAATCATGCAGTACAAGAATTAGACGAAATTCAAGAATGCCATTTGGTTTCCGGCGATTTTGATTATTTATTAAAAACCCGAGTAGCTGATATGGCGGAATACCGCAAGTTACTCGGCACGACGTTATTACGTTTACCGGGGGTGAATGATACCCGCACATATGTAGTAATGGAAGAAGTGAAACAAACCAATTATTTACAATTAAAGTAGTCGTAGAATGATAAAAAGAATTACAGTGGATTTTTCTGCCCGCAAATATTGCTTAAAACTGTTATACATTGCCTTGGCAATATTTGGTTTTTATTTAATCATTGCTTGGTCGAGCTATAGCCCTATTGACAACACTTGGTCGGTTTCTGCCTATCAGCCTGAAGTGATTAATAAAGCGGGGGCTTTAGGGGCTTGGATTATCGATCTGTTTTTTGTTCTTTTCGGTAAAATTGGTAACATATTACCTTTCATAATGAGCCTTGTCCCGCTGTATTTTTTACGGAGTCGGAATGCGCTTTCATGGCAGAGATTTTTTTTGCGATTATTCGGTTTTTTCTTGATGATGATGGGATTAACTGTGTTAGCAAGCCTATTTTTAGATAATAGTAGCTATCATCTTGCCGGTGGTGTATTGGGTGCGGTGTTGGTTCAAGGCTTCTTAGGTTTATTAGGGCAATTTTGGTTATTGGTATTATCGGTTATTTTAAGTATAACGGGATTTATTTTATCTTCAGGCTCATCAGTAATTCGTTTATTGGTGGCATTTTATGGCTGGCTAACCTTAAAAAATGAGCACCATATTGAGGACAATTTGGCATCTGAAATTAGGTTATCTGAAGATGAAGAAGATATTATAAATGATGAGGAAAATAGATTAGATATTCTTGAATCTTCTCAAGAATTTAATACGGAAAGCAGACATGATTTATATCCACTTGGCCAAGCTTCCGAATTAGATATTTTTAAACCTGCGGAAGATTTATACCAAGAGCAAATGATTGATTTGCCGGTAGTCAGTATTCAGACACCAGAAAATTTAAAACCAGATTTTCTACAAGCTGAAAGTGCGGTGAGTTTTGTGAGGGATTTGCAAGAACCGCCATTATCTGTGCAAATTCCAAGCGTCAGTATTTCCGAGCATTTTTCAATGGAAAAGAATTTTAGCGAAGAAAGAGAAATAGTAGAAATATCTGAAGAAGCTGAAGAAATTGAGGAGCCGAAAACACCATCACAATGGCAATATTTAGGCTTTCAAGAGGTTGATATCTCTCCAGAAGTAAAGGCTGATATATCAAATAAAGGGTTACGCACAATTAGTATTGAACAAGCCATTAATTTATTTGGTGATCCTGTTGCCAGTGAAAAACCAACGACAGCAATGCCTAGTTTGGACTTATTGGATAGTCATAATCAATCGGTGCAAAATATTAATCAAGAGGAAATTCAGAAAACTTCACAACGTATTGAACAACAGTTACGCAATTTCAGTGTAAAAGCGACAGTGAAAGATGTGCTGATAGGCCCTGTTGTTACCCGTTATGAATTGGAATTACAGCCGGGGATTAAAGCCTCAAAAGTGACTAATATTGATACGGATCTTGCGAGAGCATTGATGTTTAGGGCAATTCGTGTTGCAGAAACGATCCCCGATAAGCCTTATATCGGTATCGAAACACCGAATGCTCAGCGCCAAACCGTGTGGTTGCGCGATGTGTTAGACAGTGATGAATTCCGTAATAGTAAAGCTTTATTGCCAATGGCATTAGGAAAAGATATTAGCGGTAAGCCCATTGTGATTGATTTGGCGAAAACACCGCATTTATTGGTGGCCGGTTCGACAGGGTCTGGAAAATCAGTGGGCATTAATACGATGATTTTGAGCTTGCTGTTTAAGGTAAAACCGGAAGAAGTCAAATTCATTATGATCGATCCGAAAGTGGTGGAATTATCTGTTTATAACGACATTCCTCATCTACTCACAGAAGTCGTGACGGATATGAAAAAAGCGGCTAATGCCCTGCGTTGGTGTGTAGATGAAATGGAACGCCGTTATCAATTATTATCTAAGCTAAATGTGCGTAATATTGAAGGATTTAACGAGCGTATTGAGGCTTTTCGTGAGCAAGGAATTGGTGTTCCCGATCCGATGTGGAGGCCTTCTGATTCAATGGAAACCTCTGCGCCGATTTTAGAAAAATTAAGTTACATAGTCGTTATCGTTGATGAGTTTGCTGATTTAATGATGGTGGCCGGTAAGCAGGTAGAGGAATTGATTGCTCGTTTAACTCAAAAAGCAAGAGCGGTGGGAATTCACGTTATTTTGGCAACGCAACGTCCATCGGTTGATGTCATTACCGGATTAATTAAATCGAATATTCCAAGCAGAATTGCCTTTACGGTTGTTCAGCGTAATGACTCTCGCACCATTTTGGATCAAAACGGTGCGGAAGCATTATTAGGGCGAGGAGATATGTTGTATTTAGGTAACGGGACGACGGATTTGGTACGTGTTCATGGTGCATTTATGACTGATGATGAAGTAATTCGTGTCGCAAAAGACTGGCGAGCCAGAGGAAAACCGAATTATATTTCTTCTATTTTGGAATCTGTTGATGAAGATACAGATGACGAAAGTGGTTATTTAAGTGGTGGAAGTGGTGAGTTAGATCCTTTATTTGATCAGGCGGTTGATATTGTTGTGAATACAGGAATGACATCGGCCTCTTTTTTACAACGTCGTTTGAAAATTGGATTTAACCGTGCTGCGACTTTAATGGAACAATTGGAAGAGCAGGGCATTGTATCGGAAATGAGAAACGGTAAAAGAGAACTGCTTAGTCGCCCGACAGAATATTAATGAGAAAGGAAAGTGTCTATGAGTAAGATGCATAAAAAAAGAGGTAAATTTTTTACCGCACTTTTTACGTTGGTTGCAACAATGCCGATGGCATGGGCAGATGCAACGACAGAATTACAGCAACGTTTGCAGAAAGTGAGTGTATTTAGTGCGGATTTTAGCCAAAATGTAAGTTCTGCTGATGGTAAGCAGGTGCAACAAGGGAGTGGTAAAATTCAGATTAAACGACCGAATTTATTCCGCATGGATAATAAAACACCACAGGAAAATCAGATTATTGCGGATGGAAAAACCCTCTGGTTTTACGATCCCTTTGTGGAACAAGTAACGGCAAATTGGGTGAAAGATGCAGTGAATAACACGCCTTTCGTGCTCCTAACCAGCAACGAAAAAAGCCATTGGGATCAATATAACGTGCAGCAAAATGCGGATACTTTTGTCTTAAAACCAAAATCCAAAAACAGCAATATCAAGCAATTTGATATTCGTATTGATGCAGAAGGTGTATTGAAAGGCTTCAGTACCATCGAAAAAGACGGACAATCCAATCTGTATATATTACGAAATATTACGAATAGTCCTTTAGCCGACAATATATTCCAATTTTCTGTGCCGAAAGGGGCAGAATTTGATGACCAGCGTAAAGGCAAAAAATAGGATTTGTCTATGGCTAATCTCAGTTTTGATTTTGCCGAGCAGGATTTTCGTCCCCTAGCTGCGAGAATGCGCCCCAGTACGTTACAAGAATATTGTGGGCAACAACATTTATTATCTGAAGGTAAGCCGTTGCGTAAAGCGATAGAGGCAGGTTATGCACATTCGATGATTTTTTGGGGACCGCCAGGCACAGGAAAAACGACTTTGGCGGAAATTATTGCCCAGTCTATTAATGCAGAAGTGGAGCGAATTTCTGCCGTCACAGGTGGTGTCAAAGAGATTCGTGATGCTATTGAACGGGCGAAACAAAATCGCTTAGCTCATCGCCGAACCCTATTATTTGTTGATGAAGTTCATCGTTTTAACAAGAGCCAGCAAGATGCGTTTTTGCCACATATTGAAGACGGTACAATTATTTTTATCGGTGCAACCACAGAAAATCCCTCTTTTGAATTGAATAACGCGTTACTTTCCCGAACTCGAATTTATATTCTAAAACCACTTACTACAGCAGATATTGAACAGGTTTTGAGCCAAGCCATTGCGGATCCCGAACGGGGATTGGGAAAAGAGCGGCTAATTTTTGAAGAGAATTTACTTGGTTTATTGGCAGAATATGTGAATGGTGATGCTCGTTTAGCATTGAACTCTTTAGAAATGATGGTGGATATGGCGGAATTGAATACGCAAAACGAGAAAAAATTAGACCGCACTTTATTAGCTGAGGTGTTAGGTGAACGTCAGGCTCGTTTCGATAAACAGGGGGATCGCTTTTACGATTTGATTTCTGCAGTGCATAAATCGATTCGAGGATCGGCGCCTGATGCAGCTTTATATTGGTATGCCCGCATTATTACGGCCGGTGGCGATCCTTTATATGTAGCACGTCGATTATTGGCGATTGCTTCGGAAGATATTGGCAATGCCGATCCTAGAGCTATGCAAGTTGCGCTGGCTGCTTGGGACTGTTTTACTCGAGTAGGGGTTGCTGAAGGTGAAAGAGCCATTGCTCAAGCCATCGTTTATTTAGCTGTTGCACCCAAGAGTAATGCTGTCTATAACGCATTTAATCAAGCTAAAATACAGGCGAAAGAAACCTCAGATTTTGAGGTACCGGAACATTTGCGTAATGCACCGACAAAGTTAATGAAAGAATTAGGCTATGGTGCAGAGTATCGCTATGCGCACGATGAGCCTAATGCTTATGCTGCGGGTGAAAATTATTTTCCACCTGAATTAAAAGAGAGCCAATTTTATTTCCCGACTAACCGGGGAATGGAAAGCAAAATCAGGGAAAAATTAGACTGGCTACGTGAGCAGGATAGACAAAGTCCAAAAGTGCGGTATAAAAACAATGAATTTTAGTCTGTTTTAGTTGTCTGTCTGCTGGAGTATTTTTTCAATCCAATATAGAATAATCCACATTTTTAATATTTATTATAAATAGGTAAGCAAATGATCGATCCAAATTTACTGCGAAATAATTTAGCGGAAATCGCTCAACAATTGAAAATTAAACGTAATTTTGACCTAGATACTGACAAACTTACAACGTTGGAAGAACAACGTAAGTCTTTACAAGTCAAAACCGAAACTTTACAAGCTGAACGTAATGCTCGTTCTAAAGCTATTGGAATGGCAAAAGCCAAGGGAGAAAATATTGAGCCCTTACTTGCCGAAATGGATAATATGGGCGAGGAATTAAATCAGGCTAAGGCGCAATTAGACGCTGTTCAGGCGGAAATGAATCAAATTTTCCTGAATATCCCGAATTTACCGGCAGATGAAGTGCCTTTAGGCAAAGATGATACAGAAAATAAAGAAATTTTGCGCTGGGGAACTCCTCGTCAATTTGATTTTGAGGTGAAAGATCACGTTTCTTTAGGGGAAGAGCTTGCCGGATTGGATTTTGCTGCCGGTGTAAAATTAAGTGGAGCCCGTTTTGTGGTAATGAAAGGGCAAATTGCTAAAATGCACCGTGCATTATCTCAATTTATGCTAGATTTACACACCGAACAACATGGTTATTTGGAAACTTATGTGCCTTATTTAGTTAATCATGCAACACTTTACGGCACAGGACAATTACCGAAATTCGGCGAAGATTTATTTCATACCAATCCACTTGAAGGTGAAGTGCCTTATGCGTTAATTCCAACAGCAGAAGTGCCTGTCACTAATTTAGTGCGTGATGAAATTTTAGAAACAGAAAATTTACCGATTAAAATGACTGCTCATACGCCTTGTTTCCGTTCTGAAGCCGGTTCTTATGGGCGTGATACCCGTGGTTTAATCCGTATGCATCAATTTGATAAAGTGGAATTAGTACAAATTGTTGAGCCGGAAAAATCTATGGATGCTTTGGAAGAATTAACCGGCCATGCTGAAAAAGTCTTACAATTATTGAATTTACCTTATCGTAAAGTGTTGCTTTGTAGTGGTGATATGGGCTTTGGTTCTTGTAAGACCTATGATTTAGAAGTGTGGGTTCCTGCACAAAATACCTATCGTGAAATTTCTTCCTGTTCAAATATGTGGGATTTCCAAGCTCGCCGTATGCAAGCACGTTGCCGTAGTAAATCAGATAAGAAAACTCGTTTGGTACATACATTAAACGGCTCCGGCTTGGCCGTAGGACGTACTTTGGTTGCTATTTTAGAAAATTACCAAAATGCAGACGGCAGTATTACTGTACCTGAAGTTTTACGTCCGTATATGGGTGGTTTGAGCGTAATCGGTCAGTAAAAAGGATTAGTGCGGTTAAAATTTTCATCGTTTTGAGCGCACTTTTACAACAGTAAACCTTTAGACAGGTATTCGGCATCTTATGTGGTTAGATCTACTATTAACATTTCTTGCATCATTTATTACTATTCTTATCGCTAGACCCATTGCGATTTATGTTGGTTTAGTTGACAAACCTAATTACCGTAAGCGCCATCAGGGTGCTATTCCGTTAATTGGCGGTATTTCATTATTTATCGGGAATCTCTGTTTTTACCTATTGCAATGGGATCAAACTAAAATGCCACAACTCTATTTATTCAGTGTGTTGGTATTGTTGGTAATCGGTGTCTTAGATGATCGATTTGATATCAGTCCATTTTTAAGAGCGGGGATCCAAGCGGTACTTGCCGTATTGATGATTTATTATGGTAGATTATCCCTTGAACATCTTGGCCAAATTATAGGTCCTTTTACAGTGAATTTAGGTGTGATAGGAACCATTATTACGGTATTTGCAACTATTGCTATTATCAATGCTTTTAATATGATTGATGGGATTGATGGCTTGCTTGGCGGATTATCCAGTGTTGCTTTTGCCGGTATTGGTATTTTAATGCTACTTGATAATCAAATGGATTTAGCATTATGGTGTTTTGCTTTAATTATTGCCATTTTGCCTTATGTAATGTTTAATTTGTGTATTCCTTTTGGTAAACAATACAAAATTTTTATGGGGGATAGTGGAAGTACATTAATTGGCTTTACGATTATTTGGATTCTTTTGTTAAGTACTCAAGGCAAAGGACATGCAATGAATCCAGTCACAGCACTTTGGATGGTGGCTATTCCTCTGATTGATATGGTTACAATTATTTATCGACGTGTGCGAAAAGGCAAAAGCCCTTTCCGTCCGGATCGTTTGCATGTACATCATTTAATGGTCAGAGCTGGATTAACACATAAACAAGCGTTTATATTGATTACTTTTTTTGCCGCACTTTGTGCCGGTTTTGGTATCCTAGGGGAAATTCTCTATATAAATGAATGGATTATGTTTATTTTATTTATCTGCCTATTTTTCCTTTACGCTTATTCTATTACAAAAGCATGGAAGATTACGCGTTGGTTGCGTAGAAAACGCCGTCGCGAATTACGTAAGTTAAAAATGTTAAATTAATAGAATAATTTGCTTTTCTAATAAACAAAAAGTAGGTGTTTTTTAAACAAATTGAACAAATAAAAATCGCTTGAGTGAGATTTTAAGAAATTTAAAAAAAAATGCTAGACAATAGTTCTAGAAATCATTAATATACGCCTCCGTTGCGACGCAATGATGATTTTAAGCGTTCGTAGCTCAGTTGGATAGAGCGTTGGCCTCCGGAGCCAAAGGTCGTAGGTTCAAATCCTATCGGACGCGCCAAGGCATCGCAATAATCCAATATTAATATGGTGGCTATAGCTCAGTTGGTAGAGCCCCGGATTGTGATTCCGGTTGTCGTGGGTTCGAGTCCCATTAGCCACCCCATTCGGCGAGTAGCGCAGCTTGGTAGCGCAACTGGTTTGGGACCAGTGGGTCGTAGGTTCAAATCCTATCTCGCCGACCAATTATTTTGTTCTTTAACAATTCATCAGACAATCTGTGTGGGCACTTGTTGATAGT
>JAUNED010000030.1 GCA_030525745.1 Lonepinella koalarum | reverse complement strand
AAGTGATCAGTAATGTGGCGCCGGGTGTTGCAGGTACAGATGCGGTGAATGTGAACCAGTTGAAACAAGTTGCAAACAATGTGAATCAAAACTTTAATGTAGTGAATAACCGCATTAATAAGTTAGATAAGAAAATTGACGGTGTGGCTGCAAATGCAGCGGCGGCAGCTTCTTTACCACAGGTTTATATTCCGGGCAAATCAATGGTATCTGCAGCTGGAGGTACTTCTGGTAGTGCAACATCTGTTGCTGTAGGTTATTCTAGAGCATCTGATAACGGTAAAGTTATTATCAAATTGAATGGTTCTGTAAACTCTCAAGGTAGAGTTTCTGCAGGAGCAGGTATCGGTTACCAATGGTAATATGAGCTAATTAGACTATAACTTTATTTAAAAGAGCTTGATGTAATAATCAGGCTCTTTTTATTTTTGTGTTTTTTGATCCAGTTAAAAATCAAAAATAAAAATCTATGAAAAAATAACCGCACTTTGAGATTTCGTTGAGGAGAAACAGATTTATGTTGGATGTGAGAGAACCATTATTAACACGTTTTTTATCCTATGTGAAATTAGAGACTCAATCTAAGCGGGGGGCTAAAATATCGCCGAGTTCGGCAGGGCAATGGGTGTTGGCGAAGCAGTTGGTAGCGGAATTGCAAGATCTGGGTTTAACACAAATTGAATTAAGTGATCATTGTGTTGTAACCGCCTTTTTGCCGGCTAATGTGCCTGATGCACCGACAATCGGACTGATTTCACACTTAGATACCTCGCCGGAACAAAGTGGAAAAAATGTAAATCCGGAGATTATTGAAAATTATCGAGGTGGTGATATTGCATTGGGGAATGGCGAAGATTTTATTAGCCCTGTATTTTCGCCTTTTTTGCATGCCTTAATTGGGAAAACCTTGATCGTCACAGATGGAAAAACCTTATTGGGTGCAGATAATAAAGCCGGAATTGCAGAAATTATGACCGCACTTTGGGTGCTAAAAAATAGCCAGAGCCCTCATTGTAATCTGAGAATTGCTTTTACTCCCGATGAAGAAATTGGTTTGGGTATGTCTTTTTTTCCTATGGAAAAATTTGCCTGTGATTGGGCTTATACGATTGACGGTGGTGAGGTAGGCGAGTTGGAATATGAAAATTTCAATGCAGCAAGTGCAAGGGTGATTTTCTATGGGCATAATACCCATACGGGTACAGCGAAAAATGTGTTGATTAATGCGTTGAGTTTGGCTTGTGAATTTCAACAAGGTTTTCCTACTGATGAAACACCTGAAACAACGGCGGACAGAGAAGGATTCTATCATCTAAATCAATTTAGCGGTACAGTAGAAAAAGCAGAATTACATTATTTGATCCGTGATTTTGATCGATCTCATTTTGCGACACGAAAAGCCTTTATTGAAAAGTTAGTCACGGATTTTAATCAGAAGAAAAAGTTGCCCAAATTAGTCGAATTAGAGATTGAGGATAGCTATTTGAATATGTTTGAGCAAGTACAAAAAGTACCACAATCTATTGAATTGGCAGACAAAGCAATGCGTGCTTGTGGTATTTCTCCGAAACATAAAGCCATTCGTGGTGGTACAGATGGTGCTTGGTTAGCGGAAAAAGGGCTTGCCTGCCCGAATATTTTTACCGGTGGCTATAATTTCCACAGCAAGAGCGAGTTAATTACATTGGAAGGTATGGAAAGTGCGGTAAAGGTGATTGTGGAAATGATGCGATTGGCAACGCAAAAATAATCTTGGAAATGCAGTAAAAATTGACCGCACTTTGGGAATGTCTTACATAGGCAGATCAAAGTGCGGTTCTTTTTTAGCGGTTTTTTTGTTGTAATTGATTGATGATATACATTGTGCGAGTAAAGCAGGTATAGGCACTGCCTAATGTAATGATACCCAGTCCTATGGAGAGGCTATAATAGGTTTGCCATAGGGAAATTTCAAGAATAGAGAGCAAACAAGAGATCGTCAAAACGGCCATTCTATGTTGCTTTGCCATTGGGCCCATAAAGGATTGTGAAAATCCTAAACTACCACCAAAGACTCGAATATAGGCGGTCATCATGGCTAATAGCGCTGCTAGCCAGCCTAGCCAAGCTAATTGGCTGGCGTAACCTAGTGCAATTAATAATAAAGAATCGGCGATACGATCCGGAAATTCATTAAAAATATCGCCAATCGCAGTTTTCTTACCTCCCTCAATAGCAACCATTCCATCCAGTAAGTTACAAAGTAATCTCAGTTGTATGAAAATGACACAGATCAGTAAAAAACTAAAGTGTGTATATGGAAAAATAACCAAGCAAATAGCACCTAAAGCCGCAAAAATGGCACTTAAACAAGAGATTTCGTTAGGTGTTGGATGTGATTTTTTGGCTAAATAAGCGGCAAATTTTTGAATTAAAGGATTACCACGACTTTGAATGGGTCTTCTGTTTTCGATATTGGTTTCTTCTGGTAGTTGTTTCATATGTTATATAGTTCCTTTTTTCATTAAAGATAAAGTGAATAATAGAGAGGCGGCGATGACAACGGAAGGGCCGGCGGCAGTATTGTATAGCGCAGAAAGTGCCAAGCCTAAGGAGACTGCAATCATACTAATTAATACGCCAATGATTGCCATATTTTCCGGTGTGCTGGCGAAACGTCTTGCGGTCGCCGCAGGGATAATTAATAAGGAAGTAATAATTAAAGCTCCAACGAATTTCATGCTTAAAGCAATGGTCAATGCGGTTAAAATCATCAATAAAAAACGCATACGGCGTATGTTGATGCCTTCTACTTGTGCCAGTTCAGGGCTGACGGTGATCGAAATCAATGGTGTCCAAAAGCGCCAAAGTGCGGTCAAAACTAAGGCAATTCCGATGCTGATATAGAATACATCTTGCATATTTACTGCAAGTAAATCACCGAATAAATAGCCCATTAAATCCACTCTAACATTTTCCAGCAAACCAACAGTGACGACACCTAAGGATAAGCAACTGTGAGCTATAATACCGAGAAGAGTATCCACGGAAAATTGTGTCTTGCTTTCTAACCAAACCATAGCTACTGCCAAAATAATGGTGAGAATTAAAATAGCAAGGTAAGGATTAATGTTTAAGAAAATACCGAGTGCTACGCCAAGGAGCGCTGAGTGAGCTAGGGTGTCACCAAAATAGGCCATTTTGCGCCACACTACGAATGCACCGAGTGGGGCTGTAATCAAGGAAAGTAATATTCCGGCAAGCCAAGCTGGGAAAATAATGTCTAGCATAATAATATCCTAATGATGTGTGCAAGTTGCCGTATGAGATGTTGGCGTGCAGCAAATATCACCGTGCAAATCATGGCGATGATTATGGTTATGGGTATAAACAGCAATATTTTTAGCAAATTGATCGCCAAAGAAACGAATAAATTCCGGATCATGGGAGACAGTTTCTGGTGTACCTGCACAACAAATGTGTTGATTAATACATAATACTTCGTTTGTGTCTGCCATGACTAAATGGAGATCATGAGAAACCATTAAAATAGCACAGTTTAGGGTTTTGTGCATTTGATGAATAAGCTGGTAAAGCTCCGATTGCCCGTTAATGTCTACACCTTGAGTGGGCTCGTCCAATACCAATAAATTAGGTTTGTTTAAAATTGCGCGAGCCAGTAGTACACGTTGCATTTCACCGCCGGAGAGTTTGTGTAGGCTACGTTGAGCCAAAGGGCGAATGGATAATAAATTTAATGCTTCATCAATATCTGTTGGTTTTATACCTTGCTTTAATTTTAGAAATTTTTCTACAGTAATGGGCAAGCTGTGATCCAAGGAAATTTTTTGTGGCACATAGCCGATTTTTAGATTATGGCTATATTTTACAGTGCCTGTAGTAGGCCGAATTAATTTCAATAAGACTTTTAATAGTGTTGATTTCCCGCCCCCATTTGGACCGACAATGGTAATAATTGAATTGGGAAAGATTTGTAAATTGATCTGTTGTAATATGTTTTTTTGAGCAGAAATCACCGAAATATTGTGAAGTTCCACTAAAGGTAAGCGGATCGAATGAATTTGCATATAATAAGTTGAAAAAATCGGCAATCAATAAAATGAGTGGAGAAAAGATAGCTTATTTTTCATCATTTAACAAGTTGATGGGGGAGAAATACCCACTTTTGTCGATAATTTATACAGTTGATTTGCTTTTTATTATGTATAATGAATTCTTTTCTAGTATAGCTGTCAGAAGTGACGGTATTTTAATTTAAGTAAGGCTTGGTACAGTGCAACACGTTAAGTTGGCAAGAGAACGACGCAGACGAAAATCCCGAATTAAAACGGTGATTTTCTTTTTTGCTATCTTGTCGATTAGCCTCGGTGTGTTGCTCAGTTTGAAAGAACAGGTTGAGCCTGCTATTCCCCTTCATAAGCCTTCAGACGAACACTTTGTTTCCTTAACGCCACAAAATCAGCAATCAGATAGTCTAGATGCCACAAAAAGTGCGGTAGAAAATAAGGCTGATTTAAAGAAAATACCGCAGGATGATGAAGCGACTTCTTATGATGAATTATTAGGTACAGATGATGAAGTAGAATTGCCTGACGGTACAGTAAAAATCTTTGAGGTGTTACCTTCGGTTGCTCAAGAAGCCTTAGATGAATTGTTGGCGGCTGCCGGAGATGCACAGCGGATTATGGATCAGTTTAGCCATACGGTTGTACGTGGTGAAAAACTGGCAGATGTATTAGAGCAATCCGGTTTAGAAAAAGAGGCAGCAGCAAAGTTGATTGCGATTGATGGCAATTTGAATAAATTGGTTGCAGGTCAGCAACTTTATTGGATTTTAGATGATAACAATGAGTTGGAATATTTAAATTGGTTAGTATCGCAAAAAGAGGAACGCATTTACGAACGCAATGAACAAGGCATATTTGTGTTGAAAGTCGTTGAGAAAAAAAGTATTTGGAAAAAGGAAATTTTGCGAGGTGAAGTCGTCGGTACAGTAAACCAAAGCTTACAAAAAATTGGCTTGGATAAACGCCAAATCAGCCAATTAGTGACCGCACTTCAATGGCAGTTTAGTATGAAACAGTTAAAAAACGGGGATAAATTTGCGATTTTAATTTCTCGTGAATATCTTGCTGATCAGCTGACAGGGCAGGGATCGGTGGAAGGAATTCATATTATGAGCCAAGGAAAGAGTTATTATGCGATTCAAGCAGAAAACGGGCGATATTATAATCAGCAAGGTGAAACCTTAGGCAAAGGATTTGCCCGTTTCCCTATGCAGCGACAGGCGCGAATTTCTTCTCCTTTTAATCCAACACGTCGTCATCCGGTGACAGGGCGAATTGCAGCGCATAAAGGTGTGGATTTTTCATTACCTATTGGTTCACCTGTAATTGCACCGGCAGACGGAGTAGTCGAAAAAATTGCTTATCAAGCTAATGGGGCAGGGCGTTATATTATGATTCGCCATGGCCGTCAGTATCAAACTGTTTATATGCATTTGAGCAAAACCTTAGTGAAAGTCGGGCAAACAGTTAAACGTGGTGAGCGTATTGCACTATCTGGTAATACTGGCCGTTCTACCGGCCCACATTTGCATTATGAGTTTCATATTAACGGCAGACCGGTTAATCCTATGACAGTGAAATTGCCGGGAACCAGCGACGGAATGCCGGAGGCGGAACGCCGTAAATTCTTAACCAGAGCGAAATCAGTAGTAGCTCAGCTGAAGTTATAAGGCATTTTTTCACTTGAATGCGACATTATAGAAAATGTGGTGATGTCGTTAGAACTTTATCAATTTCAACAGATCATAGAGCTTCATTATTTGTTTCGTGGGGTAAACTCCCCTGTCTTTATTGAAAGCGATTTCTCAATTCCTTTTCGGCTTGTTGATGGCGTGCCAGTTGAGCCATTTCTTTGGAATAAGGCAGGGTGATAATTAATACTGCACTAATAATGGTTGCAAAGAGCCAACCTAATGTCACAGCAAAACCACCTAAGACGAAATTTAAAATATTTAAGATCAATGCCATAGAATCTCTCCTCTATATTAGGTTCAAAAGTGCGGTCGGTCTTAGGACTATTTTAATCGTTCTTGTAAATAGCGTGGATAGTCAGGAATACGAATATTTATGGATTCATTGAATGCCGGTGAGCTAATGAGAAAATCAGCAGTTGCCATATTCATTGCTACAGGGATATTCCAAACCGTTGCAATCCGCATTAAAGCCTTTACATCGGGATCGTGGGGAACGGCGTTCATTGGATCCCAAAAGAAAATAATAAGGTCAATTTTTTGCTCGGCGACTAAACCGCCGATTTGTTGATCACCTCCCATTGGGCCACTTAGTAAGCTATGAATAGCTAAGCCGGTTTCTTGTGTAATCAAATTGCCGGTCGTGCCGGTACCATATAATTGGTGTGCTGAGAGCAAAGTGCGGTTGGTTTTGACCCAGTTTATTAAATCTGCTTTACAATGATCATGGGCAATTAAAGCAATACGTTTATTGGAGGATAGGGTGCGATAAGTCGTGTGCATCGTAGCTCCTAAAATTGATTAAGAAAGGGAATAAAAACAATGACGCACATGGCTGTGCGTCATTTTATAAGAGATTATTTCTGGTTTTTTACCCAGTTTAAGAATCGCTTTTGTGTTTCAGCATCGGCTTGTTGATACCAATATTGTAACATTTGCTCAGCCGCATTTTCGCCTTGAACGGTGACTTTACCTTTGCTGACTTTACCGTTAGATCCAACAGTTGCAATCGTCGCCGGTAAGGTTGTGGAAGCAAAACTTGGTACAGAGGCGACAGAACCGGAGTTATTGTATTCCGCTAAATTTTCCACCAAATTAACACCGGGCAAGAAACCTTCTTGTTTTAAGTATTCTTGTTTGGTTTCAAGGGTTTTTCCGCTTGCGGTTTTTATTGTAATTTGTGGATTGTGTCTGAATTGGTTGGCATCACGCTCATTGTCAAGGCGTGGAGCAGAAATTTGAATATCCTCGTTAGAACCTTGGAAAGTAAGCACAATAGGATCACTTTCAAATAAAGAACGATCTGAGCCGGAACGGACAACTTCGGAAACCCGTACAACAACTTGGTGTGTATTCGTATCATTAATTGTGAAAGATTTAGTTTCTTTAAATAGGTTTTTACTTGGTTTTTGACCGTCAATGGCTAAAAAATCAATGTTTGATGAAGCAGTGACTACACCGGCGAAGCTTGCGCTACTGGCGAATAATGCGGTAGTTGCTAATGCGGCAAGACGAAATTTCATAGTGACTCCTTTTACGAGGAAAGTATAGTTAATGGGTAATTCCATCACTTTAGGAAGCTAAAGTGTAGCTGTTATGCTATGCTAAAATCCATTAAATGAAAATAGCTAAAGCAAAAAAATTCTGTAGATTATAAAACTCACTTAAAACTAACCGCACTTTTAAATTTTTGTCGGATAAGAGCGAGTAGGAAAAAGGAGGCTTGTAACAAAATAATACAAGGACCGATGTCAGCATCAATGTGATAACCGATTAAAATACCAAGTAAGCTCGATATTATTGAGGTGATGATAGCAATGATAACCATTCGATCAAACCGAGAGGTAAGTAAATAAGCAGTAATACCCGGTGAAATAAGCATTGCAACCACCAAAATGACACCTACTACTTGCATTGCAGTAATGATAGTTAATGCCAGTAAAATCAATAAGCCATAATATAAACGACGTGGCGATAGACCTGCAACTCTGGCATGGCTTGGGTCAAAGCAATAAAGCAGAAAATCACGGCGTTTGATTAATACAATCAGGAAAACAACAAAGGAAATAATGAGAGTTTGTACAAACTCGTTATGATGAATACCGAGTAAATTGCCGAAGAGGATATGAGTTAAATGCTGGTCGGTTTCCACTTTGGTGAAAAGCACTAAACCTAATCCAAACATACCGGAATATACAATCCCCATAGCTGTATCTTCTTTAATACGGCTGTTTTCTTTTAAATAGCCGACACCCATTGCACAAGTCAGTCCGGAAATAAAGGCACCAATCATCAGAGGGAGACCTAGCAAAAAAGCCATAATAATACCGGGTAGTACGGCATGAGAAATGGCATCTCCCATGAGCGACCAACCTTTCAGTACTAAGTAACAAGATAGTAACGCACAAATCACCGCAACAATTAAGGCGGTAATCATTGCAGTTTGCATAAATGGGTATTGTAAGGGTTCGCTAAACCAAAAGAGCAAATTATCCATGGTATTTCTCCTGCTTTGCTTTCAATTTAGGTAACATAAAAACACCGTATTTAGGTGAAAAACAGAATGCGAGCAGGAAAAGTGCGGTCTGAAGACACACGATTATGCCACCTGTTGCACCGTCTAAATAATAGCTTGCATAAGCACCAATGGCACTGGTAAAAAAACCGAGGCAAACAGAAATAATCAGTAATCTACTGAATTTATCCGTGAGTAAATAAGCAGTTGCACCCGGGGTAATGACCATGGCGATAACTAAAATTGCTCCTACAGTCTGTAGGGCTGCCACTACACAGGCACTTAATAATGTGAAAAAGAGAATTTTATAGCGAATAGGCGATAAACCTACAGATATGGCTTGGATTTCATCAAAAAAAACCAGTAATAAATCTTTCCAAAAGAGCAATAAGAAAACTAAGCAAATCAAAATGATAATGCTGACTTGAAGGACATCTTCATCTGCAATACCCAACACATTTCCTAAAATAACGTCTTGTACATTCACCGAGGTTGGATTGAGTGAAATAATGAGTAAGCCGATAGCAAAAAAGGTCGTAAAGATAAATCCGATGACAGCATCTTCTTTTAGTTTGGTAATAGATTTAATCCATAAAATTGAAAGAGCGGCTAAAATACCGGAGAAAAAGGCACCAAGGGCATAAGGTAGAGCAAGCGCATAAGCAATCGCAACACCGGGTACAATGGCGTGAGAGAGTGCATCACCAATGAGTGACCAACCTTTGAGCATTAAATAAGCAGACATAAAGGCACAGATTCCACCCACTGTGGCACTCAGCCAAATGGCTTTGATCATATAATCGTAGCTGAAAGGCTCTAATAATAATTCTAACATATCGTATCGCCTTACTTATCAGTGTTTTCGAGCAGACAATTTTTTACAATTGGTGCCGGTGGATCAATTTTTGTTTGACCATAGAATATGGCAGGGCGTTCATCATCGGTTAAAACAGTTACAGCACGGTTGTCTTCATCATCATGTAAATGTTCGCTTTGTAATTTAATATGGCGTAATACACCGCCGAAAACTAATTCTAAATTATGTTGGTTAAAGGTTGTTTCCGTCGTGCCCGAAGCAATAACCGTTCGATTGATCATTACAACTTGATCGCAGAAATCAGGGACTGAGCCGAGATTGTGGGTAGAAACTAAAATCAAATGTCCTTCTTGGCGAAGTTGTCCTAATAAATCCACTATGGCATTTTCGGTTTTTACATCTACGCCGGTAAAAGGTTCGTCTAATAAAATAATATGGCTTTGTTGCGCGAGAGCACGGGCTAAAAAGACCCGTTTTTTTTGCCCGCCTGATAATTCGCCTATTTGTCGATGCGCAAGCTGAGCAATATCCACTCGTTCCATTGCTTGTTGGACTTTTTGTTTGTCAAGTGCGGTCGGAATTCGCAAGAAATTCATATACCCATAACGCCCTTGCATCACCACATCGTAAACAGACACTGGAAATTGCCAATCTACTTCTTCACTTTGTGGTACATAGGCAACTAAATTTTGTTTTAAGGCTTGTGCTATAGGAAAACCGCACAGGGTAATTTCTCCCTGTTGCGGTTTGACTAAGCCCATTAAACTTTTGAAAAGGGTTGATTTACCACTGCCATTCACACCAACCAAAGCACAGGTTGTGCCACCTTCCAAATGAAAATTCACATCATGAATAGCGGTGTGGCCATTATTGTAACGAACAGTAACGTCTTTTACACAAATTGCGGCAGTGATAGTCGGCATTATTTTTTAAATCCTTTAACAATAGTAGATACGGTGGTATTTAATAAATCGGTGTAAGTTGGTACTGGTCCACCTTTAGCAGATAGAGAATCTACATAAAGTACACCACCGTAGTTCGCTTTAGTTTCTTTAGCAACCTGTTTGATTGGTTTTGGCGAAACGGTGCTTTCGCTAAAAACCACAGGAATATTATTTTGGCGTACAGTTTCAATCAAGTTTTTAACTTGTTGTGGCGTGCCTTGTTGTTCAGCATTGATTGGCCATAAATAAGCTTCTTTAAAGCCATAATCTTTCGCTAAATAGCTGAATGCACCTTCACTGGTTACTAACCAGCGTTGTGCTTCCGGCACTTGAGATAAGGCTTCACGCAGTGGCTTGTCCAACTGTTTGATTTTTTCGCTGTATGCAGCTGCATTTTTTTCATATACAGCGGCATTTTGCGGATCATATTTTACAAAGGCATTTTTGATGTTTTCAACATAAATTAATGCATTTGAAACAGACATCCAGGCATGTGGATTTGGCAAATCTTTATATTCGCCTTCTAAAATCGGCATTGGTGTAATGCCTTCAGTGACGACTACTGCTGCTTTATTCGGCATATTTTGAAAGAAACGCTCAAACCAACGCTCTAAATTTAACCCATTCCATAAGATGAGATCGGCTTTTTGTGCCTTTGCGACATCTTTAGGGGTTGGCTGGTAATCGTGGATTTCAGCCCCGGGTTTTGTGATAGATTGTACTTCAGCGGCATCTCCGGCGATATTTTGTGCAATATCTTGGATAATGGTGAAAGTTGTGATGACTTTCATTTTAGCCAATGCCGCATTGCTGAATAAACCGAAAAGCACAAGGCTCAGTGTCATTATTAATTTACGCATTCTATTCTCCTTAATTCTGTAAGTTAAATGCCCTACAAATTATAAGGATATGAAAAAGAGTGTCAAGTGATAATTATTATTATTTGCAAAAAACTTATAAGCACTTTGCAGGTTTCGGTAATCCGGCCAATTTTGTTGCCTGTTTTGCCGGCCCGTCAGGGAATAAGCGCTGCAAATAACGACTATTACCTTTATCTTCGCCTAATTTTTGTACCATTGCTTTCACTAACATTCGGATCGCCGGTGAGGTGTTGTATTCTTGATAAAAATCCCTCACAAAAAAAATAACTTCCCAATGTGCATCAGTGAGTACCAAATTTTCTTTTTCCGCAATAGCCAATGCTACATTTTCGTTCCATTCAAGTCTGTTTAATAAATAGCCTTGAGGATCAGTTTCAATTTGAATTTGATTGACTTTCAACATACTCATTATCCATTTTAAGGTGATAAAAAACGCCCTAGAAAGGGCGTTTTTTTATTTTTATTTAACTTAATCATCGCCACGGAAAATAGACAATAAATTCAATAAGCTAATAAATAAGTTGTAAATTGATACAAATAAACTCACTGTTGCGCGGATATAGTTCGTTTCTCCGCCGTGAATAATATTGCTGGTTTCATACAAAATTGCTGCACTGGAGAATAAAATAAATAAACCGCTTAATGCCACATGAAGTGCCGGGAATTTAAAGAAGAAACTTGCAATCATTCCAACCACTAATACGATAAATAGGGTGAATATCATACCGGAAAGGAAAGACATATCTTTTTTTGTGGTTAAGACATAGGCTGAACAGGAGAAAAACACGACTGCTGTACCCGCTAATGCCATGACAACCAAATCACCTAAACCTGCACCGAGATACATATTTAAAATCGGACCAATGGTGTAACCTAAAAATCCCGTAAAAGCAAATGTGGCTAAAATACCTAAGCCACTGTTAGCTAAAGAATGAGTTAAGAATAATAACCCGTAAAAACCGGCCAAGGTTAATATAATTCCCGGTCTTGGTAATCCCAAAGACATAGTGACGAAAGCAACAACGGCAGCAAAAGTCAGGGTTAATGCTAATAAAAAATAGGTGTTACGTAAGACTTTGTGGGTTTGCAGTAACGAAGTTGATTCAGTACGGGAATCAATGACTAAACGAGATTCAGACATTTAAAGCTCCTTTAACTTATGATAATAAAAATAACAAATATAGTTGATAACTTACTGACTTCATCTTAAAAAGTCAAAACATTTGTGAAAATTATTCAGCATAAATGGCATTGTATAATTTGTGTTCAAACTGTACTAAAGGTGCACGTTTGGTTTTGCTTTCCAATTCTCCAGTGGAATAACCATTGATAAACTGAATAAAAGCAATTTTTTCACCACGGGCATTCGTCATAAAACCGGCAAGATTATAGACACCTTTTAACGCCCCTGTTTTAGCACTGATATTTTTAATTAATGGTGCTTGAATTAACCCTCCACGGCCACTTAAAGTGCCGTCTACGCCGGCTATAGGAAATGTTTCCATTAATTTTAATGTATTTTCATTTTTTACAATATATTCAACAGCTTGTAACATTGTTTGTGGATCAACTAAATTATGTCGTGAAAGCCCTGAACCATCCGCAATAATACTATGACCAAATTGAATACCTACTTTGTTTAAGGTGTGCTTTAAGGCAGTTGCACCTAATTGAAATGAGGCTGGTCTCTTATAGGTTTGATAGGCAATCGTGCGAAAAAGGCTGTCTGCAATCTGGTTATCAGATTTTTTCATCATTTTTTTCAACAGCTCAGGTAAGGGTTTAGATTTATGTTCAGCTAAGATTTGGCCGTTTTGGGGTTGTTGCGGTTGTTGTATTTGCCCGTTAAATTGAATACCCAGTTGCTTTAATTGTCGTTGGATAATAGCAGCAGCATAAGCATCAGGATCTTGGACGGCAAAACTTAATCCGAAGGCTTTACTTTGACGGGCGATACAGCCCTTGATTTGGTAGCGATTATTATCATGTACTACCGCATCTAGCTGGCAATAGGGAGCTTCCGTGTTATTCACAACTTTGACTTGCCCGAAAATTTGGACAGGAAAATGTGATGGTACATTAATTTTCACATTTTCGCCCACAGGTACATTGGCATCTAAATCGACATAAAAACAGTTGTTGTCGATATTTGCAGCTGCCGGTGGAGAATTAAAACACATTGTTAAATCATTCCAGATCCAACCTAAACCTCTGTCATGGCCGATAAAAACGGAGGTATCTAACACTAAATTTCCATTGATTTTTTGAATGTGTTGTTTTTTAAGTTGCGCCAGTAAATTATAGAGTTGGCCACTGGTTAAATCAGGATCACCACTAAATTTCACAATTAAGTCACCCTCTAGCTGATTTTGTTGCACCTTACCATTGGTTAAAAGTGCGGTAGAAAATTGGAAAGAATCGCCTAAGGCTAATTTAGCCCCCAAGGCGGTAAAGACTTTTTGTGTACTTGCAGGTAACATAAAGGTTTGTGCATTGTGTGAAGTAATGATTTCATTGGTTTGTAGATTTTTTGCAATCAATCCCAAACTGGAACCCTGCGGTAATTCATTGGCAATATGGGCAACATCAATGTGAGCAAATGCGACACTACTAAAAAGGGCCACAGATAACAGGATTTTTTGAGGGAAATGAGATATTGTCAGCATAGGATTACAGATAAAGTGCGGTTAAAACAGTTGCTATTTTTATTCAGACGAACAATAATAGACTGCGAATAAGATTGAGTAAATCATTTTCTATTAATTCCACTAATTTTATAGCTACGACATTCGTTATAATGCCGTGGTTTTGTTTTTATCTGAAAAAAGTATAAAGGAGAGTTATGAAACAAATTCCTATGACTGTGCGTGGAGCTGAATTATTGCGCGAAGAACTTGATTTTTTAAAAAACGAACGTCGTCCACAAATTATTGCCGCCATTGCTGAAGCCCGCGAACATGGCGATTTAAAAGAAAATGCGGAATATCATGCAGCTCGTGAGCAACAAGGGTTTTGTGAAGGCCGTATTCAAGAAATTGAAGGGAAATTAGCCAATTGCCAAGTTATTGATGTCACCAAAATGCCAAATAACGGTAAAGTGATTTTTGGCGCTACGGTTGTTCTGGCCAATACCGAAACAGATGAAGAAGTGACTTATAAAATTGTGGGTGATGATGAAGCAGATATTAAAGCCGGTTTGATTTCTGTGAATTCGCCGATTGCTCGAGGTCTGGTTGGGAAAGAAGTTGATGATAACGTCACTATTACGACACCGGGCGGTAAAGTAGAATTTGATATTTTAGAAGTCAATTATATTTAATAAAAATCCCCTGATTTGGTGTCAGGGGAGAAAAAAGTGCGGTCTAAAATCACTTATTTTTTCGGTAATGTGATTTGAGGCTCGTCACTTGGGCGATAAATTACCAAAATATGTCCGATAGTTTGTACCGCAGTAGATTGAGTTTCACGAAGAATGGCATCAATAATAAGTTGTTTAGTTTCACGATCCGCACCGGCAACTTTCACTTTTATTAGTTCGTGGTGAGAAAGTGCATTGTCGATTTCCGCAAGTACTCCTTCGGTTAAGCCATTATTTCCCAGCATAACAACAGGGTTTAAATGATGTGCTAAGCCTTTTAAAAATTGTTTTTGTTTGGTTGTAAGTGTCAGTGACATAATAAATCCTAAAAAAGTGCGGTCAAATTTAGCGATAAAAAATGCCGCAAGATGGTTGAATTGTGCAATTTTAACCTTATATCAGCAAAACTACCACAAAATTTAAGAAAATTATGGGCAGAAAAAGATCGGCAAGTTCGAGCCGTTGGTTAAACGAACATTTTAAAGATCAATTTGTGCAAAAAGCACATAAACAAAAACTGCGTTCTCGTGCCTATTTTAAACTCGATGAAATCCAGCAAACGGATCGTTTGTTTAAACAGGGAATGACTGTAGTGGACTTGGGAGCCGCACCCGGCGGTTGGTCACAATATGTAGTGACCCAAATCGGTTCTCAAGGGCGGGTGATCGCCTGTGATATTTTGGATATGGATCCGATTGTCGGTGTGGATTTTCTACAAGGTGATTTTCGTGAAGAGTCTGTATTGAACGCTTTATTGGAGCGAGTTGGTGATGGGAAAGTGGATGTTGTTATGTCGGATATGGCGCCGAATTTTAGTGGAATGCCATCAGTGGACATTCCTCGAGCGATGTATTTGGTAGAGCTTGCTTTGGATATGTGTCGTCAAGTATTGGCAGCAAAAGGTAGCTTTGTTGTTAAAGTTTTTCAAGGCGAGGGTTTTGATGAATATTTACGCGAAGTGCGGTCGTTATTTTCGGTGGTGAAAGTGCGGAAGCCAGAAGCCTCTCGAGATCGCTCCCGTGAAGTTTATATTGTGGCGACAGGTTATAAAGGATAAAAACTTTGAAAAAACATACCGCACTTTTTGAAGTTACGGTAAACTACTAACAATTTCTTAACTTAAATAAACGAGGTCAAACCTTGAACGATATGGTAAAAAATCTAGTTCTGTGGGTGGTAGTTGCTGTTGTAATGATGACGGCATACCAAGGGTTTAATTCTTCTGATACGGGTAATCGTACGGATTACACCAGTTTTATGACGGATGTGGAAAATAATCAGGTTGCACAAACGAAATTTAACGAGGTGGGTGAAATCTTTGTTACTAAAAAAGATGGTTCTAAATACACTACTGTGTTGCCGACTCCGTTGGAAGATCGCAAAATTTTAGACGATTTATTAAAACAAAAAGTTAAAATTGAAGGGGCATTACCTGAACAACGTGGTTGGTTGTCACAAATTTTAATTTCTTGGTTCCCAGTGTTGTTCCTGATTGGCATTTGGGTTTTCTTTATGCGTCAAATGCAAGGTGGTGGTGGCAAAGCAATGAGCTTCGGTAAAAGCCGTGCAAAAATGTTGACCAAAGAGCAAATTAAAACCACGTTTGCCGATGTAGCAGGTTGTGAAGAAGCAAAAGAAGAAGTGGCAGAGATTGTTGATTTCTTGCGTGAGCCGAGCAAATTTCAAAAATTGGGCGGTAAAATTCCTAAAGGCGTATTAATGGTTGGTCCGCCGGGAACAGGTAAAACCTTAATTGCAAAAGCCATTGCGGGTGAAGCTAAAGTGCCGTTCTTTACCATTTCCGGTTCCGATTTTGTGGAAATGTTTGTAGGGGTGGGCGCTTCCCGTGTGCGTGATATGTTCGAACAAGCGAAGAAAAATGCTCCTTGTTTGATTTTTATCGATGAAATTGATGCAGTGGGTCGTCAGCGTGGAGCCGGTCTTGGTGGCGGCCATGATGAGCGCGAACAAACCTTAAACCAAATGCTTGTTGAAATGGACGGTTTTGAAGGTAAAGAAGGTATTATTGTGATTGCAGCGACTAACAGACCGGATGTATTAGATCCTGCGTTAGTGCGTCCGGGACGTTTTGACCGCCAAGTAACAGTTGGCTTGCCTGATGTGCGTGGTCGTGAGCAAATTCTTAAAGTGCATATGCGCAAAGTACCGGTAGGTGAAGATGTAAATGCAATGACGTTGGCTCGAGGTACACCGGGTTATTCAGGTGCAGATTTAGCGAATTTAGTGAATGAAGCTGCGTTGTTTGCGGCACGCACCAATAAGCGTGTGGTGACGATGGTGGAATTTGAAAAAGCCAAAGACAAGATCAATATGGGGCCTGAACGCCGTACAATGATGATGACCGATAAGCAAAAAGAATCTACGGCTTATCACGAAGCAGGTCATGCCATTGTGGGTTATTTAGTACCGGAACATGATCCTGTTCATAAAGTGACTATTATTCCTCGTGGTCGAGCATTAGGGGTGACTTTCTTCTTACCAGAAGGTGATCAGGTTAGCATTAGTCAAAAACAACTTGAAAGCAAATTGTCCACATTATATGCAGGTCGTTTAGCGGAAGAATTGATTTACGGTGAAGAAAATATTTCTACTGGAGCATCTAACGATATTAAGGTGGCAACGAATATTGCCCGTAATATGGTAACACAATGGGGTTTCTCCGATAAATTAGGTCCGATTCTTTATACGGAAGATGAAGGGGAAGTCTTCTTAGGTCGTTCAATGGCGAAAGCAAAACATATGTCCGATGAAACGGCACATGCGATTGATGAAGAAGTTCGTGCAATCGTGACGAGAAACTATGAGCGAGCCAGACAGATTTTGGTGGATAATATGGATATTTTACACGCCATGAAAGATGCGTTAGTAAAATATGAAACTATTGAAGAAGAGCAAATCAAGCAGTTAATGAACCGTGAAACTGTCACACCACCGGCAGGTTGGGAAAACCTAAGCAGCCAAGCAAAAGCGGAAGCTAGGGCTGAAGAGGAAAACCAAGTAGATAAAAGTGCGGTGGAAAATGATGATGAAATTTCACAGGATAAATCCGAATAATTTCATTAATGAATTAGGGAGCTTAGGCTCCCTTTTTATCTATGAGCCTTGCGAATATTTCGGTATAATGCAGCGCACTTTTATGGAATGTTTAAACCTTTATGAAACTTCAAGCCAATAATAAAGTCTTAGATCTGTCTCAACCTCAAATAATGGGGATTTTAAATGTAACTCCGGATTCCTTTTCTGATAGCGGACGTTTTTTCCAATTTGATCATGCCTTACGTCAAGTAGAAAAAATGTTAAATGAGGGAGCGTCGATTATTGATATTGGCGGAGAATCTACTCGACCTATGGCAGAAGCAGTTTCGGAACAGGAAGAATTAGATCGTGTTTTACCTTTGGTAGAGGCCGTTGCTAAGCGTTTTGATTGCTGGATTTCAGTGGATACCTCAAAAGCGGCAGTGATGTATGAAAGTGCAAAATTAGGTATGGATTTAATTAATGATATTCGGGCGTTGCAAGAACCTAAAGCTTTGCAAACGGCAGTTGAATTAGGCTTGCCCGTTTGTTTAATGCACATGCAAGGGCAACCACGCACTATGCAGCAAAATCCGCAATATGAAAATGTTGTGTATGAAGTATTGGAATTCCTACAAAACCGCACCGCATTTTGCCTACAAGCAGGAATAAAATCGCATAATATTATTTGGGATTTGGGGTTTGGTTTTGGCAAAACCGTACAACATAATTATAAGTTATTGCAACAAACGGCGATCTTTGCTGCTCAGGGTTATCCAATTTTGGCTGGGATTTCTCGTAAATCAATGATTGGTGCCGTATTGGATAAGCGGGTAGAGGAACGTTTAATTGGTAGCGTTGCCGCAGCTTTATTGGCAGCCCAAAATGGAGCTACAATTTTGCGGGTGCATGATGTGGCGGAAACCGCAGATGCATTAAAAATTTGGCAAGCAATGATGAATTCACAATAACAGCGTATAACGCTTTAATAAATAAGGATATACAAATGGCAGAACGTAAATATTTTGGTACTGATGGCGTACGAGGCAAAGTAGGTAGCTTTCCGATTACGCCGGATTTTGCGTTAAAATTAGGCTGGGCAGCAGGCAAAGTGCTGGCAACCCAAGGTTCTAAAAAAGTATTAATTGGTAAAGATACCCGAATTTCAGGCTATATGTTGGAATCTGCTTTAGAAGCCGGTTTAACAGCAGCGGGCTTATCGGCAGTATTTGTTGGCCCAATGCCAACACCGGCGGTGGCTTATTTAACTCGTACTTTCCGTGCTGAAGCCGGTGTAGTAATTTCTGCTTCACACAACCCTTACGATGATAACGGCATTAAATTTTTCTCTTCACAGGGAACGAAATTGCCTGATGAAGTGGAAGAATCAATTGAAGCAATGTTAGATCAACCAATGGATTGTGTTGTTTCAGCCGATTTGGGAAAAGCCAGCCGAATTAATGATGCGGCAGGTCGTTATATTGAGTTCTGTAAAAGTACTTTTCCTGCTCATTTGAGTCTGGAAGGTTATAAAATTGTGGTGGATTGTGCCAATGGTGCAACCTATCATATTGCACCAAGCGTAATGCGTGAATTAGGCGCTGAAGTAATTGAAATTGGTACAGATCCAAATGGCTTGAACATTAACGAAAAATGTGGTGCAACAGATGTAAAAGCCTTGCAAGCCAAAGTATTGGAGACAGAAGCGGATATTGGTTTAGCTTATGATGGCGATGGTGATCGCATTATGATGGTGGATCATTTGGGTAACAAAGTTGATGGCGACCAAATTCTCTATATTATTGCCCGTGAAGCCTTACGTTCAGGTAATTTAAAAGGCGGCGTAGTTGGCACATTAATGAGTAATATGAGCTTAGAAATTGCCTTAAAACAATTAGGTATTCCTTTTGTGAGAGCCAATGTGGGCGACCGTTATGTATTGGAAAAAATGCAGGAAAATGACTGGAAATTCGGTGGCGAAAATTCAGGACATATTATTATCGCAGATAAAAATACCACAGGGGACGGTATTATTGCGTCATTAGCAGTATTGACTGCCATGGTTCAGCATAAATTGAGTTTGAATGAGTTAATATCTGCAGTGCAATTATTTCCCCAAGTATTGATTAATGTGAAGTTTGCTGGTGGGCGTAATCCATTAGAAAGTGAGGCTGTAAAAGCTGTAGCTGCAGAGGTAGAGAAAAGTTTGGCTGGAAAAGGACGAATTTTATTGCGTAAATCTGGCACAGAACCCCTAATTCGAGTGATGGTTGAATGTGAAGATGCTCAGCTTGCTCAACAATCTGCCGAAAGAATTGTGGAAGCCGTAAAAGCAAATGAATAGTTTTTTCTAATTTGGTTAAATTTTTTACACTTAAAAAGTGCGGTAGAAAAATCGCTTGTTTTCTTAAATAAAAAAGGCTATCATCTGCGCCAGTTTTAAGACAATAAATTTGCGACTATAGCTCAGTTGGTTAGAGCACCACCTTGACATGGTGGGGGTCACTGG
>JAUNED010000058.1 GCA_030525745.1 Lonepinella koalarum | reverse complement strand
AAATGTTATTGGGATAATAATGATTTATATGAAAATTTTGATAATTACGAAAAAACAGTTGTTATAACTATTTTATGATTTTATAGAAAAGCATTTAGAATGGGTAATATAATCATCATTATATTTCACAAAATTTAAATGGTTGTACTATAATTGAGGCTGATTTACAGCCCATTAGGTTTCAAGGTCAGTTTTATGATGTAGAGACAGGACTGCACTATAATAGATTTAGATACTATGATAGCGATGTGGGGATGTTTAGCCAACGAGACCCAATTGGGCTTTTGGGTGGAATAAACATTTTCCAATATGCGGATAATCCTGTGATGTGGATTGATCCGTTTGGGTTGGCGAAAAACACCCCAACACCTAGTCTGCATCAAGTGGGTGATTACAAAACACTTAGAGATGGATTGGAAGGAAAAAACTTACAGTTAGACGCTCATCATGTTGGTCAAAAAAGCATTATGAAAAATTTGGTTTCAGGTTACGACCCTGATACAGCACCAGCAATAGTAGTATCCAAAACTGGACACACCAAAGGCGACACACGATTTGGGAAAGGAAAAACAGTTGTATCAAGAAGTCCAATCAATCCCAATACCCAAAAACCATTTGCTAATGTTAGGGAATTGATTGCGAGAGATATCAGAGAATTAAGGAGGGTTTATCCGAATATTCCAAATTCAAAACTTAAAGAGCTTATTGATATGAACAAAGAGATGTATCCAGAAATGAAGCAATGTGCATCAAGGACACCTAAGAATAAATGCTGATTATCAAGGTTTGAATATGAGTACTGAAAAAAAGGTAGCTATGGCAATTTTTGATGAAACAATTATTGAATTGATTGGAGAGTATAAAAATATGCTTAAAGAAAACAAGGTTCAGAGATATGAATTTTTACAAGAATTTTACATAAATCTTGATAAAGAAAAGAAAGAGCTGTTTGATATATTTTTAGAGGAATTTGCCATAGATATTGTTTCTATTGTTCTAGGTGGGCTGGACGGTAGTACTAAATTAAAAGAATTTTTTGGGGGATTTTCGGTTAATTATAATAATGAAGAAATCACACCTTACTTGCAAGATAATTTTTTAGCGATTTGTGAAGATTATTTAAGCAATAAATAATCTGATAATAACCGTATGTAATAGCTAATCTAGTCTCTAGACTGGATATCGCAATAACGGAAACCAACACCAAAACAAACTTACATCTTATTTGAGCCAGCTCGTAGGTTGGGTTGAGAAATAGCGAAACCCAACTTTTTATTTAATCGCCATCATAACAACCACTTGGGAACACCGCAAGAATTGACCGATGATGACGGCAACATCATCTGGGCGAATTATGAATATGCTTGGGGTGGGTCTTATCAAAGTTATGTAAATTTAATTAAACATACAAAACCCAAATTTTCAACTATGCCAAGATTTCAAAATTCATATTTTTGCCACCATTGCCCTTGAAAGTCATAAATATTATTTTGAACAAGGCAAACTTTTGCCCATTCCACAGGTATTTGAGGATTGGATAGAAATAGTTCAGGTGTTAAAAAGCGTTCAGGCTGCCTGAAAAATGATTTTTGCAAAATTTAGATAAAAAAACACCGCTTGAACCTCAATCCAAACGGTGTTTTCTTACTCTACCACCATACTTTTGCCTGTGGTATAAAACTGCCCACCAGCGATATAGTGCAACGTTCGCCATTCATCGCCCATTTCATCAAATTTCCAACGCCCATTATCAAAAATGCCCTCATCTGCCCACGCCGATAGCACTTCGCCGATAAACAAGTCGTGATTTTGTTCATTATCAAGATTGCGGATAAGCCGACACACAATCCACCCTGCACAGCCCGACACCAAAGGTACATCGTAGCCGTCTTGGTAAAACAGAGGCAGTCCGTCCAGTTTGTTTGGATGGTCTTTTTTGCTGATAGAACCCAGTTTAACCACCCAATCAAGCTGCGATAATACCGGCACTTGCACGGCAAAATAACCGCTTTGTTCTATCAATGTGCGTGTGTGGGTGGATTTATCCAGCACCACGGTGAGTTTGGCATTGGGCGAAAAATCCAAAGGACACACCCACGATGCACTCATCACATTTTCATCATTGCCGTGTTTACCACTGATGAGTGCCGTAACACCGTGATTGATGAGACGGTAAAATTTATCAAGCGGTACAGGTTTTATCATTATAAACTCCAACATTGATTGACATTCAAGCATTATAAACATCGGGCAGATGTTTTGCAGATTTTTCAACATACCCGTGATGGGTAAACGGCGTAAAAAGTGCGGTCGATTTGGGCTTCGATTTCAGCGCCGATTGCCAAAGAAAACAAAAAATTTGTCTATGCTGATTTGCCAAAAGGTGCAGGAAGCAAAGATGATAAAATTGCTTTGTCAC
>JAUNED010000029.1 GCA_030525745.1 Lonepinella koalarum | reverse complement strand
AAGAGGAACCCCGGGTTAAAGGCCCGGGGTTTTTTGTTTTTTTATGTGGCTGGGTGACTGTCACTGACTAACAGAGCTTAGGGTTCAACTGCTTTATACCAATATTTTATCTATAAATACTCTTATTCGGAGATTATCGGATTAAATCTTGATGAGAGATAAGATTAGACAAAATTTGGTAACAATAAAAATTGCTTACCAAATTCTGTCTTAAATAGGAAGGAACTAAGCTAAGACTGCTAATACCGCTTCATAATTCGGCTCTTGTTTTATTTCAGGTACTAACTCACTGTGCAAGACTTCATTATGTTCATCTAAAACAATGACGGCACGTGCAGTTAGACCGCTTAGTGGCCCTGATTGAATTGCGACGCCAAGTAATTTTTCTACTTCTTTATGACGGAAAGTTGATAAGGTTTGTACGTTTTCAATACCTTCAGCACCACAGAATCGACCTTGAGCGAAAGGTAAGTCTGCTGAAATACACAGTACAACCGTATTGGCTAAATCTGCGGCTTTCTGATTGAAAATGCGAACGGAAGTTGCACAAATACCAGTATCAATGCTTGGAAATATATTTAATACTTTACGGCAACATGTAAAATCTACAATAGAGACATCGGATAGATCTTTACCTGTTAAAGCAAAATCAGCGATTTTATTGCCTTTTTCTGGAAATTTTCCACCAACCTCGATTGGGTTGCCTGCAAGAGTGACTTGGTTCATATTGTGCTCCTAATAATGAAAGATTATACAAAGGTGCGCTAAAAATTTTGAAAAAATCTACCGCACTTCAGTCTTATTTTGACAGCTTCGGTTGAAGTTGTACATCTAATTTTCTTTGCTCATGGCATGGATCTACTTGGCGGCAAGTGTCGTTAGAATAGTTGTGATATTTTTACTCAAAGTGCGGTTAAAAAATCAGTTGTTTAATAAACTTTCATCTAGGATTAAGTCTTCATTTTTATTAATCCCAATACCTTTATCAATAACATGTTGCACCGATTTGTGAGCATCTTCTAGCGAATGTTCTTTGAAAGAGCCACACTGAAATTTATTTAGTTCGGGAATCGTATTTTGATCTTTTACAGCTAAGGCGTCGTACATGGATTTTAACCAAGCCTCAGCGACCTGTTGTTCGCTTGGTGTGCCGATTAAGGACATATAAAATCCGGTACGGCAACCCATAGGCGAAATATCGATAATTTCGATGTTATCGCTATTTAAATGATCTCGCATAAAACCGGCAAATAAATGCTCTAACGTGTGAATACCTCTAGGAGAAATAATTTCTTTATTAGGCTGGCAAAAACGCAGATCAAAGACAGAGATAATATCACCTTTGGGGGTTGTCATTGTTTTAGCTACGCGTACAGCGGGAGAGTGCATTATGGTATGATCGACTTTGAAGCTATCTAATAGTGGCATAATATTTCCTTTTTTTATTTAAAAAAATTGAACTTTTATAAAATCAGCTTGTCTGAATAAGCAAGCAACAAACAAGTTGTGTTAATAATAAAATTGGTTCCTTAGGTTATATTAGCCGCCCTTTCGGGGCGGTTTTTTTTGCTTAAGCATATTCAAATATGACGATTATTTTACACCTTTTGCTTAATAGAGGCATAGCTAAAAGGAGAAATTCGTGCTTATCTTTTGCTAAATGTTAAAGAATATAACAAAAATATGACATTTTTCGTCAAAATGATTGCATTTTAGGCTGAAATTCGATATATCTACAATGTTCGCCAATATTCGGTGTAACATAATGTGGTGTCCCTCTTAATTTCACTTAAAGGAGCTTTATAATGAAAAAAATGTTAAAACTCTCAATAATTGCCGGCGTTGCGGCAGCCTCTTTTTCTGCTCAAGCAGAAGATAAATTTATTACTATCGGTACCGGCGGTCAAACCGGCGTGTATTACGTGGTAGGCCAATCTATTTGCCAATTAGTGAATCGTGACACTGCAAAAACACATATTAAATGTAATGCTCCTTCAACAGGTGCGTCTGTTGCCAACTTGAATGCGATTGCAGATAAACAAATGGATATGGGCGTGGCGCAATCTGATTGGCAATATCACGCGTATAACGGTTCAAGTTCGTTTGAAGGCAAGAAAAATGATAAATTGCGTGCAGTGTTCTCACTTCACCCTGAACCCTTCACTGTAATGGCTCGTACTGATGCGAAAATTGCGGGTTTTGATGATTTAAAAGCTAAGCGTGTTAATGTTGGCGATCCAGGGTCAGGCACACGTGCAACAATGAACGTGATTTTAGCTGCGAAAGGCTGGACAGACAGAGAATTCAAAGTGGCTTCTGAATTGAAACCGGCAGAAATGGCTTCTGCAATGTGTGATAATAACTTAGATGCAATTACTTATAATGTGGGACATCCGAATGGTGCATTGAAAGAGGCGGCTGCCTCTTGTGATGCTCATTTAGTACCAGTAACCGGTCCGGCAATTGATAAATTAGTGGCGGATCATTCTTATTATGCAAAAGCAATTATTCCTGGTGGATTGTATAAAGGTACTGATAATCCGGTTGAAACTTTCGGTGTGTATGCGACATTAGTGACTTCAGCAGATGTTGATGAGGATAAGGTATATGCTGTGGTTAAAGCAGTATTTGACAACTTTGACCGTTTTAAACGCTTACACCCTGCTTTTGAAAATTTAAAAGAAGAGGATATGATTAAAAATGCGCTTTCTGCACCATTGCATGAGGGGGCTGTACGTTACTATAAAGAGCGTGGCTGGTTAAAATAAACAGCGATTTGTCATTTTTATATCGGTAGGGTAAAATTCTACTGATTTATCTCTAAAAGTGCGGTGAATTTTCAATAAGTTTTGGAATTTCACCGCTTGTTAATTTTTATCTAAGGCTGTTTTTATGATGTCTAAACAAACCAAAACAGTTGATTATGATGATCTGCAAGATATGGTTGCAAGCAATGATGCTGGCGGACGTAATCCAAGCGGATTAGCCAAAAAGCTCATTGTGATCACTGCTATTTTGTGGTCTATTTTTCAACTCTATTATACTTCACCGGCCCCATTTGCTTTACAAGAAATCATGCGTAATTTGGGGCTTGATTTCAACGTAGTTATTGATGACACCAAAGCACGTTCGATTCACTTAGCTTTTGCATTATTTTTAGCTTACTTATCCTTTCCGGCATTTGCAACATCACCCAAACACCGTATTCCCTTAGCTGATTGGATTTTTGCGTTTGTTGGTGCGTTTTTAGGAGCATACTATATTTTCTTCTATGAAGGTTTGGTGCAACGTTTTGGTGCACCGAATTTACAAGATATTATTGCCGGCTGTATTGGTATGATCTTATTGCTGGAAGCTTGTCGTCGTAGCCTTGGTTTACCTCTAGTTATTATTGCAATTGCCTTTTTGTTGTATAACTATTTTGGACAATTTTTGCCAACCAGTTGGATTATTAGCCATCGTTCAGGTAGCTTAAACCAAATTGTGAATCAACAATGGATCACAACCGAAGGTGTATTTGGTGTTGCTTTAGGCGTTTCCACAAAATATGTATTCTTGTTTGTATTGTTTGGTGCCTTATTGGATAAAGCAGGAGCGGGGAACTATTTCATTAAGACAGCGTTTGCTTATTTAGGGCATTTCAGTGGTGGTCCCGGAAAAGCTGCGGTAGTCTCTTCTGCATTAACAGGACTTGTTTCGGGTTCTTCCATCGCCAACGTAGTGACCACAGGAACTTTCACTGTTCCAATGATGAAGAGAGTGGGACTAACGCCTGAAAAAGCTGGGGCAATTGAAGTCGCTTCTTCTGTTAATGGGCAAATTATGCCTCCGGTTATGGGTGCTGCGGCATTTTTAATGATTGAATATGTTAATTTGCCCTATAGTCAATTGATTACGCACGCTTTTTTACCTGCAGTGATTTCTTACATTGCATTAGTCTATATCGTCCATCTAGAAGCTCAAAAAATGGGGCTAAAAGGATTAGAGCGTGTTGAACCTTCAAGCCCTATTTTGCTCTTTTTAATTCGTGTTTTGGCGAATATTTTGGTCATTATCGGGTTAGCCATGGCGGTATATTATGGTTTAGGTTGGATTAAACAGCTTATACCTGATTTTGCTTTTGCTATCGTGTGTATGTTACTTGCGGTAGTGTATTTTATGGCTATTCGGCGTGTAGCAAGTTTCCCTGATTTAGAAATGGATGATCCAAATTCACCGGTGGTTAAATTACCTTATCGTAAGCCCACAGTGAATGCAGGTTTGCACTACTTATTACCGGTTGTCGTGTTGATGTGGTGTTTAATGGTGGAGCAAATGTCACCGGGGCTATCTGCTTTTTGGGGAACAGTTACTCTTGGATTTATTTTAATTACCCAACGCCCTTTATTAAGTTTTTTCCGCAAGGATAATGGCAATAAACTCGTTTTAGTAAAACAAGGCATGCAAGAGCTAATTGATGGTTTAGAAACCGGAGCGAGAAATATGATCGGTATTGGTATTGCTACAGCTACCGCAGGGATTATAGTGGGGGTGGTATCTTTAACCGGTTTTGGCGTACAACTTGCCAGCATTATCGAAATGTTGTCTATGGGCAATATTCTATTAATGTTGATTCTTGTGGCTATTTTTAGCTTAATTCTTGGTATGGGGCTGCCAACAACTGCTAACTACATCGTTGTATCTTCTCTTATGGCATTGGTGATTGTAGAAGTGGGGAAACAAAATGGCTTGATCGTACCACTGATTGCTGTTCATCTATTCGTCTTCTATTTCGGTATTATGGCGGATGTTACGCCACCTGTGGGATTAGCCTCTTTTGCAGCAGCGGCAATTTCGGGAGGTAGCCCGATCAAAACCGGTGTGCAAGCTTTCTATTACAGTTTGAGAACAGCAATTTTGCCATTCCTATTTATTTTCAATACAGATTTATTGTTATTGGATGTCGGTTTTGCAAAAGGCGTATTGGTTTTTGTGACTGCAACTATCGGCATTTTGGCTTTTACTGCAGCGACTATGGGTTATTTCTTCAGAAAAAATAAACTTTGGGAAAGTTTGACGTTAATTTTAGCGGCCTTCTTGTTATTCCGTCCCGGCTTTATTATGGATCGTATTTCTCCAACGGCATACCATATTGAGCCTTCTCAGTTGGTACAAGAAATCGGTAATACGCCTGTAGGGCAAACATTAACACTTAAAGTGTCAGGTTTAAATCCATATGGTAAAGCAGTGGAATTTTATTCCCAATTACAAGTGCCTGAAGGTCGTACAGGGGAAGAACGTGTGAAAGCACTGGGATTAACCTTGTTGGATAGTGGCGATAAAATTGATTTTGAGGGAAAACAAACCGCAAAAATTATCATTGATAATGTGGATATTGATTCCCCGGCTGCAAAGGCTGGCTTGAATTGGGATCAGGTGTTACTTGAAGTGGCGTTACCAAAAGTATCCTTGCCGAAAGAGTTAATGTTTATTCCTGCCTTATTAATGATTTTTGGTATTGGTTGGAATCAACGCCGTCGTAAAGCATGATAAAAAGCGGTCATTTTTGACCGCACTTTTGAGGTCTTTAAAGTATGTATAACAAATTATTAATTGCAATTGATCTAAGCAATCTGGACAGTGCTAAATATGTCGTGGATACCTGTTTGGATTTAACTAAACATAATCCCGATGCGGTTTATCGCGTTGTGACCATTTTAGAACCGATGGATGATAGTTTTATTTCTGCCTTTCTGCCGAAAAATTTTGATAAATCCTTAATTGAAGAAGCAAATAAAGCTCTTCATGATTTTACCAAGCAAGCCTTCCCTGCGGGTTCTAAAGTGCAGCATATTGTGGCTCACGGTACAATTTACGAAGAAATTAATCGGATTGCCGAAGAAAAATCCGTTGATTTGATTGTGATGTTAGCCAGCAGCCAGCCGAGTAATAAAGGGTTGAGCAGTAATACCGTTAAAGTAGCTCGTCACTGCGACAAACCTATATTGATTTTGCGTTAAGCTAAAAGTGCGGTTTAAAAATAGGAGTTTCATAAAATGCTTGTGTTATACAGGCATTTTTTTATTGCTGAAATAGTAAAAAAAACTGTCATACATAGTGATTTTTTGGTAAATTATGCGCAATTTTATGCCGTTCGAAACGGCTTTGTTTTCATTTTATTTTTCAACGGAATTTCTATGTTATTTAAAAAAATTCGTGGCTTATTTTCTAACGATTTATCTATCGATTTAGGCACTGCAAACACCTTAATTTATGTGAAAGGACAAGGCATAGTGCTTGATGAACCTTCTGTGGTAGCTATTCGCCAAGGTCGTGCAGGGCAAAAAAGCATTGCTGCAGTGGGGAAAGAAGCCAAAATGATGTTGGGGAGAACTTCTAACAGCATTGAAGCTATTCGTCCAATGCGTGATGGTGTTATTGCCGATTTTTCTGTGACTGAAAAAATGTTGCAACATTTCATTAAGCAAGTTCATTCCGGCAATTTCTTGCGACCAAGCCCTCGTGTACTTATTTGTGTGCCGGCCGGTGCAACACAAGTAGAACGCCGTGCGATTAAAGAATCGGCAATGGGAGCAGGGGCACGTGAAGTATATTTGATTGAAGAACCAATGGCTGCCGCAATCGGTGCTAAATTACCTGTTTCTACACCGGTAGGTTCAATGGTGATTGATATCGGTGGTGGTACGACGGAAATTGCTGTAATTGCATTAAATGGCATTGCTTATTCTGCATCTGTGCGGATTGGCGGAGACAAATTTGACGATGCTATTATTTCCTATGTGCGTAAAACCTTTGGCTCCATTATTGGTGAAGCAACGGCAGAGCGAGTGAAAAAAGAAATTGGTACCGCCTATTTGCAAGAAGACGATGAAAATTTAGAAATGGAAGTGCATGGGCTAAATTTAGCAGAAGGTGCACCACGTTCGTTTAAATTAACTTCTAAAGATGTTTTGGATGCGATTCAACAGCCGCTCAACGGTATCATTGTTGCAATGCGAACTGCATTGGAAGAATGTAAACCTGAACATGCTGCAGATATTTATGAGCGTGGCATGGTACTTACCGGTGGTGGTGCCTTATTACGTAATTTAGATATTTTACTCTCTAAAGAATCCGGTGTACCTGTAGTGATTGCTGAGGATCCTTTGACTTGTGTTGCACGCGGCGGTGGAGAAGCCTTGGAAATGATTGATATGCACGGTGGTGATATTTTCAGCGACGACTTATAATTTTTCCCAAAAGTGCGGTTAAGATTACCGCACTTTTTCTATGTCATTTTCGGTAATTTTTTCAATGAAACCTATTTTTGGTAAGACTCCGCCTTTAGGACTACGTTTGGTATTGGCTGTTATAGCTTCTATTTTGCTTATTTTAACTGATGGGCAAACTAACGCCATGATTAAATTCCGTAGCGCTATGGAAACTGCAGTAGGTGGCTTATATTATCTTGCGAATACGCCACGAAAAGTATTAGATGGGGTGTCTGATAATTTGGTGGATACCAATAAATTGCAAATTGAGAATAAGGTCCTTAAAACGCAATTATTGGAAAAAAATGCTGATTTGTTGTTGTTAGATCAGCTTAAAGTAGAAAATCAGCGTTTGCGCTTGCTCTTAAATTCGCCATTACGGACCGATGAATACAAAAAGATTGCTGAAATTTTAACCGCAGAAAGTGATATTTATCGTCAGCAAGTAGTGATTAATCAAGGGAAGAGTAATGGTGCTTATGTCGGGCAGCCTGTCATTGATGAAAAAGGCGTTATTGGCCAAGTTATTTCTGTGGGTGAGCAAAGTAGTCGAGTCTTACTCTTAACAGATGTGACTCATGCCATTCCGGTACAGGTTTTGCGCAATGATGTGAGAGTGATTGCCAGTGGTATCGGGCGTAGCGATGAATTACAACTTGATAATGTACCTCGCTCGGTGGATATTGTGAAAGGTGATTTATTAGTGACATCCGGTTTAGGTGGTCGTTTCCCTGAAGGTTATCCTGTGGCTGTTGTAGAGAAAGTATCCCGGGATAATTCCAATTATTTTGCTACGATTAGTGCTAAGCCTCTTGCCTCTTTGGAGCGTTTACGCTATGTCTTATTGCTTTGGCCGACAGAGGAAATGCGAAAAATACAACGAATGTCACCGGAAGAAGTACGTCATACTGTTCAAGAACGTCTCGCAAACAGTAAACAAAGGTTTCCTCAAGCAGATAATACAGATGTTTCCCCTGAAAATTTGCCCTTGGAAATGCATACCAATGAAGCGGTTGATCCTGAATTGAGAGAATATAAAGAGGAAGACTAATGACAAAACAATTTTTCGGACAATGGCTTTCTTTACTTTGTATTTTCGTTGTGGCGTTAGTTATGGAGCTTGCGCCTTGGCCGACCTCATTACATTATTTTAAACCTGCATGGTTGGTGTTGGCTCTGCTTTACTGGACATTGTTTATTCCTCAAAAAGTCAGTATTGGTTGGGGATTTATGTTAGGTTTAGTGTGGGATTTAATTTTAGGTTCGGTGCTTGGTATTCATGCTCTCATATTGTCAATTGCCACCTATATTATTGCGGCCAATCATCAACTTTTACGTAATTTATCCCTTTGGCAGCAAAGTTTGCTTGTGGTCGGGTATATTTTTATTATTCGTTTAGCTATTTTTGTGTTGGAATTTCTTATTCATACCGCGGATTTTCACTGGCAAGATATTCTAGGCGCTTGTATCAGCGGATTATTATGGCCTTGGGTTTATCTTCTTTTTCGAGTTATTGGTCATAAATTAAGGTTTTAAAGAAGTTCAAATCAGTTTCAATCATCGACATACTTATATTTTTTCTTGTTAAAGTCATAATTAAGGGCGAAAGACTTCGCCCATGGGGACGTTTATATGTTGCTGGTTGTTTTTCTTAATAAGAAGTAACCTAATAGCGCTGAACTTCCTGACCCTAGTAAAATACCTAATCTTGATAAGGTGTGAATAACACTGTCTGATTCGCCCTCAAATGCTAATCCTGCCAAGAACATTGACATTGTAAAACCGATACCACAGAGCACGGCAATAGCAAAAATTTGTTTGAATTTGACACTGTCAGGTAATTTGGCAATACGGAATTTGACGGATAAAAAGCTGAAGCCGAACACACCAAGGGTTTTTCCTATTAATAGCCCTAGAGCAATGCCAAGAGGTAGTGGTGATAATATCATGGATAAATCAACATCGCCTAAATATACGCCGGCATTGGCAAAGGCAAATAATGGTAGGATGAAAAATGAACACCAAGGCGCAATAATATGCTCAAATTCATGTAATGGCCTTGTGTCTTTTGAACCGTTCAGAGGAATGCAGAATCCTACAATCACGCCGGCTAAGGTAGCATGAACACCTGATTTGAGTACGGCAGCCCATAAAATAACACCAACAACTAAATAAGCGCAGGGATGCCCTACTTTTAAGCGATTGAATAACAGTAAAATCATAATCGCTATACCTGCTAACGTTAAGGCTTTGATACTCAATCCACCGGAGAAAAATAAGGCGATCACAATGATTGCGCCTAGATCGTCAATGATAGCTAATGCTAACAAAAATACTTTCAGTGGGAGAGGAACCCGTTTCCCTAACAATGCAACCACGCCTAAAGCGAAAGCAATATCGGTTGCCATTGGAATTGCCCAGCCGTTAGCAAGATGAGGATAATCTTGCGTAATAAAATAATAAACAATTGCAGGCACTATCATTCCACCTAGGGCAGCTAAAGCGGGAAAGATTGCCTGTTGATAGCTTGACAGTGATCCTTCGATTAATTCACGTTTTACTTCCATGCCCACTAAAATAAAAAATATGGCCATAAAACCATCATTTACCCAATGAAGAAAGCTTTTATGAATGGAAAATGCACCAAATTGTACGGCAACAGGTAGATCTAAAAAATCAAAATAGTATGGGCGTAAAGCCGTATTAGCAAATAACATTGCCAACAAAGCGAAAGCAAATAACAATACGCCACCGGCAGATTCTTGTTTAAAAAATTGAAGTAATCGCTCCCTCATAAATTCTCCCGTTTCTTTTCATTATAAATTGTATGGGTAATTTAACCTTAAAGGAACAGGCATATTTTTTCAAGCGAAACCGCTAAAAATCGGTTTTCATTTTGATGACTATCAAAAAAGTGCGGTCACTAAAATCTTTGTTTTAGTGACCGCACTTTAGGGTTTATTTGAATTATCAACAGCCTCTAACATTATTACGGCATTATTGTTTTCGCCAAGTTGTGCCGTTAGGGCCATCTTCCAATACAATGCCCATGGCGTTTAATGCGTTTCTGGCGGCATCTGCAGATGCCCAATCTTTGGAGGCTCTGGCATCATTGCGTTGTTTGATTAAGGCTTCAATTTTAGCGACTTCATCATTATCCGTTTCTCCTTGCAAGAAAGTTTCCGGATCTTGTTCCAATAAACCGAGCACACCACCAAGTTGTTTTAAACGAGTGGCCAATTGGTTCGCTTGAGTTGGATTTTCCGTTTTTAATTTATTGATTTCACGAGCTAATTCAAATAATACGGCTAAGGCTCCCGGGGTATTGAAATCATCATTCATTGCATCTTTGAAGGCTTCTACATATTGATCGGTTTCGGCTAATTCAAGATTAAACTCACAACCACGTAATGCGGTATAAAGACGTTCTAACGCTTTACGAGCCAAACCGATATTTTCTTCACTGTAATCCAATAAACTACGGTATTGTGCGGTTAAGAAGAAATAACGCACGCTTTCACTGTCGTATTTATTTAAAATATCGCGAATGGTGAAGAAATTGTTCAATGATTTTGACATTTTTTCTTCGTTAATAGTGAGCATACCTGTGTGTAGCCAGTAATTTACATAATCACCGCCGTGAGCACAGCAGGATTGGGCGATTTCATTTTCATGGTGTGGGAACATTAAATCCGAACCACCACCGTGAATATCAAAATGACTCCCCAGTTCTTTATTGTTCATTGCAGAACATTCAATATGCCAGCCCGGGCGACCTTTACCCCAAGGGCTATCCCAGCTTGGCTCATTGGCTTTGGACATTTTCCATAATACAAAATCCATTGGATTTTTCTTCACAGATTTGATTTCTACCCTTGCCCCGGCTTGTAACTGTTCTAAATTTTGACGGGATAACAATCCGTATTTTTGGAAAGATGTCACATCAAACATCACGTCACCGTCTGTTGCGATATACGCATGACCACGCTGAATTAAGGATTGTACCATTGCAATGATTTCTGCAATATGTTGGGTTGCACGAGGTTCTACATCAGGACGCAAAATGTTTAAGGCATCAAAATCCTTGTTCATTTCATTAATCATGCGATCCACAAGTTGATCGCAAGTTTCATTATTTTCTAAGGCACGTTTGATAATTTTGTCATCCACATCAGTAATATTGCGAACATAACGCAAGTTATAGCCTAAATAACGCAGATAACGGGTGATTACATCGAAAGAGACAAAAGTCCGGCCATGTCCGAAATGACATAAATCATATACAGTTACGCCACAAACATACATACCGACGTGATCGGGATTAATAGGTTTAAAGATTTCTTTTTCTCGGCTTAAGGTGTTAAAAATTTTCAACATAGGACAATCTCAATAAGGTTAGCAAAACTGACTGAATTTCTACCGCACTTTATAGCACTAAACGGCTTTTTATGAAATAATGCAGACCTTTATTCCCGTTTATTTTGATAAGGAAAACAAGATGATCACATTACATACTAACTTTGGTGATATTAAAGTTGCATTAAATCACGAAAAAGCCCCTATCACAGCGGCAAATTTTGAGAGTTATTGCAAAGAAGGGTTCTATAATAACACAATTTTCCACCGTGTGATTGATGGCTTTATGATTCAAGGGGGCGGTATGGAATCAGGAATGCGTGAAAAAGCCACCAAAGCACCCATTAAAAACGAAGCGAACAATGGTTTAAGCAACAAACGTGGCACAATTGCAATGGCGCGTACTTCTGATCCACATTCTGCGACAGCACAATTTTTTATTAATGTGGCAGACAATATTTTCTTAGATTACCGTTCAAAAGAAATGTTTGGCAAAGAAGTGGTACAAGAATGGGGCTATGCGGTATTTGGTGAGGTTGTTGAAGGCATGGGTGTGGTTGATCAAATCAAAATGGTGAAAACAGGGAATGCCGGTTTCCACCAAGATGTGCCGAAAGAGGATGTTGTCATTACTTCTGTCAGTGTAGACTAATCCAAAGGTCATGCGGTTTTTTGATACTCACACACATCTGGATTATTTGCAACGTACCACAGGTGAGCCATTAGCAAGCCTGATGGAAAATGCGAGTGTCGCAGGTGTGGAAAAAATTCTGATTGTGGCCGTTCTGGCAAAGGATTTTGAAACTATTGAAAAAATGACCGCACTTTTCCCCGAGCAGCTCTATTATGGCTTAGGGCTGCATCCACTTTATATTCAGCAGCATACAAAAGCTGATTTAGATATACTCCAAACAGCTTTATCTCAGCCTAAGGTAAATTGCACGGCGGTGGCGGAAATCGGCTTAGAACGGACAATCCCAACGCTTTTAAGCACTGAACTTTGGCAAAAACAGTGTGATTTTTTAGAGGCGCAATTATACCTTGCTAAGCAGAATCATTTACCCGTAAATTTGCACAGCCGTAAATCTCACGATCAACTTTTTACTTTTCTCAAACGCATTGATATACCGAACAAAGGTGTAGTTCACGGTTTTGCAGGCAGTTATGACCAGGCAAAACGTTTTGTGGATTTGGGGTATAAAATTGGCGTAGGTGGCACTATTACTTACGCTCGAGCTAATAAGACCCGACAAACTATTGCGAAATTACCTTTAGATTGCTTATTGCTTGAAACAGATACACCTGATATGCCTGTGTTTGGCTTTCAAGGTCAAGCGAATCGTCCCGAACGTTTGGTCCATATTTTTCATACCTTATGTGAATTAAGACAAGAAAGCCCCGATGATATCGAGGCTCAACTTTGGCAAAATGCCGTGACACTATTTACTTAAAGCAAAACTCGCCGAGTTTCCACCGCACTTTTAAATACCGCTTCAATGATCTTTAATACAGAAATTACTTCTGCTAATTTGATCATGGGTTCAGTGCCATTAGCGATCACATCATATAAATTATCAACTAAATTTTGATAGCTGGCCTGTACATTCGGATAAGGTTTACGAACAACTTCACCGTTAATTTCAGTATGCAAAATACCCCATTGATTTTCTTTTTCCCTATTCCAATCACCCACAGGTAAAACGCCGTTTTTTAATAAATCCTCTTGCGTATCGGCATGTTGTTTCACATAAGAACCGAGAGTGCCGTGTAATGATAAGGTCGGTGCAGCTTCTCTTGCGTATTTACTGGCTTTTAGCACGGCTTTAAAACCATTGCTATAATAAAGATGAATATCAAAATTATCATCGACCAATGCACCTTCATGTTGATAACGAATATCTGCATAGACTGATTCAGGCTGCCCAAATAAATAGAGGCTTTGATCAATTAAATGCACGCCTAAATCATATACCAAGCCGGTTCCTTTATCACCGATTTCTTTCCATACTTTCGGATTTTTTTCTTTGGCATAACGATCAAAGCGAATTTCGCAATCAACCACCTCGCCGAGTAGATTTTGTGCCATAATTGCTTTTGCTGTCGCAATATGGCTATCCCAACGGCGGTTTTGATATACATAAAGCACTTTGCCTTGTTTTTCTGCTAATTCAACCAGTTCGACAGCTTCAGCAACACTGGCGACCAGCGGTTTTTCGACTAGAACGTGTTTACCCGATAATAGCGCTGTTTTGACCATGTCATAATGGGTTTGATTCGGTGTAGTAATAACGACTAAATCAATATCATCGGTTAAAAGTGCGGTAAATTCCCGCACAATTTCTGCATTTGGCAACCATTGTTGGGCGTTATTGGTCGTGCGTTCATAGACTTTACGCACACAAAAACGCGTATCTTGACTAAAAAAAGGGGCGTGAAATACTCGGCTGGAATAGCCAGCTCCGGCAATAGCAATGTTAATTGGCATATGGACTCCTAGTGATTAATAGATCTACCTTTGAACAGATAACCCAGTACGACACCGATTAGTGCAAATGGTATCCACTCCATTGAGATTGATTTCATCGGTAATGCATTTAATGCCTCTATACCTGAGACTGATAAAATTGAGACAATAGTTACCAGAATTAAGGAAAGACGTTGTGCTAATAATGGCAATTTTATAAAGATATTAATAAACAGTAGGAAAATAACTGTGATAGCAATCGGGTATAAAACCAGCAATACAGGTACTGATTTTGAAATCACAAAATCTAAGCCTTGATTGGCAATGACAAAGCTAATGAAAGTGAAAATAAGCACATAAATTTTATAGGAAAATTGAGGGAAAACTTCGTTAAAATATTCACTTGTTGTCACAATCAAACCGATAGAAGTTGTTAAACAGGCCAGAGTAACAATTATACCAAGTAAAGTGCGTCCAAATTCACCGTATGTTTCTGTTGCAACAGCATTAAGAATAAATGTACCAATATTTTGACCTTTCGCATTCAGTTCTGCTAAGGTTTCAGCACTGATAGGATAATGATTACCAATCCAAGCTAAAGATATATAAATGGCTCCAAGGGCAATTGCCGCGATAACACCGGCCATAGCGGTTTGTTTGACTAAATCCTTTCCATGAATACCTTTCGCTTTAATGGCACTTATCACAATGACTGAGAATGTAATAGAAGCTAGTGCATCCATTGTTAAGTACCCTTCAACCATACCACTGAATAAAGGCATTTCAGGAACTGTGTTGAATGCTGTTATAGGGAGTTCATTGCCTCCTAATAATAGGATTGATTTAATGACCAATGCTAGAATTGCAATGAGCAATACTGGCGTTAAAATTGCCCCAATTTTATCCACAACGGTTGATGGGTTTAAACTAAACCATATAGCAATCAAGTAATAAATCAGCGTAAATACCAATAAGGAAAGAGTACTGCTTTCACCAAGAAACGGCACAATAGCCATTTGGTAAGCTGTGGCTCCTGTACGCGGAATAGCAAAAAACGGCCCGATAGTAAGATAAATCGCCACTAAAAACAGCAGTGAAAAATAGGGGTGAACATGCTTATTCAATGCTTCTTTATAACCACCTTGATAATGTCCGCTTACTGCAATGCCCAATAATGGTAAACCCACACCGGTCAGTACAAAACCAATAATAGAGGGGAGAAAATCTACACCACTGTCTAAACCTAATTTCGGAGGAAAAATTAAATTACCTGCCCCAAAGAAAATCGCAAAGAGCATAAAACCTACGATAAGGGTATTCTTATTCATAAAAAACCTCAAAATCACCAATAACCTTTTTAATAAAAAGTATTATTTCAATAAAAATTAAAGAGTTGGACTAAAAGTTCCAAATAAGGAATTCTATCAGAAAAACGCATTTTGAAATAGATTGGCAAAGGTAATGGCAGGTTAGAAATAATGGCAATAAGCAAACGTTATGTAAAAATTTTTCAGGATAGAAATAACAAACCTCCATTTTTCAAATTTGAAAGGGGCTATTTATCTTTATTGAATATTGTAATTTAGGAAAGAAAAAACACTTTTAGGCTTCTCGAATTTATATCGCTATATGTTGGATTTATACCGCATTGAGAGCATTCGAGAGTCGTGTCCAAATTGGCTAAACTTGAGTGGCAATAACTAGGGATAATAAAACTACGTAGCCATATCTATCTATAAAATTGAAAATAGCCTGTTATAATTTCTCGTACTACTATTTCCACGCCCAAGGTTTACAAACAAAACCGCTGGATACGGGATTTGGGTGAATATAATTTAACTTTTCATCAAAGCATTTCTGAGAATAGATTTCGATAGGTTGATTATGATGCTGCCAAACTTGATAAGTTTCTATATTTTCTCGCTTTTGCCCAACCTGTTTAAATATCCAAAGCAACCATTCTCTCCGGCTTTCTTGTTGGTTTTCTTTAGTTTGTTTAATCATTATTTAAGCGGTAAATGTTTTAAAATCTCTGATTAAATCAGAAGGTTTTTAATTTTCTGCCTGAAATAATAAGTGAATATGGCTTGGCATAATACAATAAGCATACAAAATCATTCCTTTATGTTTCCGACAATAATCCAAGGCTTTAATAATCATCGAAAATAGCGATCTCTAACACATACATCATCCAATAAACGGTTGCAAAACTCACAAAATAGGCACCATTTGGATTATTCATTTTGTATTTTCTGCTCATTGCTCTCTCCCAACAAAAACCATCAGCAAAATGTAAATTAAATTACCAAATAAACAAGCCAGAGATTCGTACTTTTCGATGAAGATCACAAAAATACTTTAACAGACAATACAGATAGCGCTCGTCTCTGACGAGTGCTGTGATTGAAAATAGATTTGGAAGGATAGAGAAAAATAGGCACTCGTCAGAGACGAGCGCCATCGGGGAGTTGCATAAAAACTCCTGCTTAAATGGATAAGATTGATAAAGCTAAGATAACATAAGATGAGGATTATCCCTACTTTTAATAACAAGATCGAACTTGCAAGGCATAATGCAGTAACCATAAATCTGCATTCCTTTTCTTTACGGCAAAATGCGAGAGATTGAATAATGGCTTGAAAATAAATCTCACGAATAAAAACATCTATCCAATATACCGTTGCAAAACCCACAAAATAAACACCGCTCTTTTCATGGAATTTATATTTTCGGCTCATTACCCCTCTCATTTAAATGGGATAAGCATAAACAACTCATGTAAAAATACCATTACACAATACAATTTTTGCGACTGGGATCGCAAAAATAATCCTGTTTTTTCTTTGCAAACTTTCAAAAACATCTGATCGCTTGTTATTTGTAGAAATGATGATTTACAACAAATGATAGGAAAATCTAATGATGGTGCAAGCGTGGATGCTTTCGCCATCAGGGGTAAACTAATTGCATTCAAATACAAAGTATCTCAATAAATTAGCTGCCTTTGCTCAAGCATAAAACCACCAAAAACAAAATAATACTTTGAAAAATAAAGATTTTTTGTCAAGCAAGCTGAGGATTTGTCAGATTCGATGGTTTATTTATTTATCTATTTAGTTATACTAAATAAAAGATTTTTAATGATAAATTGAGGTGCTTATGAAAGGAATGCCATATTCCCTTCTTATAGAAGGAGACTGTATACGTATTATGGAATCAATACCAGACTCATCAGTTAACTTAATTTTATGTGATTTACCTTACGGAACTACACAGAATAATTGGGATACACTATTACCTTTTGATGAATTGTGGAAGCAGTATAGGAGAATATTGAAGGAAGATGGTGCTGTCTTATTAATGAGCCAAGGAATATTCACTGCAAAAGTCATATTAAGCCAAGAAAAATTATTTAAATACAAAATAACATGGGTAAAATCTAAGGCTACAAATTTTCTTAATGCTAAAAAACAGCCACTTAGGAAACATGAGGATATATGTGTGTTTTATTCTAAACAACCCAAATACTTTCCCCAAATGTCTGAAGGAGAAGCTTATAATAAAGGGGTAAGAAAAGAGCAATTAACAGGTTCTTATGGAAGTTTTGGTTCCTCACTTGTTAAGTCGGATGGGCTTCGTTATCCAACAGATATCGTCTATTTTAAAACTGCAGAAGCAGAGGGGGAAGTTTGGCATCCTACACAAAAACCTGTAGAATTAGGAAAATATCTAATACAAACTTATAGTGAAGAAGGGGATGTTATTTTAGATAACTGCTTTGGCTCTGGAAGCTTTTTGGTCGCTTCTGCCTTAACCAAAAGGAATTGTATAGGTATAGAGCTAAATAAAGATGTAGTAAAGTTTAAAGATAAACCTTTAAACTTATTAGATGTAGCAATTGAAAGATTAAATGACATTGCTAGTGTCTATTCGTGCAATAGCAATGCCAATTTATCGCAGGTATTTAAAGAGTTTTTACTAAAAACAAATTCTATGCAAGGATATATAGAAAATAACGATTTTCCTTATTTTCTACAACCACAGTGTACCCCTTCAAATTTAGGGACTCAAGCTTATATCGGGTAGCATGATCATAGTTTAAATGTGTTGTTGGGGCACTATGGTTTTTAGCTCTGCTAGGTTTATGATCAAGAACCATCTTGCGTAAACCTAGTGATTCCCCTAGGATTGTTACATCTATTGTTATTTCTGCCTTTTCTTCACCGTCAGCCCCACAAGGCTTCCATACAAGATTTTTAAAGAATTGTTCTCTAAAATATGTTGTATGATCAAAAGGATTTCCCTCTTTTGTAAAACGTAGAAAAGGCATTTTTGAACCGACAGGTACGGTTTCTTGTGCATCACTGCTACTCAATTTCTTTTGCCAACGCATTCCTATACTCCTATATTTTGACCATCTTACTGTAGCTGCTATTCTAGCAATTTCTGCTCTTCTCTCTTTACTTAAAACATTTGCTCTAGATTTTCCTCCTTTTATACCTCCTAACCTTCCAGCTTCGACCTTGTTAAGGTTTTTCATCATATCCTCCAAATATAAATTATCGATAGAATAATGATTCTAATGCTTTTCAACAAACCAATCAAAGTTCTCTTTTCATTTCAGTTGGTAGAAACCAATGAGCTATTGCATAGGATATTCTATCAAGTAGTAGAATTATTAAAGCTATCATTGATGGTTAATAAGTAGATTCTTATTTTTATAGAATTTCAAGTATTCTAAGCTCTTAAAGTCCAAATAAATATAAGGTTCTATTATTACTTCAACACCACCCTCGCATTCCTAAACAATCTCATCCAAGCCCCGTCTTCCGTCCAATCTTCCGGAGCCCAAGAATTGCTCACCGCTCGGAACACACGCTCAGGGTGTGGCATCATAATCGCTACTCGTCCATCAACGTTAGTTAAGGCGGTGATGCCTAATGCCGAGCCGTTCGGGTTAGCCGGGTATTGTTCGGTTGGATTCAGATTGTAGTCCACATATTGAGCGGCAATCAAATGCTGTTTTTGCAAATTTTCGAGCTGTTCTGACCGCTTGAACTCCACTCTGCCTTCGCCGTGTGAAACCGCAATCGGCATATGGCTACCTGCCATTCCGTTAAACCAGACGGAGTTGGTTTCGTTGATTTTGACCATCGCCACACGAGCCTCAAAGCGTTCGGATTTATTCCGTACAAAGCGAGGCCAGTTTTCGGTGCCCGGAATGATTTCCGCTAAATTCGACACCATTTGGCAGCCGTTGCACACGCCAAGGGTTAGCGTGTTCGGGTTGGCGAAGAATTGGCTGAATTGGTCACGCAACATTGGGTTGAACAGAATGGATTTCGCCCAGCCGCCGCCAGCACCCAATACATCGCCGTAAGAGAAGCCGCCGCATGCTACCATTGCGTTGAAGTCGTTGAGGTTGCGTCTGCCTGAAATCAAGTCGGACATATGCACGTCAATGGCGTTGAAGCCGGCACGGTCAAAGGCTGCCGCCATTTCGTAGTGGCTGTTTACGCCTTGCTCACGCAAAATCGCCACGCTCGGTTTTACGCCTTTGTTGATGTATGGGGCGGCGATGTCTTCGTTCACATCGTAAGTTAAAAATGCGGATAAGCCCTTGTTATTCGGGTCTTTTTTCGCTGCAAATTCTTGGTCGGCACATTCAGGGTTGTCTCGCAAACGCTGCATTTGATGAGTGAGTTCCGCCCAAATGCCACGCAGTTCGGAGCGTTTTTGGCTAAATACGGTTTCGCCGTTGCGGGTAATTTCAAAGCTGTCGCCTTCAACCGCTGTACCCATATCAAAGGTGAGATTTGCAAGATTTTCGGCATTTAACACCGCTTGCACTTCACTCAATTCTTCAGTGCGAACTTGGATTACTGCTCCTAGTTCTTCGTTGAATAACACGGCTAAATCGTCTGCCCCCAAGCGGTCGATTTCCACCGAAATTCCGCAATTCCCTGCAAACGCCATTTCCGCCAGCGTGGTGATTAAACCACCGTCCGAGCGGTCGTGGTAGGCAAGCAGTTTGCCTTGTGCGACAAGGGTTTGCATTGCGTTGAAGAAGCCTTTTAAGCGAGCCACATTCACCACATCGGCAGGTTTGTCGCCAAGTTGTTTATACACCTGTGCTAACGCAGTTGCACCCAAGCGGTTGTTGCCTTCGCCCAAATCGATGAGCAACAAGCGAGTGTCGCCTTTGTCGGTGCGAAGTTGTGGGGTGACGGTTTTACGCACATCTTCCACACGGGCAAATGCCGAAATCACCAGCGAAAGCGGTGCAGTCACGGATTTTTGCTCGCCATTCTCTTCCCAAGTGGTACGCATCGACATCGAATCTTTACCCACCGGAATGGTAATGCCAAGTTCAGGGCAAAGCTCTTCGCCCACCGCTTTTACTGCTTCATACAAGCCGGCATCTTCGCCCTCGTGACCGGCTGCCGACATCCAGTTGGCAGAAAGTTTAATGCGTTTAATGTCGCCAATATTGGTCGCTGCAATGTTAGTAATGCTTTCCGCTACTGCTAAGCGAGCCGAGGCAGCGAAATCCAGCAACGCCACCGGCGCACGTTCGCCCATTGCCATTGCTTCTCCAAAATAACTGTCCAGACTTGCAGTGGTTACCGCACAATCCGCCACCGGAATTTGCCACGGGCCGACCATCTGATCTTGTGCCACCATTCCTGTGACCGAGCGGTCGCCAATGGTAATTAAGAAGGTTTTTTCCGCTACCACCGGCAAGCGAAGCACACGGTGGAACGCCTCTTTTAAGTCGATTTCAGCGGTTGCAAGCGGTGGATTTTTCACATTTTTTGACGAAACATCACGCTGCATTTTCGGGGTTTTGCCGAGCAATACATTCATCGGCAAATCAATCGGTTTGTTGCCAAAATGCGGATCGGCAAGCTCTAAATGTTTCTCTTCGGTTGCCTCGCCAATCACTGCAAACGGTGCACGCTCACGCTCGCAAAGTGCGGTGAAAATATCGAGCTTTTCAGGGGCGACCGCCAGTACATAACGCTCTTGCGATTCGTTACACCAAATTTCAAGCGGCGACATTCCCTTTTCATCGCACAGGATTTTACGCAGGTCAAACTTACCGCCCCGCTCACCATCGTGCACCAATTCAGGCATCGCGTTAGACAAACCGCCTGCCCCCACATCGTGAATAAATAAAATCGGGTTCTCCTCGCCCATCTGCCAGCAACGGTCGATCACCTCTTGGCAACGGCGTTCCATTTCCGGGTTTTCACGCTGAACCGAGGCAAAATCCAAATCTTCTTTGGATTTGCCCGATGCCATTGACGATGCTGCCCCACCGCCTAAGCCAATGTTCATTGCCGGGCCGCCAAGCACGATGAGTTTCGCCCCCACCGGGATTTCGCCTTTCTGAACGTGTTCGGCACGAATGTTACCGATACCTCCGGCAAGCATAATCGGCTTGTGATAGCCTCGCACTTCCTCGCCGGCAAAGCTGTTCACTTTTTCTTCATAGGTACGGAAATACCCCAACAATGCAGGGCGACCAAATTCATTGTTAAAGGCAGCTCCACCCAGTGGGCCTTCAATCATAATATCTAACGCCGAGGCAATGCGATTCGGCTTAGAAAGCGGGTTTTCCCACGGCTGTTCAAAGTTTGGGATCACTAAGTTTGACACCGAAAAGCCCG
>JAUNED010000028.1 GCA_030525745.1 Lonepinella koalarum | reverse complement strand
AAAATGTACAGCAAAAACCTTCCCGACCTTTTTTGAGGAATTTGGGGAAATTAGCCGATAAACTCAAACCGCCATTTGCATTATGGCGGTTTTCGGCTACAATGCGTTTAATTTTTTACTTAAAAGGAATAACAATGTTTGGAAAAGGTGGATTGGGCGGCTTGATGAAACAAGCCCAACAAATGCAAGAACGTATGCAGAAAATGCAGGAAGAAATTGCACAATTAGAAGTGACTGGAGAATCAGGTGCAGGCTTAGTAAAAATTACTATTAACGGAGCGCATAATTGTCGCCGTGTGGAAATTGATTCGAGTTTAATGGAAGACGATAAAGAAATGTTGGAAGATCTGATTGCTGCCGCATTTAACGATGCTGTTCGCCGTGCGGAAGAAATGCAAAAAGAGAAAATGTCTTCTGTGACTGCAGGTATGTCTTTACCGCCGGGTTTCAAAATGCCGTTCTAATTAAAACTTAGTGAATTTTAACCGCACTTTTTTCTCCATTTAAAAAGTGCGGTTTGTTTTTAAGGAATTTTTATGCAAACCAGTCCGTTATTAGAAAATTTAGTGGAACATTTGCGTTGTCTTCCCGGTGTTGGGCCGAAATCTGCGCAACGTATGGCTTATCATTTATTACAAAGGGATCGCAGTGGAGGAATGAATTTGGCTCGTGCTTTGACTGAGGCAATGTCGAAAATAGGGCATTGTAGCCATTGTCGCACCTTTACCGAAGAAGAAACCTGCACCATTTGTAACAATCCCCGTCGTCAAAACTCAGGCTTACTTTGCGTAGTGGAAATGCCGGCAGATATTCAAGCCATTGAACAAACAGGGCAATTTTCAGGGCGTTATTTTGTATTAATGGGACATTTATCGCCTCTGGACGGTATTGGACCAAGAGAAATTGGTTTGGATTTGTTGCAAAAACGCTTGCAAACAGAATGTCTTTATGAAGTGATTTTAGCGACAAATCCGACGGTGGAAGGTGATGCAACAGCAAATTATATTGCCGAAATCTGCCAGCAAAATAATATTAAAGTCAGCCGTATTGCACATGGTATTCCTGTTGGCGGTGAATTGGAAATGGTGGATGGCACTACATTAAGTCATTCGTTTTTAGGGCGTAGAGAAATGACCTAAAATAAAGTAAATTGTCACTTTTTATCTGTTGGGAAAGATTTCCTTATATCATTGAATTACAAATAGGCTTTGATATGTGCTATAAAAAAGTGATGGTTTACTTGTTTTTTTCCAATTTGGCCAACAATTCATTGACAGGCAATTGTTGGATTTTTCGCATTCGGTAAATTAAGCAAATAGCGGCTGCCGTCAGTGATACCACAAAACCGATCCAAAAGCCTTTTGCCCCTAAGTGTGGTAGTAAAATATCGGTCATTGACAGGGTATAACCTAAAGGCATTCCGATTCCCCAATAACAAATAACCGTAATGTATAGCACCGCTTTGGTATCTTTATAGCCTCGTAACACGCCATTACTGACGGCTTGAATCGTATCGGAAAATTGATACAAGGTTGCGATGATTAATAAACTACTTGCCATTGCGATAACCGAGGGATCTTTCACAAATAATGCGGCAATGGTTTCACGCCCAAAAAGGGTGATGATTGCTGTAATGAATGTGATATTTAAACCAACGAATAAGGCTGTATAGCTGACTTTTTTTGCTTTTTCCGGAGAGCCTTCACCAAGACGTTGGCCAACCAAAATCGTTGCAGCCATACCAAGAGACATAGGAAACATAAAAATAAAAGAGCTGGTATTTAAGGCAATTTGGTGGCTGGCGACAACCGTAGAACCCAATGGGGAGATAAGTAATGAGGTTAAGGCAAATAATGCTACTTCTGCCCATAATGCTACGGCAATCGGAAAACCTAAACGAAATAATTTTTTGAGCGTTGCCCAATCGGGTTTTTCTACTAATTGATGAAAAATGCGTAAATCTCGTTGGTTTTTAGCGTTTTTGCTATAAGCAATCATCATCAAGCACATTACCCAGTTTACGATAGCGGTCGCAATGCCACAGCCTATTGCACCGAAGGCCGGCATGCCTAATTTGCCATAAATAAAAATATAATTGAGTGGAATATTGAGTAACAGGCCGATAAAGGTAATTACCATCGCCGGCTTGGTTTTAGCTATTCCGTCATTGAGGCAACGAAAATTAATCATCAATAAGTAGGCAGGTAAGCCAAACAGCATAGCATGGAGATAACCAAGCGTAATATCCGCGAGTTCATTGTCTATGTTTTGAGCGTGAATAAGATAATCACTGTGATAAATCAGAAGTCCGAGAGGAATACAAGCAAAAAATACAATCCATAGTCCTTGTTTTACTTGGTGGGCGATACGATGACGCTGACCCGAACCGTTTAAATAGGAAATTGTGGGTGGTAATGCGAGTAATAGACCTTGACCAAACAGCACCAGAGGAAACCAAATGCCGGCACCAACTGAAATAGCGGCCATATCCGTTGCACTGACACGCCCTGCCATCATAGTATCTACCAACCCCATGGAATTTTGTGCAATTTGGGCGAATAGAATCGGAATTGCAATTTGAATTAATTTTTTCGCTTGTTCGTGATATTCTTGCTTGCGAAAATATTGGATTATCATAAAACCTTTGTATTTTTAACCGCACTTTTGTGCTAAATAAGAGAGTAAATTATGTTTACAGGCATCGTGCAAGGCACGGCACAACTTCATTCAGTCATCGAAAAAACAGATTTTAGAACACATATTATCAAAATGCCACAGGAATTAAGGCAGGAGCTGGAAATTGGGGCATCAGTTGCTCACAACGGTGTTTGTTTAACTGTCACTCAAATTGATCAAGAGCTTGTGCATTTTGATTTAATGGCGGAGACGTTGCGGATTACCAATTTAGGTAGCCTGAAAGCAGGAGATTGGGTCAATATTGAACGTGCCATGCGATTTGGTGCAGAAATCGGTGGCCATATTTTATCAGGGCATATTTATTGCACTGCTAAGGTTGTTGAACGAAATATGCGTGAAAATAACCTGCAACTTTGGTTTGAGTTACCTACGGCAGAAGTAATGAAGTATATATTGACGAAAGGCTTTATTGCTATTGACGGCATTAGTTTAACCATCGGTGACGTGCGAGAGAACCAATTTTGTGTGAATTTGATTCCCGAAACCATTGAACGTACATTGATCGCTAAACGGGCGTTGGGTGATTTGGTCAATATTGAAATTGATCCACAAACACAAGCGATTGTGGATACAGTGGAACGTTATTTGAGCAGAAAATCCTAATGAAAAAAATTCGGTGTTTTTTGACCGCACTTTTGCTGTTACCCATGGCTGTTTGGGCACACCCACACGCATTTATTGAGATGAAAATAACACCATTGGTGGAAAATGATCGGTTACAGGGCTTTTCGGTGCAATGGCTGTTGGACGAAGCCAGTTCTTCCGAAATGCTTTATGATTTGCAATTGGCCGGCAATGATCCTAAAGCGAAAGAAAAATTGGCTGAGGATGTTATAAAAAATATTATCAATGAGCATTATTTTAGCTATCTCTATGATAAACAAGGCAATAAAATAAAATACAGTGCCAAGCCGGCCAATTACGGTTTGAAAGCCAAAGGCAATCAATTATTGTACTATTTTGACTTTTTCCTCGCTAAGCCGCCACTATTGGCAGAAAATACTTTCACATTGATGACTTACGACCCGACTTATTATGTATCGATGTTTTATCAGGATAAAAGTGCGGTCGATTTTTCACAGATTCCAACACATTGTCGTGGAGAATGGCGAGAGCAAAATGTAGATGAAAAAACGAAACGTTATGCAGCCGGTCTAGACAGATCACAAAAAGAAGCCGATTTCAGTCTGGGGGAATTATTTGCTCAAAAAGTGGTGGTGCAATGCGATTAAACAGATTAGGGTGGATTGCGTTGTTCGCATTATTACTTTGTGGACTGTTTTTCTTATTTCCTTGGTTTTTTCAGCAATTAATAGGTTTTCAAAGAGAATTTAATCAATTGCTTTCCGATAGCCTGCACCGTATTCAGGCTGATCCTATTTATGCTGGGATGAGTTTAATTGCTGTAAGTTTATTTTATGGTATTTTTCATGCTCTTGGCCCGGGGCATGGTAAATTTATCATCACCAGTTATCTTGCAACACACCAATCTAAGCTGACGCAAAGTCTGCGCCTTAGTTTTCTATCTTCATTAATGCAAGGCGTAGTAGCGATTTTGGCCACTTCAATGATTGTTTTATTACTGCAATTATCCTCCGCACAGTTTAAATTAAGCCAACTTTGGTTGGAGAGGATTGCTTACGGACTGGTTTTTTTCTTGGGGTTGCAATGGATTAGGCAAAGCCTTAAATCTGTCGTTTTAAAAAGAAAACAACCTAAAATGAAAGCAATCTATAGGATAGCTAATCAAGTAACGATAAATACTAAAACATCTAAAATCGGTATACAAAGTGCGGTCAAAGACTCGCAAGAATTGACTTGCAGTTGTGGCCATCATCATTTACCCAATCATGCACAACTTGCAAAGGCGAATAACTTTAAATCTCAATGTTTGATTATGTTGAGTATAGGTATGCGGCCTTGCACCGGCGCAATTTTTATCCTCTTTTTGTCTTATATGTTGGATTTATATGTTTGGGGAATGGTGGCAACTATGGCAATGGCAATCGGGACAGGCTTGACGTTATCAGCCTTTGCTTTATTGGTGCAATATGCCAGACAAACTGCAATGAAATTAGGTAAATGGTATATTTCGCCTAAGCTCCAGTATTATTTTTCCGATGTATTAAAATTTTTGGTTGCCTTATTTTTAATCTTTATCTCGATGAGTTTAATTTATACCAGTTTCTTACCTAAAACCGGTGGCGTAGTATTATTTTTTAATTAAGATCATTACTACGCCAAAATCCCTTATCTTTATAAGCCTTTATTTTTCTTAAGCTTGAAATTGTTATGGAATGCTTATTTTTTATTAAAAATGAGAAATATTACTATTTAAATTTCATCGGAAAAATATTAAAATTTATACCTCTTTTTAACTAGGGAACTTTAGCTATGTTATTTAAATTTAGACAATCGACAATCGACAATCGACAATCGACATTGGCGATGGCATTGTTGTCATTTTTACTGGCATCAAGTGCAGTTGTTGCAGATGAAAAATTAGATACCATTAATGTTATCGGCAATAGTCCTGATAATATTCACGAAAAGAAAGTAGGGGAAACCAAGAAAACCACTGAAACCCTCAAAAAACAACAAGTGCAAGACAGCCGTGATTTAGTCCGTTATGAAACCGGTGTAACAGTGGTAGAAACCGGGCGTATGGGTTCAAGTGGCTATGCAATTCGTGGTGTGGATGAAAACCGTGTGGCAATCACCGTCGATGGTTTGCACCAAGCAGAAACCCTGTCGTCACAAGGTTTTAAAGAATTATTTGAAGGTTACGGCAATTTTAATAACACCCGTAACAGCGTAGAAATGGAAACCTTAAAGCAAGCGACTATTACCAAAGGTGCGGATTCGATTAAAGTCGGTAGTGGTGCTTTAGGCGGTTCGGTGATGTTTGAAACCAAAGATGCCCGTGATTATTTAACAGAAAAAGATTGGCATTTCGGTTATCGTACAGGCTATTCAACCGCCGATAATCAATTATTAAATTCTTTTACACTTGCCGGTCGTTATAAATGGTTTGATGCATTGGTAGTGAGAACAAAACGCCAAGGTTATGAAACCGAAAACTATGATTATGCCACGGCAGATGATGGGGTAATTGGGCGTTTACGCGAAAAAACAGACCCTTATAAAATCATTAAGCAAAGCACATTAGTGAAATTTGCATTTCAACCTAATGAGAATAATCGTTTTACATTGATGAGTGATATTTATGATCATTCTTCAACCGGTCAAGATTTATCTTATAGTTTGCAAGCAACTAGAACTCAGCCGTATGCGCCAAACCAATCAACTCGTCATACTAATGATTCCAGTAAACGAAAAAATTATGGATTTAGCTATGAGAACTACAGTAGTAATGTTTTTTGGGATACGTTAAAGCTGAGCTATTCGGAACAAAAAATTACGAATAAAGCCAGAACTGATGATTATTGTGATGAACGTACTTGTCAGGGGCCTTTTAATCCAATTACTAACCCATTGGGTTTGCAATTAAAGGACGGAAAAGTCGTTGATAAAGAAGGCAATACGCCTAATGTGGTGAAAACACCAAGATCCTCAGGTTGGGGATATAATGATCCTGAAATATTAGATAGCCAAGGTAATCCATATCCATTCCCAGCTTGGGATAGTAGCACGACACAGGATACCTATTGGGAATTTAAACGAGGACGTGATTTCTGGTTAGATTGTTCTGTCTTTGATTGTAATAATATTACCTATTATACAAACAGTTACTATTCACCTATCACTTCAGGTACGGCGACAGCATCTCAAATTGAGAGATTAGATCATAACGGTAAAACCTATGCGAGATTGACCGATTCCAGTCATTATCTCCTTTTACCTCGCTCGAAGGGGTATTTCGATAGAAATTATACCGATAGAGATCTCAATACCAAAACGAAGCAACTTAATTTAGATCTAACCAAGCAATTTTCCGTATTCAACATCGAAAATACCTTAGCGTATGGTGGGGCAATAAGCAAGACCGAAAAAAGCATGGTAAATCGTTCAGGATATGATGGAAAAGATCCACAATGGTGGGCTCAAACTTTCTTGGGCACAGATTGGACGGGTAATGTTAATACTTGTGCCAATACAAGTACATTTAATGGCAATTTGTGTCCAAGACAAGATGTGTATTCTTTCTTAATTCCGGTGATCAGTAAAAATAAATCCATCTATTTTACCAATAACCTCAAACTCAATAACTATATCAGTTTTGATTTAGGTTATCGTTATGACCGAATTAAGTATCAACCAAATTATTCGGAAAACAGCCCGAAAATTCCTGATGATATGGTGAAAGAATTGTTTATTCCTTTTGTACCTCAACCTTTAGTTACCTTACCTCCATCTCCAAGATGGTGGAATTATGCAGGAGGACGGAGCGATCCTGACTACATTCGAGATCAGGCTGCTTATGATGATGCTGTAGCACAAAATAGACGAATTGAAGCAGAAAATGCCGAGGGAAGAAAACAAAATACCAAAGATAACATTGCGTATTTTGCACAAAATCGAAAATACAAAGCACATTCTTACGCTTTTACCACAACGCTTGATCCGACAGATTTTGTGAAATTACAAGTAAAATATTCCAAAGGATTTAGAGCACCAACCTCTGATGAAGTATATTTTACCTTTAAGCACCCTGATTTCAGTGTCTTGCCAAATTTAGATTTAAAACCTGAAATTGCCAAAACACAGGAAATAGCTTTAACTTTCCACGGGCGTTACGGTTTTATTACGACCAGTGCATTTAAAACAAAATATGATGATTTTATTGATTTAAAATTCATTGGTGTAAAAAATGAGACCAATTCGGTCGGTGGCGTATCAAGAGCGCAAGATTTCTTGTTATATCAAAACGTGAATCGCCAACATGCTAAAGTAACGGGCTTTGAAGTGAATTCAAAATTCTATTTGGGGGAAGTCACTCATTGGCTAAACGGATTTAATCTGAGTTATAAATATACTCATCAGAAGGGCCGTATGGACGGCGATATTCCAATGAATGCCATTCAACCCCATACCGCTATTTATGGTTTAGGTTACCAACATCCTGAAGATAAATTCGGTGTGGATATTTACTGGACAAAAGTCGGTGCGAAAAAAGCTAAAGATACCTATGATATGTTTGCTGAAACAGCCGGTAATCAGCCGTTGAAATGGCGGAGTGAGGCTTATTCTATGATTGATGTAGTGGCTTATGCCAAGCCGTTAAAAAATGTGACTTTGCAGTTTGGTGTCTATAACTTAACGGATAGAAAATACCTTACTTGGGAATCAGCGAGATCTATTCGTCCTTTTGGTACAAGTAATTTGATCAACCAAACCACAGGGCAAGGTATTAATCGTTTTTATTCACCGGGTAGAAATTTAAAATTGAATGCTGAAGTTACATTCTAAATAAGAAACCAAAAGTGCGGTAAAATTTACCGCACTTTGTCTTTTTAAGCCATATCTAAATGTCTGTCTTCTCTTTAAATTCACATAAATCTTCAATAATACAAGAACCGCAACGTGGTTTTCGGGCAATGCAAGTATAACGCCCGTGTAATATCAACCAATGATGTACATCTACCTTAAATTCATCCGGCACATTTGTCAACAAGGCTTGTTCTACTTTCACTACATCTTTACCGGGAGCGAAATTTGTACGGTTAGCGACACGGAAAATATGAGTATCTACAGCAATAGTTGGAAGCCCGAAAGCGGTGTTTAATACGACATTAGCGGTTTTTCTGCCTACCCCGGCAAGGGCTTCTAATTCTTCTCGAGTTTGTGGCACTTCGCCGTTATGTTTATCAAGCAGATCTTTGCAGGTCTTGATGATATTTTCCGCTTTGCTGTTAAATAAACCGATAGTTTTGATATATTCCTTCAAGCCTTCCACGCCCAAATCATAAATAGCTTGTGGTGTATTGGCAACAGGGAAAAGTTTATCTGTCGCTTTGTTTACTCCCTTATCCGTAGCTTGAGCTGATAGGATCACGGCAATCAGTAATTCAAAAGGAGAGCTGAAATTTAATTCCGTGGTTGGGTGTGGATTTTGATCCCGTAAGCGAGTCAGGATTTCAATGCGTTTTTGTTTATTCATGGGATCTTTCTATGTGAAAAGTGCGATGAGTTTTTTTATCAAGGATATTTTTAACAGCTAAAATCATGCCTAAGCCAATAAAAGCACCCGGTGGCAAAATAGCCAACAAAAGGTGATTTTCATTGTGGAAAAATTCAATTTTCCATGTGGCTGCCCAATCACCAAGCAGCAGATGAATACCGTCAAATAGTGTGCCGTTGCCTAGAATTTCCCGTAATGCGCCCAATAAAAACAGGCTTAATGTCATACCTAATCCCATAGCAAAGCCGTCAAAAGCAGAATGCAATAAACTGTTTTTAGAGGCGAAAGCTTCCGCTCTACCAATTACAATGCAATTTGTCACAATCAGAGGAATAAAAATGCCTAACGACTGATATAGATTGTAGGTATAGGCATTCATAATGAGTTGTACGATAGTGACAGTAGTTGCAATAATCATCACATAAATCGGGATACGAATATCATGGGGGATATATCGGCGGAACAGTGACACCATAATATTACTGCAGACCAATACAAGAAGAGTGGCTACCCCCAATCCGAGCGCATTGGTTGCAGAATTGGATACCGCTAGTAGTGGACATAATCCGAGTAATTGGACGATTGCAGGGTTATTTCGCCATAAGCCTTGGCTGAATAATTCTGCCCAAATGCCTTTTTTTTCTGTATTTTCCATTATTGTGTTTCCTGAAGTGCTAACATAGCAAGGGCAGAACGTTTGACTTGATTTACAACTGCTCTAGGTGTGATAGTTGCACCGGTAAATTGGTCAAATTGCCCTCCGTCTTTTTTGACTGCCCAAGAGGCCAAGTTATCTTGGTGAATTTGCTTGCCGTTGAAACTCAGTATCCAATTAGAAATACGGGTTTCAATTTTATCGCCAAGTCCGGGTGTTTCTTTATGTTCCAACACACGAACACCTAAGATCTCACCTTGTGGAGTCATACCAATTAATAATCGGATATTGCCGGAATAACCGTCAGGCGCAGTGGCTTCTAGTGCGTATGCACTGATTTTTTCCGCTAAAAGTGCGGTACAAATTTTTTGAATTTCTTGATGATTCGGCACACGACAGTGATTCGTCAAGTCATTGTCAAAATAGGTTTGTGGAATGACTTGAAGTAATAATTCACGCTGTTGTTTGGCAATTTCAGCATCGATTTTATCTTTAGTTAAAAAGTAAACACCGCTGGATATGGCTGTACAAATCAAGGCGACCAAACCAAGCAAGACACCATATTTCAATGAGATTTTTTTTATATTCATCGGATTTTCCCTCCTGTTATACCCTGTCCGCTTACTCTTGGTCGGCTGTAATGATCGATGAGAGGCACGCAAATATTGGCAAGTAAAATTGCGAATGCTACACCGTCCGGATAGTTGCCATACAAACGGATAAGACCGACCAATAAGCCGGTTAAAGCACCGAAAATAAGTTTACCTTTCGGGGTAATGGAGGCGGTAACGGGGTCAGTGGCGATAAAAAATGCGCCAAACATAGTTGCACCACTAAACAGAGCAAATAGCGGATTAGTGCTGAAAGGGGAAAAATATTGTACACAAGAGATCAGAAAAAGTGCGGTTAAAAAAGCCACAGGAATATGCCAGTGAATAATTTTTTTGCCGATTAAAAATAATCCCCCCAATAAAAAGGCCACATTCAATGGCAACCAGCCGATAGCTGTATCTGTTTCGCGATCAAAAATCGGATTTCTTTGAGTAAGAGAATAAAATGCCTCAAGGTTATCAGAGCGAATGACGGTTTTAAAGGCATCTAACGGCGTGGCTGAAGTGATACCGTCAATCGAAGCACTCAATTCGACTAAAGTCAGCCCGTTATTATTTTTACCATCAAAAATCAATCCTAAAGTATCGGCAAGATCAGGGGATTGACTTAACAACTCAACAGGTGGCATCCATGCAGTCATTTGTACAGGGAAAGATACCAACAAAATCACATACCCCACCATTGCAGGATTAAATAAATTTTGACCTAACCCGCCATAAATATGTTTCCCCAAAATAACGGCAGAGAAAATGCCAATCAAAATAACCCAATAAGGGGAATAAGGCGGGATAGCCATGGCTAAAATCAGGGCGGTTAGGACCACGCTAAAATCCGAGATATAAAACAGCTTGTTTTTGCCTCTCAGTAATGTAACGACGTATTCCAGCACAAGAGCAAAAGCAATGGCCAATGTGGCTTGAATCAACACACCATAACCAAAAAAAGACACTTGAACAATCAGCGCAGGCAACATAGCAAAAATGACCCACAACATGATTTTTGCAGTGAGTTTGCCGGAGTGCATATGAGGGGAACTTTTAATTTTAAACATAATTGATTTCTGTATTAATTAAATTTATCAGGCTTTCTTTACTAGGAAAAATGGTTTGGTATTCATTATTCACCTTTTTTCTCTTGTTGCGCCAGTTTTTTCGCTTTGGCTCGGGCAATGGCAGCGGCTACAGCGGCTTTTTTCGGATCGATTTCAGCCACAATTTGAGCTTCGGAAACTATTGGATTTTCTACCGCACTTTGTGCCGGATTTTCTGCCGGATTTTCCTGTTGGCTTTCTGCTGTGGATTCTGCCTGTTGAGCCAGTTTTTTCGCTTTCGCTCGGGCAATGGCAGCCGCCACAGCAGCTTTTTTCGGATCGATTTCAGCCACACTTTGAGCTTCGGAAACTGTTGGATTTTCTACCGCACTTTGTGCTGCATTTTGTGCCGGATTTTCCTGTTGGCTTTCGGCTGTGGATTCTGCCTGTTGAGCCAGTTTTTTCGCTTTCGCTCGGGCAATGGCAGCGGCTACAGCGGCTTTTTTCGGATCGATTTCAGCCACACTTTGAGCTTCGGAAACTATTGGATTTTCTACCGCACTTTGTGCAGTATTTTCTGCCGGATTTTCCTGTTGGCTTTCGGCTGTGGACTCTGCTTGTTGCGCCAGTTTTTTAGCTTTCGCTCGGGCAATGGCAGCCGCCACAGCAGCTTTTTTCGGATCGATTTCAGCCACAATTTGAGCTTCGGAAACTGTTGGATTTTCTACCGCACTTTGTGTTGTATTTTGTGCCGGATTTTCCTGTTGGCTTTCGGCTGTGGACTCTGCTTGTTGAGCCAGTTTTTTCGCTTTCGCTCGGGCAATGGCAGCGGCCACAGCAGCTTTTTTCGGATCGATTTCAGCCACAATTTGATTTTCGGAAACTATTGGATTTTCTACCGCACTTTGTGTTGTATTTTGTGCCGGATTTTCCGGTTGGCTTTCGGCTGTGGACTCTGCTTGTTGCGCCAGTTTTTTCGCTTTTGCTCGGGCTAATGCCGCCGCAACTGCAGCTTTTTTATCCGTTTGGGGAATTTGAGCTTCCTCAAGTGTAGTTGAGTGTTCATTTGTTTTCGATTGAATATGATACGGCTGCGAATTATTTTCTATTTGTTGTCGTGCCAAACGACGAGCCTTACGTTGAGCCATTAAATCACTGTTATCCGGCAGGACTTCTCCTTTTTCGCTGACAATGGTTTTATTTTCCTGATAATCAGACTGCATCGTTGTTTCTTGGTTGGCTTTTTTAGCTTTGAGGCGCTCAAGTGCTGCTTGTACAGGATCTATACCTTGATTGTTAGCGATTTCTTCACGGCGGGCTGCAGCCGCTTTTTCCGTACGGGCTTTGCGAGCTTGCTCTTCTTTTTCTAATCGTGCTTGGCGTGCTTCAAAACGAATTTTGGCTTCTTCGGCTTTCTTGGCTTTTTCTTCTGCTTCCCAAATCTTCGCTTTTTCTTGGCGGAAATATTGAATTAATGGGATATTACTCGGGCAAACATAGGCACAAATACCGCACTCAATACAGTCCATTAAGCGATATTCTTTGGATTTATCCTGTTCTTCGGCACGTGCAAACCAATACAGTTGCTGTGGCATTAAATGTAACGGGCAAGCATCGGAACACGCAGAACAACGGATGCAGGCTTGTTCTACCGGTGGTGGAGCATATTCGGTTGCATCCGGTGCGAGTAAGCAGTTAGCGGTTTTTGTGACAGGCGCATCTAAATCGGGTAGAGCTAAACCCATCATCGGGCCCCCGAGATAAACGGGAAAATCTTCATCCCATTGATAGCCGGCTTGTTTTAATACAACGGAAATTGGTGTACCAAAACGCACCCATTGATTGCCTTTTTGTGGAATTTTTTCACCGGTGAGTGTGACAACACGTTCAATCAGCGGTTCATCATTGATGATGGCTCGTTTGATAGCAAAAACCGTCCCGACATTTTGCATCAGCACGCCAATACTGGAGGAACGTTGCCCACTTGGGATTTCCATTCCTGTAAGAATATAGGTGAGTTGTGCGGAATCTCCCGACGGATATTTCGTTGGAATGGCTCGAATATCAATTTCTTTTTCATCTCGCAATGCCGTTTTTAGTGCTCGAATAGCTTCGGGTTTGTTATCTTCAACGGCAATCACTGTTTTTTCCGGTTGAAGGATATGATTTAAAATACGGCATCCTTCGATAATCTCTTCGGCATATTCACGCATTAAACGATCATCACAAGTAATGTAAGGTTCACATTCTGCACCGTTGATAATCAATAATTTGATTTTTTGCTGAGCTGAATGAATTTTTGCGGCTGTTGGGAAGACTGCCCCGCCTAAACCGGCAACACCGGCTTGATAAATTCGCTCGATAAGCTGTGTAGCACTCTGCATTTTATAGTCATTGATAGGGTACTGTTCGCGCCATTGATCTTTACCGTCGGCGTGAATATGTATAGCAAGCTCGGATAATCCCGAAGGATGAGCTGCAATATAAGGTGAAATATCGATGACTTGCCCTGAGGTTGGAGCATGGACTGGTAAGGTTCGTAAACCGTCACCTTGCGTTAGCGGTTGCCCTTTTAAAACATAATCTCCGACCTTGACCAACAAATTACCGGCGGAACCACTGTGTTGTTTGACGGGAATATAATAATGTTCCGTCAAAAGTGCGGTGGAAATTGGACTTGAATTGGATTGGGATTTCATTTCCGGTGGATGAATACCGCCGTCAAATGACCACAATTTTCCGGTCCTGTAGCGAGCTAATACATCTGTCATTTTATTCCCCCACCACTAATTTTTTCTGGCCGTCGGTGGTATTCAGGATTGGAATAATTTGTTTTGGATCGATTTTCCAATCCCAGTTTTCAAGTGTTTTAGGGACGATTTCCATGGTAATACAATCTGTTGGGCAAGGAGCAACACAAAGTTCACAGCCTGTACAGAGATCCGCAATTACCGTGTGCATGGCTTTGTTTGTGCCAATAATGGCATCAACAGGACAGGCCTGAATACATTTTGTACAACCAATACACATATCTTCGTGGATAAAAGCAACTTTGACTTCCGGTTCTTCCATGCTATCCATGGTGGGTACATCAACGCCTAACAACTCCGCAATTTTAACGACAGTTTGTTGGCCGCCGGGAATACATTTGGTAATTTGATCGCCCTGAGCAATGGCTTCTGCATAGGGCTTACAACCGGGATAGCCGCATTGACCGCATTGGCTTTGCGGTAAAATAGCGTCGATTTTTTCCACAATAGGATCGGATTCCACTTTTAATTTAATGGAAGCAAAACCTAACACTGCACCAAAAATTAAGGCAAGTACGGCGACTGCGATAAGGACGTAATACAGGGTCATTTGACTAATCCTGTAAAGCCCATAAAGGCAAGGGACATTAAACCTGCTGTAATCAACGCAATAGAGGCACCTTGGAAAGGAATAGGAACATCTGCCGCAGCCAAACGTTCGCGTAGAGCAGCAAATAAGACTAACACCAAAGAGAAGCCAAACGAAGCACCGAAACCATAGACAACAGATTCGGTTAAATTATGTGCGAGATTAATATTAAGTAAGGCCACACCCAAGACAGCGCAATTGGTCGTGATAAGCGGTAAGAAAATACCCAACAAACGATAGAGTGCCGGACTAGTTTTATTGATCACCATTTCGGTAAATTGGACGACGACAGCAATCACCAAAATAAATACTAATGTGCGTAAGAATTGAGCATTGAGCGGACTCAGAATATAGTTATCTACTAAATAAGAACAAAGTGAAGCAACGGTTAAGACAAACATAGTCGCCAACCCCATGCCCACAGCTGTATCCACCTTTTTGGAGACGCCCATAAAGGGGCATAACCCAAGAAATTTCACCAGCACGAAATTGTTAATCAGTGCGGTGGAAATGATTAGCAAAATATATTCCATCATTTGTTTAACGCCGCTTGCCCACAAAATATAAAAAATAAATAGCGCTATATTATCCTTGTTTTACCTGCCAAGAACAACAGAAAAATCGAGTATCAGCCGAGGAGCTTCAAAACACATTGAAAAACGACCGCACTTTTCTTGCCGCCTTATCTCGCCCGATGTTATTTTCTATGCTAGAATACGCCGTTTTTTTACGACTATTTGTTATCGAGTAAAGCCCAATGAAATCCAGTATTATCAGTAAATTAGACAGCTTAAACGAACGTTATGAAGAACTTGAAGCCCTGCTGGGCGATGCTCAAGTGATTGCGGATCAAGATAAATTCCGTGCGTATTCCAAAGAATATGCCCAACTTGGCGATGTAGTGAAAGCCTTTGCACGTTGGCGACAGTTGCATTCCGACATTGAAGGGGCAGAATTATTGCTGACCGATCCTGATATGAAAGAAATGGCAGAAATGGAAATTGAAGAATGTAAAGCAGAAATCACACAAGTGGAACAAGATTTACAGATTTTATTGTTACCTAAAGATCCGAATGATGAATACAATGCTTATTTGGAAATCCGTGCAGGAACGGGTGGTGATGAAGCCGGGATTTTTGCCGGTGACTTGTTCCGTATGTACAGCCGTTATGCAGAGAACCGTGGTTGGCGGATTGAAACCCTGAGTGCCAATGAGAGTGAGCAGGGCGGTTATAAAGAAATTATCGTGAAAATTTCCGGTGAAGCAGTATATGGACGCTTGAAATTTGAGTCCGGCGGTCATCGTGTTCAACGTGTGCCGAAAACCGAATCCCAAGGGCGGGTGCATACTTCCGCTTGTACTGTTGCAGTGATGCCGGAGTTGCCGGAAAGTGAATTACCCGAAATTAATCCGTCCGATTTACGCATTGATACTTACCGTTCTTCCGGTGCAGGTGGCCAGCACGTTAATACTACGGATTCTGCTGTGCGAATTACTCATATTCCGACAGGGATTGTGGTTGAGTGTCAAGACGAACGTTCGCAACATAAGAACAAAGCCAAAGCTTTATCTGTATTGGCTTCCCGTATTGTTCAAGTTGAACAGGAACGACAAGCTGCAGAACAAGCGGACACACGCCGTAATTTACTAGGCTCGGGTGACCGTTCCGATAAAATCCGTACCTATAACTACAAAGAAAACCGAGTTAATGATCACCGTATTAATTTAACGCTTTATTCCCTACCGGCAATTATGGACGGTGATCTAGATGCATTAATTCAACCGATTATCACTGAACATCAAGCGGATCAACTGGCTGCATTGTCGGAGCAGAATTAACCTTGTAGGGGCGTATTGCATACGCCCTCATTCTGAACAAAACAATCGCACCTCCTTCAAAATCATCTCATTATGTTAGTTGAAAATCCTAGAGAAAAGAAACAGAAACCACCTCGCCAGTTGAAAAAGCGAGATCCTATTATTGGATTAATTTTTTTAATATTTATTTTTGCTATAGCCAGAAATGTAACAAATGAGGTGGGAGGGATAAATTCACACTGGTTTCCTATTATTGCAATTTTTGTTACAGTTGGTGTGTTTATGTATTGGTTTGCTTTCAAACGACATAATAAAATTGTGGAAGAACAGACAGTCTCTACGGATATGGATTTGAAAGCAGAAAGTGCGGTCAATTATTCATACAATTTTTCGCTTGCTTTATTAATGACGGGTGAAAAAAAGTATCAATTATCCGGAGCGATTTTTTATCAAATTAATCATTTACCCTTGCCTCGAGTTGGAAATACCATTTCTTTAACAGATTTTAAAAATAATCCACTCATTGAAATTAAAACATTAAATATCAGTGAGTATAAGTTAAAAAATATTTCTTTTAGTTCTGCCGAATTGTCCTTAAATCCTTCAATAAGTTATTGGAGGCAGTTTTATCAACAAGGATTTACCCAAGATTTAGCTCGTTTTTATGTAAATACAGGTTATTCACAAAATTTATTTGGCGGAATAAATGGTATTGAGATTAAAGCGAGTACAGAAAATTTGAATGTACCTGTCACATCTCAGGAATGGGGAATTCATCACCGATCTGCGACAGAGGACTTTATGGTGATCTACGAAGAAATTGAAATAGTAAAAATTTACCCGCAAACCTACCAACAATGGCTTGATTTTGCTGAGGAAACTTTGCGAGAAATGTTGCATAAGGATCCCTATGCAACACCAAAATTAGATGCTACGTTGTTATTACAATTTGTTACTCAAAGAGATAAATCTGCCTTTATTGCATATCCTGAAACGGAATTGAATGCGGAGCAATTAGCTCAACTTGCAGCTTTATTAGTAAGACGTGCAACAGGCGAACCCATGGCCTATATTTTAGGGCAAACAGATTTTTGGACGCTGAATTTAGCGGTATCAAAAGACACTTTAATACCTCGTCCGGATACGGAAATTCTTGTTGAATTGGCAGTGAAATTGTTAAAACAACGACAAAACTCACCGCACTTTGATAGCGAGATACGAGTATTAGATTTAGGTACGGGTACGGGAGCGATTGCCTTGTCGATTGCCTCTGAACTGAAAAAGTGCGGTATAAAATTTAAGGTTTTTGGTGTTGATCTGATTGAAAATGCAGTGGTGTTGGCAAAACAGAATGCGTTGCATAACGGCTTGTCTGAGGTGGAATTTTACCAAAGCGCTTGGTTTGAGAAGGTGAGTGGTAAGTTTGATATGATTGTCAGCAATCCGCCTTATATTGATCCACAAGATCCACACTTGTCTCAGGGGGATGTGCGATTTGAACCTTTGACAGCCTTGATTGCGGAAGAACAAGGTTATGCAGATTTGCGTCATATAATCCTGCATTCGCAGGATTATCTAAAACCTGAAGGCTATTTATTATTAGAGCACGGTTGGCAGCAAGGAGAAAAAGTGCGGTCTATTTTGGCTGAGAATTTGTGGGTTGATATTGCTACAATAAAAGATTATGGCGACAATGAACGAGTAAGTGTGGCAAAATTAAGGGATTAGGCGAAAATGAAGTACGATAAGCAAGCCTTATATTTGGCGATAGAAGAATTTTATCTGATCACCACAGATGATGGGGGAGAGGATTTGCGTACAATTCGTTCGATGATGGGCGGATTGGTGCGAAAAGCACGAAAAGCCATATCCAATGACGCAGAGACAAAAGACAAAATTCACCAATTATTGCAATTAATGTATGGCGATTGGGGATTTCATTGTGACGGGGATCGTTACTTTCAGGTAGAAAATCTCTATTTGAGCTATGTATTACGCTCTAAACAAGGTATGCCGGTCAGCCTTGGCTGCATTTTACTGTATTTAGCGGATAAATTGGATTTACCCATTTTTCCCGTGTTATTTCCGACACAATTAATTTTACGTGCTGATGTAGACGGCGAAACTGCCTTTATTGACCCTTGGAATGGGAAATATATCAGCCAAGAAGAATTAGCAAAATGGTATCAGGGTGCTTTTGGTTTCGGTGCTAAATTAACGGCGAGCGAATTGGCTGTTGCTGAACCAAGAGAATTGACTGAGCGTTTTGCACAATTGGCCAAAAATTGTTTAATTCGTGAGGACTTAAATTCTGCTGCGTTTAAGTATATCAATAGCCGTTTGCATCAGCTAGAACACAGAGAAGATGACAGTTATCCTTACGAAATTCGTGATCGAGGCTTGGTATTGGCCCAAATGGGCGCTTATCAAGCAGCTTTCGAGGATTTTAATTACTTTATTGAAAAATGTCCGCAAGATCCCACCGCACTTTTGTTACAGTCACAATTAGTGGAAATGGAAGGACGCTTAGAACAGGAATTAACTCATTAACAAGGAACTCCCTATGACAAACAAAATTGTGAAAATCGGCAATATCGAAGTTGCCAACGACAAACCTTTTGTATTATTTGGCGGTATGAATGTATTGGAAAGCCGCGATATGGCGATGCAAGTATGTGAAAACTATGTGAAAGTCACTGAAAAATTAGACGTGCCTTATGTATTTAAAGCTTCTTTTGACAAAGCAAACCGTTCATCTATTCATTCTTACCGAGGGCCGGGAATGGACGAAGGTTTGAAAATTTTCCAAGAATTAAAACAGACTTTCGGCGTGAAAGTGATCACCGATGTCCATGAAATTTATCAATGCAAACCCGTGGCAGAAGTAGTTGATGTCATTCAATTACCGGCATTTTTAGCCCGTCAAACGGATTTAGTGGAAGCAATGGCTCGTACAGGTGCGGTGATTAATGTGAAAAAACCACAATTTTTAAGTCCGGGGCAAATGGGCAATATTGTGGAAAAAATCCAAGAATGCGGCAATGATCAAGTCATTTTATGTGATCGTGGATCTAATTTCGGTTACGATAATCTTGTGGTGGATATGCTTGGATTTGGTGTAATGAAAAAAGTGTCTAAAGGTAGTCCGGTGATTTTTGATGTGACTCACTCTTTACAATGCCGTGATCCCTTTGGTGCCGCTTCCGGTGGCCGCCGTGAACAAGTCACCGAATTGGCTCGCTCCGGTTTAGCTGTTGGCATCGCCGGCTTATTTTTAGAAGCCCACCCAAACCCAAATCAAGCAAAATGTGATGGCCCATCAGCCTTACCATTATCTGCCTTAGAAGGTTTTGTAAGCCAAATGAAAGCGCTAGATGATTTGGTTAAAAGCTTCCCTGAGTTGGATACTTCAATTTAAACTGATTGACTTAATTGGAATATTCAGGCAAAACCGAATTTCTATCGCACTTTTAGCAAAATTAAAGGATAAATTAAGAGGCTTCTTCCCAAGTAACACAGGGAAGAAGCTTTTTTACTTAAAATTTACAAAAGGTTTATGCATAAACTGGTCAGATTTGCTAAAATAAAACGATTTAGCAAGTCTAATTTAATAATGATTTTTATTAACAAATTTTGAGAATTAATGGGGTTTAGCATGAACAAAATCTTTAAAGTTATTTGGAACCACGCAACGCAGAGTTGGGTGGCGGTTTCTGAGTATGCTCGAGTACATTGTAAGAGTGGATCTTACAAGGTAGATGGCAGTAAAAGTACTAATGTTATTACACAACCATTTACGCTCTCTGCATTATCATTGTCAATTATAATGGCAACATCTATTTTATGGGCTCAATCGGCAAGTGCGACAACGCATTTGAATGGAAATACTAACGGGATCGGTATTTCATCAAGTTCTTCCCAGCAGGCAACTGCTTCTGATGTATCCAATATCGCTATTGGTGTTTTAGCAAAGGCTGATGGTTCTCAATCCTTGGCAATTGGTAGTGCAAATCAATCGAATGGGATTAATAGAGCTTATGCTAAAGCAGGTCAATCTTTAGCTATTGGTGCAGGATCGCATTCATTAGTTGCGCAGTCTACGGCTATTGGTAACGATGTAGCTACTTATGGGACAGGAAGCGTCGCAATTGGTGGCGATGATACGGGCAATAGCAATCAAAATAAAAATACTAAAGCCACTACATTACAATTCCAAGATAAAAATACAGCGGCTATAGCGACTCGAGATGGTACAAACTCAGCTACTGAAGATGATAATTATCGAGCTACATTTGCCGGTGGTAGAGGTTCAGTTGCTATTGGTTCTCATACACAAGCAATTCATGATGCAGGTACAGCAATTGGTGCTGGGGCAATTTCAGGAAGTGGTAGTGCTACAGGCAGTGTTCGGTTTACTACGAGTAATCCTACTTTTGCATTGACTCAAAATACTGGAGTGCAAGCAACGGCTATTGGTGCGCAAAGCTGGTCATATGGTAATTATACTACTGCAATTGGGGCAAGGGCTTTAGCCGGTTTAGATAAAGCGACAGCGATTGGTTTTGAATCATTAGCATATTCAAGTAACAGCATTGCGATTGGTAATCAGGCTAAGTCAGGGGCGACTAGTGCAACACAAACAGAGAGCAGTGGTGATAATACAATTGCTATTGGTAATAATGCAATAGCTGCTGCGTCAAACAGTATTACTATGGGAACGAATTCAAATGTAACAGGTTCATATTCTGTTGCGATGGGGGCAGGAAATAATGTATCAAATAGTAATGTCCTTGTTCTTGGTAATAATATCACCACAACCACCGATAACTCTGTTTTCCTAGGTAATAAAGCGGCTTATGTTGCAGACAGCGATTCAACAAAAGGTTTAACCGCTTACCCAAGTGATACGATTGTCGGAAAAACAGTTGCCTTTGCCGGTAAAGTTGCCGGTGTGGTTTCTGTGGGGGATGTGAATGCAGAACGTCGCATTCAAAATGTTTCACCGGGGCTGATTTCTGCGACCTCTACCGATGCAATTAACGGTTCGCAGTTATATTCTGTTGCCAATGCACTGAATAAACAAAACTATTTCCACGTTAATCCGGCTACCACAGCCAGCACAGCAGGTAATACAAGTAACCTTGATTATGTCGATGGTATCGGCGGTGCAAGCGGTGGTGAAGCAGTAGCTGCCGGTGTAAGTGCAACAGCCAGCGGTAGATCAGCCGTTGCAATGGGAAGAGGCGCAACCGCAGATTCTCTCGCCAACATTGCGATTGGTGAAAATGCACAGGCGACAACAGCAGATAAAAATACCAACCCGGCAAATAAAGATGCGGCGAGTGGCATAAATAAAGCAATTGCCATCGGTTCCGGCGCACAGGCAACCCATGCGAAGACAATTGCCATTGGTGACCAAGCCAATGCCTCCGGCAGAAATGCTTCTGCGATTGGTTCGCAAGCGAGCGTGAGTGGCACAGAATCCACAGGTATTGGTGTGGCAGCTTCTGTAACGGGCGACTATGCAACAGGTATTGGTCAGCGTGTGAGAGCCGTGGGTGCGCAATCTACAGCGATTGGTACTTGGGCATTAACCGATAAGGAGCGCTCTACCGCAATTGGTCGTTCTTCTACGGCAGTAGGGAATAGAGCGGTATCTCTTGGTTCTGATGTTTATGCCGTGGCGAATTTCACAGTTGCGGCGGGTGCATATAGCCGAGCAACAGAAGAAAGTGCGATTGCGCTCGGTCGTGGCGCAAATGCGAATACCCTGAATTCGTCAGCAATGGGGCGTAGTGCAACCGCAATCGGTACAAGTGCAGTTGCTATCGGTGATAATGCACTGGCAGGGAGCGAAGCGGTTAAGAATGCCTACAATACGGCTTACACTGAAGCATACACTGAAGCAGAAAGAACTATCTATGATGAAGGTGTGGCAAGACTTGTTGCTACTAATCCGAGAGCCACAGAGGCTCAAAAACGAACTGCCGGTAATAATGAAGTGGCTAACCGTCAGTTAGAAGTGATTACCGCAGCGAAAACAGCGGCAAAAGCCAAAGCAGATGAAATTCTTGCGACAGCGGGTACCAGAACAGGTGAAAACACCGTTGCCATTGGTAAAAACGCCGTTGCGGAATATAAAGATAACGTGGCATTAGGTGCAGGCTCAAAAGAAACCTCGGCAACCGTAACCGATCCGGCTTCTCTTGGCACAATAAATAGTGCCGATGTAAGAGGCATTACTTATAGTGGCTTTGCAGCAAGCAGCCCAACAAGCGTTGTTTCTATTGGTGCGAAAAACAGCGAGCGTCGCTTGATTAACGTCGCTGCAGGTAAAATTGATGAAAACTCAACCGATGCCATCAACGGTTCACAACTTTATGCGGCACTTAACCAATCCCATTGGAAACTGGCGACGTCACAAGACGGGG
>JAUNED010000057.1 GCA_030525745.1 Lonepinella koalarum | reverse complement strand
CATTGCGTCTAAAATGCTTTCTTCGTCATCAAGAATGTGAATAATCATTTTTTCTTTTTTCCGTAGGGGCGGGTCCTGTGCCCGCCCTGAATTTGATAGGATTTACGGGCAGGCACAGGACCTGCCCCTACATTTATATTTGAGGGAGTAAAAGCACTACCTTCGCCCCTTTCTCCCAATTCGCCAATACAACCTGCCCGTTGAGCGATTGCATCAGCCGTTGGCATAGCACCAAGCCTAGCCCTAAGCCGTGCGGTTTGTCGGTGCGAAACGGCACAAACGGAAATTCAAGCTGGGCAGGGGAAAAACCGCCGCCGTTGTCTTCGATTGCAATTTCCAGCCCGTTTTCGACCGCTTGTAACTTCAGCTCGGCGACTGCCATCGCCACATCGCCGTGAGCCGTCATAATCACGACCGCCAGCGTCGATTGTGCCTCCCGCAGTTTTTGATGAACCTGCTGACCGTCTAAATAAGGCATACGAATATCCAGCAACAGCACGCCTTTTTGGTGTAAATCGGCCTGTTCGATAAATTCCACACTGTTTTGCCAAGTTTTAATAGGCAAGTTTAAGGAGAGGAGCAAAAATGCTGTTGCGTCTAAAATTGTTTCGTCATCATCGACAAGATGGATGATCATAATGTTTCCTTGATTATTTTGCTGGGAACGACACTTTCCTATATAAATTATCATAGTACAGCTTGTTCCTTATCAATTTAGCCCACATTTATGCTGGCCATTTTCAATTTGTCCTTTAACACTTTTATACACGCTTTGGCATCTTCTTCACTTTTTCTCGAAGCGACAAATTTAGATTTTATCGGGCGAGATCTACCTTGTAGATAGAGCGAGATTATACCGAGATGATTCTTTCCAGAGCGATGGTAGCTAAACTCTACCTTTTGGAGATTTTGCAAAGGGTATTTTTTAGGGAAAAGTTGGTAAAGCCATAATTTTCCATTTGCAATGTCAAATGGTCTTCGTATGCTTTTTAATATGTTAGCTCCATCATCTTTAAAATACAGATGCAAAAACCTAGAGAGTACAAACACAAATAGTGGAATAAAGATAATAGAGAACCACATAAAAGTTCCTGATATATACTCTGTTTTTGTAATAGACAATAATATCTTACCTTTTACTGGAACCAGTTTTTTCTCTTCAATTAATTTTCTTATTTCTGAATTTGTGTGTTTTTTTAATATCAATGACAAGCTAGATGGATCTTTAATCCGATAAATTGCCTGATTAAAGTAATAAAGTTCTTCGCCATTTTTCCAAACAGCACCCTCACTATTTTCAGCAATTTTTTGCCATTGGGCAGATGAACTATCTAAACGCGACAAAGTCGTCTGGTAAGATCGAGATACAGGATCTCCACTACGATTTTTCTTGTTAATATCCTTACTTTGTAGAAAATAGAGAACGCCCTCATCCAACCATATTCCCGGAAAAATTTCTTGGGCATTAGCCGACATTGGGTTATTCCCCATTTTCTGAATCTTCTCTTCAAACCGATCGTAATAATAAATTCCGTTATCACTGCCAAGCCAAAGTTTGTGATTAACATAATCATGATTAGGAGAGAATAGTCGATATGGAATATTTTCTCGAGGAAAAATTAAACCGTTCACCGCCAATTCACCAGAACTTGGTGAATAGAGATAAAATTCCTGATTTGAATCTGAGCCTGCAAACTTAAACTGGCTTAAATCTTTTTGGTACCCGATCTCTAACGGCTGCAACCCAAAATACACTCGCTTATTATCTGTAAGATAATGCCCTTCTGAAATAACACGAATCGTTTTGGAATCTGCATTCGGAATAATATGCCCCTGATAATAAACGTGTTTATCATCCGTTGCTAAAGAAGCATATTCATTCTTATTTTTTAACTGACCTGAAATATTGTACATTTCATTGTTGGGAAATTGGTAATCCATTGGTCTTGAGCCAAGCCCCACAAAATGGAATAGATGCTGTGGCAGCCTTTTGAGCTTTTCACTCAAATCTACTTTGGGAAGTTGATATGTGGAACCACAGTAATAATATTTTTTGCCATCGGTAACATAGTTCAGCCCTATAATTTGCAGGCTTTTTGGGTCTAAACCTTCAAGCGGTGTTCTGCCACAATAAACTTGAAATTTATCTAAAGCAATATTGTGATTATCTTCACTCACCATTCTAAAACTATCACTATCTGCTTCCTGAAGTAGGTGGTAACCTCTTCCACTAATCAACACATAAATCTTATTTTGATAACTTATGAAATGCCTACTAAGCTCTTTCCCAAACCTAACAATTTCATGGTTTTCTGGCTGAGTAAAAATATAAAAAAGCCAAATCAGCATAACCCCGAAAGAAATAATTGGCGTGATCACCAATAAAGTCATTAGCTGATACCATCGGAATAATTTAGTCATAAAATATAGAATACCTTTTGGTAAATTTATTTGGATAAAAATAGTGCAACAAGTTGCCCCTACATCACTCGCAATGTTACCCTCGCCCCTTTCTCCCCATTCGCCAATACAATCCGTCCGTTGAGTGATTGCATTAGCCGTTGGCATAGCACCAAGCCTAGCCCTAAACCGTGCGGTTTGTCGGTACGAAACGGTACAAACGGAAATTCAAGCTGGGCTGGTGGAAAACCGCCGCCGTTGTCTTCGATTGCAATTTCCAGCCCGTTTTCGACCGCTTGTAAC
>JAUNED010000027.1 GCA_030525745.1 Lonepinella koalarum | reverse complement strand
CCGTAACGCCGATGGTAGTGTGGGGAGTCCCCATGTGAGAGTAGGTCACCGCCAGTTTTTTATTTTTTTAAGTTTATTTGGTAAGTAAATTTAAAAAATAAAATTTTTGGCAGCAATAGTGCAGTAGATCCACCTGATCCCATACCGAACTCAGAAGTGAAATGCTGTTACGCTGATGGTAGTGTAGGGAGTCCCTATGTGAGAGTAAGTCACTGCCAAATATCAATTACGGAGTGGTAGTTCAGCTGGTTAGAATACCTGCCTGTCACGCAGGGGGTCGCGGGTTCGAGTCCCGTCCATTCCGCCAATCATTTTCATACCAATAGGGGCGTAGTTCAATTGGTAGAGCACCGGTCTCCAAAACCGGGTGTTGGGAGTTCGAGCCTCTCCGCCCCTGCCATTATTTCCCTTTATTTATCAATAATTTGCAGCTCTCAAATATTTTTCATCCTGAATATCTAACGCTGATTGTGACGTAATTGTGACGTGATTTGCATATTTCAGCATATGGTCTATATTCAAGGGGAAGCATTTTACCTTCCCTAAGGAATAGAGTCTTCCCTATCTGAAGACAATCTATCAATAAATCAAGGCTTGTCTATTGGTGCATTGATTTTGATAGTATGACACCAACAACTATTTTATTGCCTAAAATTGCTACAAGCCCCTAGTGAAATGTGATAGGATATGTCGAAATGAGTCAATGTGATAGGTACGAATATGAGCGATACAAAAATCCCTTCGGAACAGACGGAACAAGAATCTACACAAGCCGAAGCCCAAACCCAAACTGAACAAGACATCGGGCAGGAGCAAGCGGTGGTAGTTGAACCAACACCTATACAAACCCCTACTCCGACAATCATCAAAAAAAGCGGTACAGCTTTAAGTTTATTAGCCCTATTGGTAGCTTTGGGCTTAGGCGGAGTAAGTTATTATTTCGCACAGTTGGAAGTGGATAAAATTCAGGAAAAATTCACCGCACTTGAACGTAAAATTGAGCAAAAAACAGCAGTAGAATTACCTCCTTTGCCCAACTTTGATCAGGAAATTAAACAAATCGCTCAATTAGAAAGTCGTTTTCAAGGGGTTGAACAAAAATTACCGGAAATTGACCGCACTTTGGTTGTGATCGCCCATCATCAAAATCAATTGAATGATGCTATTGTGAAAGTGAGTGAGCAAGCCAGTGCTGCACAGCCGAATGATTGGCTATTGTCTGAAGCCAATTTTCTGCTTACTAACGCCTTACGTAAGTTAATGCTTGATAACGATATTGAAACAGCGATTTCCTTGCTTAAAGTTGCCGATGAGGCTTTATCAAAAGTCAGTGATACGAAAGTAAGCCCAATTCGAGCGGCGATTAATCAGGATTTGAAACAGCTTTGGGCCGTTAATACAGTGGATCAAAATGATGTGATGCAACGTTTGTCCGAGCTAGCCAATAATATTGATGAGCTGAGTGCCTTAAATGTGGATTTTGGCAATACACAAGCAGATGAAAAAGTCTCTGATGATGTGACAGATTGGAAAAGCAATTTGAAAAAAACAGCTAATTCATTCTTAAATAATTTCGTGCGGATTACGCCTCGTAATAAGGAAACATCAAAGGCATTGTTGGCACCAAACCAAGATATTTATCTGCGTGAAAATATTCGTCTGCGTTTACAGATCGCAATTCTTGCTGTGCCACGCCAACAAAATGAACTTTATAAACAATCGTTAGAAGCTGTTGCTGCATGGGTTCGCAGTTATTTTGATACAAGCACTGATTTAGCAGCTAATTTCTTGAAAAACATTGATGAATTAGCTGAAAAATCAATTTATGTGAATGTTCCAGACCAGCTTACCAGCTTAAATTTATTGGATAAGTTACTTAACCGCCAACCGGTGGAAGTGAAAAAAGTAGAAATTGAAGCAGATAAAACCTTAGTTCAGGAAAATAAAGAAGCTGTAGAGGAAATTAAGTCAGACGCTGAAAAAGCAAATACAGAAAAAATTGAGCAAACAGAGAAAAAAATACAATAGAGGCTTGAGGAGAAATTATGTTTAAAGTCTTATTTCTGATGATTCTTGCCTTAGCAGGGCTGATTGCAGGACCTTATCTCGCAGGGAAACAAGGCTATGTGTTAATCCAAATGCCGGACAATAATTACGAATTGTCTTTTGTGGGGCTTGCTGTGCTATTTGTACTGGCATTAGCAGTTGTTTATTTTATCGAAGGTGTTATTAGCCGTTTCTTTCGTTTAAGCAACAGTACTTATGGTTGGTTTGCGCGTCGTAAGCGTGCAAAAGCAGAAAAACAGACATTGGAAGGTTTAATTCGTATGAATGAGGGCGACTATTCCAAAGCGGAAAAATTGATTGGACGCAATGCCAAACATTCTTCTGAGCCAATACTGAATTTTATCAAAGCGGCAGAAGCGGCACAGCAACGTGGAGATGAATTTTCCGCTAATCGTTATTTAATCCAAGCAACAGAATTGGCTGGTTCAGATAATTTACTGGTGGAATTGGCTCGTACTCGTATTTTACTGCAACAAAATAAATTACCTGCGGCCCGTAGCTCTGTGGATAGTCTGTTAGTTATGGCTCATAAAAATCCAGAAGTACTTAAACTGGCGGTAGAAATTTATCAAAAATCAAAAGCATATCAAGCCTTGGATGAGATTTTAGAACGTATAGAAAATTCGGGTTTATATTCTACAGCAGAATTTACTGTGCTTGAACGCAGTGTTGAAGACGGCTTGCTTGATGAAAAAATGAACGAAGAAGGATCGGATGGATTGCTTCTTTGGTGGGAAAATCAATCACGTAAACGCCATAAAGATAGTTATGTCCGTGTGGGGCTAATTCAACGTTTGATTGATTGTAATGACCATGAATCTGCTTACGAATTAGTATTAGGTACGTTGAAAAAAGTAGAAAATGATAATGAATTTAGCGACTTATTGTATGGACAAATTGCACGTTTACAGGTGGAAGATAGTGGCAAACTAATCAAATTATTGGAAAAACGTACTAAGCAAACGGCTCGTCATGGTAATCTTTATCGTGCATTAGGTTATTTATATGTGCGTAATGATGAGTTTGAGCAAGCGGCAAACGCTTTTGATAATGTTATTTGCGACCAATGTGTGATTGAGGCTAATGATGCAATAATGGCTGCTTATGCCTTTGAACAGGCAGGTAATTTAGCGAAGGCTCAAGCGGTTCGTGAACGCCATTTACAATCGGTTATGGCGATTCAACCGAAGGTGGAAGATAGTGACCTCGAACAAATTGAGAAAACAAGATAAAAATTAACCGCACTTTTTAACTCATTTACATTGAAGCCCTTATTTAAGGGCTTTATTTTATAAGGAATAATAGATGAAAACCTTAGGTATTTTGGGCGGAATGAGTCCAGAAAGCACAGTAACATATTACACTGAAATTAATCGAGCTGTTAATCAAGCTGCTGGAGGGAATTCTTCGGCGCCCTTACTTATTGCTAGTGTGAATTTTGCTGATATTGTTGCTTGTCAAAAACAAGGTGATTGGCAGCTCGCCGGAGAAATATTGGCTGAAGCTGCTAAAAAATTGGAGTATATGGGAGCAGAGGGAATATTGTTAGCGACTAATACAATGCACAAAGTGGCTTCGCAAATTGTGGATCAAATTAAGGTTCCGTTTTTACATATTTTAGATGCCGTTACTAAATGTATTCGGCAGCAAGGCTTACACAAAGTGGCGTTATTGGGAACAAGCTTTACTATGTCTGATCGTTTTTATATTGAAGGTTTGCAAGAAAGAGGCATTAGTGCTATTGTGCCGGAAACTGCCGTCCAAGCTGAAATCCATCGTATTATTTTTGATGAGCTTTGTGTGGGAAAAATCCTACCAGAGTCAAAAAATAACTATCTGAACACGATTTCTGAGTTGCAAAAACAAGGTGCAGAAGGTGTAATTTTAGGCTGTACGGAAATCGGATTATTAATTCAACAAGAAGATTCCGTTTTACCCTTTTTTGATTCTGCTAAGTTGCATGCACAAATGGCAGTTGAATTTATTTTATCTCAATCATAGTTAAAGTGCGGTCAGAAATCCGTACATTTTTAATAGAGGTTAATATGAAGCTTTGGTATTCCACTACCAGTCCTTTTGTTCGCAAAGTGTTGGTAACAATTGCACATCATGGATTACAAGATAAGATGGAAATGATTAAAATTACTTCATCTTTTGATGCAGATTCGCCACATAATCAGGTTAATCCACTGGGACGGATCCCTGCGTTAGAGCGAAATTGTGGCCGTCGTCTATTTGGCAGCCAATTGATTGCGGAATATTTGGATAATAAAGGTAGTAATAGCCCCTTAATTCCTCGGGAAGGAAAAGCCCGTTGGAATGTGTTGGCGTTGCATAATTTAGCTGATGGAATTATGGAAAATACGTTACCTATGATTGCCGAAAAAATGTTGCGCTCTGAAAATGAATGGTGGCATAACCGCCATCAGCAATTAATGACTCGTAACCAGAGAAGTTTTACTGAACTTGAAAACGCCTTAGTTGAATTTGGTACAGAACTGAATCTAGGCACAATAACTGCCGTTTGTGTGATCGATTGGTATTTATTCCGTGCTGAAAAATTGGGCTTAGATTTAAGCGCACATTACCCGAATTTAGTTAAATGGGCTGTGCAAATGAATGAACAATACCCTGTATTGGCACAAACTAAGCCTTGCTAACACAAGGGCGATAAAAATAGGGCATACATTGTAAGCCCTATTCTATATGCTTCAGATGTTCTTAAAACCAGATTAGTGATTTTCCCATTCACCATTTACGGCAGTGCCAATCACTTTAAAATCATTGGTAAATGCGGCAAGATTAGCTATTTTACCTACTTCGATTGAACCTAGTTTGTCATCAACACCGATAGCTCGTGCCGGATAAAGATTACACATTCTCAAGGTTTCATCTAATGAAATACCCACTTCTTTCACGGCATTTTTAACACTTTCGATCATGGTAATTGCAGCACCGCCTAATGTACCATTGGCATCAAAACATTTGCCGTCACGTACATAAACAGTTTTTCCTACAAAGGTAAATTCCTTCATATCTGTACCGGCAGGTGCTACTGCATCAGTAACGATACAGAGTTTATCACCTTTAGTGCGTTTGTCGATTTTGATATTGCCGTAGTTTACGTGCATACCATCAACGATAATACCGGCATATACTTCATCGCTGTCTAATACCGCACCCACAACGCCCATATCACGCCCAGAACTGATAGGCGACATTGCATTATGTAAATGGGTAGCAAATCTTGCCCCTTTTGCAATGGCTTGTTTGGCCACATCATAAGTGGCATTGGAATGACCGATAGAAATAATAATGCCTTTTTCCACAAATTCGGGGATATATTCTGCGGTTGGATTTTCTGCCGCTAAGGTGATTTTAGTGATCACATCGGCGTTATCACATAAGAAATCTTTCATTTCGGTAGAAATTTCACGAATATATTCCGGTTGATGTACGCCTTTTTTAGCAAGACTTAAGTATGGGCCTTCAAAATGCAAGCCTAATGCTTGATTTTGATGTATCGCCAAATAATCTCGCATCATTTTGACCGCACTTTTCATTCCTTCATCTGAACTGGTAATAAAGGTTGGCAAATAACTGGTGCAGCCATAACGGCGGTTGGTTTCCTGCATAATTTCCAATGTTTTGACGGTTGGCTCTTCATTCACCATCACACCACCACAGCCGTTAAGTTGTAAATCAATAAAACCGGCAGTTAAATTATGCCCTTGTAAATCAATACAGTGAATATCTTGAGGAAGTTGCTCTTCTCGCACAATAGCGGCGATTTTGTCGTTTTCAATGATAACAGCGTGGCCATATAACACCTCAAAGGCGGTATAAATCACGCTGTTAGTCAATGCGTATGTCATATTATTGTCCTTATTTGCAAATGGAAAAGGACGCAGCTTGCGTCCTTAAAATGAAGCATTACGCCACAGAATGAATGGCTCTTTCTTCCAATTCTTTGAAGTATTTAACTGTTTTTACTTTCAATTCTTGAGTTGCCGGTTCATCACACACTACAATACTACGGCGGTGTAATTGCAAGCAACTAATTGTCCATAAATGATTTACTGCACCCTCTACACAGGCTTGTAATGCTTGTGCTTTATTATAGCCGGTGATTAAAATCATCACTTCTTCTGCGTCCAATAGTGTCCCCACGCCAACGGTTAATGCGTATTTTGGTACTTGGCTGACATCATTATTGAAGAAACGGGAATTCGCAATTAAAGTATCTTCTGTTAAGGTTTTAATACGAGTACGGGAAGATAAAGACGAAGCCGGTTCATTGAATGCGATGTGACCATCTACACCTACGCCACCCATAAATAAATGGATTTTACCGTAGGATTTGATTTTTTCTTCATAGCGACGACATTCTTCATCGTGATCAGCGGTATTGCCGTTTAAAATATTGATATTTTTTTCTTGTGCATCAACATGATTGAAGAAATTGTTGTACATAAAGCTGTGATAGCTTTCCGGATGTTCTTTCGGCAAGCCGACATATTCGTCCATATTAAAGGTAACAACATGCTTAAAGCTGACTTCACCGGCTTGATATAATTTGATTAATTCTTTATAGGTTTTTAACGGCGTGCCTCCTGTCGGCAAACCTAATACAAACGGACGCTCTTCCGTCGGTTGAAATTTATTAATACGATCAACGATATAACGAGCAGACCATTTGGCTACTTGTTCATCATTGTGTAATGGGATTAAACGCATCATAGCCTCCTAAAACAATGAAAAAAATGACCGCACTTTACCAATTGCACCAAAGTGCGGTCTGTTTTTAACGAGTTTTTATTTAATGAATTTCTCGAATAACTCTTTAGCCACTGTAACTTGTTTTTCAGTTGGTTTAGACGTCATCGGTTCACGGCAGTAACCGGCATTAACACCTTGTAATTTCAAGATTTCTTTGATGGTTAAGTATAAACCGTTAGCTAAGATACCTTCGATTAAATCATTAGTAACATGTTGAATTTCAACCGCTTCTTTTAATTTACCTGCTTGCGTTAATTCAAAGATTTGACGGGCACGGATACCATTTACGTTGAATGTAGAACCGATTGCACCATCTACGCCCAGAGACGCTGCAGGTACCATCATTTCATCAAAACCAGCCCATACTAAGTGGTTCGGATAGGCTTTTTTCAAACGCTCTAATAAGTAGAAATCACCTGCAGTGAATTTTACACCCAAGATTTTAGGGTTTTTGTAAAGTTCGCCGAATTGCTCAACACCAATATTTACGCCGGTTAAGAACGGAATGCTATAAACAATCATATTGGCACCGGTTTCAGCAATGATTGTATCGTAGTAGTGTTTGATTTCTGCGAAGCTGAATTTGTAGTAGAAAGGAGTTACTGCAGATAAGCAGTCATAACCTAATTCTACTGCATATTTACCTAATTCCACCGCTTCTTGTAAGTTTACACTACCAACTTGTGCGATTAAGGCGATTTGATCTTTTGCTTCGTCTTTTGCAATACGGAAAATCTCTTTTTTCTCTGCCGTAGAAATCATAAAGTTTTCACCGGTAGAACCGCCCACGTATAAACCGTCCACTTTCATTTTATCAATGTTATGGCGAACGATTTGGCGAATACCTTGTTCGTTGATAGAACCGTCTTCGTTATAAGACACTAATAATGCACTGAAAATACCTTTTAAGTTTTTCATTTTTTTCTCCTGATAAGGTTATTTGTTAAGTTAAAAATTATTTAATCCGCTGTTCCAAAATAACGTTCAGCGTTTTTTGTTTCGTTTTCATCGCTTTGTTGTGGCCTGATTGCACCAGTAAGGCGTAAATTAAATCCAACACAAACAACTGGGCAATTTTGGTGCCGATACTATCACCTTGCATCAGACCTTGACGATTACCGTTAATTAGCACATATTGTGCCACTTTAGTAATTGGTGAGCGCAAATTATGGGTCAATGCCACCGTGGTTGCACCGGCTTTGCGAGCAACACGTAAGGCGTGTGTCGTTTCTTGAGACGCACCTGAATGGCTAATCCCTAACACCACGTCGCCTTTTTGCATTAGTGATGCTTGCATATACATAAAATGATTATTGCTGCTGGCATCGACTTGTAACCCAATCCGCATAAACTTATTTTTAGCGTCTTCAGCTGTAATGCCCGATGAGCCCACGCCAAACAAGAAAACACGTTTTGCATTTCTAATTGCCTCAACGACCTTTTCCAATTCATTAAAATCGAGCAAATTCAAGGTTTCTGCAATAACATTATTAATTGAATTTTGCAGTTTTAAGGAAATGTTTTTCGCATCGTCAGATTCTGAAATATCCGTATCTAACAAAGTCGTATCTTCTTTTTCCTGCGTTGCCAACTCAATGGCAAGTTCCAATTTAAAATCAGTGAAGCCTTTAAATCCCAATGTGCGACAGAAACGAATGAATGTGGCTTCACCTACATCAAGATCAGAGGCGATTTCCGATAAGGAAGCACCGCTTAAAATACTTGGGCTTGCCAAAATTTTCTCTGCAATTCGTTTTTCGGTTTTGGTCAAACTATTAAAAATAGCACTGATCGTATTTAGAATTTTGCCATTCGTTGCCATATCGCCACCTCAAATTAGATTAAGCCGACAGGAATTTTTACCACTAATTTTTTTAAGCTTACTACTTCGCCATTCACATTACAGCCCGGTTTATGTGGTTCGTATGGCATAAATACCGCAAACATTTTTGGTCGTAAAGTTAATGTACTTTTGTGTTCAATTTCCGGTGTTAAACGGTAATCGTCTTGTTCATTGTAATCCGTATAAAGCGATAAAGTTGGATAAGTAACACTGTATTCAATATTTTCCGCGCCGGAAATCAATACTTGAAAATCCACATATTCGTGATGCAATTCCGCTTGTTTGCTTTCCGGCGAAGCAGTATCAAATGCCATCACATTCATATAAATATTGTCGGTAATATCGTGTCGGCCTTTTTCCAAAGCCTCCAAGTCTAAGCCGTTTAAATAATCACATACGTCTTGTAATACTTTCGGTAAGCCTTTTTTGCAATCTTCACGGGTTAAATCACCAATAATCATAATGACTCCTTAACATGTCATATTATTGTTTAAACAATCTTGCATCCAATATGCCGCACCGATTAAGCCTGCATCTTGCCCTGATTGGGCTGAAACAAGTTCACAACGGTAAAATGTCGGCATGTCGTTTAAATATTTTTGTACCAAGGGTAAATAACCTTCCGCTAAACCCACACTGCCACCGACAGAGATTTTTTGAATGTCTAGGCCAATGACTAAATCTGCAATTAAATTTGCAATCGCTTGAGCGGAACGGCTAATAAGTGCGGTGGCTTTTTCATCATTTTTACGGAATAACTCGAAGGCCTCTTTCGGCGAACAAGGCGGATTCCATTGAGAGGAAACCGCTTCAATAGCTCTTCCTGCGGCAATGGCTTCTACACAACCACGGCGACCACAGCCACACATCGGCCCGTTTGGATCTGCAAGTGTATGCCCGATATGGCCTGCAACGCCGTGCGGTTCGGTTAATAATTGACGGTTTAAGACCACACCGCCGCCTACACCGGTAGAAACCGTAATAAAGACAAAGTTTTGTACCGCACTTTTATCTTCAAATTGATACTCTGCATAGGTCGCTGCTTGAGCGTCATTTAATAGGCCGATTGGCTTATCTGTGTGGCGGGCGATACTGTCTTTTAACGGAAATTCTGCCAACCCGCCCAAGTTTTTCGGGTTAAGAGCGGTCAAAATGCCGTTATTAATGATACCGGTAGAAGCCACTGCAACATAATCAAATTCACCGTTATAAGATTTCACCACTTGCTCAAGGGCATTATGTAAGCCTTGAACCGGGTTATCTTGTGGTGTGCTGATTTGCTGACGTTGAAAAACTACACCTTCAGTGACAATCGCCGCTGCAATTTTTGTACCACCGATATCTATTGCTAAACAACGCATAAGTTGCTCCTTGGTCTTAGTTTTTTGCTTCTTTAACTGCGTCTGCAAACCAGCTGACAATGTGTTCTAAACGGGTTAAAGCTGAACCTACAGTGACAGAATCTGCGCCAATTGCAATAGCCGTTTGTGCTAATTCAGGTGTGTTATAGCGACCTTCAGCCATGACAAAACAGCCTGCCGCTTTTAAATCTTTGACCAATTGATAATCCGGCTCATCTGGAATTTCGCCACCGGTATAACCAGACATGGTGCTGCCAATAATATCGAAGCCTAGTTGTTGGCAATATAAACCTTCTGCTAAATTGGAACAGTCGGCCATTGCTAAACAACCTAATTCGTGAATTTTTTTGACCGCACTTTCAATATCCACTGGGCGTTTGCGATCTGTGCCATCTACCGCGATAATATCTGCACCGGCAGCGGCCAAGTCTTCAATATCATGTAAGAATGGGGTAATACGTACAGGACTGTCTTCTAAGTCACGTTTGACAATGGCAATGATTGGCACATTTACCGTAGGACGAGTTGCTTTTAAGTTATCTACGCCTTCAATACGCAAGCCTGCTGCACCACCAGCTACGGAAGCTTGAGCCATCGCAGCAACAATTTCCGGTTTATCCATCGGACCGTCATCGACCGGTTGGCAAGAAGCGATTAAACCGTCTTGAATCGTACTAAGTACTTGTTGATGAGATAATTTTGACATATAAACTCCAAATGCTGTTCTTTTTATAAATACTGCTCTAATTTACGGGTTAATACTTCATAACCTTTCGGACTAAAATGTAATCCATCCGTGCATAGTGTTAAATCTAATTTACCGTCTTCACCTGCAAAATCTGCCCAAGTGTCAATAAAAGTGATTTCTTTCGGGCAATTTGCACGCAAGTAATCATTCAAAGCGATAATTGGCGGATTATCTGTCGTCGCAATATTGTTCACCGGTGTGGCTTCTAATAAGAAAAATTGGGAACTTGGGGAAATTTTGACTAATTCCTGCCAAATGGTCGAGATCCATTCCAATACTTTTGCTGGCGAATACTCAGGTTCTTTCACGATATCATTGACACCTAAAAATAAAAATACCTTATCACCTAATTGAGAGATCAATTGTGGTTTAATGATCACATCTAAATATTGTCTGGCACTTACACCGGAAATGCCTAAATTGGCAACGCTTTTGCCGGCAAGCTTAATTTCCGGTGAAATATCACTCCACATGTCAAATAAAGAATGGCCAACAAGCGTAATTTCTGCTTTTTTATCAAATTCAGCTTGTTTTATTTCATAACGATTAAAAATATCTTGATCTGTCAGCATTTTCAGCTCCTTCAGGGAAAGGTTTAAATAGGTTACGAAACAAATTATATAGAAAAAATCATCTGGCAGACAATATTTTTTGGTGTATCACTCCAAATTTTATTTTAAAATGTGATCTATCTCACATTTCTGAAATAAAACTCCATTTTTCTATTTCAAAAAACTTTTTTTACTCTTACAATGCAAATCAAGCAATAATGCTTTGTGTCGGAAAACGCTATGAAACTTAAAAAAATTGCATTTGCAGCTTTAGTATTAAGCATGTCTTCATCTGTATTTTCAGCAGATTATGATTTGAAATTCGGTATGGTAGCAGGCAGTAGCTCAAACGAGTACAAAGCAGTTGAATTTTTCGCTAAAGAAGTGAAAGAAAATTCAAAAGGCAAAATTGAAGTCTCAATTTATCCAAGCGCCCAGCTTGGCGATGACCGCACTATGTTAAAACAATTGAAAGAAGGTGCATTGGACTTTATGTTGGGAACAAGTTCCCGTTTCCAAATTTTCTTCCCGGAAGCAGAAATTTTTTCCTTACCTTACATCATTCCTGATTTTGAAACCGGGAAAAAAGTGTTATTGGAAACCAAGTTTGGCCAAAACTTACTCAATAAAGTGGATAAAGAGCTTAACTTGAAATTACTTGCAGTATCCTATAACGGTACACGCCAAACAACGTCAAACCGTGCAATTAACAGCATTGCAGATATGAAAGGGCTAAAATTACGCGTGCCAAATGCCGCGACAAATTTAGCATTTGCTCAATATGTAGGCGCATCGCCCTCACCAATGGCCTTTTCTGAAGTGTATTTAGCATTACAAACTAAAGCCGTTGATGCACAAGAAAACCCATTACCGACTATTTATGCACAAAAATTCTATGAAGTGCAAAAATATTTAGCGCTAACCAATCATATGATTGATGATCAGCTTTATTTAATCAGTAATGAAACTTGGAAAGAGTTGCCGCAAGATTTGCAAAAAATCGTCCAAGCAGCAGCGTCAAAAACCGAAGAATATCACACAAAATTATTTAAAGACGGGGAAGCAAACTTAATTAATTTCTTTAAAGAACAAGGTGTAACTGTCACAACACCTGATTTAAAACCTTTCCGTGAGGCTTTAAAACCTTATTATGACCAATATTTGAATAAAACCGGAGAGGTTGGAAAACAAGCGCTGGAAGAAATTTCCGGCTTGATTAAATAAACGGAACTTTCCTCTCTATTTTAGGACAGATATTATTAAGGAATAATCTGTGAAAATAAGTGGTTTTAAACAGATTATTCTGCAACAGTAATCAAGCAATTATGCTTACTTTCATTGTATAGGAGAAATGACTATGAAATTACAAAAACTTGCTTTGGCTACAGCTTTAGCCTTAGGTGTCTCTGCTTCTGCATTAGCAGCAGATTATGATTTGAAATTTGGTATGGTAGCAGGTACCAGCTCTAATGAATATAAAGCAGTAGAGCTATTTGCTAAAGAAGTAAAAGAAAAATCTAACGGTAAAATTGAGATCTCAATTTTCCCAAGTGCACAACTTGGTGATGACCGTACCATGTTAAAACAATTAAAAGACGGTTCTTTAGATTTTACTTTAGGCGAAACTGCACGTTTCCAAATCTTCTTCCCTGAAGCAGAAGTTTTTGCATTACCTTATATGATCCCAAATTTCGAGACAGGCAAAAAAGCCTTACTTGAAACCAATTTCGGTAAAGGTTTAATCCAAAAAATCGACAAAGAGTTAAATCTTGAGTTGTTATCTGTTGCTTACAACGGTACTCGTCAAACCACATCTAACAAACCAATCAACAGCATTGCAGACATGAAAGGGTTGAAATTGCGTGTACCAAATGCGGCAACAAACTTAGCTTTTGCTAAATATGTCGGTGCTTCCCCAACACCAATGGCATTCTCTGAAGTGTATTTAGCGTTACAAACCAACTCTGTAGATGGTCAAGAAAACCCATTGCCAACCATTCAAGCACAAAAATTCTATGAAGTGCAAAAATACTTGGCATTGACCAACCATATCCTAAACGACCAGCTCTACTTAGTAAGTAACGAAACGCTTGCAGATTTACCGAAAGATTTGCAAAAAGTCGTGAAAGATGCAGCTGAAAAAGCAGCTGAATATCACACCAAATTGTTTAAAGACGGTGAAAAAGAGCTCGTGGATTTCTTCAAATCTAAAGGTGTAACAGTAACTACTCCTGATGTGAAACCATTCCGTGAAGCGTTAAAACCGTATTACGATGAGTACTTAAGTAAAACAGGTGCGGCAGGCAAACAAGCCATCGAAGAGATTTCAGCTCTTATTAAATAAAAAACTGATCCCCTTCTCTCAATAGAGAGAAGGGATGTTGCATTTTCGAGGTATTTATGAAAATAATGAATAAATTGGAAGAATGGATTGGCGGTTTTCTTTTCCTGATTATCTTCTTAGTTTTAATTGCACAAATTGTTGCTCGCCAAGCATTAGGCGCACCCTTAATGTGGTCTGAAGAATTGGCTCGTTTGTTGTTTGTATATACTGCTTTACTTGGTATTAGTATGGCGGTGCGTTCACAACAGCACGTTTATATCGACTTTATTACCAATCTAATGCCTGCACCGGTAAAACGCTTAACCGATAGCTTTGTGCAAGTATTAATTTTTATTTGTCTTATCTTATTCATTTATTTAGGTTATGGCGTTTGGGCAGATGCAACATTCCCGATGGAGGCCTTAAAAGCTACTTTTGGTATGGAAATTACACAAAAATGGCTTTATGCAGGCTTACCGATCATTGCCTGCTTAATGTTATTCCGCTTCCTTCAGGCACAAGCAGAGAACTTCAAAAATAAAACAACTTACTTGCCTGTTGCTTTCTTTGTTGTAAGTGCGGTCATTATTTTTGCGATTTTAGCTTTCCAACCGGAATGGTTTAAAGCATTACGTATCTCAAGCTATGTGAAATTCGGTAAAAACGCCGTTTATATCACATTGGCCGCTTGGTTAGTCATTATGTTCTTGGGTACTCCAGTTGGTTGGTCATTATTTATTGCGACCTTACTGTATTTCTCTATGACCCGTTGGAACATTGCTTATTCTGCGTCAGGTAAATTAGTGGATAGTTTAGACAGCTTCCCATTATTATCTGTACCATTCTTTATCTTAACCGGTATTTTGATGAACACCGGCGGTATTACAGAGCGTATCTTCCATTTTGCGAAAACCTTATTAGGCCATTATACCGGTGGTATGGGACACGTAAATATCGGTGCAAGCTTAATCTTCTCCGGTATGTCAGGCTCTGCGCTTGCAGATGCAGGTGGTTTAGGTCAATTAGAAATCAAAGCTATGCGTGATGCCGGTTATGATGACGATATTTGTGGCGGTATTACAGCAGCATCTTGTATTATCGGTCCATTAGTACCACCAAGTATCGCAATGATTATCTACGGTGTTATTGCTAACGAATCTATTGCAAAATTATTCGTAGCCGGTTTTGTTCCGGGCGTGTTAGTTACCATTGCATTAATGGCGATGAACTACTATGTGTCTAAAAAACGTGGTTATGCCAAAACACCAAAAGCCAGCAAAGCTGAAATTTGTGCGGCATTTAAAGGTGCATTCTGGGCTATTTTAACGCCGTTCTTAATCATTGGCGGTATCTTCTCCGGTTTATTCACCCCAACAGAAGCAGCGGTAATTGCAGCAGCTTATTCTGTCGTTGTCGGTAAATTTGTGTATAAGGACTTAACCTTAGAAAACTTCTTCAAAAGCTGTGTGGAAGCAGTGGCAATTACCGGCGTAACGACATTAATGGTGATGACGGTGACTTTCTTCGGCGATATGATCGCGCGTGAACAAGTAGCAATGCGTATTGCTGAATTGTTTATGTCCGTTGCTGACAGCCCATTAACGGTGTTAGTCATGATCAACCTATTATTATTGTTCTTAGGTATGTTCATTGATGCATTGGCATTACAATTCTTGGTATTACCAATGTTAATTCCAATAGCAATTCACTTTGGTATTGACTTAGTCTTCTTTGGTGTTATGACCACATTAAATATGATGATTGGTATCTTAACACCACCAATGGGTATGGCATTATTCGTAGTTGCCCGCGTGGGTAATATGTCAGTAAGTACTGTGACTAAAGGGGTATTACCGTTCTTAATCCCAATTTTCTTAACCTTGGTATTAATTACAATATTCCCACAAATTATAACCTTTGTTCCTAACTTGCTTTTAGGTTAATAAAAAACAGGTGGGGAGATTTCCTCTCCACCTTTCATTAAAAACTTCTCAACACAACAAGGAGTCATTCTATGAAATTTACTAAAACTCTTTTAGCAACAGCAGCTTTAGGCTTAGCTTTTGGTGCATCTGCTGCACAATACCCTGATTTACCTGTAGGTGTAAAAACCGGTGCAGGTGCATTAATCGGCGACACTGTTTATGTAGGCTTAGGGTCTGCCGGTGACAAAGTATTCGCATTAAACTTAAAAGAGAAAGATGCACAATGGCAAGAAATTGCTGCATTCCCAGGCGGTCCTCGTAACCAACCGACTGCAGCTGCTGTTGATGGTAAGTTGTATGTGTTCGGTGGTTTCCAAAACACTGATGTGGCGAATAACCAATTAATTAATGACGTTCATGTGTATAACCCTGCAGACAATACTTGGACGAAATTACCGACTCGTGCACCACGTACCGGTGCAGGTGCAGCAACTGCAGTAAAAGACGGTAAAATCTACTTTGTTGGAGGCGTAAACCAAGAAATTTGGAACGGCTTATTCCAAGACGTGAAAGCAGCTGAAGGTGACAAAGAGAAAGAAAAAGCAGTATTTGACCCATACTTCAATTTACGCCATCAAGACTTCTTCTTTACACCAGAAATCGTGAGCTATGAGCCGGCAACCAACACATGGCGTAATGAAGGTATCTTCCCATTCTCTGGCCGTGCAGGTGCAGCAGTAGCTGAGAAAGACGGTAAATTATTAGTGGTAAATGGCGAGATCAAAGCAGGTCTTCGCACTCCAACTACAGAACTTGGTACTATTGCTAAAGACGGCGTAACTTGGAAAAAACTAGGTAATTTACCGGCTCCAAAAGGTGCTAAAGAACAAGAAGGTATTGCACAAGCTATGGGTGGTTACACTAACGGCCACTATATCGTAGCCGGTGGTGCAAACTTCCCTGGTGCACGTGCTAACTATGCAAAAGGTATCACAGATGCACACCGTGTTGGTGGTTTGAAAAAAACATGGCATAGCGATGTTTATGCTTTAGATGCGAAAAAAGGCACTTGGAAGATTGTGGGTAACTTACCAGCAGGTCTTGCAGCTGGTTTGGCCGTTCCGTATAACAACGAAATCTTGTTAATCGGTGGTGAAACTGATGGAGGTAAAACTTTAAGCTCTGTTCAATCTATGAGCTACGACGGTAAAAAATTAACCGTAAAATAATTTCATAATCCTCTTATATAGTCATTTTAGGGCGTAGCAATACGCCCTTTTTTGTTTTCTTTTTTGCACAGATTTATTTTCAATAACCTGATAAAAAAACATTGATAACCATATTTTTATACATTAAAATAACTGTATGTAAATACATAGCAGGAGAAGTTATGAAACAATTAGATATTCGTTTTACCCAAGAACGTGAGAATAAAAAAGCAGAGTATCAATTACAGGTCATTAGTCGCTTACAAGAGCGTTTACCAAAACGTATTGCTGAAGCTGAGTTTAAAGATGTGAGCGTGCGAATTCGTTTTGGTAGTGCAGGCGTGGATATTACAGGGTTTAAAGATAAAGAAGAGAAAAAACGTTTTAGTGAATTTTTAGAAGAACTTTGGAACGACAGTTCTTTAGTAGAAGATTAAGGCATACTGGCTAAGTAAAAGTGCGGTCAAATTTTCCGGTGTTTTGAGGAAGTTTATTGCCTATTTTCCCCATATCCCATAAGAAAAAAGAGAGTTATAACACTCTCTTTTTTTCTCTATTTTAGTTACTCAGCCGCAGAGAAATCTTCTCCAACATCACCTACTACACCGGACAGAGTATAAACGCGTTTTGTTGTATTAATACGAGTGCGATATTTATCCCAGGTTTTTTCAAAGAAAGTTTCTGCTGCACGTTCACCTTTGCAGAACTTCACGAATTCTTTTTCTTCTTTGGTTACTGCTTTTCGCTCGCCTGCATCTAGGGCTTTAAAGGCTTGCCCGTATTGTTCCAATACTTGTGACTCTTTAATTGTATAATCGCCGTGGCGTGAAAAACCACGAGGGTAATTTTTATCGTCAAAAAAGCGACGATCAACACTGAAACTCTCTGCCATAATATCCTCTAGTCATAATGTAAAAAGCGTTCGCATTAAATCAATTTTTTTATTGTTTTGCAAACGCTTTTGGTATTTTTTATTTATTTAGTAACTGTTTTACGGTTTCCACATAATCTTGTATGAAGTTATCGCGATCCAGACCTTCGGCATTTACTCGGAATTTGTTATTCACATAAAAATCAGGGACACCACGCACTTGTAATTGTTGAGCTAGATTTTCTTGTTTTTTCACTAGGGCATTTACAGTGAAACTGTTAATGTTGCCGTCAAATTGCTCTGCAGAAATACCGTTATCAATAAATTTTTGACGAATATCCTCCATTGATTTGAAGCTGTTCGTTTGAGCTCCGTCAAATAAGGCTTTTTTCACCTTATCTTCTGCACCGATTGCCATAGCCAATGCCCAAGCACGAGTTAAGTTTTCCGATTGTCGTCCCAAGAAATTCACATGATATTGGGTGAATTTTGTATCTGTAGGCAATGCAGCTTTTACTTGAGCAGGAATTTTATATTGCATTTCAAAAGCATAACAATGTGGACAATAGAAGGAGAAAAATTCAATTACTTCCGGTTGTGCAGGGCGTTCAACGTTAGTGACAACATATTGCTTGCCTTCGGTGAGATTAGCTGCCGGTGCAGAAAAAGCGGTTAAAGTAGAAAGTGCAGCCAGTGCAATAAAAGTAAGTTTTTTCATGATGTTAAGTTACTCCTTAATAATACCGCGTGCTTTTAATAACGCTGTTTTAAAATCATCTTCATAGTCTTTTTTAATGCCGGGAATCGGCTCAAATTTGTCTTTATCCGCCATTTTTAAATGGTAAATAATCACTTCATCACTCAATTCAGCCACCGGTTTATCAAATCCGGCCTCATCAGCAATTTTTTGTAAAATCTGCAATAAATGCAAATCGGGATCTTTAGACCAATAAGGCTGTAAAAGTTCCAGAACTTCATTCAAACGATGACATTTCATACTATTTTCCTTATTATACTCTAGTGCGATAAATCATACTTGAATTAGGGACGATTGACAAATGGCGTTCACGATCAGTGCAGTTATTTTGGCCGGCGGTCAAGCAAGGCGAATGGGTGGTGTAGATAAAGGGTTGCAACTGTGGCAGGGAAAACCCTTAGTTGAACATTGTTATCAACGTTTATTGCCACAGCTTGAGCAAATCTCGATTAATATCAACCGAAATTTTACCGATTATGAAAAATTTGGCTTCCCCGTATTTTCTGATGAACTAGCCGATTTTCAGGGGCCTCTCAGTGGTATGCTGACGGGATTAAAACGGGCGACGACAGATTTTGTGTTATTTGTGCCTTGCGATTGTCCACATTTGCCCTTGAATTTAGTTGAAAAATTGAAAAGTGCGGTGACAAATTCAGGCGTTTTGTCGGCTTATGTACAGGATCAGGAGAGGGAACATCCCACATTTTGTTTGATTTCACCCCAATTAGTGGAAAAACTACAAGATTATTTGTTGCGAGGGGAGCGTAAAATTAGCCACTTTATGCGTGAGAATGGTGCGGTTTCGGTCGATTTTTCAGGGCAAGAAGCCGATTTTCACAATATGAATACATTAGATGATTTGAAGGAATAATATATGAAGATGCTTGGTATTACAGGCTATAGTGGAAGTGGCAAAACCACTTTACTGGAACAGTTAGTGCCTAAATTGACCGCACTTGGTTTACGTGTCGGTGTTATAAAACATAGTCATCACAATGCACAAGTAGATAAAGAAGGAAAGGATAGTTGGCGGATGACACAAGCAGGCGCAGCGCAAGTTATGATGGCTTGTGATAACCGTTGGGCATTGATGACCGAAACTACCACGGAACCGGTCAGTTTGACTTACTTAAGTCGGCAATTTGATCCTAGTTTAACGGATTTAGTACTGGTGGAAGGCTTTAAGCAGGAACCCATTCCTAAAATTTTGTTACACCGTAAAACGATGTTGCAACCTTTACCTGAATTAGACGAAAACGTGCTGGCATTAGCTACAGACTATGAAATAGAGAGTGAAAAAACACGATTAGATATGAACCAGATTAATGATATCGCCGATTTTGTGCTGCAATGGTATAAAAAGTGCGGTTAAAAAACATTGTGTTTTACAGGAATATCCTTGATGAACGACCACAAAAAACACCGTTCTTTGGCTTGGATTGCCGCCACGGCCTTTTTTATGCAGGCATTAGATGCCACTATTCTCAATACAGCATTACCGGCAATTTCACTGGATTTTGAACAATCCCCTTTAGAAATGCAAATGGCGGTTATCAGCTACGCATTGACAGTAGCCTTATTCATTCCGCTGAGTGGTTGGTTAGCTGATAAATATGGTACATTAGGGATCTTCCGTTTGGCTATTGGGTTATTTGTGTTGGGCTCAATGGCTTGTGCTTTTTCAATGAATTTAAATCAACTGATCTTAGCACGTGTTTTACAAGGGGTTGGCGGTGCTTTGATGATGCCAGTAGCAAGATTGGCTATTTTACGCACGATCCCTAAAAAACAGCTCTTGCCTGTCTGGAATTTAATGGCAATGGCCGGGCTTATCGGCCCGATTTGTGGCCCTATTTTAGGTGGTTGGCTAGTTTCTATTGCATCTTGGCATTGGATTTTCTTGATTAATCTTCCTATCGGCTTAATAGGGATTTGGCTGGCCGGATATTATTTACCCAATAATTTTGGTACACCGAGTAAGTTAGATTGGAGGGGATTTTTACTCTTCGCCGGCGGACTGGTGGGCATCACATTAGGATTGGATTTAGTGAGTCAAAAGGAGGTGAATACTTTAATTGCTATAACCATTATTGGGGTTGGGATTTTGTTTTTGACCTTCTATATTTACCATGCTAAACATCGCAACAATGCCTTAATTCCCCTTTCTTTATTTCATATTCGAACATTTCGACTTGGATTGCTAGCCAATTTATTTATAAGACTCTGTGGTTCAGGCATACCTTTTTTAATGCCACTTATGTTGCAAGTAGTTTTTGGTTATCCGGCCGATATGGCTGGGTGGATGATTGCACCAATAGCGATCAGCTCACTTTTAACTAAAACATTTTCGACTAAACTCATTACCCGATTAGGCTACAAAACTACCTTGATTTTGACCGCACTTTTGATGGCCTTAATTATTGCTGCTATGTCTCGTCTAACAATAACCACCCCAATATGGCTTTATGTTTCTTTAGTTTCAGCTTATGGTAGTTTGCTCTCAATTCTATTTGGTGCAATAAATACGCTAACTGTCTCTGAATTGGACGATCAGGCAGCCAGTGCGGGTTCTACAATGTTAAGTGTTGTTCAACAAGTAGGGATTGGAATGGGTATTGCTGTTGCGAGCTTAATTTTAACCGGTTATCGCACGATTTTTTCATTAAATACGGAATTACAATCTGCCTTTAGTTATACATTCTTCACTGTATCCGGATTCGGTGTTATATTGCTGATGCTGTTAGGGAGGTTGCATAAAAATGATGGGCAGAATTTGAGGTAAATAGAAGATAAAAATGAAGTAAAAAAGGCGAAGCAATTCGCCTTTTTTGTTAGTGATTTGTATGGCTTGTGCTATAAAGAATTTTATCTGTGTAAGCCATAGCTAACGCAGAAACTAAGAAACCTAAATGGAGCAATAATTGCCACATCATCGTTTTCTCATCCATATTAGCGGCATTGACGAATGTCTGCAGCATATGAATAGACGAAATACTAATAATGGATAGCGAAAGTTTCACTTTTAACACTGAGGCATTAACATGATTTAACCATTCCGGCTCGTCAGGATGATTTTCGGTATGCAGTTTAGAGACGAAAATTTCATAGCCACCAACAATAACCATTACCAACAAGTTAGCAATCATTACCACATCAATTAAATTCAATACAGCAAGCATAATCGCATTGCTGTCTAATTCATTCAAATCCGTTAATAAAGCCCACAAGGACTTCATAAATTTATAGGCATAAATGCCTTGTACAACAATTAGCCCTAAATAAATCGGTAGTTGTAACCAACGGCTGGCAAAAATAACTTTGCTGATAATGTTCGGTTTTCGCTGTGCCATTTCAGCAGTGTGAATAGGTTGCATAAGTAATCCTCAATAACAAAAAGCGAGCTATTATACCGAGAATTTGACGAATTTTAACTTCCTGAGAGGTATTTTTTAGTGAAAAAGTGCGGTGGTTTTTTATAAAATTCTTGTAAGAGATATGTTGTTTTCAAATTTGTTTGAAAAAAGATGAGCTTGCTTGTTATTAGGGCGTCGACTTTATTAATTTATTAAAGGGAAAACTTTACACTTTCTTTATAAAAAATGACTTGAGGAGTTGAAAAATTTACATACAATAAGCACTCTTTTTTATTTTTATTGTGAGGAAAATTTTTATGAATCATAATCTTGGCAAGCAAGCAAGCAAGCAAGCAAGCACATTTTTAATTTAAATTCAATTAGTCTAATCCTTTCTTCTATTGGCTTTTTAGCCTTTTCTCAAACTGCGCATTCAGCTTGTAACCCGGATCCTAGCGACAGTAGTATTACTATCTGTGAAGGGACTGTTACAGGTACAGCTCCGGTTTTGATTTCTAACCAAACATTAATCAATAAAGGAACTATTCATCATGATGAAGCAAAATACCTTGTATATGCGTTCTCTCCCCGAAATGCTGGCGGAAATGTTACTTTTATTAATGAAGGTACTGTTAGATGGGATAATGCTCGTCCTGATCCTAGACCTAATATGGCTTATGTGACAACCTTTTCTCCAGTCAATATTTATTACGACCGTGGTACTGGCCCTGTAGCAGGAAGTATTAATAAAGTCATTAATCAAACAAATGCGATGGTTGATATCACAGCAAGTAGCACTAGCGGAAAACAATTGAGTGGTATAGCAGTTTCCAATCGTGTAGGAAAATCAATTATCCATAATGATGGGGGGATTCGAATAATTAATGAAAATGCTGTAGGCTCTGAAGATACTGTTGCTATGTCAACTCTAGGTCAAAGCTTAGAGCAGATAAATAATGGCAAGATTTCTGTTCAAGGGAATCGGGAGGTAGTAGGTATGGGAACTAATTTAACCTATACTACCGGCAATGTGTTATTACATAATACCGGAACTATAGAGGTTCAAGGTGGTATTAATACAATCGGTATGGAAATTTATAATCCGTCTCAAGCACAAGTAGGTGAAATATCCATTGTAAATACAGGTTTAGTCAAGGTTACGGGAGTTGGTTCAGGGATAGACATACAAAGTGCTAAAGATATTGCTTTACCTATTCAAGTTAGAAATACAGGGTTAATTGAATTGGCACAAGATGGCACAGCGGTTATTAATGTAGTGAATCGAGATATTTCTACTGCGCTGCATATTACGAATTCAGGCTCATTGATTGATAGGAAGGCTATTGATCCTCTTGCGATTCAAACGGGTATTGCTGATGACATTTTTGAACAAACCGCAGGCGAAACGGTGGGCGATATTGAACTGAATGGAGGTAATGACCGTTTTATTGTAACCGGTGGTAAATTAGTCGGTAAAACCCATTTAGGAC
>JAUNED010000026.1 GCA_030525745.1 Lonepinella koalarum | reverse complement strand
CTTTCGGCCACCAAGCCATTGGGCCACGTTGATCGGAAGTTACGCTACCGTGGAACGGGCAGCCGGCTGTTTGTTGTTTCATAAGTTTTTCCTTTACTAAAAAATTTATACTGCTTTGTTATACAAAATAATGCCGTATAAAACACAATTACGTTCAATAGCTCATCAACTATTGCCTGCACATTATATGTGGGTTTCATCTTCGTTAAAAACGATTAGATTCGATTAATTTAATCGCTTTTTTCTATTGAATTTATTTCAATTCAAAAAGTGCGGTGGGTTTTCCTGTCGTTTTTAGAGGCTAACATAACGAAACTGAAAAATTCAGAAAAGAACTTGAACAAGTAATAAGTTCTCATTACAATCGCACTAGTTCTATACAAGTAAGGAAAAGGGAACTATGACAACCAACCAACCAACCAACCAACCAACCAACCAACCAACCAATAAATTATGATTATTTGCCTAAACGCTGGCAACAACGTTTTCAGTTCTTTGATCAATACGGCACTGATATGAAAAATCCGCAATTTAAGTCCGCATTTTCTTCACTTTCTTGGTGGGAAAGAAGCGGTATCACGCATAATATCCCTGCTCTACTTTTTAGCTTCATCTATTTTTTCTTTTGCGGAATGTGGCGCAAAGGGCTAACTATTTTAGCTGCCTTTGTGATTTATATCGGCATTCTTGCCTCTATTGAAAGTCTCATCGGTATTACATTACCGAATCATTCTGAACGCCCACTGGCATTCCTCTTCTCAGCCCTATTTTGTGCCCACAACGCTAATCGTGCCTATTATTTACACAAAGTCAAAGGCTCAAAAAGCTGGAACCCTTTTGAACACGACAACCATTAAATAAGGAAAAATAAAATGAGTTTGAAACAACAGATGTATCGCAATCAATACAAATTCTTAAAATCGATATTGGCTTGCATTATTTTGATCGGCTTTCTCTTTTGGCCGGAAAGTCCGGCTAAAGACTATCTGCCAAATTGGTTAAGTATCACGCTTGGCGTGATTCTCGCTCTCTATATTATTGTTCGTACTTTCTTCGGTGTGATAAGTATCATAGAAAGTCACAAAACAGAAGGACGGGTAATGTTCGCCAAATTACACGCCAAAGAGCCGCAAAATCCGCCTCAAACCAAATTTGAGCTGGCAGGGTTATTGATTAACGGCTTTTACGAAGTCAAAGAAGCATTCCACAATGATAAATCCGTGATTGCTGAGATCGATAAAAATCCGGCATATTTGTTCAATCCTGATGTTACACAATGGGATTCCTTTTTCTTAAACGATCTCAACGGCCTACACGGTGAAGAAAACGGGCGGATTTCCGGTTCATTGGAATTGGCTTGGGGCATTCATACCCAAGAAGAGGCATTGGAAACCATCAATGCATTATGGGAAAACGCTCATCAAAAAACGGAAATCTGCGTTAATCAGTTAGAAAAATTCGCATTATATGATGAAGCTATTCAAGATTTTGGCTTAGCCTTCGATGATAGCCATAAAGATACTAACATTTCAGGCTTTGACATTGTCCGTTTTGTGTGGATGGTTCGCTGTGCTTATACACTCAAGTATTTAAGCGAAGAAGAAATGCGTAATGCACTAAAAAATGCAGCGATATTTGTTGCCACTCATTATCAGAATTGGGACGAATTAGCCTATTCTTACTTAATCAGTTTTATTGATTGGGGACACGAGATGAATAGCTTAGGATATGGTTATATTTTTGAACGTGTTCAGGCTGTAAAACAATATTTACAATCCCCGCTCAGCCCACTACATCAGCTGACTGTCGCCGATATTCGTACAGAATTAAACACTTAATTTATTTCACTAATCAGGAGAATCCTATGAAAAAAATCCTTTCTGTTTTATCAATCGCAGCTTTTTCGTTATTTTTGACCGCTTGCGACAAACCGGAAAACAATACCGGCACAGCAACCCCGCCCGTTCAAGAAAAACCGGTAGCCAAAGTTGAAACACCGAGTTTAAAAACGGAATTAAATCAGCTTATTAGTTGGAGTAATACTTCGACTAAGGCACAGCATCAAACAATGCAAGAAATAATGAAATTAAACGGGCAGGGTTTAGACAAACTTCAGGCGGCTTATACAAAGGCTGCCGGCGTGTTTAAACAACATATTGATGAATTAAATGCAATGCCATTGCATCATAATGAAGCAAAAACATTGCGTGATAAATATGTGGAAGCCTTGAGTTTATTGCACAAAGCCACAGAAATGTCGATTCCTTACGCTGATGGCAATATGCCAAACAAAGCAAGACAAGAAATTACCGATGTGCGTAATCAAAGCACACAAAAATTAAAAGAAGTGTATTCGGAATTAAACCGTCTAATGAAAGAACAAAGCTCTACCAAATAACATAATAGATAAGCGGTTATTTTTGCTTTAACATTTGCAAAATAACCGCTTTATTTTTAATAAGGAACCCCCTATGAAATGGAAAAAAATGTTGATTTTTTGCACCGCACTTTTCTCCGCCCCGACTTGGGCAAACAGAGAAAAATACAAAACCAAGCCCTTGAATGGACAAAAGCAAATCCTTACCAAGCTCTGCTTTTACCGCAATTAAAAAGCAAACAGGCTGACCGTAAAAAAGCCGTTCAGGAAGCCGAACATAATTTAGATAAGTGGGTTAAAAAACAATAAGCCTATATTGATGACCCGAAAACCCGTCCAGAACTCTGGTAAAAACGAAAAGAATTAAAAACGGACGAGCGTTTTTGTTGGTAGAATTTAAAGAAATTAAAAAAACAATATATTCAAAATGCTGCTCCTCAAATCTTATAATCTGAGAAGCAACTTTCTGGGCTAAAATTTAATTCGGAAATTATGCTTAATCTTCGCCCCATACTTCTTTTGCGATTTCCTCAACGTGGCGGACTTTTGCCCATTGTTGGGCTTCAGTCATAATATTGCCTTCTTCGGTGGAAGCAAATCCGCATTGCGGGCTTAAGCATAACTGCTCTAAAGGCACATATTGAGCCGCTTCAGCAATTCGGGCTTTGATTGCTTCCTTGTCTTCCAATTCAGGGAATTTTGAGCTGATTAATCCTAACACCACACGCCCTTTGTTATTGGCAAAATGTTTTAACGGTTCGAAACCGCCTGAGCGTTCATCATCATACTCTAAGAAATAACCGTCATAATTAGTTTGTGCAAATAAACCGTCAGCAATAGGATCATAGGCTCCACTTAATAAGTAGGAAGATTTATAATTGCCACGGCAAACGTGTGTAGTAATCACCATATCCGACGGCTTATCCGCTAAAATTGCCTGAATATTGGCAACCGCTTGAGCTTTATCTGCTTCAAAAGTTGGTTGTTGATAGTTATTGCATAACGATCCCCAATACACATCATCAATTTGTAAATAGCGACAACCAGCCTCATAAAACGCCTTAATTGCGTCTTTGTACGCCTGTTGTACATCTTTGGCAAATTCTTCTCGGGTTGTATAAATACCGTGATCCCATTGAATCGGATACATCAATTGGTTGGGGCTTGGAATGGTGAATTTAGCCACCGCACGCCCTGCTACAATCGCATTGAATTTTTTGAAATGTTCAATAAACGGGTGATTTGGATTCCAAGAAACTTTACCGCAGCAACGGGTATTATAAGGGCGCACTTCCACACCTTTAAAAGCATAGGCTTTTTCCGGCACATAGCCCTCAATACCATTTAAGTTTTCCAAGAAATCAATATGCCACCAAGAACGATGAAATTCACCGTCAGTGACTACTTGGATACCGGCATCTAATTGTGCTTGCACTAATTTTCTAACTTCTTGTTCAACGATTTCATCTCGTTGTTCAAGGGAAATTTTTCCTGCTTTAAAATCGCTATGAGCCTGTTTCCAAGCCTCTGTGCGTAAATAAGATCCCACGGTATCTGCATGGAAAGGTAAATTTTTTGTTGTCATAATTACATCCTTTTTTAATTAAAATAACAGATTGATAATACTTGATTTTCCATCATCAATCACGGATTTTCTACAATCCCTTTGGCACAGGCAAAAGCCGAACTCCATGCCCATTGAAAATTATAACCACCGAGCCACCCCGTCACATCAAGCACTTCACCAATAAAATATAAACCTTGCACCTTTTGGCTTTCCATTGTTTTTGACGAAATTGCCGTTGTATCCACGCCTCCCATAGTGACTTCTGCAGTTCGATAGCCTTCTGTACCGTTTGGCTGAAATTGCCACAGATGAATTAAATCTGCCAAATTTTTTAACCGCACTTTACTTAAATTTGCCAAGATTTCATCAACAATGAACCCTCGTTCCAACCACATTTCCACCAACTTTTTCGGTAAAATTCGACTTAATGCCGTTTTTAATTGCAGCTTTGGCGATTGCATTTTTAAGTGTTGTAAATAATCCTGAATATTTTCGCTCGGCAATAGATCAATCTTCACTGATTGATTAGGTTGCCAATAATTCGAAATCTGTAAAATAGCAGGGCCGGAAATACCACGATGAGTAAAAAGCAATTGATTGGAAAAAGATTTTCCATTTTCTGCTGTCACAGTCACAGGCAATGAAATACCTGAAAGTGCGGTTAAAAATTTATCTGTTTCGAGATAAGTAAAAGGCACAAGACTGGCTCGAGGTGGAATGACATTTATCCCAAACTGTTCAGCAATTTGATAGCCAAAAGGTGAAGCTCCCAACGCGGGCATAGACAATCCGCCTGTAGCGATAATCAAATGGCGACAGCTCCAAATTTGCCCGTTTGTGTGAATTTTAAACCGCACTTTTTCTTGGTTTTCCTGCCGTTCAATATGGGAAATCTGCTGACGAAGTTGTATATTTACCTTGCCTTTTTCACATTCTTGAGCCAGTAAATCTACAATATCCTGTGCGGAATGGTCGCAAAACAACTGCCCTAATTCTTTTTCGTGATAAGCCACACCGTATTCCGCCACCAATGAAATAAAATCCCACTGTGTAAAACGAGCCAACGCTGATTTCACAAAATGTGGATTTTGCGATAAATAATGCTGCGGCGTAACCTCTAAATTAGTGAAATTACAAAATCCACCGCCGGACATTAAAATCTTGCGTCCGATTTTTTTGCCACTGTCCAAGATTGTGACTTGTTGCCCGTTTTGCCCGAGCGTTGCCGCACAAAATAACCCTGCCGCACCGGCACCAATGACGATAGTTGCTGAATATTGTTCCATAAATTAAGCGTTATACTTTTTCAATAATTTCTGTTTCACAAATTCAACGCCTTGATCCACATAGTCAATGTTTTCTAAATCAAGTAAAAAACGTTTTGCCGGTAAACCGCCGCCAAAACCGGTGAGCTGGCGTTGTTTCCCCAAAACCCGATGGCAAGGAATAATAATACTGATGGGATTTCGCCCAACCGCACCACCCACAGCTCGAACCGCTTTCGGATGATGAATTAACTCAGCTAAACCTCCATAAGTGGCGGTATTGCCATAATCAATTTGTCGTAAAGCGGCCCAAATTTGTTGTTGAAACAGAGTGCCTTGTGGGGCTAAGGGAATTTGCTCAAAGGTTTCTTTTTCACCTTTAAAATAACGATCCAAAGCTTGTTTCACCTGTAAAAAGAGCGGTCGATTTTCATCGAGAATCCATTTAGGATTCGGTGCAATTTGCTCGAGCGTCAAATCAAGGTTGGTCAGTTTATCATTTTGCGACAACAATAATAAACGCCCAATGGGCGAAACATAATAACTATAATAAATCGGTACTAAAGACATAAATAAAAAAGGCGTATCCAAAGATACGCCTGATTATAGTATGAAAGGCTTAGAAACGGTAATTTAAATTTAAACCGTATAAGTTTGCAGTGGATTTGCTTTCAAAGGTGGCACGATAGCCGGTTCTTGGTTCCACTTCAGTGAAACTGATTTTTTTACCACGCAAGTGCGCATAACCTACATCAACAGAAAGATTTTGGGTGAAGCGATAAGTTGCACCCACACTATACCAAGTGCGGTCAGTATCAGGTATAGAAATTGACGGGCTTTCAACACTTGCACTCTCATCATAAGCGATACCTGCACGTAATGTGAGGCTATCCAATACATCATAAGATACACCTAATGCTACACGAGAGTTATTACTGAAGTTTTCTTCTTTGTGGAATAACCGTGTATTGTTTTGGCTCAGCCCTTCCAACTCTTTGAAACTACTCCAATCCGTATGTTTATAGCTGAATTGAACAGCAAATTTGTCGGTGAGTTTGTGGTAAGTAGAAACTTCCCAATATGCTGGTAAACGTAAAACCAAACTACCCGGGATTGTTGCACTACCCAATCCGCCCGGGAAAGCAGTAGGTAAACTATTAGAATAATCAATATTGGCATCCAATTTAATTTCGGAATGATAAGCAACGCCAATGCGATTACGCTCATTAAATTCATACACCAAACCGGCATTCCAGCCAAAGCCCCAATCTTCGCCTTTTAAATGACTGACAGTTGTATTTTTAGGTAAAGCCGGGCTCATATCTCCATTGTAACGATTAAGCTCCGCTTTTGCTTTCACTGCATTAAAGCCTAAACCAAAGTGAAAACCATAACCTAAATTATATGCACCACTTAAATTTAAATTAATTGCCGTCAATGATGTATCACCACCAAATACACCGGCGTTATAGTTTTTATCAAATTCAGATTTCAAACCATAATTTACATTAACACCACCGCCCACAGCAAAACGCTCATTTACCGGCACAACAACATATAAATTCGGCACGAATGCTGAAGGAATAATATCGTTTTGAGTTGCATCATTACCACGAATTGTTTTACCGGAAATATTGATATTCCCATTCACATACACACCCCCAACGGACACTTCGGTGCTTTTGAATTTAGTCATCAACGCCGGATTGTTTGCCACAACAGAAGCATTATCCGCCACTGCAGCATTACCTGCATAGGCTAAACCTAAACCGGAAGTAGAAACTTCAGCTAATTGGAAGGCTGCAGCATTTGCTGCTCCTGTCGCAGCCAATAGGCTCAAACTTAACAATGTTTTTGTAAATACGTTAGTTTTCATTGAGTTACCTTACTTTTAAGAAAAAAATCTTGTTGATTGTAAAGAAGAGAGCATAGCACCGCAAACAAATTCCCTCCGATGAAATAGAGTTCCGACCAGTAAAAATACTCAAGTTTGTTGATAATTGCCCTTCTTCCTCTGCAAATCTTAAATTTTGTACAACAGGCTTTTGCCTCGTTTAGAGGCGAAAAACGGTTAAGAGGAAGCTATTAACAAAGTAGAACAATAAGTCTCACAAGTGCGGTCAAATTTGGCTTTAAATTGGAAAAGTGCTAAAATTCCTCTTGTTTTTTGATTCAATTTATTGGAGGTAAATATGACAAAAAGCGTACAATGTAAAGCAGAAGAAGCCAAAGCCTGTTGCTGTGTGGATGTCGGCACTATTATCCAAGAAGATGATTGTACTGTTGCTATTCACCAACTTTACCCTAACGAGGCAGAAGCCCAAACTGCACTGGCACTCTTAACAGAAAAAGCTAAGTCTGTAGAAACCGACCCTTGCCAAATTAATTTGAGTGTCGCAGAAAACGATGAGGGCTTTTTATTAAAAGGTAGCTTGATATTCTGCTGCTCTGTAGAAAAAATTATTTTCCAACTTTCTACACGCTAGAGGCGATTAACATTCATCCCGCATTAATCATCCCTACATATAAATAAATCAGTGGTGAGAAAGAATTATCTGTCTCACCACTATTGCGAAAGGTCTGATTTACCTTATTGCTTGAATAATACAGATTTTAACTATTCAACCAGCCCAAATAGATTGCTTTTGTCCTGTGTAAGGGATCACCTCTTTCAATATTTCACATATTTTGCCGATTTAGTGTCACTGTGGACGATTTCTGCCAACCTTTATCTCTTAGAAAAATTTAAGCCCTGCGTCATACAAGGCTCTATATTTAAGTTTATTTTATCCGCATTTTTCACTTGTTATTTGCTCAAATTCACGGATTTTATTGTAATTTTCTTTTAAATCCGCACTAAAATTAATCCGTTGAATTTCTGCTACCATATTAGATTTTACAAGCATTTTTAAGGGTTGAAATTGCATATGACACATATAAAGCTGTTGGCCCTTTTCTAAATGCTGGATAAAACGAATTAACGCATGAATTCCACCGGTATCAATAACTGTGACTGAATCACAACGCAGTACAATATGTTTTACCTGTGATGAGGATTTCACTATTTGATCATGCAACTCGGCAAAAATATGATCTGCTGCAGCAAAGAACAACGGACCACTAATACGATAAACTAAGGTACTTTTTACATCCTCAGGCGGTACAATTTCAATGGATTTCGTCATCTCTGCAATGGTACGAATGAATAATAAACTGGCCAACAACACACCTACTGTAATAGCAATCACCATATCAAAAATCACTGTTAAAACAATACAAGTGAGCAACACTGCAATTTCATTTTTACCTGAACGCCGAATCAATTGAATAATTTGTGGAATATCAGCCATATTCCAGGCAACAACCAATAAAAGTGCAGCCATAGAAGATAATGGTAAATAAGATAACGCCTTGGCAAAAAATAAGAGTGACAACAGCACTAATAACGCATGAAATACCGAAGCAAAGGGAGAATAAGCACCTGATTTCACATTAGCGGCGGAACGGGCAATAGCTGCAGTTGCCGTAATCCCACCTAAAAAAGGCGAAACAATATTACCTAAACCTTGCGCTAGTAATTCATTGTTCGAATGGTGTTTCGTCTCTGTCATATTATCTAAAATTACCGCACAAAGTAGGGATTCAATGGCCCCCAACATGGCCATAGAAAATGCTGCCGGCAGTAATGCCTGTAAAGTCGAAAAATTCCATTCAATCAGTTCACCTTGTGCATTCGGCAACTGCCAAGGTAGAATAAATTCAGGTAAATTATTTGGAATACCAAAACCTACACGCCCATCAGCTAATGGATATTGAAATGATGAACCAATGGTAGCAACATCATATCCCACATAACTTAACAGTAAAGCCAATAAAGTCCCGATAATTACTGCGGGAAGATGCCCCGGAACAACAATACGCAAGCGTTTCCATTGGGTTAAAACTAGCAATGTCGTTATACCAACTAACGCATCAGCCAAATTTATCGTTGGAAGTGCGGTAAAAATAACCTCAATTTTATCAACATAATGCAGTGGCATTGCATCAATTTGCAAACCAAGAAAATCTTTGATTTGCAATGTGGCGATGACAATACCGATACCACATGTAAATCCTAATGTTACAGGTAAAGGAATATATTCAATCAGTCGCCCAAGCCGACATAGCGCCATCAAAACCAAAATTACACCGGACATTAATGTTGCCATTAATAAGCCGGCCAAACCAAATTGTTGAGTAACCGGATATAAAATAACCACAAATGCTGCGGTTGGTCCGGAAATATTAAAACGTGAGCCTCCCACAATAGCAATCACAATACCGGCTACAATTGCGGTATAGAGTCCGTGTTGTGGCGGTACACCGCTAGCAATCGCCAATGCCATAGACAAAGGAATAGCAATCACCCCCACGGTTAAACCTGCTATAAGATCTCGTACAAGCTGTTTTCTACCATAACCTTCACGAAAACTGTCTTGTAATGCACTAAAAGGCTTTACCGCTAAAAACGCTTTTTGAGTTAAAAACCACTTATTCAACATACTTATACAATAAAAATAAAAAGTGCGGTCATTTTACCGCAAGTTTTGTTTATAAATAATGCGTTAAAACAAGAAATCGAAAAAAACACTAGACGAAAGCCGGCTTAATCCTTATAATCTCGCCACAATTCAAAACGGTGAGATGTCCGAGTGGTTGAAGGAGCACGCCTGGAAAGCGTGTATGTGGGAAACTGCATCGGGGGTTCGAATCCCCCTCTCACCGCCACCGATATGTTTTTTCAAGTGTTTTCTGTCTTTTCTGTGTTCTAATTTATTGAAAAATAAGCAATTACATTGTTTATTTTGTCTTTTCTGTCTTTTTGGTGTGTTTGTGTTTTAGAAAAAATGATCACTAAAAGATCACTAAAGTCGATTTTTGTGATTTTTAGATAGTTCCTACTAACTACTTGGTGATCATTTTGTAATTTTTGACCCGTAACAGGTATTAAAAATGACAAAAGTGCGGTTAGTTTTTTCCCTGTTTCAACCGTTCTATTAACTGTAAATTAGCCGGTGGAAATTGTCCGGCATCTAATTCGTTTTGTGCAATCCAGAATCCTTCTTGGCCTTCCCGCCCAAAGGGTTCTCCAATCCATTCCTCCACTAAATAAAACCAAAATTGAATAATTTTTGTTGGGTATTCAAAGGAAAATTGCTCAAAAATAACCGCACTTAGAACGTGAATGCCAATTTCTTCTTCTAATTCACGTTTGAGAGCTTGCTCTGGTGTTTCGTCTTCATTCACTTTACCTCCGGGAAATTCTAGGGCTTGGGCAAAATCTTGCCCTTCTAGTCTTTGGGTTAAATAAATTTGCCCGAACTCATTGCGAATAATACCTGCTGCAACCTTAACTCTTTTTTTATCCATTATTTTCAAACCAACTTTCTAAAATCAAACAGGCAGAAATACCGTCCACTTTGCCTTTTTCTAAGGCTCTATAACCACCACGGGAAAAAATTTCCGCTCTGGCTTCTGTTGTGGTTAAACGTTCATCTTGTAGTTGAACCGGAATACCAAAACGTCCATGTAACCGATTGGCAAATTTTTTTGCTCTTAAGGTTAAAGGTTGTTCTGTGCCGTCCATATTGAGCGGTAACCCGACCACTAGCATATTGGGTTTCCATTCTTGCAAGCATTTTTCAATCTGCTCCCATTGTGGAATCCCGTCTTGAGCCTTGAAAGCCGGCAAGGCTTGCGCTGTACCTGTAATACTTTGGCCAATGGCACAACCGATACTCCTTGTACCAAAATCAAATGCAATCACGGTGATATCCATTACGCTCGTCCTGCTTTTGTCGCAAAATTATCAGCTCGAATGCCAAGCAAGCGGTTGGCTGCTTCCCAACGAGAGTTGCAAGGCTCATCAAATAAAATATCTTCATTCGATGGTACAATTAACCAATCATTATTGGCAATTTCTTGTTCTAATTGATTTTCGCCCCAACTTGCACAACCTAAGGATACCAAATATTTTTCCGGTGCGTTCGGCGTACCAAGACTTTCAATAACATCAACTGATGTTGTCAGCCAAAGACGTTCGGAAACTTTATAGCTATGCTGAAATTCTATTGTCGTCGGCGTATGTAAAATAAAGCCACGATCTACATTAGTCGGGCCGCCGGCCAGTACATAATCGTTGTTAAAAGTGCGGTCAGTTTTCATCATAAAATTGACTTTCGATACCAGTTCGGCAATGCTTAAATCTGTCGGACAATTCAGTACCAATCCCATCGCGCCATTCTGATTATGTTCACAAATATAGATGACTGTTTGTGTAAAATAGTCATCTTTTAGATCAGGCATTGCAATTAAAAAATGATCTTGTAGTTGCATTTTATTTCTTCTTATAAATCACCAAAACAGACTTGTAGCGCGGAAATTGCCACAAGTGCAGCGGTTTCTGTGCGTAACACCCGTTTACCAAGCAAAATATCGGTAAAACCTTGTTGTTCCGTTTGCCTAATTTCCTGTGGTGATAAACCACCTTCTGAACCAATTAATAAACGGACACCGGCTTTTGGAATACTTGGCAATGTTTTAATGGAATATGTTGCTCTTGGGTGCAAATTGAGTTTTAACATCTCGTCTTGTTCAGCGCACCAATCCTGTAATTTCATCATTGGGCGAATTTCAGGCACGATATTACGCCCACATTGCTCACAAGCGGCAATAGCGATTTTCTGCCATTGTTGAATTTTTTTGTCTAAGCGTTCACCTTCTAATTTCACGCCACAACGTTCCGACCATAAAGGCGTGATCACACTTACGCCTAATTCCACTGATTTTTGAATAGTAAACTCCATTCTCTCGCCTCGTGAAATAACTTGCCCCAAATGGATTTTTAACGGACTTTCGTTATCGACAAATTCATCGGATAAAATAGTAACTTCAACAGATTTTTTATTGGCTTGGCTAATAACGGCTTGATAAATATAGTTACTGCCGTCAAATAATTCAAGGCGATCACCTGCTTGCATACGCAATACACGCCCAACATGATTGGCGGCATCTTCGTCTAAAGCACAATATTTTACCTCTTTTAATGAGCTGGAATGATAAATTCGAGGAATTCGCATGGTATGTGATGAAGTAATTAAATAGGCAAACATAATAGCATTGTTAAGCTCAAGAAACTATCTGCTTCTTTAAGTAGAAGGGATGTAGAGTAAATTAGGACAATACTTTGAAAGTATGCCCCAAGCTTGAAAAATAATATATTTATTAATGATAAAGGTGTGTTTGCCTTAAAATAAACAAAAAACTAACCGCACTTTTGTGCGGTTAGTGAATAAATATTTATTTTTCAAAATACACTTTTTTCAATGCGTGCTCTAAGCCTCTCAATTCTGCTAAACCACGTAAACGACCAATCGCAGAATAGCCTGGGTTGGTTTTCTTATGTAGGTCATCAAGCATTTGGTGTCCGTGGTCAGGGCGCATTGGGATTAAACGGGTATCTCCATTAGCTTTTCGTCGATATTCTTCAGTTAAAATCGCTTTAACTACACCAAACATATCCACATCACCGGCAAGGTGATCCGCTTCGTGGAAGCTTAACGGATTTTCTTCACGCTGAGTAGCACGCAGGTGGGCAAAATAAATGCGATCTGCAAAACGTTCTACCATTTCCACAAGGTTATTATCCGGACGTACACCGTAAGATCCAGTACAGAACGTAAAACCATTCGCTGGTAAATTACAGGTATCAACATACCATTGCATATCTTCAATGGTAGAAACAATTCGTGGCAGACCTAAAATAGGACGTGGTGGATCATCAGGGTGTACTGCCATACGAATCCCTACTTCTTGAGCCACAGGAATAATTTCATTTAAGAAATAAGCCAAATGAGTACGGAATACGTCTGCAGTGATTCCTTTATAGCGATCTAATTGTGCTTGAAATTCTTCTAAAGTGTAACCTTCTTCTGCACCGGGTAAACCCGCAATGATATTTTTTGTCAGCGTTTTAATCTCTTCCGCTGTCATTTTATCAAAATAAGCTTTAGCCTGTTGGCGTTCATCTTCCGTATAGATCTCCCCTGCTCCCGGGCGTTTTAGAATATGTAATTCAAATGCTGCAAAAGCAATATGATCGTAACGTAAGGCTTTAGAACCGTCAGCCACTTCATAAGCAAGATCGGTACGAGTCCAATCTAATACTGGCATAAAGTTATAACATACCGTATCTATACCGCACTTCGCTAAATTACGTAAAGTTTGTTTGTAGTTTTCGATCCAGGTTTGATACTGACCCGTTTTGGTTTTGATTTCTTCATGCACAGGCACACTTTCCACAACAGACCAAACCAAACCGGCTTGCTCAATCACTTTTTTACGTTTTTCGATTTCTTCTATCGACCAGATCTGTCCGTTCGGAATATGATGCAATGCACTTACAATACCAGTTGCACCGGCTTGACGGATATCAGAAAGAGACACGGGATCATTTGGTCCATACCAACGCCACGTTTGTTCCATAAAAAACTCCTTATATTCTTTTGTTATTTTAGGGGTAATCCTTTGAATTAAATGTTAAAGTCCCACTGCCACCGGATTAACATTAAACAAAAAACCATCAAAATTCGGATCCTCTATATCCGACAATTCAAATAATTTCTGTTTTACATTTTCCAAATGTTGCCACATGGCTTTTTTAGCCAACGCGGGATCTTTTCGTTGAATGCCATTTAAAATATTTTCATGATCCTGCAACCAACCTTGTCGGTATTTCTGATCACGAATATGTACATGCAAACCTTTCCACATAGAATTCTTACGATATTTCCATAGGTCTTTTTGCATTTTCATCAGCACTTCATTTTGTGTAATTTCAGCAATCGCTAAATGAAATTCTTCATCAGCCGCATAATCATCAATACCCTGTTCAAGTTGATGACGCTCTGCCTGTAAAATTTCTTTTAAACGTTGCACATCACTACGATTCGCCTGAATTGCCGCAAATTCGGCAATACTACTTTCCACCAATTGACGAGCCTGCAATAATTCAAAAGGCCCAACATCTTCATATTCGGAAAGTTCTGTATTCACTGTCTCATTTGAGGGCAAATTCATCACATAAACTCCAGAGCCTTTACGTACAGAAACCAGATTTTCCAATTCCAACATAATCAAGGCTTCACGCACCACGGTTCGACTCACATTCATTTGTTCAGCCAAATCACGCTCAGGCGGTAATCGCTCACCAACAGCGTAAATACCGTTAATCAATTCCTGTTTTAACATTGCACCGATTTTTTTATAGGAGCGTAAATCCGAATTTGTCATATTAGGCCTCTGAGGGAATAGCAGTTAATAGCAAGATATCACCTTTTATCCAAGGATTACCATTCACAAAAAACGGACGTTTTTCATGCTGTGGTACACTTATTTTAAAGGCTTTATATGCCGGTAGCCAGTCTCCTTGACGTAAAATCTGTAAATCAATTCTTTCTGATGAACAATCTAATTTCATCAACAATTGAAAATAACCACCCTGTTGATATTGATAAGTTTCCCCATCATCATCAAAAATAGTGGATGTAGTCTGCCCTATCTGCAATGGAAATACCAATAACTCACGATTGTCATCTTGCTTCGCACAGGAATAAGCCAAACGAGATGAAAGTGGTAACACAGCTCCTGCTCTCACCAGTAAAGGAATTCTGGCTAGTGGAGCATCTAAGGTTATAGTTTGGCCACCTTGATAATAACGATGATCATAGAAATCATACCAACCTTGCAAATTTTGCGGTAAATATACCGCTCTTTCACGCTGACCTTCTTCTACAACCGAAGCAACTAACAAGTCTTTACCTAACAGGTAATCGTCATTTTCTGTATAGGTATTTTTATCTTGCTCGTGATCCAAGAAAGTCGGGCGTAACATAGGTTCTAATTCTTGGTGAGATTGCCAAAAAATATTGTATAAATAAGGCATTAACTTATAACGTAACTTAATAGTGTCACGAATGATCGGCGTAATTTCAGGATACATCCAAGGCTCATTGACGGTTTTATCATCATTCCAAGAATGAATCGTAAAACGTGGATGCATAATCCCGTTTTGTACCCAACGAACAAACAATTCCGGTTCAGGCTTATTTCCAGAAAAGCCACCTACATCGTGTCCCACATTGTATAAGCCCGATAAACTCATGCCTAACCCCATACGAATGTTATAGCGCAATGTGGTCCAATTGGTACGGTTATCCCCTGACCAAGTTTGTACATAACGGTTCATTCCTGGGCAGCCTGAACGGGAAATCAAATAGGGGCGTAAATGTGGAGCAAATTCCCGTTGGGCTTCATAGGAAGATTTCATCATTAATAACGGCTGCAAAGGACGAATCAGATTAATCCGAATCGGCTTACCAAAACCGGCACATTTTGCTTGTTCGTCCCAAATTTCATATTCGTTATTATCATTCCAAGTAGAACATATCCCTCTTTCCAACAGTTGTTCTTTCACATTTTGTTTCCACCAATTTACCGTATTTGGATTAGTAAAATCTAAATGGGAGCCTTCGTCATCCCAAAAAACAGAACGTTCAGGTTGGTCTGATTGTGAATCTTGCACGAATAAACCCAAACTTTTCACTTCTTCATATCTCGGGTGATCCTGCAATAAACAAGGTTTTATATTTGCTGCCAATCTCATACCAGCATGACGGAAATAACCTGACATTTCTAAAGGCTGTGGAATTTTGTCGTAGTTCCAGTTAAACACATAACGCTTCCCCTTAATAGAGGTATAACCAGAAGACAGTTGGAATGAATCACAAGGAATATCATGAAGCTTGCATAAATCCACGAACTGTTTAAGCTGCTCTTGTGCATCATCCGCATCCGTATAACTCATAGTTGAACCGCTATAACCTAATCCCCAACGAGGCCCAAAAATTGTTCCTCCGGTAAGTGCGGTATATTTCTTAGTCACTTCTAAGGTACTCGGGCCTAAAATCACATAATAATCCATATCACCGTCTTCGGCTCGATAGCTTTTATAAGCTGTATGGTAATTATCTAATTCATTGCCTAAATCAAACCAACAATGCGCAAGGTTATCGTAAAAAAGACCGTAACTCACATCATTGTCACGGGTAATATAAAAGGGAATATGTTTATAAAGCGGATCCGTTTTTTCTGCATTATATCCCATTGCATCGAGATTGCGCATTTCGAAACGACGGCCCTTACGATTCAAATCACCAGTTTTTTCCCCTAAACCATAGTAATTTTCTGTTGCTCGGCGTTCAATGAAATGAGCGATTTTATTGCTACTCACACCAAATTGATAAGCTCCGGTTTTACGTTCCTGCATTAAAGGTAACCATTTACCGTTACGGTAATATTGCCATTCTAAATATAGTGGTTTATATAACCGTACTTTTAATTGTACCGTTGCAACTTCAATCACATCATCATTTACACTTAAATGATATTCAGGCAACGAAAACCCTTCCATAGAAAAGCGGTCTCGACCTTCCCAAGGAATATCATTTTTCTTGGGTGTCACCGTCCAAGTGCGGTCTAATTTGAAGCTGTTTTGACGACTGAACGCCACACGAATAATATCTTGTTCCAAGACAAACAAATGCAACACATAATCCTGATCACATTGAATATCAATGCGGTTATTTTGTTGCTGTAAGAACTTCACAAGTTTTAAGCTTTTCATTATATAACTCTCTTAATAGCCCAATAATATTTGTGGTAACCACAAACTTAATTGTGGTACAAAGGTGACGATAAATAAGGTCAAAATCAATACAGCATAAAAAGGAAGTAACGGCTTGATCACTTTATCGATCTTCACACCAGCAACAGAACAGCCAACGAATAAACTTGAGCCCACAGGTGGCGTACAAATGCCAATAGAGAGATTAAATGTCATCAAAATACCAAAATGCACAGGATCCATACCTAATTCTGTCACAATAGGTAAGAAAATTGGAGTGAAAATCAATAATGCCGGCGTCATATCCATAAAAGTACCGACAATTAATAAAATCACATTAATAATTAATAAAATTACTATTGGATTATCAGAAATACTCAGTAAGGCATCACTGATAGTATAAGGAATATCCGCATTCGCCATCGCCCAAGACATTCCCATTGAAGCACCAATCAATAATAAGACGATGGAGGTTGTAATCATTGCATCAAGAATAATAGCCGGAAGCTCTTTTAATTTGATTTCTCGATAGAGGAGCATCGATAAAATTAATGTATAAACTACCGCAATTGCAGAGGCCTCCGTCGCAGTAAAAATACCACCGATAATGCCTCCAATGATAACTACCACTAATCCTAAACTCGGCAACGCATCTAAGGTACGATATGCGACTTCTTTATAAGTTGGTTTAGGCGACACTGGATAATTGTGTTTTTTTGCAAAGAAGTAAGCGACCACCATAATACCTAATCCCATTAAAATTCCCGGGATATAACCGGCCAAGAATAATGCACCGATAGATGTACCGCCCGAAATTAAGGAATACACAATAAAGGTATTGCTAGGTGGAATTAATAAGCCTGTGGGTGAAGATGTAATATTGACGGCTGCAGAAAATGCCGGATCATAACCTTCTTTCTTTTGTAACGGAGCCATTGTTCCGCCAACCGCAGCTGCGGCAGCAACTGCTGATCCTGAAATAGAGCCAAACATCATATTAGCTAACACATTCACATGTGCCAACGAGCCCGGCAAGCGCCCACCCAATACTTTAGCAAATTCAATTAAACGAATGGCAATACCGCCACGGTTCATAATATTACCGGCAAGAATAAAAAACGGGATTGCCAATAAAGAAAAACTGTCTAAACCAGATGCCATTTTTTGTGAAATGACCGCAATTGCCGCATCAAAAGGAATTGCCAACAAAATAGTCAGCAAGGAGGAAATACCAATTGCAAAGGAAATCGGTACGCCAATAGCGAGTAATAAAAAGAAACTACCGGCAAGTGTTAAAATTGTTGTCCATTCCATAGTCGTATTCCCTAATATTGAACAGAAAGTTGGCGAAGATCTGACACAAGATCACGCAATAAAAAAACAAACATAAAAAAACCACTCACTGGCAAAGCAAGGTAAACTAAGCCCATTTGAATACCTAAAACAGGAGAAATTTGCCCCGCACTTATGGTATCTATAACCAAGCGCCCACCACCGTAACACATAATGACAACAATAAAGAACAAGCTCACTAAATTAATCACTAGTTGTAAAAAAGCATGTTTTCTCGGATTGCTTTCTAATTTCATTAGCAATAGATCAATGGCCAGATGCTTTTTTTGTCCCACTCCGTAAGCCGCACCAATTAAGCCAACCCAAATAAAGAAAAAACGGGCAAGCTCGTCAGTCACTGTGCTAGGTGCATTTAATACATAACGTGAAAACACTTGCCATACAACGGAAATAACCAATCCCACACAAAGCACGACACAAAATACCGCCAAAGTGCGGTCAATTAAGGCAATGATTTTGGACATAAAATCTCCTTCAAATGGATAATAACATTAAAATTGTTCCAACCTAAAATAAAATTGGTAAACCAAATATACGCTTATTTTTTACTAAAAACAGTATTTTTTTGCTTTTTTTATTGAAAATGTGAACTTGATCACAAAATAGAATAAAATGTATAGATCATTGCATCATTTTGGTCTAATATCTTTTCGAGCAATGGAAAAGGTAATCAACCATTGTAGGCTTCAACCTCATTAAATACGGAGAACAGATTTATGCTTAAGAAAAGTATGCTTACTTTAACAATTAGCGGTTTATTGGCTACAACAATGTCATTTTCAGTAGCCGCCAAAACAACCTTAAAATTAAGCCATAATAATGACAAAACTCACCCTGTACATATTTCTATGCAGAATATGGCTGATGAAGTAAAAAAACTGACCAATGGTGAAGTGATTATTCGTATCTACCCAAACAGCCAGTTAGGCAATCAACGTGAATCAATGGAGCTTGTACAAGCCGGCTCATTAGATATGGCAAAATCCAACGCCAGTGAAATGGAAGCTTTCGAACCGTCTTACGGTGCATTTAATGTCCCTTATTTATTCAAAGATAGCAATCACTACTACAAAGTACTACAAGATGCAGAAGTAGGTAAAAAAATCTTGGAAGCCTCTAAAGGAAAAGGTTTTATCGGTTTAACTTATTATGATGCGGGATCTCGTAGCTTCTATGCGTCAAAACCGATTAAAACACCGGCTGACTTAAAAGGCTTGAAAGTACGTGTTCAGCCAAGTCCAAGTGCATTGGAAATGGTCAAGTTAATGGGAGCTTCTCCAACACCATTAGCTTTCGGCGAACTTTACACCGCCCTTCAACAAGGTGTTGTTGATGCGGCAGAAAATAACCCAACCGCTTTAACTCTAATGCGTCACGGTGAGGTCTCTAAATTCTATAGTGAAGACGAACATACAATTATTCCTGATGTTTTATTAATCAGCGAAAAATCTTGGGAAAAACTAACACCAGAACAACAAAAAATAATAAAACAAGCTGCTGATAATTCCATGATGAGCCATAAAGATCTTTGGGTAAAAATGACCGAAGAAGAAGTGAAAAAAGCCAAAGAAACAATGGGAGTGGAATTTGTGAAAGTGGATAAACAACCATTCGTTGATGCTGTAAAACCAATGCATGATAAAGCATTAGCCGATCCAACAATCGGTGGGTTTATCAAACGTATCGATGAATTAGGAAAATAAATTAAAAGAGTAAGGGCATAGACTTTATGCCCTTTTTAGATTTAGGAGAAATTACTTATGACATTAGCTAATAATCATAATTTTACAGGCAAAGTAGTAGTAATTACCGGTGCAGGCGGCGTACTATGTGCCTACTTTGCCAAAGAAATCGCCAAAACAGGTGCAAAAGTAGCCTTATTAGATATTAATTTAGAGGCTGCTCAACAATATGCCGATGAAATTACACGAGCAGGTTACATTGCTAAGGCCTATCAAACTAATGTTTTGGATTTAGACAGTATTAAAGTAGCTCGTGATGCGATTACAACAGATTTCGGCACTTGCGATATTTTAATTAATGGTGCCGGTGGTAATAGCCCTAAAGCAACCACTGATAATGAATTTCACACTTTCGATTTAGCCGACAGCACAAAATCGTTCTTTGAATTAGATAAATCCGGTATCGAATTTGTATTTAATCTCAACTACTTAGGCACATTATTACCAACCCAAGTTTTCGCTAAAGATATGATCGGCAAAGCAGGCGCAAATATTGTCAATATTTCAAGTATGAACGCCTACACACCGCTGACGAAAATCCCAGCTTACTCTGGAGCTAAAGCTGCTATCAGCAACTTTACCCAATGGCTTGCGGTTTACTTCTCTAAAGTCGGTATTCGCTGTAATGCTATTGCCCCCGGTTTCTTAGTCAGCAACCAAAATCGAGGCTTACTCTTTGACAGCGAAGGCAATCCAACGGCTCGTGCCAATAAAATTCTTACCAATACTCCGATGGGGCGTTTTGGTGAACCGGAAGAATTACTCGGTGCATTGCTCTTCTTAGTGGACAGCCAATATTCCAGTTTCGTAAACGGGGTAATTGTGCCTGTAGATGGTGGTTTCTCTGCTTATAGTGGTGTATAGCCTAAGAGGTTGGTATGAAACAATTTTTATGTGAAGACTTTTTACTCTCAACTCCAACGGCACAAAAGCTCTATCACGACTATGCCAAAGATCAGCCGATTTTTGACTACCACTGCCATTTAAACCCAAAAGAAATTGCGGAAAATCGCCAATTTAACGATTTAGCCGAAATCTGGCTGGAAGGCGATCACTACAAATGGCGGGCAATGCGTTCTGCCGGTGTGGAAGAGCGTTTGATTACGGGTGATGCCGATAAATACAGCAAATACTTAGCCTTTGCACAAACTGTGCCAAAATGTATCGGTAACCCGATTTACCATTGGACACATTTAGAACTTCGCCGTCCGTTTGGGATTACCAACACGCTGTTTTCACCACAAACCGCAGAAAAAATTTGGCATCAAGGCAAAGCATTACTGCAACAGCCTGAGTTTTCCGCCCGTGGTATTATGCAACAGATGAATGTGAAATTAGTCGGAACTACCGACGACCCGATTGATTCTTTGGAATACCACAAAGCGATTGCAGAAGATAACACCTTTGACATTGAGGTTGTGCCAAGTTTCCGACCTGACCGAGCATTTAAAATCGAACTGCCGCTGTTTAATGACTACATTGAGCAGCTCGGTAACGTTGCGGATATTGACATCAACACTTTTGATAAATTAAAGCAGGCACTACTAAAACGGATTGAACATTTCGATCAGCAGGGGTGTAAATCCGCCGATCACGGCATTGAAATCGTACGTTTTGCCGCTATTCCTGATGAAACAAAACTTACCCATATTTTGCAAAAAAGATTGCAAAATCAACCGCTTGCAGAAGAGGAAATCGCACAATTCAGCACAGCGTTGTTAGTCTGGTTAGGCACGGAATACCACAAACGTAACTGGGTAATGCAAATGCACATTGGGGCAATCCGCAATAACAATAGCCGTATGTTTAAGTTACTTGGGGCAGACAGCGGATTTGATTCCATTGGCGACCGCACTTTTGCTGAACCGCTCTCCCGTTTATTAGACAGTATGGATCAAACCGACCAACTTCCGAAAACCATTTTATATTGCTTAAACCCACGTGATAACGAAATGCTCGGCAGTATGATCGGCAATTTCCAAACTGGGGGCATTGCTGGCAAAATCCAATTTGGCTCAGGTTGGTGGTTCAATGATCAGAAAGATGGAATGGAACGCCAACTGCAGCAGCTTTCACAATTAGGCTTGCTCAGCCAATTTGTTGGAATGCTGACCGATTCCCGTAGTTTCTTATCTTACACCCGTCACGAATATTTCCGCCGTATTCTTTGCGAAATGATTGGTGGCTGGGTTGAACGGGGTGAAGCACCAAACGATCTCAACTTACTGGGCAATATGGTTAAAAATATTTGCTATGACAATGCCAAGGGTTATTTCAAATAGGAGATAACAATGAAAAAACTCGCCATTCTCGGTGAATGTATGATTGAGCTAAACGGGGAGCCGTTTGGAGAGATGCACCAAACCTACGGTGGGGATTCGCTCAACACCGCCACCTATTTGGCTCGGGTGAGTTCGCCTGAACAGATTGAGGTGCGTTATATTTCCGCTCTCGGCACGGATAAGCTCAGTCAAGGGATGTTGGCGGCGTGGCAGGCGGATAATATCAACACCGATTTTGTGTTGCGTGACGAGCACCGTCAGCCAGGGCTGTATCTGATTCAGTTAGATAAACAGGGCGAGCGGACATTCCTCTATTGGCGAAATCAATCTGCTGCCTGTTATTTGTTGCAACATCCTGATTATCCGAAAGTGTTATCCGCATTAAACTGTGTGGATATGATTTACTTGAGCGGTATCAGCCTCGCCATCTTGCCGGAAAACGACCGCACTTTACTGATTGCACAGTTGCGTGAGCTGAAAACCCAAGGGGTGAAAATCGCCTTTGACAGCAATTACCGCCCTAAACTGTGGGAAAGTGTGGCAGTCGCCCAAGCTCACTATGCCGAGTTGTTGCAATTAGCCGATTTAGCTCTCGTGACCTTTGATGACGAGCAGCTACTTTGGGGTGATATGAATGAGCAATCCACCTTTGACCGTCTGGCTCAATATGGCATTCATACCATTGTGGTGAAACAAGGCTCGCAGGGGGCAACGGTGTTGCAAAACGGGAAGCAGACTTTTGTGCCGACCGTTGCAGTGGAAAACGTGGTCGATACCACTTCCGCCGGCGATTCCTTTAATGCCGGTTTCCTTAACGGTTACTTATTGGGTAAAGATGTCGTCACCTGTTGCCAACAAGGAAATGCCGTTGCCGGTATTGTCATTCAGCACAAAGGGGCGATTATTGCCAAATCCGCCACCGCTCATCTGAAATCGCAGTTTGAACAATCCATTTAGACCAACAATCGCACAACGGCAAGCGGTGATTTTTGCATGTTTTTTTGCAAATCTGACCGCTTGTCACATAAAAAGAGGCTCACTATGCGTTATACCACCGAACAAATCATTGAAAAATTAAGACAACTGAAAGTTGTTCCCGTGATTGCTTTGGATAAAGCAGAAG
>JAUNED010000025.1 GCA_030525745.1 Lonepinella koalarum | reverse complement strand
CACCGCCAGGTCAATAATATGAAAGGAAAGAGGAACCCCGGGTTAAAGGCCCGGGTTTTTTTGTTTTTTTGTGGCTGGAGGGTGACTGACATGACTGACAGAGCTTAGCCCTAAAAAACGGCTAATTGTTTTATAACAAAATTCTACATTTTAGGTTACTATAATTAAAATTATTCTAAACCAAATGCTATAAAATCCTTATTTTGGTCAGATTTTAGAATTCAATAACCTTAAGTCATTAATAATATTAACAGCAATAAAATATTGGTATAAAGCAGTTGAACCCTAAGTTCAGGATAACTCCATTATTTTTGTGGTGTGATTACAAAAATTTTTTGGTTATCTTTATTATAAATTTTAGCTGCAATGGATTTCATTTGTTCAAAATCAATTTCTTGGCTAAGTTGTTGCATTTCAGTAAGATATTGTGGATTACCTAGTTGTTCTTCGCTTAATATTAGGCGGCGTAGCCAAGTTTCAGGTTCTACTAATCGAGCTTTTTCTATTTTGATAAATTGGTTTTTTGCTAAACGAATATCCTCTTCCTTGATATTTTCAGGTAATGTTCTTAACACATTTTTGGCTAATTCGATCAATTCATCTACTTTTGCCGGATTCGCAGAAAAAGTGAGTTCGCTTTCAATTCGTTCGGTTTCCGGATTTAATGTACTTTCAAAACGCAAACTATAAACACCGAGAGCCTCATCTCGTAAGGCAGATTTCAGTTTATTGGTGGCAATTTGGCGTAATAAGGAAATTTGCATAGCAGATTTGCCTTGCCAATGATATGGTGTAAATAGCCATAATTTAACTTCACTTTTTGGTTCGAGATTTATTGATATTTCCGTTTTACCCAAACCTTCGGTTGGTAAAAATTGATGAGACGAAAATCTGTCATTTCTTGGTATGCCCAAATATTGCGAAACCAAGGCTTTTAATTCAGATTCTTCCATATCATTTATCACATAATAGGTCATAGGTGCTTTTACCATCAGTTTCCACTGGTGGTTTAAATCCTGTGCAGAGAGTTTGTTTAGCTCATTTTGATTCGGTAAATAGTTTGATTGTTCAGTGGAATAGCGTAATAAAGATAATGCTTTTTGTCGCATTTTATCGACAGAGTCAGTTTGTAGATTGATAGTTTGTATAATCTGTTTTTTGCTTTCTTCAATTCCTTGAGTGATCTGAATTTCTTGTTGATAGGCATAAAATAAACGCATTAAATCTGATAAATTTTCATTATTAGCATTGCCCTCAAAGGATAATTTTGTCGCATTTTGCTTCACGGATAAATTTACACTATTTTGTGATTTCCAATGGGTTAATTGTTCCATATCCGTTTTTGTCGGTGGATTTTGTGTGATTAGCTGTGCTGCTAATTGGCTTTGCCAAGGATTTAATCCGATAGCGTTAAATCCCGAACTACTGTTTGCGATAAAATAGGTTTTTTCTTTTGCAATAGGGGATTTCAGCCATATTAGTTTATCGCCGTTGTCAAGCCTCCAATATTGAACTTGTTGAGCATCAAAAACTGCGGTTGTTTCTACCGCACTTTGAGTGTCAATTGGTACAAAAGAAAGAGATTTGATTTCTTTTTTCGGTGTAGGTTGATGAATTTGTCGTTGTTGCACATTTTTGTTCAGTTGTTCCACTTCCTCCAAGCTTAAATCAAGCACCGTATTTCTTGGTGGTTGGTATAAGATAATGCGATCTCTGGCATTTAACCAATCTTGGATACGCTGATTGATGTGTTTAACCTCAATTTTGTTTAGTGCATTTTCGGTTAAAATTGCAAGTTCAGCCTGTGGCAGATAAGGCTTATCGGATAGCACCGTATCCATCATAGATTGCGTCCATTGATAAAAATTGCGATCGTTATTATGTTTTTTTGCTTTGTCTAATTGTTTTTGAATATTTGATTTTTGCTCATCAAATTCTGCTTGTGTAATAGGATAATCATCGATTCGGCGAATTTCAGTCAAAATCTGTTCCAATCCCAATAAATGTGAAGTTTGGGCTACACCGGCAAATATACCTAATGCGGATGTTTGTCGCCCAATTTCTGATTTTCGGACGACCAGACTATTTATACCTTCAGGAAGTGCAGATTGTTCATTACGAATGCGTTCGGTTAATGCAGATAGTGCTATGCGATCGATCATTCGTTCCATTCGACCTTGTTCAGTTTGTGCTTTACTTTTATGTTCATAAAAACGGAACACATAGGCAATTTGACTTACGCCACTACGAGGATCTTGAATTTTGGCAAGGCGTGTTTTGTTTTCTAAGTGCGGTTCATAATAATCACGTTTTGGGAGTTTTTTTTGTGCAATACTACCGAAATAGTTATTTAATAAAGTAGTGGTTTGTACCACGTCAATATCACCGATAATCAATAATTGCATATTATTCGGGGCGTACCATTTGTGGTAAAAATCCTGTAATTCCCGTGCAGGCATTTGTTTAATTGATTGCTCAGTGCCAATGACAGGGTGACGAGAGTAACGTGAATTGGTTCGAATTGCTGAAGTCCGTTGCCTATTCATCGAGTTACCGACACCTAATCCTTGTCTCCATTCTTCCAAAATGATTTGACGTTCTTTATCTAAATCATCTTGAGTTAATTTAGCGGAAAAAAGCATTTCTGATAAGAATTTTAGACTTTCCTCAAGATTACCTTTAGAGGGTGGCGTAAGCATATAGGTGGTGTGTTCATAAGTGGTTACTGCATTATAATGTCTGCCTCGAATCCAACCTTGTTGATGTAAAGCCGACATAATATCAGGATAATTTTGGGATTGACGGAAGACTAAATGTTCCACCATATGTGCAACACCGGCTTGTTGTTCTGTTTCATCGATGCTACCTGCATGGACTTTTGCCCGAATTTCGATATGTCCTTTTTCTTCGTGTAGAGGGAGTAAGGTATAACTCAACCCGTTATCCAATTGTCCTTGAATTGGTGCTGAAATTTCGGCTGATACATTAATTGAATAACACAAACAAAATAAGAAAAAAACTGACCGCACTTTGATTATCCTGAAAAAATAAAGGCTCTCTCTAAGAAGAGCCAAGATAAAACGATATTACCATTGATAGCTGAGACCAAGCCAGAAATTACGTCCCATTTTATAGGTTTTTGTAGTAGATGTAGAAGAGACTAACGCCCGTTTATTAAACACATTATTCACATCTAAACTCAGAGTTAAAGATTGGCTTTTAAAGGTGGGTTGTTCATAGGAAAAACGCCAATTAACCAATAGCGTACTGCTGGATTTTTCATCTTGGTATTCGATCGCGTTACCTTCAAAGTTTCCACATAATTCATGTCCATTTGGACAGGAAATTAAAGTATTCTTGGCGTGACGTGAATAATTACCAGTAGAATAATGAAATTCCTGAGACCAGTTTAGATTTAATTTCGGGAAATAGGTGTTTAAACTCAATGAAGCAACCCAAGGCATATTGAAATTAGCCGGTGGTAAATCATCGATATCAATTAATTGCCCTCGGTAAATCGCTTTACTGACTTTTTCTGTTTCTTCTACGGTGCTTTGATCGTAATAAGTGTTATTGGTTTTGTTCTTTTGGTAACTTGCTCCTAACGTCCAAGTAAATTCAGCGTATTTGGTTTTATATTCCTCCAAAGGTGAGATGACCAAACTGAAGGTATCATTTTGTCCTGATCCTGCATTTGTTAAAACTAAGTCTCCATTTTGATTTTTACGGCGGGTAAATTCTTTTTTACTGTCACGATGTACCCATTTGGCCGTAATATTTGCACCCAATAATTCCTGACTCATCCCTAATACACGTTCATCACTATAAGGTGTTTTGAGATTGGATACATCATAGCTTTGGGCTCCACCTACACCGGATTGTGTTGTTGTCCATTCGCTTAAACTGCCATTTGCTTGAAGGGTACGGGTTTGTTGATAGTTATCACCAATTCCTTTGCGTAATTTATAAGCGATCATTGAACCTGCGTAATAACGGTTGAAACCGGTAAAAATACGGGTTTTCTCATCACCAAATACATCATAGGTTGCAGAAGTGCGGTGGGCTATATCATTATTTCCTAAGAATTCATTACGATCAAAACGCACACCTAGGGTAGTTTCTAAATTTTTCCACTTAATTGTATCTTCAAGATAGGTAGAGTAGGTACTGTCATTCACTTTAACCAAACTTGGATTATATACTGTACGTCTATTGGCATATTGCTGGCCTAAAATACATTCGGAATCGCAGCTGTTGAGTCTGGCAATATTGGTATTGACATAGGTATAAAGATAAGTTGGGTTTTCTCTTTCCCGTAATGATGTGGTTCGTTCAAGTTGCCAACCGAATTTTATTTTATGTTCGCTACTTCCCAACAAGAAAGGCTGACTTTCATAATGTTGTTTAATCACATAATTTTTACTTTCAGTTCTATGTTTACCATACCCTCCGTTGCTGACAGTTGCCCCATTTACACGATAAGGGATAGTATAAGGTGCCGTAGTAGAACGACGATAGATACGATAAACATCTGCCTCATGCTCAACTTCATTTCCCGTCACTTTATAAGCGAGAGAAGTTTTCATTTTTAACCAATCAAATTGTTTTTCCCAGTCGAGAGATAATTGTAATCCACCGCCAATATTTTTCATGCCACCGTTATAAATGTTCTTTTTGGGGACTGATGAGGTATGAATAGAATAGATCGCTTTGGCTTTCCAAACATCGCCGTTATCCGCTAAATAAGCACCACTTAATAAAAAACTTTCATTTTTTCGTTCCTGTTTATCGGAATAGGTACCGTCTTTGGCATTGGCTTGTGATGCGTCTCTTAACATCGAATGGTTAAAAGGGATTTTTGACGTTTGCAAATCATAAGCAAAGAGTACCGCTAATTTTTCATTAATTGGCTGGTTAATTTGAATACTATAGTTATGTTTGGTGAATTGTGGCTGGTTTATGTATTTTTGAGCTTCTTCAAATTCCACTTCTTTGCCTTCTTGAATATGGAAATGAGCCCAACTGTCTCGAGTGGTTCGATAAGAAATTTTCCCTCTATGACGTTCGAAGTCGGGATCTTTTAATTCCGCATTGACGACACCACCGGTAAAGCGGCCATATTGTGCAGAAATATTACTATCGAAAACCTCGACATTTTTTAATAATTCCGGACTAATCCACATAGATTGTGTCGTTCCGGCGGGTAAATCCCAAGGGTTAGTGCCATCAGGTGTTTCTGTATCATTTTTACCTATTCCATGTCCCGGATTAATGTTGTCATTATTGGAAAACCCATCAATACTGTAATTATTGTTATAGAATTTTTCACCGTGGAAAGACACTTCCGGTGGAGCGATTTCACCGGCACCGATAGAATTATCATAAGTGTTGGAAAAACGCACATTGGGATTAATTTTAAGTAGCTCGGTAATACTGCCGTCTTTGGCGGGCATGCGCGCAATTTCTTTATTGGTGAGTTTTTGGCTGCCAATTTTTTGGCTAAAAGGAATATCTGACACTATTATCGTTTCTAATTCGATTTCCTGTGTGTTATTGCTTGTTTCTGCATAAGTAGAAGGACTCAAGCTATGAACTATAATCATAGCTAAAAGGGATTTTCTCATTGGTTATCCTTAGAATAAAATTAAAAATACAAATAATGTAAAAATTAACGTGTATTCTACTTAATCTGCTGAAACCTTTCAATGATAATAATTATTAATAAAAAGTGCGGTATAAAACAATTAGATTTTATACCGCACTTTTTTCTCTTATTTTCTACTATGTCCTTTATTCCGTAGGTTCGATCACTTCAATATCCACACCGCTATATAATCCTCGAGGGAGCGCTGATCCTTTTCGGCCACGTTCGGCACGGAATTTTTGCAGTTCTTCCGGTTTTAATGTGATTTTACGTTTGCCGGAATGGAAGACTAAGGAGGCATTTTCGCTGATCAGCAATAATTTGACTAATTTATCCGTACCGGCTTTGGCATCTGCGGCGGAAATTGTGACAATTTTATTGCCTTTTCCTTTGGTAAGTTCGGGTAAATCCGCGACAGGGAAAATAAGCATCCGGCCTGCTTGGGTAAGTGCCACTAAAAGTGCGGTAGAATTTGTGATCGTTTTGATCGGTAATGCTTTGGCGTTTTCCGGCAAACTTAATACGGCTTTCCCTGCTTTGTTACGAGCCACTAAATCTTCAAATTTACAAATAAATCCATAGCCGGCATCTGATGCCATTAACAAAGGCTGGCTATCGGTTTCAATCAGCACTTGTTCAACTGTAGCTCCACTTGGCAAAGTTAATTTTCCGGTGAGTGGTTCACCTTGGGAACGAGCGGATGGTAAGCTGAGCGGATCTAGTGCATAGCTACGTCCTGTACTATCGAGGAATATGGCAGGTTGATTGCTTTTGCCGTGAGCGTGAGCAAGGTATTTATCGCCGGCTTTATAACTTAAACCCTGAACATCAATATCATGGCCTTTGGCACAACGTACCCAACCCATTTCCGATAAAATCACGGTAACAGGTTCTGCCGGCAGCATTTCTGTTTCCGAAATGGCTTTTGCTTCTGCGCGTTCAATCAACGGAGAACGGCGAGGGCTAGCATAGGTTTTTGCATCCTGCTGAATTTCTTTTTTGATTAAGTTATTTAAGCGACGTTCAGAACCTAAAATATTTTCTAAAGATTGGCGTTCTTCTTCTAATTTATTTTGTTCTGCTTGTAATTCCTGCTCTTCCAGTTTGGCCAAATGACGCAAACGCAAATTTAAAATGGCTTCTGCTTGTTCGTCACTGAGATTAAAACGGGCAATTAATTCGGCTTTCGGATCTTCTTCGTGACGAATAATGTTAATTACTTCATCGATATTGAGAAATGCAATCATTAAGCCTTGTAAAATATGTAAGCGAGAGAGTACCTTATCTAAACGATAACGTAGACGACGAGTAACCGTAGTACGACGAAATTCAAGCCATTCAGTTAAAATTTGCAGCAGATTCTTCACTTCCGGCTTGTTGTTTAAGCCAATCATATTCATATTGACCCGATAGCTTTTTTCCAGATCTGTAGTAGCAAATAAATGATTCATTACAGCATCAATATCCACACGGTTGGAGCGGGGAACAAGCACAATTCGCACCGGATTTTCTTGATCCGCTTCATCACGCATATCTTCCACCATCGGCAATTTTTTCGCATTCATTTGCTCGGCAATTTGTGTTTGAATTTTAGTAGGCGAAGTTTGATGAGGGACAGCGGTAATAATAATTTCACCGTCCTCTTTGTGCCAAGCCGCACGCATTTTGATCGAACCTTTGCCTTGCTCATAGAGTTTGCGGAGTTCGGCTTTCGGCGTGATGATTTCTGCCTCTGTAGGGAAATCAGGGCCTTGAACAACAGTCAAAAGTTCATCTAATCCGGCTTGTGGGTTATCCAGTAACATGACAGCTGCTTCAGCGATTTCATTCAAATTATGTGGTGGAATATCTGTGGCCATTCCCACGGCAATTCCTGTTGTGCCATTGAGTAAAATGTGTGGCAAGCGGGCAGGTAAATATTGGGGTTCTTCCAATGTGCCGTCAAAGTTAGGCTGATAATCCACCGTACCTTGCCCCAACTCGCTTAATAATATTTCGGCTATTTTTGATAGACGGGATTCTGTATAACGCATTGCCGCAAAGGATTTGGGATCATCTGCTGCTCCCCAGTTTCCCTGACCATCAACTAACGGATAACGATAAGAAAAAGGCTGAGCCATTAGTACCATTGCTTCATAGCAAGCGGAATCACCGTGTGGGTGGAATTTACCCAACACATCCCCCACCGTACGGGCCGATTTTTTGTATTTGGCACTGGCATTTAAACCAAGTTCGGACATAGCATATACAATACGGCGTTGCACAGGTTTCAATCCATCGCCGATAAAAGGCAATGCACGATCCATAATGACGTACATTGAGTAGTTGAGATAAGCACTTTCGGTAAAAGTGCGAAGTGGCATTTGTTCAATGCCTTCGTAGTTGATTGTAGCCATAATTTTATTTTCTTAGTATTTGAGTATCGTATTTCGCACGATGTGCGACTTACTTTTTACTCGTAAACTCGCTTTTCGTGCCGTTGCTGTTACAACATTCAAAACCTGAAGGTTTTGTCTTTGCTGATAAGTAAAAGCTGCTAAAAGACAGCATACCTACTTTGCTTTCTTTTTTAAAACCGATAAATCCCTTTCACGGAAAATGCCTCAACTTTCTTAACTCAAAGAATAGTCATTTTCCTGCAAATTTTTAGGAGACAAAGAAAGGGAGTTGAAAGTCCTTTGCTTAAAGTGCGGTTTATTTTTTCTATGTTTTGTAGCAACGTATTGCATACGCCCTCCATTTTTTACATTATTCTTTTTTGGGATTTTCACCAAATCGATTTACTTCGGCTTCCCCCTCTTGGAAGCATAATTTCAGAAAATGAAATAACACATACAAGAAAACAATAATGATTACTGCAAAGTACTGAGTATAATTGCTGAAAAACGGCAAGAATACTAATATAAAAGGCATCACTACAGGGAGAATAAAGACCAATTGCCACCAACCCGATTTATTTAGATCGTGATAGCGACGAGCCTTTACCGAAAGTAGTGGCGGTATTGCAATAATAGCAAACAGGTTGGCTATAGTTTGATTGGGTGAAAAATAGTAAGACTCACCGCTAAAATCCCCCCTTTGCCAATGGCTATGAAAAAATCGCTCATCAAAAATCGGCAATCCTTGCCAAAGGCTCGCAATGACATATTCAATACAGGCTAATCCCATATAAATCAGCATCGACCAAATAAGAAATGACAAATACTCGGAACGTCTGGCTCTGCCTTGATAGTTAAAGGCATTTTTCCAAAAATAGAGAAAATAGTTCATTTTTTTCCTTAAAGTGCGGTGAATTTTACGTAGGTTTTATACCGTCAAATCGACCTGATCGCCTTTGGTTTGTAGCCAGTTTTTGCGATCTTCTGCCCGTTTTTTGTTAAGCAACATATCCATTAATTCGATAGTTTCATTTTTGTTTACCAAAACTTCATTATTTTCGACCGCACTTTCTGAGGTTTCCGTATCATAAGTGAGTTGAACCAAACGGCGGGTGTTTGGATCCATTGTGGTTTCCCGTAATTGGGAAGGATTCATTTCACCCAATCCCTTAAATCGCTGTACATTCGGCTTGCCTTTTTTCGCACTTAGGCGATCTAAAATCGCTTCTTTCTCACTTTCATCTAAGGCGTAAAAGACTTCTTTGCCTAAATCAATACGATAGAGGGGAGGCATGGCTACATAAACGTGTCCTTGTTGAACCAATTTCGGGAAATGGCGTAAAAATAAGGCACAGAGCAGGGTGGCAATATGCAAGCCGTCACTGTCCGCATCGGCAAGAATACAGACTTTACCGTAACGTAATTGAGATAAATCATCACTGTCCGGATCTATACCTAATGCTATTGCGATATTATGTACTTCTTCCGAAGCCAATACTTGATCGGATGAGATCTCCCATGTATTCAGAATTTTTCCACGCAACGGCAAAATGGCTTGATATTCACGATCACGAGCTTGTTTGGCCGAGCCGCCGGCAGAATCCCCTTCCACTAAAAATAATTCGGTTTTATCTAAGTCCTGCTGAGAACAGTCGGCAAGTTTACCGGGCAATGCCGGACCTGAAGTAAGTTTTTTGCGAACTACTTTTTTGGCTGCACGCAAACGGCGTTGAGCAGAATTAATAGCCATTTCAGCCAATAATTCCGCTTGTTGCACATTTTGATTCAACCATAAACTAAAGGCATCTTTTACAACACCGCCAACAAAGACCGCACTTTGGCGGGAAGAAAGACGTTCTTTTGTTTGACCGGCAAATTGAGCGTCTTGCATTTTTAGAGAAAGCACATAAGCACAGCGTTCCCAAATATCATCTGCAGTGAGTTTTACGCCTCTTGGTAGTAAATTGCGGAATTCGCAGAATTCACGGATTGCGTCTAATAAACCTTGGCGTAAGCCATTTACGTGAGTACCTCCTTGAATTGTAGGAATTAAATTGACATAACTTTCACCTAATAATTCACCACCTTCAGGTAACCACAATAATGCCCATTCAACTGCTTCACCTGAGCCTTTAAATTCTCCGATAAATGGTTTTTCCGGTAAGGTGACAAAGCCATTAACCGCTTCCGTTAAATAGTCGGAAAGCCCGTCTTGATAACACCAACAGTCTTCCGTTTGATTTACTTTATCGATAAATTTGATTTCCAATCCGGAACATAATACTGCTTTGGCTCGTAATAAATGGCGTAGTCGGCTGACAGAGAATTTATCGCTGTCAAAATATTTCGGATTAGGCTTGAAATGTACGGTTGTGCCTGTAGCACGTCTTCCACAAGAACCTATAACTTGTAATTCTTCTGTTTTTTCTCCGTTTGCAAAACGAATTTGGTGGATTTGCCCCTCTCGTTTAACGGTGACGGTAACCATTTCCGATAAAGCATTTACCACAGAAATCCCGACACCATGTAAGCCACCGGAGAATTCGTAGTTTTTATTGGAAAATTTACCACCTGCATGCAGTTTGGTCATAATTACTTCTACACCGGACATTTTTTCGGTCGGGTGCATATCCACAGGCATTCCTCGCCCGTTGTCAATGACTTCAAGGGATTGATCGGCATGTAAAATGACTTCAATTTTGGTCGCATGCCCTGCAAGGGCTTCATCTACACTGTTGTCGATAACTTCTTGCCCTAAATGGTTAGGGCGAGTGGTATCGGTGTACATACCGGGACGCAATTGAACAGGCTCTAAGCCTTTCAACACTTGAATATTTTCGGAAGCGTATTGATTTTGGCTTGTCATAACAGAAAAATTCACAATAAAAAATTGGCAGGATTTTAGCAAAAAAGCAGGTAAGAAAAAAGTGCGGTCAGTTTTTTTACCCTTTTGCTGCCTTTGAGCGTATGGGGTATCCGATTATCAAAACAACACAAACTCTCTAACCTGAAAGCCTACTTCAACCTGTTCGCCGACTTTCAGTTCTTGGTTTTGATAAGCGGTAATTTCGATGCCGTTGATGGCAATCTGGTAGCGGTAATATAACCCTAAAAACAGTTTTCCCACTACTTTCCCTAACCCCAATTCGTTTGGTTTTAAAATAATTTGCTCAGGTCGGAGTAACCACTGGTAGCGTCCTTTGCTGATTTCCATTTCCGGAAACAGACGGAACTCACCAATTGGGCTAAACAACACTTTGTCTTCAGTAACATTACAGTTGAGATAATTAGTACCGCCGAGGAAATCCGCCACAAAGGGATTTACCGGAGCGTGATAAAGCTCGTTCGGTTTGCCGAATTGCACGATTTTGCCTTTATCCATTACCGCAATTTTATCGGCAAAGGCAAAGGCCTCTTCTTTGCTGTGAGTCACAAAAATTGCCGGCACTTGCTGGCTTTTCAAAATTTGTTTGATCTCTTGGATCATCGCATAGCGGGTTTGGCTGTCAATGTTGGAAAAGGGTTCGTCTAGCAAGAGTAATTGTGGCTTACACGCCAAAGCACGGGCAATCGCCACTCGTTGTTGCTGACCGCCGGAAAGCTCGTGCGGAAAACGGGTTTCAAAGCCTTGCAGATGTACCACTGAAAGCATCTGTTCAGTGATTTGTTTTTGCTCTTCTTTAGGTAATTTGGATAAACCGAATTGAATATTTTCCGCTACCGTTAAATGCGGAAAGAGAGCATAATCTTGGAAAATCAGCCCGATTTGACGATCCTCCACCGCCTTGCTTTTCAGGCATTTGCCGTTCAAATGAATATCGCCTTGTTCAATCGGCAGTAATCCTGCTATCGCTTTTAACAGCGTGGTTTTGCCACAGCCACTTGCACCGAGTAAGCAGATAATTTCATTTTGGTTTACCGCAAGATGGAGATTTTGTAATACTTCGGTATTGCCAAAATTAAGATTTAGATGATTAATCGTTAAAACAGACATAAACTTCCTTTATCTTTCCTTTTCAGAGCGTGAAATCAGTGATCTCGTCAGCCAAATCACAGGTAATAATCCCACCAACACCAACACTATTGCAGGCAATGCCGCCCGCTCTAACTGTTCATCAGAAGTGAAAGTAAAAACGTGGGTGGCGAGCGTATCAAAATTAAACGGACGTAGCAGGAGCGAGGCGTTGAGCTCTTTCATACTTTCAATAAATACCATTAAACCGGCAGTTAAAATCCCTTTGTAAATCAGAGGGATATGTACATTTCTAAACATTTTCAGACCGCTCTTTCCAAGCGTTTGACTTGCCATATCCAGCGATGGCGAGACTTTGCCGAGTGAGGTTTCAAGACTACCAATCGCCATTGCCAAGAAACGGATGGTGTAAGCCACCACAAGGGCAAGCAGGCTGCCCGAGAAAATTAAGCCGACCGGAGAGAGGTCAAGACTTTTGAGTAAGGCATGTAGTTTGTGATCGGCAAAGGTGAGTGGCGGCAGTAAACCGATCGCCAATACCGTACCGGGGATAGCATAGCCGAGTGAGGAAAGCTGCAACGACAAGCGGGTGGATTTTGTCGAAAATTTACCGACAGACAGCCTTTGTGCAAAATGTAGGAGTAAGGCGAATGATACCGTCACAATCGATGCAATAATGGAGACTTTCAAGCTATTTAGCGCAAATTGGACAAAATCTAAATTCCACGATTGTTCAAAATAGTCGTATGCCCAGTAGAGTAGCCGACCGAATGGAATGAAAAAGGCGAGAGCAAGTAGGCCCCAGCACCAAGTGAGTGCGGCGAGCAATTTCCAGCCGGTGAGTGGTTTAAACGCCGATTTTTTTTCATAACCACGCTGATAACTTTTTTGCTTGCGGCGACTGTATTGTTCGAGGCTTAAAAACAGGAAGATCATCAGCAGCATAAAAATGGCAATTTGGCTAGCCGTGCCGAGATCGTGATAGCCGAGCCACGAGTCGTAAATGGCGGTGGTCAGCGTTGGCACAGCAAAATAGGCAACAGTACCGAAATCCCCCAAGGTTTCCATTGCGACTAGGGCGGCACCAACAGCGATGGCAGGGCGAATCAACGGAAAGGTAATGCGGCGGAAAATTTGAGCTGGGGTTGCACCAAGCATTTTGGCACTGTGCGTGAGATTTTCAGATTGTTCCAATAGTGCCACCCGAACCAACAGGAAAATATAAGGGTAAAGCACTAACGCCAGGACAAAACATGCTCCGTAAAGGGTACGGATTTGCGGAAACCAATAATCTTGCGGACTGTTCCAGTCAAAGAGGCTACGCAACCAGCCCTGAAAAGCACCCGAATAATCCAATAAATCTGTGTACAAATAGGCAATTAAATAGGTTGGCATCGCCAGAGGCAGACAAAGTAGCCATTGTAAGGTTTTTTGTCCAAAAAAACGGTAATTTGCCACAATCCATGCACTGGGTAAGGCGAAGAGCAGGGCTAAGGAAACCGACCCTAAAACCAATAATGCCGAATTTTGCAGATAAATCGGCAACATGGTTTGCCATAGGTGAGCAAGATTCTGGCTATTGCCCATCATCGCTTGATAGCCGATGGCAAGCAACGGAAGTAAAACAAGAAAGGTGGCAAAAGTTGCACTGCCTTTCCAGCACAAATGGGAAGCGGTTCTTTTCATTATACTCATCAGCTAAAAACAAAAGGACGCGCCTTGCGTCCTTTTACAAGCGGTCATTATCTCCTCTTTTTTTGCAAAACAGTGTCAAATCTGACCGCACTTTTGATTATTTTTTCTCAGAAAAATCATCAAATTTCACTTCATCAACCAGTTTCAATGCGGCTTCATAGTTTTTCGCAATGTCTTCCAGTTTGATGGTATCGGCAGTGAAAGTTCCCCAACCTTTAACCAGTTTAGACGGCTCAATGCCTGGTTTTACCGGATATTCGTGGTTAAGTTCTGCATATAAGCCTTGAGCTTTTTCACCACTGAGGTATTCGATCAGCTTCACTGCATTTTCTTTGTTCGGTGCATATTTTGCAATCACGACGCCACTGATGTTTTTGTGCGTACCGTATTGACCACTTGGGAAGTTGAGGATTGCTGATTCTGCCCAGGCTCTTTGTTTTTCATCGTCTAACATTTTGCCGTAGTAGTAGCTGTTACCCAGTGCATAATCGCAGATGCCTTCTTTGAGCGCTTTCACTTGGTCACGGTCGCCGCCTTGTGGTTTTTGTGCCAAGTTCGCTTTTAAGCCTTCTAAGAATGCTTTGGTTTTTTCCACGCCATAGTGTTCGATCATCGCCGCAAAGAGTGAGGCGTTGTAAGAGTTTTTACCTGAACGTACGCACACTTTGCCTTTGTATTCCGGTTTGGCTAAATCTAAGTAATCAAAACCGGCAGGCAGTTTACCTACACGATCTTTAGAAGTGTAAATTACACGGGCACGGGTAGTTAAACCAAACCATTGGTCGTTAGAGTCACGGAATTGTGCCGGAATGTTTTGCTCTAACACTTTTGAGTCCACTTTTTGTGCCAAACCAGCGTTCACGATTTCCATCACACGGGCGATATCCACGGTTAAAAGCACATCGGCAGGGCTTAATTCACCTTCTTGTTTCACACGATCTACTAAGCCTTTATCAGCAAAGATCACGTTTACTTTAATGCCGGTGTCTTTTTCAAAATTTTTCAACATCGGCTCGATTAAGTACGGTTGGCGGTAGGAATAAACATTTACCTCGTTGCCCGCAAAGGCTGAGGTTGATGCAAATGCTGACACAGCAAGGGCTAGGGTTGAGAGTGCTTTTTTCATAAAGTTTTCCTCAATTAAAATGTGAGAATTTACTGAAAGAAAGTATTTCAGCAGACTGAGGAAGTGTAGTTTTTTTAGCTTGGGTTGTCAATAAGAATTATTCTTATTTTAAAATAAGGTTGCAACAAAAAGTGCGGTGAATTTGACCGCACTTTTGAGAATTTTCCAATTAATCTAGTTCTTTTTCTTTTGCAAGTAATAGAGCATGAGCTTTTTTCTGTTCTTTCATTTTGTTTTTAAGCTCACGACGTAAGGTAGAAAGTTCTGCATTTTTAATCATGTATTCATCAACACGGCTTTCGTAGTCATCATGCATGTTTTCAATAATAGCTCGTACATCGGTGATAGTCATATCGTCACGAATATAGTCGTTTAAGTTATCAAGTAGTAATACACGTTTTTGGTTGTCTCTGATTTTTCGGTCATTGTCACCGATTTCACGTAATAATTTATTGCGTTGTCTATACATACGAACATACTCCAAAACCTCTTGGAAAGATTGTTTACTGGCGTGATCCATTTTTTACTCCTTTTGATTAAATTTAACTGTGTTTAATGTAGCCCTTTTTTATCTTTTCGTCAAAGCGTTCCGTAAAAATTTCGCTAAATGCAATAAAAATCATTGATTAGCATAGCTTGAAGTGATAAAACGTAGAGCATCATTTTGTTAATTTAAGGAACGTCATTATGTCTCAAATCTACAACTTCAGCGCGGGGCCGGCGATGATGCCGAAAGCGGTTTTGGAGCAAGCGCAACGTGAGTTATTAAATTGGTTAAATCTAGGTACATCAGTGATGGAAGTTAGCCATCGTGGTAAGCCGTTTATGGAGATGATTGCTGAATGCGAGCAGGATTTCCGTCGTTTATTTCATGTGCCTGAGAATTACAAAGTCTTGTTTTTACAAGGCGGTGCAAGAGGGCAGTTTGCTGCACTTCCGATGAACTTGGCAAATCAAACGGGCAAGGCACTCTATTTGAATTCGGGGCATTGGTCGGCAACGGCGGCGAAAGAGGCGCGTAATTTCTGTGAGGTGGAAGAAATAAATATTTTAAATGCTGACCGCACTTTGCAGGTGGAGCGCCTTGATTTTAGCGATATTGCCGAGCAATACGACTATGTGCATTACTGCACCAATGAGACCATCAGTGGCGTAGAAATTTTTGAGGTGCCGAAAGTGGGAAATGCAGTGTTGGTGGCGGATATGTCTTCCGATATTCTGTCTCGTCAAATCGATATTAGCCAATTTGGGGTGATTTATGCCGGTGCGCAAAAAAATATGGGGCCGTCGGGAATTACGATTGTGATTGTGCGTGAAGATCTGATCGGAAAAGCCCGTAAAGAAACACCGTCTATTTGGAATTATGAAACACAGGCGAAGAACGATTCGATGATCAACACCCCGCCAACCTTTGCGTGGTATCTCTGTTCATTGGTTTATAAAGATTTGTTGGTAAATGGTGGGCTGGCGGCGGTGGAGCAACGCAATCGTGCGAAAGCAGAATTGCTTTACAGCTATTTAGATGAAAGTCGTTTTTACCACAATAATGTGGCGAAATCTAACCGCTCTTTGATGAATGTGACCTTTACCACCGGCAATGATGAGCTGAATGCAAAATTTGTGGCGGAAGCCACCGCTTGTGGCTTGCAGGCGTTAAAAGGGCATAAAGTGCTGGGCGGAATGCGTGCGTCTATCTATAACGCAATGCCGATTGAGGGCGTGCAGGCGTTGATTGCATTTATGCGGAAGTTTGAAGCGGAGAATAAATAGGCAAGATAGGCTTTATTCCATAACATTGAATTGATGGGATAAAGTCTATCCTACATCGGTATTAGAGGAAAATTGAATGAATGCAGATAATCGACTAGATATCACTCCACTTTGCAATGCAGTACATCGCTTACAAGAAGGTTTAGCACGCTATCAACAGAATGTCGATGATTTACAAATTAGAGACGGCTTGATTCAACGTTTTGAATTTACTTATGAAATCAGCCACAAAATGTTGAAGCGCTATTTGGAATTTTCCTCGCCTGATCCCACGATTTTTGACGGTATGAATTTTCAGGATCTCATTCGTAGTGGCAATGAAAAAGGTGTCTTGCTTGGCAGTTGGGGAGAGTGGCGGACATATCGGGATATGCGTAGTCGCACCAGCCACAGTTATGATGAACACATTGCCCTGCAAGTGGTGGAGGGGATTCCTGCATTCTTGCAAGAAGCGTTATTCCTTAAAAACAGTCTGGAAAACCGACTTAATGATTGATATTACAGAAAAAGAGCGGTCGATAATTCGGGCTATTTTACAAAAATATGTGCCGAATTACCCCGTTTGGATATTTGGTTCGAGAATTAAAGGCACCGCAAAACCGTTTTCCGATCTGGATTTAGCCATTATTACCCCAAAGCCACTTTCCTTATCGCTGCACGCAGAACTTGTTGAGGCTTTCTCTGACAGTGATTTGGCGTGGAAAGTTGATATTGTCGATTGGGCGGCAACGACAGAGGCATTCCGAGCGATTATTCAACAACAATACGAAATTTTTGAAAAATAAATACAGGAAACCCCATGCCACACACCAACAAATCCCTCTGCCGTGTTCGTACGGTCACACTTTTTCTTTCGCTTTCAACCGATCGCCAAACGTGGGCGGCGAGTTTGCAGTCGGCAAAACAGGCATTCGATCAACTTGTCCCAGCCATTCAAGCCAAAGGCTATGACGTGCAGTCGATCCGCATTGTGACCAACGCCTTCGGTGAATACCTGAATTTGCAGTCGCTTGCCACCGCAAAAGCCGATTTAGCCTATTTGAAAACCTTGCTCAGCCAACTTAACGACAGCGGTTTGCGTATTCGCTTTGCCATTGGTGAGGCGAAAACCGCCGAGGAGTTGGCGATCCTGCCCGAGCTGATTGCTGACTATGGCGATTTAGCGAATGCCTGTATCAATGTGGCGCAAGACGAAAACGGTATTTTGGACAATCCACGCCTGTTACAAGCGGCGGAAGTCGTGCAAAAAATTGCAAAAATCACCCCGAGAGGCGAGGGCAATTTTAACTTCACGGTGAATTTCAATTGCCAGCCCTTCATTCCTTATTTCCCTGCCGGTTATCATTCCAGCCAATTGCCAAACAGCTTCGTGATTGGCTTTGAAACGCCGGATTTGCTGGTAGAGGTGGTGAAAAATCTGCCGAAAACCGAACACAATGCGTTTTTGCATTCCGCTTATCAAGCGATGTCAAAAGCATTACAGTACCACGTTGATGAGGTATTGAGTGCCATAAGTGCGGTCAATTTATCGGGTGATTTTAAATTTGCCGGTATCGACAGCTCCGCTGCACCGTCCAAAAATTGCGCCTCAATGTGCGAGCTTTACGAACTGCTCGGTGTACCGTATTTTGGTGCTGCCGGCACGGTGGAAATTTCTTCGCTCTTAACCCGAGTGTTTAAATCAGTCAAAAATGCACCGCTTGTCGGCTTTTCCGGCTTGATGTTAGCGGTGGTGGAGGATACCGGCTTGGCAGCTGGGGCAAATACGCATTACGATATTCGCACGCTTTTAACCAACAGCGCCGTGTGCGGTATCGGGCTGGACACCGTGCCAATCCCCGAAAACACCAGCGCCGAACAGATCGCCGCTTTAATGCGAGACACCGGCACGATGGCGTTTCGCCTTAACAAACCGCTTACCGTCCGCCTGTTCCCTATTCCAAACCGCCAAGCAGGGGAGATGACCTATTTTGAAAGCGCTGATCTCTGCAACGGGCAGGTGCTGGCGGTCAATGAGGAAAGATGATGAACTTAGAAGAACTCACGCAATTAAGAGATTTGCTTAATCATTATCGACCGCTTAATCAAGCAGTGCTGGCTCAAATTCAAACGGATTTGATGATGAAATATAATCAGCAATCCAATGCCATTGAAGGTAACAGTCTGGATATTTTTGAGACCAAAGTGTTGCTGGAAAACGGCATTACGGCGAACGGAAAACCCTTTAAAGATCATCTTGATATTCTTAATCACCAACAAGCGATTGGCTATCTCATTGATTTAGTTAGAGATAATCAGCCGTTGAGTGAGCAGACGATTAAAAATTTCCATTATTTGATCTTAATGAAAACCGATAACGAGAGAGAGGCGGGCAAATACCGTACCATGCCGGTGGCAATCAGTGGAGCAGAGCATCAACCGCCGCAGCCGTTTTTGGTTCAGCCGCAAATGGAGGCGCTCATTCAGTGGAATGCCGAACATCAGCATCTTCACCCTGTTGAACGAGCAGCGATATTACACAGCAAATTTGTGGCGGTTCACCCTTTTATTGACGGCAACGGGCGCACCGGTCGGCTGATTATGAATTTAGAACTGATGAAAGCCGGTTTTCAGGTGGCGATTTTGAAAGCCGAAAATAGGGTGGATTATTATCGTGCCTTATCCCAAGCCGATTTGGGCAATTACCAGCCGATGATTACTTTTTTAGCGGAAGCGGTGAATGACACGTTGGTCAGAACACTGAATATTATCAATCCTGATTTCCGACAAGATCTTTAATTTTACACAATACATTGGGTGGATGTGTTGGGGGTGAAAACAACGGGGGTAGCAGTTGCTTATGGTTCAAATGAATTATCCAGTATTGTGATGAGTGAAAGAATCAAAAATAATGCATTACAATGCAAAAGGTACAAACTACGCCGTTGCAAAACTTAGCAATGGAGAAATAATAGTCGCAAAAAACACCACTAAAAATACAAGGAACAGGAATAGTTAAATTGCATTCAGAATATCACCTGCTTGATAAAGCTGATAAAATGAAGTTAAGAATAATAGAACTTTATAGTGAAAGAAGCCCTTGTTTTAATTGTTCTCAATACCTTGGATTTATTCCAGAAAGCAACATAACTTATAGTGTGGATTACTCAAATCAAAAAGAGGCAAGAAAAGCAATATTTGTACCACATAATATTTAGGTTTAATTATGATAATCAATAGTGAAGATTTAATAAATACTGATTATAAAATAGTTGAGTTTTATAACCCTTATATGTTTTCTTTTTCTGAAATTATAGATGATATTATAAATAATGAATATTCTAGATTAGAAAACTTTTACAAACACAGTTTTGAATTTATAAAATTTAAAGATGAAGAAGTGATTGTTGAAAATTCAAAAAATGAAAAATCAATTGTTTTTGGTAAAAACAATTTAGGATTTTTTCTAATTAACGAAGAAAAAGAAGTCTGGCTAATTCCTTTTAATAAAACTCAGAAAAGCAATCCAATTTTTATTAATTCTAGTCTATATCAATTTAGACGATGTTATTCATTGCTATTATCTATTTTATTTCTTTTATTATCTAAAAATTTTGATGAAATTGGTTATAAAAAAATTGCAAATAATTTTATGAAAGATATTGAAATTATTGACAAAAAATCTATAAAGAGTCATTTTTATATTAATTACGCTTCATCAATATACGAAATGGAAATAGAACTGAATTTTAATCCAATGATTTATGTTAATGCAAATAGGCACAATTTACCAAAATAAAGTCCATAGGTTAGGTTGAGTATAGCAAAACCCCAGCTTTTTCATACCTACAACCTTTAAAATTTCAAGGTCAATTTTTTGATACTGAAACATCACTACACTACAATAGATTTCGCTACTACGACTCTGATGTAGGAATGTTTATCCAAAGAGATTTGATTGGGCTTTTGGGTGGAATAAACATTTTCCAATATGCGGATAATCCTGTGATGTGGATTGATCCGTTTGGTTTAGCTTGCAAATCTTTAAGTAAAGCAAAAAGCAAAACAAAAGGTGATTGGGGTGTTGCTCGTGGTGCCAATCAAATGGAACGATTGGGATTTAAAGTTGTAGGCAAGGAAGTGCGAATGAAAGTTAATGGTGTTGAGATTAGAGCAGATTTGGTTGGTTATAATCCCGATACTGGGCAATTTTGGGTAATGGAAACCAAAGTTGGAAAGCGTGCAAGATTAACCAAAAATCAAAGGAAAAGTGGTGTATTCTCCACATCACAGTCCACATTGAATCAATCACTTGAACTAATGAATGGAGTTGGAACCAATGAAATGATAAATAAACTTAACGAATTAAATGTCCAAGGCATAACCAATAGTTCACGACTTAATGCAAACTTTTCCATGCAACATTACAGATATCCAAAAGGAGTGTTTAAAAAATGGCTGAAAAAATGATGACTAAAAGACAACTAGAAGCACATATTCGCAAAATGATTTTTGCGGAATTAAAGCCTTTGGGTTTTGCTAAAAAAGAGAGTCAATTTATTATAGAAAATGATATCTTTATATTTAAAATACTAGCAGCCTACACATCAGGAAAAGACCCAAACGGCTTAATTTTTGAATTCACTTGTGCATTAACCATAAAATCCATCAACGAATTTTTAAATTCATTGGATAATAGAGAGTTCACATTGGCGACTTTTTTATTTCCATTAGAGATTTTACAATCACCAGATGCAAATGGTCTGTGGTATAAATTCTATCTTGATAATGAAAAAGACACCTTAGAAAAAATACAAAAAATCACCCATTTAATCAAAAATATTATCAAGCATTTTGACAAAATCCAAGGGGTTGAAATTTTAACCGAAAAAGGTATCCGAAAATTACCCTTCTTATTCAAACGTTATAGAAATGGGCTAATGGCTGATTTTAAATATTGCCAACCCCCAGTTGCAGTGATTGGACAAGCCCTTGATGGAAATATTGATACTGCTTTGGAATTTTTAAATAAAGGGCATATATTATCAGACATTGAAAAAGCAAAATTAAAAGAGTTGATTGAAACAAAACAACTCAATGCAATTTTTAATTTCAATCCCCCACCTAAGTCTGATTTGTCACATCCACAAAGTAGACAATAGCCACATTGCCCTAGACTATGACATAGTATCATAGGGTGCGTACTACGCACCTTTTTATTTCTCTAACTCTACCATTATCATAATAATCATCTAGGCACACCGCAGGAACACACCGACAATGATGGCAACATCATCTGGGCGAATTATGAGTTTGCTTGAAGATGTGCAAAATAAGACAGATATGACAAAACTATCAAAAATCACCCTGAAAAAAATATATGATTTAGAAACCATTCTATCATATTTAAATCCTGATATTATCAGTGATCAAGTATATAATGAATTGACTAATTTATCATTTTATGAATATGACAAAATTATTGATATTGCTTACAAAACAGCATTTGAAAACCTTGATGATATTAATAAAAAATCTTTTAGCCAAATAATCAATCAATCACTTAATGAACTGAGTAATGAAGATATAGATTATGTATTTCAAAGTACAACTTACTTTCCCATAGACGATTCAGAAAACTATCAGTTTGTCAGAAATTTATTGTTAAAAATTAAAGATAGATTTGATTGGATATAACTACCCAATCCATCATCAACACCCTCAAAAAATATCATTTACTGGTATTACTGGTATAAAAAACAGTAAATGTTTTCTAACTTCACTACCATTCCCCCAACACACACCAAGAACTTACCAACGAATAAGGCGAAGTTATTTGGGCGAATTATGAGTTTGCTTGGGGTCGACAATATACGCACTTCTACAAAAAGTAATCTTTAAATGATTGTGCTATACTAGAACACGAACTACAACCTATCCGCTTTCAAGGTCAGTGTTATGATGTAGAGACTGCACTATAATAGATTTAGATATTATGATAGTGATGTGGGGATGTTTATCCAAAGAGACCCGATTGGGCTTTTGGGTGGAGTGAATGTCTTTTCTTATGCTCCGAATCCTGTTTTATTTATAGACCCTTTTGGTTTAGTTCACGAAAAAGCAAAAGGCTATTCTGTTTATGGCTTATATGATGTTGATCCTAATACAGGAAAGTTATCAAATAAACCTTATTATATTGGTATTACTAATGATATTAACAGGAGAACTGGTGAACATCTTGATAGTGGTAGGTTATCCGATAATACAAGACTTGTACCAATAAAAGAAAATATAACTTACGGTCAAGCTCGTGGCTATGAACAGGCTTTAATAGAACACTATCAAACTAGAACTGGAAAAATTGGCGAAAAAATATCTCAATCTAATCGAGGGAATAAATATAACTCATTTGATATAAATAGTAAAACTCGTAGACGAAGTCGTCAGAGATATTTTGTAAGATATTATTTAGAAATGTTTAGAGATCTTAAAGGTGGTTGTGTATGACATCAAAAATTGAACTGTGGGGTTGGGAAAAAAAGCCTAGAACAATGCTTCGTCATATTAAAGTAGGCGACATTGTTTGTTTTGAAATTGATAAATCAGGAACTAAATTTGGCTATGGGCAGTTGATTTCTAAATTAAAGACAGGTGGATTTGTACTAAAAGCTATGAATATCGTACATAATAATCCAAATGATATAACAATCTACGAGGTATTAAATTCTGATTTGTTTGGAAAGCCTTGCATTTTAGATGCGTATACAGCATTTGATAAAAAAATGACAAAGAATGGAGAATGGAGAATTATTGGCAGAGAAATTGAATTTATCGCAAATAAAGAAGATTTAGATAGTATTTACTTTGTATATGGCATAAATGGCTATAAAAAAAGAATAAATTTATTGAATGAAGAAGAAATAATTAGTGATATGGAAGCAGATAATTATCCTGATGCAGGAATAAATACTGGCGATCAAGTTAAGATGTGGTATATTAAATACAACAATTCTATATTTACATAATCTAGCCAGCGTAGGTTAGCCCAACCCTCATCCCACCCCCAAAAGGCAGCCTGAAAAGGGGTTAGGGGTGTTGTGGTTGTGTTGCGTGGGCAACGAATTGCCCACCGTACCATTTAACATTTTGTGTTAATTGCACAGGCTACGCTTGCTAG
>JAUNED010000056.1 GCA_030525745.1 Lonepinella koalarum | reverse complement strand
TGCAAAAAATGCAGAAAATCTGACCGCTTACTGCCGTTTAATTCCAGCCGATGACAGTGTGCATATTGGTAGAGTGTTAGTGGTAAACCCATTTCGTGGCTCAGGTTTGGCAACAGAATTGGTACAAAAAGCGATAGCTTATTGTCGAGAGCATTTTCCTGCTCAACCCATTCATGCCCAAGCCCAAAGTTACCTGCAAGCGTTCTATGAAAGTTTTAGGTTTAAAGCGGTTTCAGCGGTGTATTTGGAAGATGGGATACCACATTTGGATATGGTGTTAGAATGAATAAATTAGCTAAAATCGAGCAATTAAAAACAGCACTTTCACAACGCCGTCCATTATCTGAAAGCGAAGTTCAACGGCTGCGGGAAGAGTTTATTATTGAAAGCAGCTATAATTCCAATGCGATTGAAGGCAATACCATTACTTTGCGTGAAACCGTGCTTATTTTAAAAGAAGGAATGACGATTGCGGAAAAGCCGATTCGGGAGCATTTAGATATTATCGGTTTTAAAGATGCGTTTAACTATATTTATGAATTGGTCGCCAATAAAGAACCATTAAGCGAACGAGCGATTAAAGATATTCATTCGCTAGTGTTAATGAGCAGTGCAGAAAGTCGTGGTGTTTATCGCAAAATTCCGGTGCGGATTTTAGGGGCAGAAAATGAACCGACAGCTCCTTATTTAATTGCCGAAGAAATGCAATCCTTGATTGAAAAATATCAACAAAAACTGACCGCACTTCACCCGATTGAAGCAATTAGCTGGTTACATTTAGCCTTTGAAAGTATCCACCCATTTATTGATGGCAACGGGCGCACAGGACGATTACTGATTAATTTTGAATTATTAAAACAGGGCTATTTACCGATTGATATTAAATTTACCAATCGAGCCAAATACTACCAATGTTTTGATGATTTCCATAAAAATCAGCAAGATATTAGTAGTTTAGTTGAATTGATTAGCCAATATGAAATTACAGAATTAGAACGATATTTGGCGATTTTGGAGAAATAAAATGACCAAAATAGAACAAATAAAAGAACATCAACGCCAATTACAACTTCAATTTAAAGCGTGGATGGACGATAAGAAAAAACGTGAAGTGCTGACGTTTATGCGACCGAATGGGAATATTGTCCGTCATTATCCTGATGGACGTGAAGAAATCATTGAATATGCAAAATAATTTAGCGATTTTCTACTGTGGTACAAACGGAGCTGGTAAAACTACCTTACGAGGATTTAACAAAGATACCGTACAGATTGTGATTGACTCCGATCATATTGCAATGGAAATCAATCCACAAAATCCACGATTAGCGGATTTAGAAGCTGGTAGAAAAGCGGTTGAATTATTTCAATTTGCACTTAAAAATCAGATTTCTTTTTCAATGGAAGCCACCCTTTCGGGAAAATCTATATTAAACCGAATGAAACAGGCAAAAGAAAAAGGTTTTTATACTCGGTTAAATTATATCGGTGTAGATAAAGTTTCTATTAACTTAGATCGTGTTAAAGCCAGAGTAAAAGCGGGCGGACATTTTATTGATGAACAAACAATCCGCCAACGGTTTAAAATGAGCCGAAAAAATTTAATTACCGCACTTTCATTTTGCGATGAAGTGTTAATTTACGACAACTCTGCTGAAATACCCGAAGTGGTTTTTCATATTGAGAATAACCAAATCACGCAAATTGCGAATAATTTAGTCAGTTGGTGTGAAAATTTGCGTGATGAATTGGTAGGATTAGGGTTTAAGCTCACCTAGCACGAGCCGTGCTAGGCTCTATAATCCCAGCTCCTTTGGAGCTGTAACTTAGAGCCACAAAGTGGCTCGGCTATGCGTAACCCCACACGGCTCGTGTGGGGTTGCAAGCGGTTGGATTTAGGTAAAATTTTGTAAATCTTTGATGTTAGGAAATTTTATGCTCGATCAAGAACTTATAGATAGAATAAAAACTGCAATTCTTAAAGCAGAACGAAATAAAAATAAAATGGTAGAAATACATTACCAAATTCTTGTAAATGCAGAAGAACTTAATAAACTATCTGGCGAAGATTTTTGTAAAGTATTTAATCTTTCGAAAGGATACCAAATAGAATTTAAGAATATGATGAAGTTAGCGAAAAGGCTAAAGCAATAGTACTTACTAAATACATCTATAATTTTTCTCAAACTATGCTTAATCCCTCAATACTCGTGTGATGTAACAAGCAGTCAGGTTTAGGCAAAATTTTGCAAGAAATTGCATAAAATAAACCTCTTTACTATATCAAGAAACTTAGAATGCTAGAAAACACAGAACTAAATTTAATCAAATATAGTGATTTATCTGCAAAACAAAAAGAAATTTATAATTATCATAAATTATCTTCCATTTTGGCTGATTATGGCTTTTGTTGTATGAAATTAGACAATGATTGGAATGGTGCAGATTTCTTAGCAATCCATAAAGATATAACATTAAAGGTTCAACTTAAAGCTAGATTAACCATCGCTAAAAAATATATCGGAAAAGATTTATACATTGCATTCCCTATTAAAGATAATAATATCACAAAGTGGTGTCTGATTTATCACGACAAATTGCTATCTATTATTAAAGAAAATTCTCCAAGCAAATTGGAGTGTGAAAGTTGGAATAAAGAAGATGGCGTAAGGCATACAACAACTATTGCCTCTAATTTAAAGCAACTGTTGCAAAAATATATTATTGGTAATATAGAATATAAACAAAATTTAAACCCTCTGATTATAGAAAAATAAGAGAAACCCAATGACAAAACAATTCAAAATGGAAGACCGTTTTAACCCTTCCGCCGTAGAGCAAGCGCTC
>JAUNED010000055.1 GCA_030525745.1 Lonepinella koalarum | reverse complement strand
CCGCCATCATCATATCGATCCAACAGATAAAAAACAGGGTGGAAAAGTCATTCAACTGGCCAAAGAAGCTTGTAAAACATTAATGAGAGAACATCGTTCATTTGTGTTCAATGCCACCAATATCACCAGCGAAATGCGTGGAAAATGGTGTAGTTTATTTGAAAGCTATGGGGCAAAAATTTGTATTCATTATATTGAAGTCCCTTACAAACAACTGCTCGCCCAAAACCACAACCGACAATATAAAGTGCCGGAAAATGCATTGGAAAGATTGTTGGATAAATTAGAAATTCCTGACTGGGACGAAGCACATCATATTGAATATCATGTGAAATAGTAAAAAATAAAGGCGGTATAAACCGCCTTATTTTTTCAAAACTTAATGAAATCTGACCGCACTTTAAAGTTGCACAAAAAAGTCCTTAATGCCGACTAATACGTTATTTACCGCCACAGCGGCTAAAATTAATCCCATTACACGGCTTACTATCGCCGCCCCCGTATTACCAATCCAACGTTGAATTTGATTTGCGGCGATAAACAATAAATAGGTAATAAACAACACGGCAAACATAATTAATGTGGTGATAAATTGGTCGGTGAAACTCACTCGATGATTATCGGTTAAAAGCACCACCGCCATCATTGCGCCGGGTGAAGCTATGGACGGCACAGCCAGCGGATAAACCGCCAATTCACTTAAACTGGAACTTAACCGAATTTCCTGCTCCGGTTTGCTTTCGCCAAAAATCATCGTTAAAGCAAATAAAAACAACACCAACCCGCCGGCAATTTGGAACGCAGATAACGGAATTTGCATCGCTTCTAACAGGAATTGACCGGCAATAAGGAAAAACACCAAAATCCCTGAGGCGATCAAGACCGCTTTAGCGGCAATTTTTCGACGATCTTCCACACTTAAGCCGATGGTTTTTGCCAAATACACCGGTACAGAGCCGATAGGATCGATGACTGCCCACAGCACCACAAATTGCACAATTAACGAATCAAACATTGCAAAGCCCTCTAAATAACAGGAAAATACTTAAAATATCCTCATTCTAACATAGAACATCACTCTATTTGATACAAAAACAAGCGTTAAATTATGATTTTTTTCTCCAATTTATCTCTCAAGCGTGGGCAAAATGTCTTATTGGATAATGCCAACGCCACCATCAATCCAAAACAAAAAGTCGGCTTAGTGGGCAAAAACGGTTGCGGTAAATCCTCGTTACTGTCCTTATTAAAAAAAGAAATTCAATCCGAAAGTGGAGAAGTGAATTACCCTGATAATTGGGCGCTGTCTTGGGTGAATCAAGAGACACCGGCATTAGAGATTGTCGCCTTGGAATATGTTATCGAAGGCGACCGCACTTTTTGCCGTTTGCAACGGGAATTGGCACAAGCTAATGAACGCAATGATGGCAATGCCATTGCCCATATTCACGGTCAGTTGGATGCGATTGACGCTTGGACAATCCAAGCACGAGCCTCTGCATTATTGCACGGATTAGGTTTTTCCCAAGCAGATTTAAGTCGCTCGGTAAAATCGTTTTCCGGCGGTTGGCGAATGCGACTCAATTTAGCTCAAGCCTTACTTTGCCCCTCCGATCTATTGTTATTGGACGAACCCACCAACCACTTGGATTTAGATGCCGTCATTTGGTTGGAGCGTTGGTTAGTGCAATATCAAGGCACATTGGTACTGATTTCTCATGACCGAGATTTTCTTGATCCTATTGTGAATAAAATTATTCATATCGAACAACACAAATTACAAGAATACACCGGTGATTATTCCTCTTTTGAACGCCAACGTGCAGAAAAACTCTCGCAACAGACCGCTCTTTTCCGCCAACAGCAAGACAAAATCGCCCATTTGCAACAATATATTGACCGTTTTAAAGCCAAAGCGACAAAAGCAAAACAGGCTCAAAGCCGAATGAAAGCGTTAGAACGTATGGAACGTATTGCGCCGGCACATGTGGATAACCCTTTTAGCTTCCAATTCCGTCCCCCGCTTTCTCTGCCCAATCCACTGGTCATGATGGATAAGGCTTGTGCCGGCTATATTACAGAGGCCGAAAGTGTGGTAGAAATTTTAAGCAAAATCAAACTCAATTTAGTGCCGGGATCACGCATCGGGCTACTTGGCAAAAACGGCGCAGGCAAATCCACCCTGATTAAATTATTGGCAGGTGAATTGACCGCACTTTCCGGCACGGTGCAATTGGCTAAAGGTGTGCAACTCGGTTACTTTGCCCAACATCAACTAGACACCTTAAGAGCAGATGAAAGCCCCCTTTGGCATTTACAAAAAATTGCCCCACAACAAACGGAACAAGAACTCCGCAATTATCTCGGCAGCTTTGCTTTTCATGGCGACAAAGTGAATGAACCGGTGAAATTGTTTTCCGGTGGTGAAAAAGCAAGATTGGTTTTAGCCCTAATTGTATGGCAACGCCCGAATTTATTATTATTGGACGAGCCCACCAACCATTTGGATTTGGATATGCGCCAAGCGCTCACTGAAGCTTTGGTAGATTATCAAGGCTCATTGGTTGTGGTGTCTCATGATCGCCACTTACTCCGAAATACCGTAGATGAATTCTATTTGGTGCATAACAAACAAGTGGAAGAGTTTCACGGTGATTTGGAAGACTATGCGAAATGGCTGAATGACATTAACGCTCAAGAAAAAAGTGCGGTCAAAAATCCCGATGTTTTAGCTGCTGAAACCAATGAAAATTCAAACACCAACCGTAAAGAACAAAAACGCCGAGAAGCGGAATTACGCCAACAAACAGCGCCGTTACGCAAAAAAATTGCTCAATATGAAACGGAAATGGATAAACTCGGCGAACAACTCAGCGATATTGAAAGCCAATTAAGCGATAACTCCCTCTACTCCCCCCAAACCAAAGAAAAACTGACCGCACTTTTATCTCGGCAAGTCGCCATC
>JAUNED010000006.1 GCA_030525745.1 Lonepinella koalarum | reverse complement strand
AGATAAAACGAAAAATGCAAAAGAAGCCTTGAGCGAAAAAGCCACTTCAGTTAAAGACGCAGTGGTAGATAAAGCAAAAAATGCAAAAGAAACCGTGAGTGAAAAAGCTACTTCGGTTAAAGAGGTAGTTGCAGAAAAAGTTGAACCTTCCGCTAAAGTAAATTTGAACACCGCTGATGCAGCAACATTGCAGCAATTAAGCGGTATCGGCGATGTAAAGGCTAAAGCGATTATTGACTACCGTAATAAAGTGGGTAAATTCAAATCTGTTGAAGATTTAAATAATGTGCCGGGCATTGGCGAGGCCACAATTGAAAAAATCAAGCCTTTCTTAACTTTTTAATTGTAAAACACTTTAAAAAAATAGACCGCACTTTTTGTTTGAACTGAAAAAGTGCGGTTTTCTTTTTTGTCATTTATTTGAATTATCAATAGCTCCTAAGATTTTTTCTTCGCCAACATGGTCACAAATTTCATTTTAATACGATTACCTTGCTCATCGGTTTTGTGAAGTTCGCCCATTTCTTCGTTGTATTTTATTAATTCCCAATCGGCATAATAGCCTCTTAATTCATTTTCTTTAAATGTAAAAGAGAATGGCATCGGGCAGGGAACATCAGCGGTGTCCATTGCGGCAACAATGAGATTATAGCCGCCAATATTAGTGTGTTCCTGCATATTCGCAATAATATTTGGCACAGATTCGCGATTGAGGAACATAAACACGACAGTAGAAAGAATGAAATCATAATTCTCTTGGATATTTGCACTGTTGATGTCGTAAAGTGCGGTCTGAATTGGCAGATTTTCTTTTGTTTTCGTTTCATTTAAAAAAGCAAGGCTGTTTTCGTTGTGATCCCAAGCGCTGACATCATAGCCAAGTAAGCTTAAAAATAATGAGTTGCGTCCTTGTCCGCAACCTAAATCTAATACTTTACAAGGTGAAAGAATGTTTGCAGCTGCTTTCACCTCGGAATGTGTCGCCGTCATATTATATTTCTTAGCGAAGTAATCTTCTTTTTTACAATGAAATTCTAAGTAACATTCCATATCCTCGGAAAGGGCTTCTACTTTATGCCACACTTGTGGCTCGACTAATGGAGCTGGGTTTTCAGGTGTGAAAATATGTTCGCTGACAATATTGCCCTCTTCGGTTAATACATAAAATTTTAATGCGCCTTTTAGTACGGTAAGTTTGCCCCAAGTCCCTACTTTTGTATTATGTTTTTCTTGGAACATTTGAGGGAGGCTGTCTTTTGTCCAAACAGGCATACGTTTATAGCAAATTAATTGATTTGTCATGTTAGTTTCCTCAAGATTGGATTAGAAGTTGAGTGTAATAGTAGGTTATTTTACCATTTCACGCAATAAAAAAACGGCTCAAAAATTTGAGCCGTATCATATTTTAGTGAAATAAATTATTTTAATGAACCAACCATATCTTCGGCACGCACCCATTGATCGAATTGTTCTGCGGTAACTAAGCCAAGATTGATCGCCTCTTCTTTTAAGGTCGTACCGTTTTTATGGGCAGTTTTCGCAATTTTCGCCGCATTTTCATAGCCGATATGCGTATTTAGTGCTGTCACCAACATCAAGGATTGATCCAATTGTTGTTTGATACGTTGGAAGTTTGGTTCAATGCCGACAGCACAATGCTCATCAAATGAAATACAAGCATCCGCTAATAATTGTGCAGATTGTAAGAAATTTGCTGCCATGACAGGTTTGAACACGTTTAATTGGAAATGTCCCTGAGAACCGGCGAAGGAAATAGTGGTGTCGTTACCTAACACTTGTGCTGCCACCATGGTTAAGGCTTCACATTGTGTCGGGTTCACTTTACCCGGCATAATAGAAGAACCCGGCTCATTTTCCGGAATTAAAATTTCACCAATTCCTGAACGTGGGCCGGAAGCCAACAAACGAATGTCGTTGGCAATTTTATATAAGGACATTGCTACTTGTTTCAATGCACCGTGGGTTTCTACGATAGCATCGTGAGTTGCTAAAGCTTCAAATTTATTTTCCGCTGTAATAAATGGTAAACCTGTAAATTTCGCAATATATTCTGCCACTTTGACATCATAACCTTTTGGTGTATTTAAGCCGGTTCCTACCGCAGTACCGCCTAACGCTAATTGGCGTAAATGTGGTAGCGTATTTTTAATTGCGATTAAACCGAAGTGTAATTGTGCGGCATAAGCACTAAATTCCTGTCCTAAGGTTAATGGTGTTGCGTCCATTAGGTGAGTACGCCCGATTTTTACTACATCTTTAAAGGCTTCGGATTTTTGTGCTAAGGTTTTTTGCAAACGTTCAATGGCCGGAATAGTATGTTCAACTACTTTTTTGTAAGCGGCAATATGCATTGCGGTTGGATAAGTATCGTTAGAAGATTGGGATTTATTCACATCATCATTCGGGTGAATAATGGATTTTTCACCTAATTTTCCACCGTTAATCACATGAGCTCGATTTGCGATTACTTCATTTAAGTTCATATTGGATTGCGTGCCGGAACCGGTTTGCCAAATGACCAATGGGAATTGATCATCTAATTTACGGGCTAAAATTTCATCGCAAGCCTGAGCAATCAAGTCACGTTTTTCCACAGGTAAAACACCTAATTCATGGTTAGCAAAAGCCGCCGCTTTTTTCAAATAACCGAATGCTTCAATAATTTCCTGTGGCATAGAGGCTTCAGGGCCAATTTTAAAATTGTTACGAGAACGCTCGGTTTGTGCTGCCCAGTATTTATCTGCAGGCACTTGAACTTCGCCCATGGTATCTTTTTCAATACGATAAGTTGTCATAATAACCACCTTATAAATTAAAGAGAAATGAAAATATGTGACAAATTCTAACACTTGAGAGGTAGGATTTAAACGCTATAGCGGAAGGAAATGTTGGTTTTGTGATTTAGATCATATTAAAAGTGCGGTGCTTTTTTGTAGAGTTTTGGAACTCTAAAAAATCACACTGCACTTTTCATTCATATTCGTGCGTTATTTGGAAGGGGGGTTATTTCCTCGACCACCGCCAGAAGGATTCCCTGTTCTGCTTGGCCAGTTAGGGTTGGATTGTCCTGTGCGATTTTGTGCCATGTTAGATTTCCTTATTTTGAGTTTAAAAATATAGTAATTTGCATTACTACGCCAAATACTCTTTCTGTGAGTATATTTTAAAATATACAACTTTAATCATATCAATACAAGTGTATAAATAACAAAAAATATCACTCAATGCGTAAATTGATTTTGAGTGAAGAAAAATGAGTAAATTGGTGGCAGCCGAAATTGATATTTCTATTGGCAAAAGAATTCAACAACGGCGGAAAGAGGTCGGTTTTACCGCAGAAAATTTGGCTGAACAGATAGGGGTATCACAGCAACAATTTTCTCGCTATGAACGAGGTGTGACAAAAATCAGTGCGGCACATTTAGCTTCAATTGCTGTATTATTAGATACGCCGATTAGTTGGTTTTTTGTGGATAGTACAGCAGAGAATTTGACCTTTGCTGAAAATGGTCAGTATGTACCTGTGAGAAATGATGCACTAAAAGCCCGTTTGGATTACCATTGGGCGAATTTGTCCAGTGATCAAAAGCGGAATTTAATTAATTTTTTGGATGCAATGAGTAAATAAAAAAGAGTTATTTACAAATAAAAATGGTGGGCTAAATTTCCCACCATTTCTATTTAAACTTCTGTAATTTATAGCTCACTTTCCGAATTTTCATCTTCTTCCGGTTCGGCGATGCGTTCGAGGCTGACGACCTGTTCTTGTTCGGAGGTACGAATTAAGCGAACGCCTTGGGTGTTTCTGCCTACGATACTAACTTCAGACACCCGAGTACGAACCAATGTACCGGCATCGGTAATGAGCATGATTTGATCACTGTCTTCTACTTGGGTAGCAGCAACTACTTTACCGTTGCGTTCACTCACTTTAATAGAAATTACGCCTTTGGTGTTACGGGATTTGGTTGGATATTCCGCTAAGCTGGTGCGTTTTCCATAGCCGTTTTGAGTGGCAGTTAAAATCGCGCCTTCATTTTTTGGGATCACCAATGATACGACTTTATCAATGTTTAAATCGAGAGTTTCTTCGGCGTTTTCATCAGAAACCTCTTCAATTTCTACCGCACTTTCATCGTCCGATAGATCATTGGTTAAAGCAAGTTTAATACCACGTACACCGGTTGCAGTGCGTCCCATTGCACGCACGGCAGATTCAGCAAAACGTACCACACGACCTTGGGAAGAGAATAGCATAATTTCGTTGGAACCGTCTGTAATATCTACACCGATCAATTCGTCTTCATCACGCAGATTGACCGCGATAATGCCGTTAGAACGAGGGCGACTAAATTCGGTGAGTGCAGTTTTCTTCACAATACCGCCTGCGGTGGCCATTACCACAAATTTGTCTTCATCGTAGCTTGTTACCGGCAAAATCGCAGTAATACGTTCATTTTCTTCCAAAGGTAAAATATTGACAATCGGGCGACCTCTTGCACCACGGCTGGCTTGTGGTAACTGATACACTTTCAACCAATATAAACGCCCGCGACTGGAGAAGCAAAGAATAGTATCGTGGGTGTTAGCCACTAACAATTTCTCAATAAAATCTTCTTCTTTCATTTTGGTTGCCGATTTGCCTTTACCGCCACGGCGTTGGGCTTCGTAATCGGTTAAGGGTTGATATTTAACATAACCTTCATGGGAAAGTGTGACCACAACATCTTCTTGAGCGATTAAATCTTCCAAGTTAATATCCCCTGAAGCAGCGGTAATTTCGGTGCGGCGTTCATCGTTAAAGTTGGTTTTAACTAATTCCAATTCTTCACGAATCACTTCACGCAAGCGTTCTGCACTGTTTAAAATATGTAATAACTCACCGATTTGAACCAAAATTTCTTTGTATTCGTCCACAATTTTTTCATGTTCCAAGCCGGTTAAACGGTGTAAGCGTAACTCTAAAATCGCACGGGCTTGAGCATCGGATAAATAATATTGCCCTTCACGCACACCGAATTCTGCACCTAAATCATCGGGGCGGGAAGCATCAACGCCTGCTGCTTCTAACATTGGCGCTACATTACCTAATTGCCAAGCTTGTGCCAATAAGCCTTCACGCGCTTCTTCTGCTGTTTTTGAGGCACGAATCAAATTAATTACAGGATCGATATTGGCAAGTGCAATAGCTAAACCTTCCAAAATATGAGCACGCTCACGAGCCTTGCGCAATTCAAATACGGTACGACGTGTGACTACTTCACGGCGGTGTTTTACAAAGGCTTCGATGATTTGTTTCAAGTTGAATAAGCGTGGCTGTCCTTGATCCAAGGCCACCATATTAATACCAAAAGTGACTTGCATTTGGGTTAATGCATATAAATGGTTTAATACCACTTCGCCGACTGCATCACGTTTAATATCAATTTCAAGGCGGATCCCTTCTTTATTGGATAAATCCAATACACCGGCAATACCTTCAATTTTTTTCTCACGGATTAATTCGCCGATTTTTTCTACCAATTTGGCTTTATTGACTTGGTATGGAATTTCTGTGATAACGATTTGTTCTCGACCTTTGTCATTGGTTTCTACTGTCGCTTTAGCACGGACATAGACTTTACCACGTCCGGTCTTATAGGCTTCTTCAATACCACGGCGACCATTGATTAAGGCGGCAGTAGGGAAATCCGGCCCCGGAATAAATTGCATTAATTCATCAATACTAATGTCTTCGTTATCGATATAAGCAAGACAGCCATCCATTACTTCGCCCAAATTATGCGGCGGAATATTGGTTGCCATACCTACGGCAATACCGGAAGAGCCATTGACCAATAACGCCGGAATTTTGGTTGGTAACACATCAGGGATCATTTCTTTGCCGTCATAGTTCGGCGAGAAATCTACGGTTTCTTTATCAAGATCGGTCAAAAGTTCTTGTGTGATTTTCTGCATACGCACTTCGGTGTAACGCATTGCTGCAGGGGCATCGCCATCGATAGAACCAAAGTTACCTTGACCGTCTACCAACATATAACGCAGGGAGAAAGGCTGTGCCATACGCACGATAGTATCGTACACCGCACTGTCACCGTGAGGGTGGTATTTACCGATAACGTCTCCTACCACACGAGCGGATTTTACATAGGATTTATTATGTGTATTACCGCTTTGGTCCATAGAGAACAACACACGGCGATGTACCGGTTTTAAACCGTCACGAACATCAGGTAATGCACGGCCGACAATAACAGACATTGCATAATCGAGATAAGAGGATTTTAGTTCCTCTTCAATGCTGACAGGTGTAATATCTTGAACAAATTCAGACATTTAAGATTTCCTAATTAGGGTATAAAAATTGACGGAATTATAGCATAAAAAGCTTGATTTCTGTAGAAAATTTAATAGTGGAGATGAACAAAAAGTGCGGTGAAAAAATCTTGTCTTTTTCACCGCACTTTTTTGGAAAAGAAAAATTTATTCAATTTCCCCACAAAATCGATAACCTTCGCCATGGATGGTTGAGATAATTTCAGGGGTTGTAGGGTGGTCTTCAAAATGTTTACGAATACGACGGATAGTCACATCTACCGTGCGATCGTTTGGTTTTAACGCACGTCCGGTCATTTTACGCAGTAATTCTTCACGGGTTTGAATTTTACCCGGATTTTCACAGAAATGTAGCATTGCACGAAATTCACTACGAGGTAGTTTAAATTCTTCGCCTTCCGGATTGATTAAATGATGGGTATTTAAATCCAATATCCAACCGTTGAAACGATAATGTTCGATAGCAGGCGTTGCTTCTCTCATATCATTCATTGTACGTTGTAGTAGATTTCTGGCACGAATTGTCAATTCTCGAGGATTAAAGGGTTTGGTGATATAGTCGTCAGCACCGATTTCCAGACCTAAAATTTTATCAATTTCATTATCGCGGCCGGTTAAAAACATTAATGCGGTATTGGCTTTTTCTCGTAATTCACGGGCTAACATTAGTCCGTTTTTGCCCGGTAAATTAATATCCATTACCACTAAATTGATTTGTTGAGAAGCAAAAATAAGATGCATTTGATTGCCGTCAATAGCTTCAAATACTTCATAACCTTCCGCTTCAAAAATACTTTTTAGTGTATTTCTTGTAATAGTTTCATCTTCGACAATCAAAATTTTGGGCGTTGCCATTTTTTATCCTTAGGTAAATTCAGTTATCTAAACAGGGATTTTATATGTGTAAAAATATTGTCACAATAGTCAAAGCGGATTTGCGGCAAAATTGCTGATCTATATCATAAAACTCAGTAAATTTTCACCGCACTTTGGCTTAATTCAGCCTCTATGTTAATGAAAGGAGGCTTGCTTTAACCCGTGTTAATGTTCCCTTGTTTTAAAGAAGGTCACATCAGGATAGCGTTCTTGAGCTAAGTTTAAATTGACCATAGTTGGAGCAATGTAGGTTAAATTATCGCCACCGTCGAGGGCTAGATTTTGCTCGTTTTTGCGTTTAAATTCTTCGAATTTTTTTACATCTGTACATTCTACCCAACGGGCAGTAGCTACATTGACGGTTTCATAAATAGCTTCCACGTTATATTCGGTTTTTAATCGAGAAACAACCACATCAAACTGGAGAACGCCAACCGCTCCAACAATTAAATCATTGTTTTGTAAAGGTCGGAAAACCTGCACTGCACCTTCTTCCGAAAGTTGCACCAAGCCTTTTAACAATTGTTTTTGCTTTAGCGGATCTTTTAAGCGAATACGGCGGAACAGCTCCGGGGCAAAGTTTGGAATACCGGTAAATTTCAGATCTTCGCCCTGTGTGAAGGTATCGCCAATTTGGATTGTGCCATGATTATGCAAACCGATAATATCGCCGGCGTAGGCTTCTTCTGCGTGACTACGGTCGCCAGCCATAAAGGTCAGAGCATCTGAAATCACCACATCTTTACCAATGCGAACGTGTTTGAGTTTCATACCTTTCTCATATTTACCGGAGACAATTCGCATAAATGCCACACGGTCACGGTGTTTTGGATCCATATTGGCTTGAATTTTAAACACAAAACCACTGAATTTTTCTTCCGCACTTTCCACTAAACGATTATCGGCTTGGCGAGCTTGTGGTGCCGGGGCCCATTGGGTTAATCCGTCTAAGAAATGATCTACGCCGAAATTACCCAATGCTGTTCCGAAAAAGACAGGTGTTAATTCGCCTTTGATAAATGCTTGGTGATCGAATTCGTGGCTGGCACCCTGTACTAATTCCAATTCATCGCGTAATTGTTGAGCTAAATCGTCACCTACTGCAGCGTCTAATTCCGGACTGTTTAAACCTTTGACGATACGCACTTCTTGAATGATAGAACCCTGTCCGCTTTGGTATAAATAGGTTTCATCTTTATATAAATGATAAACTCCTTTGAACAATTTACCGCAACCAATCGGCCAAGTAATAGGCGCACAGTTGATTTTTAATACGCTTTCTACTTCATCCAATAATTCCATTGGGTCACGAATATCGCGGTCAAGTTTGTTCATGAAGGTGATAATCGGCGTGTCACGAAGACGGGTAACTTCCATTAATTTAATGGTACGTTCCTCAACCCCTTTGGCAGAGTCGATAACCATTAAACAACTATCTACAGCAGTTAAAGTGCGGTAAGTATCTTCGGAGAAATCTTCATGTCCCGGAGTATCTAATAAATTGACTAAACAATCATTATATGGGAATTGCATTACAGAAGTGGTAATAGAAATCCCACGTTGTTTTTCCATTTCCATCCAGTCGGATTTAGCGTGAGCTTGCGACCCTTTGCCTTTTACAGAACCGGCTGTTTGAATGGCATTTCCATATAAAAGCACCTTTTCCGTGATGGTGGTTTTACCGGCGTCAGGGTGAGAAATAATCGCAAAAGTGCGACGTTTGTTTACTTCTTGAGGGTAAGTCATGATATTGTTTGTATTTGTGTTAAAAAATTGTGGGTATTTTCGGTTATTTTGATGATTGTGTCTATTGGTATTATGTTTTAGCCATATTTTTAAACATCGGAAAATACAATAAAGCAGTATTAAATCAATTGCTTGATTAGCATTTCAATTTGTTTTAAGCCGTTTAATCGGGTATTACTGAGGCGTTGTGCGATGCCTAGTTCGTTGAAAATACAGCTAATACTAAAAGATTGAATTTGCTCAGGTGTTTTTCCCTTTAATGCTTCCGTTAATACTTGTAATAATCCATTGATAATACGGGCTTCACTGTAAGCCTGAAAGGCCAAAGTGCGGTCAGTGTTTAGAGAGATTTTTACCCAAAGTCCAGCCTCACAGCCTTGAATAGCTATCCAATCGGTGAGTTCGCTTTCATTCGGTGTGGGAATTTGTTTTCCGCCTTGAATGAGTAAGCGATATCGATCTTCCCAGTGTTGGGCTTGTTTGATTTGTTCGATGAGCATTATTCCTCCAATATAGCCAAGCTACGTTCCAGTGCGTTAAAAAATATCTCAACTTCTCCTATTGTATTATAGGGAGCGAAACTTAATCGTAAGGTGGATGATTGCTTAAGCCTTGCCAAATAAGGTTGAGCACAATGTACGCCGGTACGAATAGCAATATGTTGTTCGGCTAACAAGGTGGCAATATCTGAGCTGTCAATGCCATCAAACACAAAACTCAATATCGTGCTGGGGTGTGGTGCATTAAATAAGCGGCAATTCGGGTAATTTTTTAACCGCACTTTGGCTTGTTCTGAGAGAGAAAGCGTGTATTGTTCGGCTTCCACTATATCCCAATTTTCCAACCAACCCAATACGGCGTTAAATCCAATGACACCTGCGATATTGGGGGTGCCGGCTTCTAAACGATAGGGTAATTCGGCGAATATAATGCGCTCTTTAGAGACTTTTTCCACCATTTTACCGCCGTAAAATAACGGTTGTAATTGTTCAAGTGCGGTCAGTTTGCCAGTTAAAACACCAATGCCGTTTGGCCCGTAGATTTTGTGTGCGGAAAATGCAAGAAAATCTGCATCTAAGGCTTGTAAATCGACGTTAAAATGGCTGATAGCCTGTGCCGCATCTACAAATACCAATGCATTGCTATATTGACGTATTAAAGAAATTAAGTGTGCAACAGGCTGTTCTGTTCCCGTTACATTAGATACAAAATTTAATGCTACTAATGCTGTTCGCTCATTTAAAAGGGCGAGTAATTGGTTTACATCAATCAGCCAATTATTGGAAATGGGTAGGATGTGTAATTTTGCACCGCACTTTTTAGCTGTTTCTGCCCAAGTAACAAAATTGGCATGATGATCGGCTTCGCTAATGATGATTTCATCACCTGCCTTGAGTTGTGGTAATAAGCCGTTTGCGACTAAATTGACAGCATGGGTTGTACCACTTGTCCAAATCACCGCTTGCTCACTTTCGGCATTGATCAGTTTTTTGACCCGACGACGGGCTTGTTCATAAAGTGCGGTATGTTTTTCATCATATTGACTGCGATGTACTGATCCGGCAGAAGCGTAAAATTCAGCTGTTATATCAATCAAACATTGTGGTTTGAGTGTGGTGGCTGCATTATCTAAGTAAACAAGTTCTTGGCTAACCTTAAAAAAAGGAAAATCGGCACGAAATTGCTGTGCATTAAACATATTAATTTCCTCGTTGATGATGGCGGAATTCGCTTGGCGGAATAGCATTAGGATCTTGCCATAAGCCGATTTTTTGCCGTTGTGCATTTTGTTGTGCTTGAAGATAGACAGGATTTTGTACATATTGGTCGTATGCCCATGCCATGCCTAGTTGCACCATTTTCAGATTGATGTTTTGGTTTTGTACATAGACTGTTGCTAAAATGCGTTGGTAGCGATCATAGCCTGAAATTTGTAATCTCACGTCTTGCTTATGTACAAACTGTGCTAGTGTTTGTCTGGCACGATGGCCAAAAGCTTGGGATTTTTCAGGTGCGTCGATTTCTTGCAAGCGGACTTTCAATTGTTTGTTATTTTCCCACAGGCAAGTGAAGGTATCACCGTCATTAATGCTGACCACATAACAATCAATTTGCCGATCATTGGCAGAAAAGCCGGAAATTGAAACCAAAAGTGCGGTGAAAATAACACAAGTTTTGGCTAAAAAAGTAGAAAGTGGTTTCATTTCAGTCTCAACATAAAATTAATTGCAGATATTTTACTGAAAAATCCCCAAAATGGAAAAATAAGCGTAAAATTAACCGCACTTTTATTGGAAATTGGATTATGTTATACAAAACCCTTTTATATTTGCGTTCTTTTATCTTGCTATATGCCATGCTTTATATTGGCGAAAGGTTGGCCACACTGTTCCCTGTAGGCATTCCGGCGAGCATTTTCGGGTTGTTGGTGTTGTTTGTAGGATTGACAACTCAACTCATAAAACTGGATTGGATTTACTGCGGTGCAAGTTTGCTTAACCGTTATATGGCCGTGCTGTTTGCCCCCATTAGTGTCGGTATTATTGAATATGCGGATTTGCTGCTTTCACAGGCTCAAGCCTTAGTCATTCCCAATATTATCAGCACCTTAACTGCGCTGGTTTTGGGAGGCATATTAGCGGATTATTTGTTTTCGTTGCGTTCTTTTACCCGTTTGCGTAAAAAGGTCTTGAAAAAACGTGTTAAAGCAGAGGCGGTAAAATGATTTATTTATATTCTATTTTAACTCTGGCGGTGTTTTTTATCGCAATGCAAATCAGTAAACGCCTGAAATCAGTCTTATTAAACACCTTTATTTTAACGGTATTGCTGTTGATTTTAGTGGTATTACTGGGCAAGATTCCTTATGTGGATTATATGACCGGCAATACGCCCTTGACTAATTTGCTTGGTTTGAGTGTGGTCGCCTTAGCGTTGCCTTTGTATGAACAACTTCGCCCCATTGCCGCTTATTGGAAAAGTATTTTATTGATGACGACACTCACGTCTTTTTTTGCCATGGCGAGTGGGGCCGGTTTGGCATTGTGGCTAGGCGCAAATCCCAAGATAGTGGCAACGGTTATCTCAAAATCGGTAACAACGCCGATTGCTATGGCCATGTCGGAAAATCTCGGTGGTGTGCCGGCTGTTGCGGCTATTGGTGTGATTTTGGCCGGATTACAAGGCTCATTATTAGGCTATATTATTTTAAAAAAAATTGGATTAAAACGTTCGGAAAGTATGGGGTTGGCAATCGGTGCTGTATCTCATGCACTCGGCACGGTCAGTGTGATGGAACAGGATAGAAAGGCTGGAACCTACAGTTCAATTTCCCTTGTATTGTGTGGGATTATCAGTTCCGTTCTTGCTCCTTTGGTATTTAAACTTCTCTATATGGTGGCATAATATGTCGAAAAATCAATTAGATGAAAAATGGTTAGAACGATTTATTCCCGATCCACCCCGAGAAAAGGATAATCGTCCTCCTTTTCGGCGAGATCGGGCAAGAATTTTACACAGTGCAGCGTTTCGTTGTTTACAAGCCAAAACGCAAATTCACGCCGTAGGAGAAAATGATTTTTTCCGCACCCGTTTGACACATTCTTTAGAAGTGGCACAAATTGGTAGCAGTTTGGTTTCGCAGCTTAAATTTGTTGATGCTTTCACCGCACTTTCAGTTCAACTGGGTTTAGAAAAAAGTGATTTGCAAAAAAATCTTAAGCCTTTATTGCCAACGGCAGATCTGATAGAAAGTTTGTGTTTTGCCCACGATATTGGTCATCCGCCTTTTGGCCACGGTGGTGAAACGGCATTAAATTGTATGATGAGAAATAACGGTGGTTTTGAAGGCAATGCACAAACTTTCCGTTTACTGACTAAATTGGAGCCTTACACCCAGAATGCCGGAATGAATTTAACTCGCCGTACGATTTTAGGTGTGGTCAAATATCCCTCGATTTTAGACCGCACTTCCCCCCAATATGCCGAATTAGTATTGCCTCAAACCATCGATAAACATTCTTTACGTGCTATTGACTGGCGACCGGGAAAAGGTTTGTTTCGAGAGGATCTTCCCATGTTTGATTGGCTACTTGCGCCTTTATCAGAGAAAGACCGATTATTGTTCGGCACATTGCGGAAAGTGCGGTCACATAATGATGAAAGTTTAAAAACGAAATTTAAATCTTTGGATTGCAGTATTATGGAGCTGGCAGACGACATTGCTTATGGTGTTCATGATTTGGAAGATGCCATTGTTGTCGGGTTAGTGCCTCGCCATTTGTGGCAAATTGCGTTGGAACAATTGAAAAACAGTCCTTCCGATTGGGCAAGAAAAAATGCCGATAAACTGACGGAAAAGCTCTTTTCCGAACAACATTATGAACGGAAAAATGCCATTGGTGCGCTGGTGAATTACTTCATCACTGCAGTGCGTTGGAAAATCACCGATGATTTTACTGAGCCACTATTGCGTTACAACGCCGAATTACCGCCTGAAGTAGAAGCGGTATTGAATATTTTTAAGGACTTTGTCTTTAAATATGTGATTCGAGATGTGGAAACCCAACGTATCGAATACAAAGGTCAGCGGATTTTAACGGAAATGTTTCAAATTTTTGAAAGTGATCCTGAACGGTTACTTCCAAGAAATACGGTTAATCGTTGGAAAAATGCGCCTGAAAACGGTAAAAAGCGAATTATTTGCGATTATATGGCCGGTATGTCTGATGCTTATGCCTTGAAATTGTACCAGCAATTGTAACAGAAAAAGTGCGGTGAAAATTCACTGTTTTTTCAACCGCACTTTTATCTTCCATACTTTACTATCACGCCTTTTTCAAAAATGCCGATTTCAAAGAAAAAGGTTGCCCGTCAATTTTACAATCCACATCGTGATCACTTTCCACAAGACGGATATTTTTCGCTTTTGTACCTTTTTTCAACACAAGAGAAGAGCCTTTAACTTTGAGATCTTTGATTAAAATGACATCATCGCCATCTTGTAAGATATTGCCGTTACTGTCTTTCCAGATTTTTCCTGTTTCCTCTTGATTTTCTTCGTCGGACCATTCATTACCGCAATCAGGGCAAACAAAATTGATGCTGTCGTGATAAACATATTCGCCCTGACATTGTGGGCAATTTAGCTGTTGTTCCATAGTTTCTCCTTAAATTGAATACTGTGATTATAGCAAAATTTGTTTTTTCCCAAAATGTGTTTAGGGTTTATTTGAATTATCAGCATACCCTAGTTTTAGGTATATTTTTTGATAATTTGGGGTAAAATGAGTGTCATTTTTATCGAAAATAACTTTAAAGGACAAAGTAATGAATAAAATCAATCTCTTATTGGGACTATCATTAGTGGCATTCTCTTTTAACGGTGCAGCACATAATTTACAAATTAACAATAACTTACCGGCGGTAGCCGTAAACCAAGACGGCGAACTGAAATTGGACGGCGACAATGTGCAATATCAATCTTGGCAGTCTTCACAGCTTACGGGAAAAGTCCGGATTATTCATCATTTCGCCGGCAGAAGTGCGGTAAAAGAGAAAAATGATGCGTTGATGGCAGCCATTAAAACGGCAAACTTTGATCGAAATAAATACCAAACTACTACTATTGTGAATGCCGATGATGCGGTGATTGCGACAGGTGTGTTTGTCAAAAGCAGCACGGAAGACGGCAAGAAAGCAAATCCACACAGCCAAGTGGTGTTAGACCAGAAAAGTGCGGTCAAAAATGCTTGGGCTTTGAAAGAAAAAGAGAGTGCCATTATTGTGTTGGATAAAAAAGGAAAAGTGCAGTTTGTGGCAGAAGGCAAATTATCCGATAACCAAGTCAAAGATGTGATTGGGCTAGTTGAAGGTTTATTGAAATAGCGAATATTGTTGAAGTAGAAAAATATTGAAATATCACTGCACATTTTATGTTGAGAATAGTTATGAAAGCATTTTTTTATAGTTTGGTATTATTATTTTCCTCTTCCGTTTTTGCCGAGATCCAATTAAAGCCACTGCCGTTGGGGAATATTGGCGAGGTAGAGCAAATTACACTTGATGATAAACAACAGCTGTTGATGCTCAATAAAAAAGGCGAGTTGTGGAAAATGGGGGATAAATTGCCATTACTTAAAGAAATTTCTCCACAAATTGCGCCACAATCCCGTTATGGCAAAATTGCCGCAATGGATAAAAACGGGCATTTTTTGTTATGGGAAAACGGGAAAGAATATCGCTCCAATGTTGTTATCTCACCTTATTCAGGCATGGTCATTTTGCCTTTTGCGGTCATTGCGGTACAGCGTGAGAACGGGAAAAATCGATTGGTTCGCCTCGAATTGAATGGAAGTGCGGTTAAATTAGCGGCAGTTTCTGAAACTGAAGTCTTGCCGGATACTCAGCCGTTGCAAATTCATTTTCACGGTGAAAATTCACAGGGGCATATTGCAGTGTTAGCGAAGCCTGATACTCATACTTATCAACATGGGGTGTTAGGTGATGAGATTGAAGCAGCAGAATTACAGTTTTTGGAGCGCCATAATTTACAGCCTTTAGCTACGACGCTTTCACAGCCGGATTTAGCTTTTGAGGCGAATCGTTTGGCGATATTGCCGACGCTTAAAGGCAATAAAATCATTGCTGTAATGTCCGGTGATGGTGAGGGGGCTAAAGCCGTGTTGGTGACGGAAAAAGCCGGAAAATTAGTAGTGGAAGCTCAAAGCCAGCCTTTGCAGTCAAACCGTTGGCAATCGCCTTTTGTGTTTAACGGTAAACTTTATGCGGTGCAAATGCCACATTTAGCGGGCCGATTGGTGGAATATGAAATTAAAGGGTCAGAATTGATCGAAAATCACTTAGCAAACGGATTAAGCAATCATCAAATCGGTCGCCGTGAAACGGATTTGACGGCGGTTAGCGCAGGTTTTGCGGTTATCCCGCAAATAGGCTATCGTCAAGTGGCTGTGTTGAATTCACAAGGAAAATTAACCGCACTTTCTACGCAACTACCGGCAAATATTGTAAAAACACTGGCTTCCGATAATATTGCCTACTTGTTATTGGCAAATGGCGAAATTTGGCAGGTTAAGAGTGAAAATTAATGGCTAAAGGCATTTTTTACTCCGTATTGGCATCCATTTTATTTGGCTGTGTATACTATTTATCTGTACTCTTGCAACCTATTTCCGGAGCCGCATTGTTTGGCTGGCGTACCCTTGTCACTCTGCCCTTTGTGTTTTTAGCGGTATTTTTGCTTGGTCAGCAAGGAATGTTAAGAGATTTTTTAATTCAGTTAAAAAAACAACCGCACTTATGGTTTATTTTATTGTTTACCTCTGCCAATATGGGGGTACAAATGTGGTTGTTTTTATGGGCTCCGGTGAACGGTAAAGCCATTGAAGTCTCTATCGGTTATTTGTTGCTCCCTTTAGTTATGGTAATGATTGGACGATGTTTTTTTAAAGAACGCTTATCTCGAATAAAAGCATTCGCCGTATTTTTTGCAGCGATGGGCGTGTTCAGTAAAATTATTTTGACCGGTGTATTTTCCTGGGAGACGCTATTGGTGTGTTTAGGTTATCCCATTTATTTTTCGGTTCGCCGTTATTTTAAGATTCTCCATTTATCCAGCTTTGCAATAGAGATGTTATTATTGCTACCAATTTCACTTTATTTTGCTGCTCAAGTCGATATGGCGGAAGTAGAGGCGATAAATCCGATGATCTATTGGGGAGTGCTTTTATTGGGAATTATTGGTGGTATTGCATTAAGTGCTTATATTTTATCCAGCCAAATATTACCGATCAATTTGCTTGGTTTGATGGGCTATTTAGAACCAATGGCGATGTTGGTTGTGTCTTTTTTGATTGGTGAAATTCTTGAATCAAATTCATATTTATTGATGGTATGTTTGTTTATATCCGTTTCCTTATTGGTTTTTGAGGGCATGATGACAATCAAATTAAAAAAGTGATATATATCATAAAAAAATCTTAGAAAATATGCGATGATTTCATCTAACAAATATTTTAACCTAAAAGTGGTAGGCTATCTTGAGTGACAAAGGTAGCGGATAATAGAGCGGATTTATCTTAAATGTAAGGAGCAAGCATGGTTGCTGCAACCCCACTACAAATTTATTCTTTAACACCTCACCCAACGGCAGAATATTGGTCTGTATGTAAGGTAGAAGCGTTATTTGAAACCCCGTTTTTAGATTTGATTTATCGTGCTGCACAGATACATCGGGAAAATTTTAATCCTCGAGCTATTCAACTTTCGACATTAATGTCGATTAAAACGGGGGGCTGCCCGGAGGATTGTCATTATTGTCCGCAATCCGCTCGTTATCAAACAGGTGTGCAAAAACAGGATTTATTGGAAGTAGATGAAATCGTCGCCAAAGCCAAAATTGCGAAAGCCCGTGGTGCAAGCCGTTTTTGCATGGGGGCGGCGTGGCGAGGTCCAAAACCGAAAGATATTGAAAAAGTAGCAGCAATTATTAAAGCAGTCAAAGGCCTGGGTTTAGAAACTTGTGGCACCTTTGGTCTTTTACAAGACGGAATGGCAGAAGATCTCAAAGAAGCAGGTTTAGATTATTATAATCATAATCTTGATACGGCACCTGAGCATTATCAACATATTATTGGTACGCGCGTATTTGATGATCGAATGAATACCTTAGGTAAGGTACGTAAAGCAGGGCTGAAAGTTTGTTGTGGTGGGATTATTGGTATGAATGAGAACCGTAAAGAGCGGGCGGGCTTAATTGCCAGCTTGGCGAATTTAGATCCGCAACCGGAATCAGTGCCGATTAATCAATTGGTGAAAGTGGAAGGAACCCCTCTTGCAGATGCAGCGGATTTAGATTGGACGGAATTTGTGCGTACCATTGCTGTTGCCCGAATTACAATGCCTCGTAGTTACGTTCGTCTTTCTGCCGGCCGTCAGGGAATGACTGAAGAAATGCAAGCAATGTGTTTTATGGCTGGCGCAAATTCTATTTTTTATGGTGATAAATTGCTGATTACAGGTAATCCTGAAGAAGATGGCGATCAGCTATTAATGGCAAAATTGGATCTTGTGCCTGAAAATGATGAAAATCGTTATATGCCGGAGAATGATATTTAGGCATTGGTATTAATTTAGGCTAAAAGTGTGGTGAGTTTTTGCAACGTGTTAAAACAGGCAAAAATTGACCGCACTTTTTTATTTGATTTTACTTAACGAATTGATTATTGTGCTGATGAAATGGATAAACAGGAGAGAAATGATGCAAGAAAAATATCACTTAAATACGACGTTAGTACATGCCGGGCGGAGTAAACGCGTGACACAAGGGAGTGTAAACTCTGTAGTACAACGTGCTTCTTCTTTGGTATTTAATACAGTGGCAGAAAAACAAGAAGCTACTAAAAATCGAGCCAAAGGTGCATTATTTTATGGAAGACGAGGTACTTTAACCCATTTTTCATTGCAGGAATTAATGTGTGAAATGGAGGGAGGGGCAGGTTGTTATTTATTCCCTTGTGGAGCAGCAGCGGTCACTCATAGTATTTTGGCATTTGTGCAGTCGGGCGATCATATATTGATGAGTGGCGCAGCTTACGAGCCGACACAAGATTTTTGTAATCAAATTTTAGCCAAAATGGGGGTACAAACGACCTATTATGATCCCGTGTGTGGTGAAAAAATTGCGGATTTGATTCAGCCAAAGACCAAAGTATTATTTTTGGAAAGCCCGAGTTCATTGACAATGGAAGTGCCTGACATACCGGCAATAGTTAAAGCTGCCCGTGCGGTTAATCCTGAAATAATTATTATGATTGATAATACATGGGCGGCCGGTATTTTGTTTAAGGCATTGGAGCAGGATATTGATATTTCTATTCAGGCAGGAACGAAGTATTTGGTGGGGCATTCTGATGTAATGATTGGCACTGCAGTAGCCAATGCCCGTTGTTGGGATCAGCTGCGAGAACATGCTTATTTAATGGGGCAGATGGTGGATGCAGATAGTGCTTACACCACGGCACGAGGTATTCGAAGTTTGTCGATTCGATTAAAACAACACGAAGAGAGTAGCATCAAAATTGCACAATGGCTGGCACAGCGACCTGAAGTAAAAGCAGTTTATCATCCAGCTTTACCAAGTTGTCTTGGACACGAATTTTTTGTACGTGATTTTTGCGGTTCAAGCGGTTTATTTTCCTTTGAATTAAAGGAAAAGCTCAATATGGAGCAATTACAGGCTTTTATGGATCATTTTCAGCTTTTCACAATGGCCTATTCTTGGGGCGGATTTGAGTCATTAATTCTTTATAATCAGCCCGATGAAATTGCTCGAATTCGCCCCAATATATCACGAAAATTAACGGGGACATTAATCCGAGTACATATTGGGCTTGAGTCCGTCGAGGATTTAATCAACGATTTACGTACAGGTTTTGAGCGTCTGAAAGGTTTCAGCTAAGAAAAAAGTGGTTATATAATAATCAATCTGAACGTTTTTTTGTGATCTATCTCACATTTTGAACGGTTTTTTCTTGCTTAATAACTAAAATAATCGGATACTAGCCACGAAATTTACTTACCCTTAGAGGATTTTACTATGTATTCAAAAGATGTTGAAATTACCGCTCCAAATGGTTTGCATACTCGCCCCGCAGCCCAATTTGTGAAAGAAGCAAAAGCCTTTGTTTCTGAGGTAACTGTCACTTCTGCCGGCAAATCAGCCAGTGCTAAAAGTTTGTTTAAACTACAAACACTTGGTTTAACACAAGGTACGGTGATAACCATTTCTGCTGATGGTGAAGATGAACAACAAGCCGTAGAGCATTTGGTCGCGTTGATTCCAACCTTAGAATAAGTTTTCACAAGCCATAAAACGCCTGATTTTTTGACCGCACTTTTAAGTGAGATCTGATATGAATAGGGCTTTTATGGCTGTTTTACGTTTATCATTTCCTCTATCATTTCATTATTATTTATCGGAAGGTTAAATATGATTTCTGGAATTCTTGCCTCACCAGGTATTGTTTTTGGTAAAGCTCTTGTTTTAAAAGAAGAAAAAATCCTGTTAGATCACACAAAAATTGCAGATTCGGCAATTGACAATGAAATTGCCCGTTTTTATGCTGGTCGTACCGCTGCGGCGGCGCAACTAACTGCAATTAAAGAGCGAGCGGAAAACACATTGGGTGAAGAAAAAGCTGCCATCTTTGAAGGTCATTTAATGATTTTGGAAGACGAGGAGTTAGAAGAAGAAATTCTAGATTATTTGCGTGCAAATCATGTTAATGCGGCAGTAGCTGCAAGCAAGATTATCGATCAGCAAGTAGCGATGTTATCCGAAATTGATGATGAATATTTGAAAGAGAGAGCAGGTGATATTCGTGATATAGGTAATCGCCTTATTAAAAATATTTTGGGAATGCACATTGTTGATTTAAGCCAAATCAATGAAGAATCCATTTTGGTTGCCTACGATTTAACCCCTTCTGAGACGGCTCAATTAAATTTAGATAAAGTACTTGGATTTATTACTGATATTGGTGGTCGTACATCTCATACTTCTATTATGGCACGTTCTTTAGAATTGCCAGCTATTGTAGGAACCAATGATATTACTCAACGTGTTAATACGGGTGATTATCTGATTTTAGATGCGGTAAATAATGCAATCTACATAAATCCGACGGAAGATGAAATTAATCGTTTACAGATTTTGGCGAAAGAATTAGCCGAGAAAAAGGCGGAATTGGCTAAATTAAAGGATTTACCGGCGATGACATTAGATGGCCATCAAGTAGAAGTTGTTGCTAATATTGGTACAATCCGAGATTGTGATGGCGCAGATCGTAATGGTGCCGAAGGTGTTGGTTTGTATCGTACTGAATTTTTATTTATGGATCGTGACCATTTACCGACAGAAGAAGAGCAATTTGTCGCTTATAAAGAAGTTGTTGAAGCAATGAATGGCCGTATTGTTGTATTACGGACTATGGATATCGGCGGTGATAAAGATTTACCTTATTTAAATTTGCCGAAAGAAATGAATCCTTTTTTAGGCTGGCGTGCAATTCGTATTGCCTTAGATCGTCGTGAAATTTTAAATGCTCAATTGAGAGCTGTGTTGCGTGCCTCTGCTTTTGGTAAATTAGCGGTAATGTTTCCGATGATTATTTCGGTAGAAGAAATTCGTGAATTGAAATCCGTAATTGAAACCTTAAAACAAGAATTGCGTAACGAAGGTAAAGCTTTTGATGAACATATTCAAATCGGTGTGATGGTGGAAACACCGGCAGCGGCAGTAAATGCTAAATTCTTAGCAAAAGAAGTTGATTTCTTTAGTATTGGTACAAACGACCTAACGCAATATACTTTGGCAGTAGATCGTGGTAATGAAATGATTTCACACTTGTATAATCCGATGTCACCGGCAGTATTGAATTTGATCAAACAGGTAATTGATGCTTCCCATGCAGAAGGTAAATGGACGGGAATGTGTGGCGAATTAGCCGGTGATGAGCGAGCGACTTTGTTATTGTTGGGAATGGGATTAGATGAATTCAGTATGAGTTCAATGTCTGTCCCCTTAATTAAAAAATTAATTCGTAATGTTAATTATCGTGATGCTAAACAATTGGCGGAGAGTGCATTACAAGTAGCAACTGCGGCAGAAATTGAACAATTGATTGCTGATTTTTTAGCTGAAAAAGCATTAAATTAGATACAAAATTGTATTTTTGCGTTACAATGCGCACAAATTTCAATACTTCAGGAGATGAATTATGGGCTTTTTTGATAAGCTATTCGGTTCAAAAGAAAACAAGGCTGTGGAAGTTGTGGTGTATTCCCCTCTTTCAGGTGAAATTGTCAATATCGAAGATGTGCCGGACGTGGTATTTTCTGAGAAAATTGTTGGAGATGGCGTAGCAATTCGCCCTTCTGCAAACAAAATTGTTGCGCCGATTGATGGTGTTATCGGTAAGATTTTTGAAACTAATCACGCTTTTTCAATGGAATCTAAAGAAGGTGTAGAATTATTCGTTCATTTTGGTATTGATACTGTTGAATTAAAAGGCGAAGGTTTTACCCGTATTGCTCAAGAAGGGCAGGAAGTGAAACGTGGTGATACAATTATCGAAATTGATCTTGCTTTACTGGAGCAAAAAGCCAAATCTGTTTTAACGCCAATAGTGATTTCTAATATGGATGAAATCAGTAACTTAGAGAAAAAAGTAGGTCAAGTTGTGGGCGGAGAATCTGTCATTTTGACTTTAAAAAAATAATCCTGAATAAGAAAAAGCTCGCAGTTTTGCGAGCTTTTGCTTTATAGGGTGATACGAAAGTGCGGTTATATTTTACGCAGTTTTTTATTTTAGGTGATAACGCCAATTTATTTTAATGATCAACATACCCTGGTTTTTCTTCTCTTCATCAATAGTAAAAAGCGGAGAAACGTAAAAATAATGTTAATAAATTGGCAAAAATAACTATCTTTGATTAAAAAAATCTAATAAAATTTGCAGAATTTGTTCAACAAGGCAGGTTGATTTTAGGATTTGTCTGTTGGAATACAGAATTTAGTTATTAATTCACTGTTCGGCTTTAGCCGGATGCTATTTATTCACTTACTAAATAAGGAAAATGCTATGTCAGAAATCTTTGAAAATGATGTAGATCCATTTGAGACCCAGGATTGGCTAGATGCCGTAGATTCACTTGTTCGCGAAGAAGGAACGGAGCGTGCTCAATTTATTATCGATCAAGTAATGCAACAAGCACGTTCACAAGGTGTGGCAATCCAATCAGGTGTGACGACAGATTATGTTAATACGATCGCGGTTTCTGAACAGCCAGTTTATCCGGGTGATAAAGCCATTGAGCGTCGTATTCGTTCTGCAGTGCGCTGGAATGCTATTGCAATGGTATTACGTAGTCAGAAGAAAGATTTAGATTTAGGCGGACATATTTCTACTTTCCAATCTGCTGCAACGATGTATGAAGTAGGTTATAACCATTTCTTTAAGGCGGCGACAGAGAAAAACGGTGGTGATTTAATTTTCTCTCAAGGTCATGCTGCGCCGGGTATTTATGCTCGTGCTTATGTGGAAGGTCGTTTGACAGAAGAGCAGTTGGATAATTTCCGTCAGGAAGCTTTTGTTGATGGGTTATCTTCTTATCCTCACCCGAAATTAATGCCTGAATTTTGGCAATTTTCTACAGTTTCTATGGGCTTAGGACCGGTCAATGCAATTTATCATGCCCGTTTCTTAAAATACCTTGAAAACCGTGGTTTGAAAGATACTTCCGATCAAACTGTTTACGCTTTCTTGGGTGATGGTGAAATGGACGAAATTGAGTCCAAAGGTGCATTAACTGTTGCAGGCCGTGAAAAATTAAATAACTTGATTTTTGTGATTAGCTGTAACTTGCAGCGTTTAGATGGTCCGGTAAACGGTAACGGTAAGATCGTACAAGAGTTTGAAGGCTTATTTAACGGTGCAGGTTGGGAAGTCATCAAAGTCTTATGGGGTAGTGAATGGGATAAATTATTCGCTAAAGATACCAGCGGAAAATTAGCTCAATTAATGATGGAAGTTGTTGATGGAGATTACTTAACATTTAAATCTAAAGACGGTGCATACGTGCGTGAGCATTTCTTTGGTCGTTATCCTGAAACTGCTGCATTAGTGGCTGATATGACAGATGATGAAATTTGGAATTTACGCCGTGGTGGTCATGATTCTGAAAAAATGTATGCGGCATTTGAGCGTGCGAAAAAATCGGATAAACCGGTTGTCATTTTAGCACAAATGGTTAAAGGCTATAAAATCCCGGAAGCGGAAAGTAAAAATACTGCTCACCAATCTAAAAAAATGTCATTAGAGAGCTTAAAAGGCTTCCGTGACTACTTTGAACTGCCATTAACTGATGAGCAAGTGGAAAATCTTGAATACATTAAGTTTGCCGAAGGTTCAGAAGAATACAATTACTTACATGCTCGTCGTGCAGCCTTAAATGGTTATACACCTAAGCGTTCACCTAAATTTAACGTAGAATATAAAGTACCTGCGTTAGAAGACTTCCAAGCATTGTTAGATGAACAACCTCGTGGCATTTCTACCACTATGGCATTCAGTCGAGTGTTAAATACCTTATTAAAAGATAAAAATATCGGTCAAACCATTGTGCCGATTATTGCGGACGAAGCTCGTACTTTCGGTATGGAAGGTTTATTCCGTCAAATCGGTATTTACAATCCGTTCGGTCAAAACTATGTACCTTCTGACCGTGATTTAGTGGCTTATTACCGTGAAGCCAAAGATGGCCAAGTATTACAAGAAGGGATTAATGAGTTAGGGGCAACCGCTTCTTGGGTAGCAGCTGCAACTTCTTATTCGGTAAATAACCAACCGATGATCCCATTCTTCATTTACTACTCCATGTTTGGTTTCCAACGTGTAGGCGATATGATGTGGCTAGCAGGTGACCAATTGGCACGTGGCTTTATGATTGGAGGTACTTCAGGCCGTACAACCTTAAACGGTGAAGGCTTGCAACACGAAGACGGCCACAGTCATATTCAAGCCGGCGTCATTCCGAACTGTATTACTTACGATCCTGCATTTGCTTTTGAGGTTGCAGTCATTGTTCAAGACGGTATTAATCGTATGTATGGTGAGAAACAGGAGGATATTTTCTATTACATCACGACATTAAACGAAATTACCGAACAACCTGCAATGCCAGAGGGAGCAGAAGAAGGCATTCGTAAAGGTCTTTACAAATTTGAAACCGTTAAAGGTAACGGTAAAGGTCAAGTTCAGTTGTTAGGTTCCGGTGCGATTATGCGTCACGTTCGTTTAGCAGCTCAAATTTTGGCTAACGATTATGGTGTGACAGCAGATGTATTCTCTGCACCATCTTTCAACGAAATTGCCCGTGAAGGTGCCGATGTGGCTCGTTGGAACTTATTACATCCAATGGAAACGCCACGAGTGCCTTATGTCGGCCAAGTATTAGCTGATTTACCGACAGTAGCCTCAACCGATTATATGAAACTGTATGCCGAACAAATTCGTGCATTTGTACCAAGCAAACATTATCATGTGCTAGGTACAGACGGTTTCGGACGTTCAGACAGTCGTGCCAACTTGCGTGAACATTTTGAAGTAGATGAGCGTTACATTGTGGTTGCTGCACTTGCGCAACTAGCCAAAGAAGGCACAGTAACCAACCAAGTTGTTGCGGATGCGATTGCTAAATTTGGCTTAAATGTAGATCGTATCAATCCGTTATATGCATAAATGAAAACTGCGGTCGAAAAAATACTGTTTTTTGACCGCACTTTTGAAAGGAATATTCAGTATGTCAAAACAAATTCAAATCCCTGATATCGGTAGCGATGAAGTAACTGTAACTGAAGTGATGGTGAAAGTTGGTGATACTATTGCTGTTGATCAATCTGTTATTAGCGTTGAAGGTGATAAAGCTTCAATGGAAGTTCCGGCACCGGAAGCCGGCATAGTAAAAGAAGTGCTTGTGAAAGTCGGTGATAAAGTTTCTACAGGCACACCAATGTTTGTCTTGGAATCAGCAGGTGCAGAAGTTGCGCCTCAAGCTGAAACACCGGCAACCGTAGCTGCAAGTGCAACGGTTGCAACTGAAAGTGCGGTCAAAGATGTAAATGTGCCGGATATTGGAGGCGATGAAGTCAATGTGACCGAAATTATGGTGAAAGTTGGTGATACCGTGTCTGAAGAGCAATCTTTGATTACTGTTGAAGGCGATAAAGCATCAATGGAAGTACCAGCTCCGTTTGCCGGCGTAGTCAAAGAGATTCTAGTGAAAAACGGTGATAAAGTCTCCACCGGTTCATTGATTATGCGTTTCGAAGTGGCTGGTGCTGCCCCTGTAGCACAACCGGCAGCTCAAACAGCTGTGGCACAGCCTACTGCGGCGACATCAGCTCCAGCAGCTCAAATGTCAGCACAATCTTTAGCACCGGTAAACCAAGATAGCGTAGAGGCAAGTGATACCTTCTCACACGCAACACCGGTAGTTCGTCGTTTAGCTCGTGAATTCGGGGTGAATTTAGACAAAGTGAAAGGCACTGGTCGCAAAGGTCGCATTTTAAAAGAAGATGTACAAACCTATGTGAAAAATGCACTGAAAGCATTGGAGAGTGGTGCGACATCAAGTGGTGTGGCAAATGGTGCAGGTCTTGGTTTATTACCATGGCCGAAAGTAGATTTCAGCAAATTCGGCGAAATTGAAGAAGTTGAATTAAGCCGTATCAATAAGATTTCAGGTGCAAATTTACACCGTAACTGGGTGATGATTCCTCATGTGACTCACTTCGACCGTACGGATATTACCGAGTTAGAGAATTTCCGTAAAGAACAAAATAAAGAAGCGGAAAAACGTAAATTAGATGTGAAAATTACGCCTGTTGTCTTTATTATGAAAGCAGTTGCGAAAGCCTTAGAAGCTTTCCCTCGTTTCAACAGTTCTATTTCTGAAGATGGTCAAAAACTAACTTTGAAAAAATACATTAATATCGGTGTGGCAGTAGATACACCTAACGGTTTAGTTGTGCCTGTTTTCAAAGATGTGAATAAGAAAGGTATTATTGAACTTTCCCGTGAATTAATGGAAGTTTCTAAGAAAGCGCGTGAAGGTAAATTAACTGCTTCAGATATGCAAGGTGGTTGTTTTACTATTTCAAGCCTTGGCGGTATCGGTACAACGCATTTCACTCCAATTGTGAATGCACCTGAAGTTGCTATTTTAGGTGTATCCCGTTCAGACATGGCTCCGGTATGGAATGGTAAAGAATTTGAGCCTCGCTTAATGTTACCATTGTCTTTATCTTTCGATCACCGTGTGATTGATGGTGCAGACGGTGCAAGATTCTTATCTTACATCAATGGTGTATTATCCGATATTCGTCGCTTGGTAATGTAATCAGTTGTAGCCAAAATACCCAAAAGTGCGGTGAAAAATCCGCACATTTTTGATGGAGAAATAAAATGAGCAAAGAAATTAAAACACAAGTTGTGGTATTAGGTGCAGGTCCGGCTGGCTATTCCGCTGCATTCCGTTGTGCGGACTTAGGGTTAGAAACTGTATTGGTTGAACGTTATTCTACTTTGGGTGGGGTTTGTTTAAATGTGGGTTGTATCCCGTCTAAAGCCTTATTGCATGTAGCTAAAGTGATTGAGGATGCCAAACACGTTGAACATCACGGTGTTGTTTTCGGTGAGCCGACAATTGATTTGGATAAAATTCGTGCAGGTAAAGACGGCGTAATTGGTCGCTTGACAGGTGGTTTAGCCGGTATGGCGAAAATGCGTAAAGTGACTGTAGTAGAAGGTTTGGCGAAATTTACCGACAGCCACACTTTAGTAGCGAAGGATCGTGAGGGCAATCCAACTACAATTAAATTCGATAACGCGATTATTGCTGCAGGTTCTCGCCCGATTCAGTTACCATTTATCCCTCATGAAGATCCGCGTGTTTGGGATTCTACTGATGCACTGGCGTTACGTGAAATTCCTAAAAAATTATTGGTTATGGGCGGTGGTATCATCGGTTTGGAAATGGGTACAGTATATAGTGCTTTAGGTTCTGAGATTGATGTGGTTGAAATGTTCGACCAAGTGATTCCTGCTGCGGACAAAGATATCGTTAAAATTTATACCAAACAAATTGAGAAAAAATTCAATTTATTATTAGAAACCAAAGTGACTGCTGTTGAGGCAAAAGCGGATGGTATTCATGTTTCTATGGAAGGCAAAGGCGCAAATGAAACCCGTGTTTATGATGCAGTATTAGTCGCTATCGGCCGTACTCCTAACGGTAAATTAATTGATGCTCATTTAGCCGGTGTTGAAGTGGATGAGCGTGGTTTCATTCGTACCGACAAACAAATGCGTACCAATGTCCCACATATTTTTGCTATCGGCGATATCGTTGGTCAGCCAATGTTGGCTCACAAAGGTGTTCACGAAGGACATGTTGCGGCAGAAGTGATTGCAGGTAAGAAACATTATTTCGATCCAAAAGTGATTCCATCTATCGCTTATACTGAGCCGGAAGTGGCTTGGGTGGGCAAAACCGAGAAAGAATGTAAAGCCGAAAACCTCAATTATGAAGTGGCGACATTCCCTTGGGCTGCTTCAGGTCGAGCTATTGCTTCCGACTGTGCAGAAGGTATGACAAAATTAATCTTTGATAAAGATACTCATCGCATTTTAGGCGGTGCAATTGTGGGAACCAACGCCGGTGAATTATTAGGTGAAATAGGTTTAGCAATTGAAATGGGATGTGATGCGGAAGATATCGCATTAACAATCCATGCTCACCCAACACTACATGAATCTGTAGGCTTAGCTGCGGAAGTATTTGAAGGTTCAATTACTGACTTACCAAATCCAAAAGCGAAGAAAAAATAATTCGTTAAAATAGTGAAAAAATTAACCGCACTTTTGAATTTCTCAAATAGTGCGGTTTTTTTTGATTAGTTTAGTTTCGGTTTATTTACCATAATTTCAATTACTTGTCGATCCGTATATTGCATACTGCGAGAGGCAATGCTGCAAAGATTATTGATAGATCGATCAATGTCATATTCTACAATCCCGTCGCTACCTGTAACTTGAGTATTGTCCATTGCCATTAAAATAGATTTATAGCTGGAAGTCACACTGGTCGAAACTTTCATCGCACAACTGTTTGACGCACCATCACAAATAATACCACTAATATCGCCGATCATACTGCTGATTGCCATGCTGATACTGTCAAATTTACCGGTCAGCAACCAAGCCACGCCAGCACAGCTCCCCATTGCCGCTGTCGTCACTGCACAAAGTGCGGACAACTTAGGTAATTTACTGTGAATATAAATTGCCATGAGATGAGATAGAAATAGGGCACGAATCCGTTTTTCTTCATTCACATTTAAGTGACGGGCGACCACAACGACAGGCATTGTTGCGGTAATTCCCTGATTTCCCGACCCCGAATTACTCATTGCCGGCATACTCGCTCCCCCCATTCTAGCATCGGAAGCTGATGTGGTTTCAATCACAATACGGTTGAGTAAATCATCACTGATTAAACCTAAACTGATTTGTTTTTGCAATGTACGGCCAATGTGTAAACCGTAATCCGTGCGTAAGCCTTCTTGAGATAATGCGGAATTCAGTTGTGCCGCTTGATCGATAAAACGGATTTTATCTAAATCGATGTTCATAGAAAATTCAAAAATCTGTTTAGCGGAAAGTGTGGTGAAAATATCGGTGATATTCTCATTGTTTACGGCACAGGGCTTACTGAAAAGTGTTTGCCCGTTTTTTTCAATGTAAATAACATTGGTATGATGTTCTGCAATACGAACACGAACTATATCTTGCTGATAAAATAGCGTCGCTTCCGAATATAGAATATGCTCGGTTTCAAAAATAGAGATGCTCACCTGATGGTTGTTCAACATGGCTTTTGCTTGAGAAACTTGTTCCGGCGTAATATTTTTGAGTACTTCCAAACCGGCTGAAGCATCACCACCAATGGCACCAATGGCGGCCGCCATAGGCAAACCTACGGTAGCTGTTCCCGGCACAGTAACGCCCATACCGTTTTTCATTAAATTCGGTGAGACTTTGGCTTCAATTCTTTCAGGAAAATGCCCTAAGTGTTGGCGGGCAATGGCAGAGGCTAGCGCCAGAGAAATAGGTTCGGTACAACCTAAAGCAGGCACGACTTCATGATTTACTGCACTGAGAATTGCTTGTTCTAATTGTTCGCTGTGAATGTTCATAAAAATAAAAGAGATAAAATAAAAAGCCTTGTAATGATACAAAGTATTCATTACAAGGGACTTGACTTAGATTAATTTTCTGCAAAGTGCGGTGGATTTTTTGCTTATTTTGCTTTTAGCCACGAATACCTTTATGGCGTAGTAAGGCATCTAAGGTAGGTTTTCGTCCACGGAATCGCTCAAACAATACCATAGGTTCTTCAGATCCGCCTCGAGTTAAAATCTCATTTAAGAAAGATTGGCCTGTTGTCAAATTGAAAATGCCTTCTTCCTCAAAGCGGGAAAATGCATCGGCAGAAAGTACTTCTGCCCATAAATAGCTATAATAACCTGCTGCATAGCCGCCGGCAAAAATATGGCTAAAGCTATGAGGTGTTCTTGCCCATTCTACAGCTTTGATCACAGCTACATCTTTTTTCACAGCCTGTAAGGTATCTAAAATTTGGTTGTTTTTACCGGCTTCATAATGATGATGCAGACGGAAATCGAATAAACCAAACTCTAATTGTCGAAGGACAAACATGGCAGCTTGGAAATTTTTCGCTTTCAGTAATTGTGTTAATTTTTCTTTCGGTAAAGGTTCGCCACTTTCAAAATGTCCTGAAATAAAGGCAAGTGCGTCTTCTTCCCAGCACCAATTTTCTAAGAATTGGCTAGGGAGTTCGACAGCGTCCCAAGGTACGCCGTTAATACCGGATACATCGCCAATGTCAATTTGAGTCAACATGTGATGAATACCATGACCGAATTCGTGGAATAATGTTGTGACTTCATCGTGGGTAAATAAAGCCGGTTTTCCGCCCACTGGAGCATTAAAATTACAGGTTAAATAGGCAACAGGTTTTTGTATAGTGCCGTCAGCTTTGCGTTTACGTCCAACGCAGTCATCCATCCAAGCGCCACCACGTTTATGTTCGCGAGCATATAAATCTAAATAAAAACTACCTCGCACTTCATTAGTTTCGTCTATTAAATCGAAGAAACGCACATCTTTGTGATAAGTATCTACATCAAAACGCTCAACGGCACGAATATTAAAAATGCGTTTAACCAATTCAAATAAGCCGGAAAGTACGCGTTCTTCCGGAAAATAAGGGCGAAGTTCCTCATCATTGATAGAATAGAGGGCCTGTTTTTGTTTTTCGCTGTAAAAACCGATGTCCCAAGGCTCAAGTGCGGTCACATTTTCTTGAGTTTGGCAGAATGCCAATAATTCGGCTAATTCTTTTTCCCCTTGTGCTTTGGAACGTGCAGCTAAATTGTCGAGAAAATCTAAGACTTGTTGAGGATGTTCTGCCATTTTTGTGGCTAAAGAAAGATCTGTATAACGCTCAAATCCCAGTAATTTAGCCAGTTCCAAGCGTAGGCTTAGAATTTCTTCCATAATCGCTGTATTATCCCATTTGCCTGCATTCGGGCCTTGTTCTGACGCTCTGGTCACATAAGCTCGGTACATTTCTTCACGCAATTCACGATTTTCACAATAGGTTAAAACTGGAATATAGCTTGGAAACTCAAGAGTAAAGCGGAAGCCTTCAAGACCTTTACTTTCGGCAGATTGTTTCGCCGCTTGTAATGCACTTTCCGGTAAACCTTTCAATTGGTTTTCATCGGTAATAATTTTTTCCCAGCCCATAGTAGCATCTAGCACATTATTACTGAATTGCGAATTTAATTCCGATAATCGAGATACAATTTCACCATAGCGTTTTTGTTGTGTTGCAGGTAAGGAAATACCCGATAATTCAAAGTCACGCAAACTGTTTTCAATGGCTTTTTTCTGAGCTTGGCTATAAGTAGCAAATTCTTTACTGTTTTTTAGGCTGACATAGGCATTGTATAGTCCTTGATGTTGCCCGACCCAAGTACCGTATTCAGATAAGAGAGGCAAACAAGCTTGGTAAGCTTCACGTAATTCAGGGCTATTTTTAACAGCATTTAAATGGCCTATCGGAGACCAAGCCTTACTGAGGCGATCATTGACTTCTGATAAGGGGGAACAGAAATTTTGCCATGTAAAGTGCGGTTGCTTTAGCAGTTGTTCTGTAGTATCCCGGCAATCTTGAATTAATTGCTGAATGGCAGGCTGAATATGTTCAGGTTTAATTTTGCTAAATTGAGGCAGTGTAGTATTTTCAAGTAATGGATTTTGCATACAAAAGTGTCCTATTAAAAAAGATGATCTACATATTTAGGCGTATTTTACAAAATCAAGGCTTCAAAATCTAAATAAATTAGATATAATTGAGAATTATTTTTATTGTGGGGCGAATTATGCGATATTTATATATTTTTTTAGGTTTTTTCTTTCTGGGCTTAGGGATTTTAGGGGCTTTCTTACCTATATTGCCTACAACGCCTTTTTTATTGCTTACACTGTTCTTTTTTGGCAAAAGTTCCGAACGTTTACATCGCTGGTTTCTGAGCACGCAGATTTATCAGAAATATCTGAAAAGCTTTGATGAACAACGGGCTTTAACTAAAAAATCCAAAGCTTATATCTTATTTATTTCCACATTAATGATGGCAATTTCATTCTATTTCACCCCGAATATTTACGGTAAGACAACGATTGTGGTTTTGTTATTAGTGGAATATTGGTTCTTTTTCTTTTGGATTAAAACAATTGAGGAATAATAGTTATGATGATTGATAAACGCCTGATTAACAGCGTGCCGGACAGCAAAAAATGGATAAAAATCACTGTGCTGTGGAACTGGCTGACATTATTGGGTGGGATATTAAGTGCGGTCATTTTTGCCTTTATTTTACAAAATGCCTTTGAGAAAACATTCGATTATTTATTATTACTGTTCATTTTATTATTTTTTTCCCTTTGGTTACGGGCTTTTTCCAGTAAAAAATCAGCCCAATCTTCTTATCATGCCAGCACAAAAGTTAAACATCATCTGCGTACATTGATTTATCAAAAATTGTCTTCCATGCCCTTAAACCAAGTTAATCAACAAGCCACTTCGTCGATTATTCAAATGGCCTCTGAAGGTGTGGAACAATTGGAAATTTATTTCGGGCGTTATTTACCTCAGTTGTTCTATAGTCTGTTAGCTCCCCTGACCTTATTTTTATTTTTAGTCTTTTTCAGCCCTTCTACAGCATTGGTTTTACTGGTTTGTGTGCCTTTAATTCCAATGTCGATTATTGCAGTGAATAAACTTGCAAAAAAATTATTGGCAAAATATTGGGGAATTTATGTTGGGCTGGGTAGTAGCTTTTTAGATAATTTGCAGGGATTGATCACGCTTAAAGTTTATCAAGATGATGAGTACAAGGCGAAAGTAATGGATGCCGAAGCGGAACATTTCCGTAAAATTACCATGAAAGTGCTGACTATGCAGCTCAATTCCGTGTCATTAATGGATTTATTGGCTTATGGCGGTGCGGCAATCGGTATTTTAACGGCGTTATTGCAATTTCAAGCCGGTAATTTGACAATTTTTGGTGTGATCTTATTTATTTTGTTGTCTTCCGAGTTTTTTATTCCTTTACGTTTATTGGGATCTTTTTTTCATGTAGCAATGAACGGCAAAGCGGCTTCCGATAAGATTTTTACTTTGCTCGATACGCCAGTGGAAATGAATCAGAGTGCGGTCAATTTTAACGCTGAAAATGATGTTAGGGTGCAAATCAAGGATCTGACTTTTACCTATCCTAATGAAAAAACAGCAATTCGGCAGTTGAATTTAACTATTCAGCCGAAAAAATTAAGTGTATTTGTAGGTAAAAGCGGTTGTGGTAAATCGACATTAGTCTCTTTATTAATGGGTTTTTTTAAGGCACAGCAGGGAGGTATTTATTTTAATGGCGTAGAGGTCAATCAAATTGACCGTCATTCTCTTTATCGCCATATTGCTTTGGTGAGTCATAGTAGCTATGTATTCAAAGGCACTTTGCGTGAGAATATGTTAATGGCAAACAAGGCTGCTACTGATGAGCAAATTTACACGGCTCTTGAACAGGTTAATTTGGCAAATTTTGTGCGTGAAAACGGTGGTTTGGATATGCCATTATTGAGCCGAGGTACAAATTTATCCGGTGGACAAATTCAGCGCTTGGCATTAGCGAGGGCGTTATTGCACGATGCTGATTTTTATATTTTTGACGAAGCAACCAGTAATATTGATGTGGAAAGTGAAGAAATTATCCTGCAATTTATTCAACGCTTGAAATCCACTAAAACCATCGTGATGATTTCTCATCGACTTGCTAATGCAGTGAATGCAGATTGCATTTATGTATTAAATAAAGGTGAATTAGTGGAACAAGGTGATCACTTAAGCTTAATGGCAAAACAGGCTCAATATGCGGAAATGTTCAATCAACAACGGGAATTGGAGAATATCCGCCAATCAGAGGAGGGGCAACATGCGTAAAAATGGATTTGTCATTATGTGGCATTTACTTAAATTAGTGCGTCCTTTAGCTCATGTCATGAGTTTTACTGTGATTATGGGAACACTCGGTTTTTTGGCGGCCATTTTTATCATGGTGCTTGGTGCATTAGGATTATCAAACTTGCTTGGTTTTGATACGCCTTTCGATATTTCCTCGATTTTGACCGCACTTTTAGTTTTGGCAGTACTACGTGGTTTATTGCGTTATCTAGAACAATATTCGGGACATTACATTGCTTTCCGTTTATTGGCCTTATTGCGTGATAAAGTCTTTTTTGCACTACGCAAACAGGCCTTTGTTAAATTGCAAGATAAACAAGCCGGCCAATTACTTTCGCTAGTCACCAATGATATTGAATTGCTTGAAGTATTCTATGCTCACACTATTGCGCCCATTGTGATTGCTTTTTTAACTTCCGGCATTCTGCTTTTTGTGTTCGGACATATTTCGCTATGGTTTGTTTTGGTTGCCTTAGCCGCTTATTTCACGGTTGGAGTGATTTTACCGATTATAACAACTCAAATGGCAAGAGAAGAAGGGCGCCGCTACCGTGAATTAGTGGGAGAAATGAATGATTATTTCCTTGATAGTCTTCGTGGTATGAAAGAAGTACAACTCTTTGGCAATGAACAAGTAAGACTAGATGAAATTAATCGCCGAAGCCATGCTATTGATGAGGCCTTTTATTTAATTAAAGCACAAGAAGGTAAAGTACGTGCTTACACTGAAAGTGCGGTGTCTTTTTTTAATATTCTGATATTAGCTGTGGGGTTATGGTTATATTCCATAGAACAAATCAATTTTGCCGGTTTTTTAGTGGCTGTGATTTTATTAATGTCCAGTTATGGCCCGGTCATTGCCTTGAGTAACTTATCTAATAACATGCTGCAAACCTTAGCTAGTGGTGAACGTGTGTTAGGCTTGTTGGCAGAAGAGCCTGAATTAAAAGAAGTGACTAATGGAAAAAATCTACAAGATATTCAACAAATTGAAGTGCATTCATTGGATTTTTCGTATGCTCAAGAAAAGATCCTAAGTCAAATTACTTTCAGTATGCAGAAAGGACAGATCCTTGGTATTCAAGGCAAAAGTGGTAGTGGAAAATCGACCTTATTGAAACTGATTATGCGTTTCTTTGATCCTCAATCGGGAGAAATCCGTTTAAATCAAACCGCACTTTCGGCCATTAATACAGCGAATTTACGTGAAAAAATAGCTTATATCACCCAGCAAACCTATATTTTCAATGAAAGTATTTATGAAAATATTCGTATGGCGAATCGTCAGGCGACTAAAGAGCAAGTCGTTGAGGCTGCCCAAAAAGCCAGCATTCACGAATTTATTATGAGTTTGCCGGAAGGATATGAGACGAAAATTACAGAAATGGGGAATAACCTTTCTGATGGTGAAAAACAACGAATAGGTATTGCTCGAGCCTTTTTACACAATGCTCCTATTATTTTACTTGATGAACCAACCAGTAATTTAGACAGCCTCAACGAAGCAATGATTTTACAATCTTTACTGAAGGTGAAAGCCGAAAAATTGATTATTCTGGTCAGCCATCGAGCTTCAACTATGGCAATTTGCGATAAAGTAATCCATATTGAAAACGGTAGGGTTAGTTAATTGGTGTAGCAATAAAAAGAAGGCCGAGGAATCGGTCTTCTTTTTATCAGAGGAAGATGATATTGATTTGATATTGCTGATAAGCCAGTTCAATTCTTGACAAATTTTAGGTTAGACGTTGCTGAATTAAATTGGCCATCATTTCAATGTGAGCAGGTGTTGCATTAAGTGCAGGAATATATTGATAGGATTTGCCTCCGTTATGTAGAAAATATTCACGGTTTTCTTCCTCGATTTCTTCTAAGGTTTCCAAACAATCAGTAGAAAAACCGGGACAGATCACCGCCATTTTTTTAATTCCTTGTTTAGCGGCATTTTGCATAAATTCATCGGTATAGGGCTGTAGCCATTCCTCTCGCCCAAAGCGTGATTGGAAAGTCATCGCCCATTGTGTTTCCTTCAAACCTAATTTATTGACTACGGCAAGAGTAGTTTTTCGACAATCTTCACGATAATAATCGCCCATTTCTTCATAACGTAATGGAATTCCATGGTAGGAAAACAACAAAAATTCCTCTTCTTTCCATTTTGCCTGAATACTGTCTACCAATGCTGAGATATAATTTTCATCTGTCGGGTAGGAATGAATAAATTCAAAAGGCACAATGCGCCGTTGTTTTTTTAATGCAACAGCAAAGGCATCAAAAACCGGTGCTGTTGTGCTGCTGCTATATTGCGGATAGAGTGGCAGAATAATGATTTTATCTACTTTCAAATCTGTCAATTTTTGCACCGCACTTTCAATCGACGGGTTGCCGTAAGTCATTCCAATTTCTACACTAATATCAAGATATTTATTATCAAAATACTGTTGTAATGCTTGTTGCTGTTGTTGGGTAATTGCCAGTAAGGGTGAACCTTGTTCCGTCCAAATTTCTTGGTAGTTTTTTGCAACTCGCTTGGAACGACGAGGTAAAATAATCCCATTAAGTAATGGCCACCAACGCCATTTAGGTATATCTACCACACGAGGATCGCTCAAAAATTGGCGTAAATAAGGACGAATTGCCGATGCAGTAGGCGCATCAGGTGTGCCGAGATTGGCGAGTAGAATACCGATTTTTTTATTCATTAGGTTGAATGACAGTGTTAGTTAAACGTGAAACACAGCAAAGTTTGCCGTCTTGATCTTTGATTTCAATATACCATACCTGTTGGGTGCGTCCAACTTTCACTGCAATAGCTTTTGCCGTTACAACAGCACCTTTCGGTACTGGGCGTAAATGACTGGCATTAATTTCTGAACCAACAATCGCTTGCTCGCCTTCGGTACAAAGATAGCCTGCTGCGGAACCAACTGTTTCGGCAAGTGCAGCGGAGATACCACCATGTAAAATGCCCCAAGGTTGCATAGTTCGTTCATTAACGGGCATTTGGGCTTCTAAAAAATCCTCCCCGACAGCACTAAATTTGATACCAAGATGTGCTACGGCACAACCTTGACTATTAATGTTGAGATCTTCTAAGGTAAATTCACGTTTCCAAATAGGCATAATATGGCTTTCCGTTTAGTTAGTTTGAAAATAAGGTTAAAAGTGCTTGAACAGGGTGTTTAGGTTGCCATTGCTCAAAACGTTTGACTTGACTGCGGCAGGAATAGCCTGTTGTCAGGCAACGATGAGCCTCTTTACCCTGTAATTTTTGTTGCCATGAACTTTGATAGATGGCCTTTGACATATCCAGATTATCGGCATCATGCCCAAATACACCGGCCATACCGCAACAACCTACCTGTTGGACTTGTAATGTTTCACCGAATGCAGCAAAAATTTGTTGCCAATCTTTCGAGCTGGTTGGCATAAAGGTTGATTCCGTACAATGTGGGAACAAATGCCATACTTCTGGGTCAGAAGTGCGGTTAGAAATTCGTAAGTTTTGTACCGCACTTTGTAAGTAAGGATGAGTAAGTTGTGATTTTAACCATTCATGGCTGGTTTGAACATGGAAATTGCCTCGAGAGGAACCTAAAGCCTCTTTATATTCATCCCGATAAGATAATACGATAGCAGGATCAACCCCTACCAGAGGCACGCCAAGTTGTGCTACACGATTGAGCATAGCTGCTTGATTTTTTGCCGTACGGGAAAATTGACGTAAAAATCCTTTGACGTGTTGCGCTTTACCATTGGGTTTGAAAGGCAAGAGTATAGCTTGGTAGCCAAGTTTCCGGGAGAGTGCTACAAAGTCGCTTACCACTTTGGCATCGTAGAAAGAGGTATAAGGATCCTGTACTACAAAGACCATATTTTGTTTTTCGGCTTCAGTTAAGGTTTCCAACTGTTCTAAGGTTTTGCCTTGATAGCCGATTTCCACTAATTGTTGTTGCAAAGTTGGGGTGGAAAGAAGTGGCAAATCAATCATTCCTAAGGTTTTTTCTACCGTACTTTGCACTAATTTAGCTTGGGTGAAGAAATTGAAAAATTGTGGCGCTTTCGCCATATAAGGTGCAATACTTTCTAAATTGGCGACCACATAATCTTTTATCGGGCGTTGATAGCGTTGATGATAGAAATAGAAAAACTTCGCACGGAAATTCGGCACATCAATTTTAATTGGGCATTGGCTGGCACAGGCTTTACATGCAAGGCAAGTGTCCATTGCGGCTTTGACTTCATGGGAGAAATCATATTCCTTGTGTTTATTTAGACTATAGCGGATTTTTTGTACCCATTCGCTCAATTTAAGGGAAGATTGCCTCATATCTAATTGTTCCGGCGTAACCCCTTCATTGGCCATTAAGCGTAACCATTCACGCACCATTGCAGCACGCCCTTTCGGCGAGAAAACACGGTTTCGGCTGACTTTCATTGAAGGACACATAACGCTATGAACATCAAAATTAAAGCATAAACCATTTCCGTTACAGTTCATCGCACCGCTAAATTCTTCTCGCATTTTAATCGGAATTTGACGGTCATGGTCTGCTCGCATAGGAGATAAAACGGAATATAATTCCTGTTCTGAGCCTAAAGGTGTACAAATTTTCCCCGGATTTAATCGATTGAATGGGTCAAATAAGAATTTGATATAACGCAGTTCTTGCCAGAGTTCCGCTGTGAAAAATTTTTCACCGTAATGGGAACGCATACCTTTTCCGTGCTCGCCCCAAATTAACCCACCATATTTTCGTGTCAGATCGGCAACTTCATCGGAAATTTTCTTGAACAATTTCACTTGTTCAGTATCCGTTAAATCCAAGGCAGGGCGAACGTGTAGTACGCCGGCATCGACGTGACCGAACATGCCATAGGATAAATGATGGCGGTCTAATAATTCACGGAAAGCTAAAATATAATCAGCTAAATTTTCCGGCGGCACGCAAGTGTCCTCTACAAAAGCAATAGGCTTTGCCACGCCTTTAGTGTTACCGAGTAAGCCAACGGCTTTTTTTCGCATGGCATAAATGCGTTCTACAGAGGCTAAGTCGGACGTGAGTTGATAGCCGATAATATTATCTTCGCCTTTAGCAATTTTATCCTCTAATTGTTGGCAAAGTTGTCTTACTTGTTTTTGAATTAATGCTTGATTATTACCGGCATATTCCACAATATTCAGCCCTAAAATCGGGCTGTTTTCCTCTTCTGTGAGTAAATCACTGACGGAATGCCAAACGATATCCTCTTTGGCTAAATTCAATACTTTACTGTCCACCGTTTCTACCGATAACGCATTGGCTTTTACCATAAAAGGTGCATTGCGTAGCGCAGCATTAAAAGAGCTGTATTTCACATTAATGAGCGTGCGGAATTGTGGGATGGGCGTGAGATCAAGTACGGCTTCACAAATAAAAGCAAGAGAACCTTCGGAGCCGGTGAGAATACGGGTTAAATTAAATTCGCTTAAATCATCATTAAAGACATTTTTCAGATCATAGCCGGTTAAAAAACGGTTTAATTGAGGCAGATCCTGCAAAATTGCTTGACGTTTTTCTTTGCAATGAGTGAAGATTTCTTCATGTAGGCGGCGACAAAGTGCGCTTTGATTTTGGGCTAAATTATCAGAAAACCCCTCAGTTTTGACTGCACTTGTGTCTAAAATATCGCCATTTATTAAGACAGCACGCAACCCTAAAACATGATCAGAGGTTTTACCGTATTGTAATGAGCCTTGCCCTGAAGCGTCGGTATTGATCATACCACCGATAGTAGCACGATTGCTGGTAGAAAGTTCAGGTGCAAAAAATAAGCCGTAAGGTTTTAAAAATTGATTGAGTTGATCTTTCACCACACCGGCTTGTACTCGCACCCAACGTTGCTCTACATTGAGTTCTAAAATACCGGTCATATGGCGGGATAAATCCACGATAATATTGTTATTGATAGCTTGCCCATTTGTGCCTGTACCACCACCACGAGGTGTGAATGTCAAGGATTGATATTTTTCCTGTTGAGCTAACTTAGTTAAACGCACGACATCAGCCACACTTTTAGGAAATAAAATAGCCTGTGGCAACAATTGATAAACACTGTTATCTGTTGCTAAGCTGAGTCTGTCGGCATAATTGCTGGCAATATCACCTTCAAAATGCTGAGCCTGCAAGTCGGTCAAATAATCCTGCGTAAGTGCGGTTAATTCCGGCACAGTTTTTAAACGGGGTAACATGGATAATCACTCAAAAAATAAAAAGAAAATTGACCGAATTCTAACATAGCAATGTAGAGAAAACACTTAAAAAAACGATTGCACTTTATGAAGAAGAAAGAAAAATGGATAGTGGAAATTTAGTTATAAATAATTTTTGAGGGCAAGGAAAGAAATTGATAAAGAGATTATTTGAAATTTGACAAGAAAAAAGCTGGTTGCGGGGGCCGGATTTGAACCAACGACCTTCGGGTTATGAGCCCGACGAGCTACCAAGCTGCTCCACCCCGCGTCTGATGACGAATAATATACGCTTTTGGGGCGAATATCGCAAGCAAAAAACGATAAAAACGGATTAATTGCGTTAAAAATAAACGATATAGCGCTTTTTTCAGCATTTTATCTGTTTAAGAAAAAAGATTAGGGGGAATGTGCTTTTTTTTGATAGCATAGCCGCTCGAATTTCTAGGAGCTTTTATGTCATTTTTTTCAAATATATTCAAAACTGCGGCAATTTCAACCGCACTTTTATTGGTTGGTTGTGCGGACAATATAAAATCAACGGAGAGTATCTCATCGCCACAAGCCACCTTAGATAAGCGCCAATTTGGGGCAAAATATGAAGGAAGGCGCTATGATAGAACGCCTTTTGTGAATGTATCCAGAGTGGACAATCAAAGTGCGGTGGTAAATCAGGGCGATTTTTTAACGCAAATTTCTAACGTTCGTAGTTATTCGGGGAAAATTTCAGCGGCATTTTCAGATAATTATCAGAAAATCAGTCAATGGGTTTTATCGGGTGCAGATGTGAGTGAAATGGCGAATTTTGGTATTCGTCCACAAATTATGGCAGGAGAAGACGGCTATCAAAATGTGTTGATGACGGGCTATTATTCTCCTGTCATTCATGCACGCCGTACGCCACAAGGCAAGTACAAACACCCGATTTACGCGATGCCTCAGAATAAGCGTTTTTCCCGAGCGCAAATTTATGCAGGTGCATTGGCAGGTAAAGGGCTGGAACTCGCCTATAGTGATTCTATGTTAGATAATTTTTTGCTTGGCGTGCAGGGTAGTGGTTATGTGGATTTTGGCGACGGCAATTTAAATTATTTTGCTTACGCAGGGCAGAATGGTTTTTCTTATACTGCTGTAGGGCGTTTGTTGGTGGAAGACGGCGAAATTCCCAAGGAAAAAATGTCGATTCAAGCTATTCGGGAATGGGGGAAGCGTAATCCAAACCGTTTACAAGGCCTGTTAGAGCGTAATGAATCCTATGTTTTCTTTAAAAATGATCCTACCGGTAAAGTAAAAGGTTCAGCCGGCGTACCTCTTGTGCCGATGGCAGCTGTGGCATCGGATCGCAGTTTAGTACCATCAGGTACAGTATTGTTGGTGGAAGTGCCACAAATGGATCGCAGTGGCCATTGGACGGGAGAGCATAAACTGCATTTAATGGTGGCATTAGATGTCGGTGGTGCGGTAAAAGGCAACCATTTTGATTTATATCGCGGTATTGGTGATGAAGCCGGTCATATTTCCGGTTTATCCAAACATTATGGCCGAGTTTGGGTATTGCGATAAACGGAATAATGGCAATGGAACGAGTAGATAATTTTGAGCAACGGTTTGGTGGCATTGGTCGTCTTTATGGAATTGACAGTTTGGCACGATTACGCCAAGCGCATATTTGCGTCATTGGTATTGGTGGTGTTGGCTCTTGGGTGGTGGAAGCTTTAGCTCGAAGTGCTATCGGAAAAATCACCATGATTGATATGGATGATATTTGTGTCACTAATATTAATCGTCAACTCCATGCATTGAGTGGCACGGTCGGTAAATTGAAAACAGAAGCAATGGCGGAGCGGGTGAAGTTGATTAATCCCGAATGTGATGTTCAAATTATTGACGATTTTCTTGCTATTGATAATCTCGCTGAGTATTTGGATCGCGGTTATGACTATGTGATTGATGCTATTGACAATGTACGAGTAAAGGCAGCACTGATTAATTTCTGCAAACGTCGAAAAATTAAGGTGATTACGATTGGTGGTGCAGGCGGACAGACGGATCCGACACAAATTCAAATCACGGATATGTCTAAAACCGTCCAAGATCCGTTGATGTCAAAAGTGCGGTCAGTTTTACGCAAGGATTATGGTTTTCCTCAAGAGCAGAAACGAAAATTTGGCGTAGATTGCGTTTTTTCAACTCAGCAACTGATTTTTCCGCAAGCAGGAGAACATTGTGAAGTGTCTGCTACAATGAATTGTGCCAACGGCTTTGGGGCTGCAACGATGATTACCGCTACTTTTGGTTTTTTTGCAGTGTCGAGAGTGATTGATAAATTATTGAAAACAAAATAATTGCAACGAAGTAAAAAGAAAGACACAATCCGAGGCGAAAATATATTTCTCCCCTATTTTTTATAGCAGATGTTGTCTGGGCATAAGAAAAGAGCGGTCAAAATATTAGAAATTTTGGCCGCTCTTTTATTAAAATTTGATAGTTATTCTTTTCTTAGTAAGAACACACCATGCTCTGCAAAGCTGATATAGGCTTGGTTGGCATTGGCATTAAAGTTTTCCGGTTTGCAGTTGATGAGTAAGTCTTTTCCACCCCATTCCGCTACAATTTCCCAGTGATTTCCCATATAGACCGCACTTTTAATTTGGCAGTGTTGGCTTTCTTCACCTTGGTTTTCCAAACTAATAGCTTCAGGTCGGATGCCGACTAAGCATTCGCCGTCATTTAAGTCAAACTCTTGGGCGTTAGCTAAGCTGAATTGGTAGCCATTAACATTGACTTGATTGCCATGGAGTGTACCTTCAAAAATACTGCTTTCTCCCATAAAGTTGGCAAGGAACAAAGAGTTTGGACGCAAATAAAGCTCTTTTGCCGGTGCTTTTTGCATTATTTTACCTTTATTCATTACGATAACTTCATCGGAAACTGCAAAGGCTTCCGTTTGATCGTGTGTTACATAGAGAGAGGTGATACCTAAACGTTGTTGTAATTCACGGATTTTTTCACGCATTGAGCGGCGTAAGTTGGCGTCTAAGTTACTTAATGGCTCATCAAATAATAATACTTTTGGTTTTAATACTAATGCTCGAGCGAGAGCCACACGTTGTTGCTGACCGCCTGAAATTTGATCAACAAAGCGATCTTCAAAACCGGCCAAATCGACTAATTCTAATGCTTCTTTTACTCGTTGTTTACGTTCTTCGGCATTCACGCCTTGCATGCGTAAGCCGTAGCCTACATTATCGCCGATGGACATATGTGGAAAAAGGGCATAAGACTGGAATACGATACAAATATCTCGGTTTTGGATGGAGGATTTTGTGACATCTTCGCCATCAATGAAAATTTGACCGGAAGTCGGATTTTCTAAACCGGCGACTAGACGTAATACGGTAGTTTTACCACAACCTGATGGACCAAGTAATGTGACCATTGTGCCACGCTTGATGGTGAGGTCTAAATTATCGATAACTACAGATTTACCGAAAGATTTTGTAATGTTTTTTAATACTAAGAAATCGTTATTCATATTTACTGCCTTAATTAAGTTAAAACTTGTGATTTTCTTACCGCACTTTTTATTAGGAGAGAAAAAGTACGGTTAAAAATTAATTCATTTTTTTCGCTTTTGAACGGGAAATTCGGGTATCTCCTACGATCCAGTCAAAGAACAAAATAATTGCCATCATAACAATAATGAGGATTGAACCGTATGCAATAGCAACACCATATTCGCCATCTTCTACACGGTTTAGTATATAGGAAGTTGCTACACGGGTATCCGCAGTGACTAAGAAGATAATGGCGCTGACAGTGGTCATTGCTCGTACGAAACTGGTGACGAGAGCAGATAACAACGCAGGTTTTAATAATGGGAAAACAATGTAAACAATGGTTTTCCATGAGCTACCTTTTAGAGATAAGGAAGCTTCATCTAATGATTTGTCTAATTGCCCTAAACCTGCAACTGCCGCTCGCATACCTACCGGCATATTACGCATAACCATAGATAGAATAATAATTAAGCTTGTTCCCGTAATGTAAATAGGTGCATCGTTAAAGGCGATAATATAGGACACGCCTGCAACAGTACCGGGTACGGCAAAGCAAAGCAAGGTTAAAAATTCTAAGGTTTTTTTGCCTTTGAAATCACGTCTCACAGTAATATAGGCTATGAGTAAGCCGAAAATTGCAGTGATTGGCGCGGCACTTGCTGAAAAAATCACGGTTTGAATGAGTGATGGCCATGCGCCGTCACTGAAACCTTGACCAAATAAGGTAATATAGTTTTTCAAGGTTAAGGTATAATCAACACCCCAGTTTTTGGTGAAGCTACCATAGAAAATGCTACCATAGAGAACCGCATTGAAGAGAACCCAGAAACCTAAAGTGAAAATAATAATATATTTTAGGGTCGTTGGGAGTTCTTGCACATCGCCTCTATAAGATTTCCCAGATACTGTGACATAAGAACGATTGCCTATCCACCAATATTGAATAACGAAGATAGCCAATGAGAAGACCAATAAAATGGTTCCTAATGTGCTGGCTGAAGCATAATCTAATTGGGAACCTGCAATATAGAAGTAGATTTGTGATGAAATCACATCAAAGCTTCCACCTAAAACTAAAGGCGTACTAAAATCCGCTAATGACTGTATAGCCACGACTAAGAAGGAGTTGGCTAGGGCCGGTTTTAGAAGAGGGAAGATAATGTTAAAAAATGTCTGATAGCGATTGGCTCTTAAGGTATAAGATGCTTCCTCGATAGAAGGGTGAATTGATTTTAATGCACCTTCTAATATCATAAACGACATGGGGGTTAGTGCTAAGGTATGGGCGATAACAATACCTGTAAAACCATATAACCAGTTGCTACTAAAGCCAAAATATTCTACAAGGAATGAGGTAACATAGCCTGAACGCCCTAACATTAATGTGACACCTAAACCTACAACAAATGGTGGTGTAACGATAGGCAATATAGAAAATATTTTTCCTATCACTGCGGTGCGTTTAGCAATTCTTGTAGTATAAAGTGCAAAAATTAAGCCAAATAGTGTCGCAAGAATACCAATTGTAAAGGCAACACTTAATGAATTGGTAATAATTCTGACGATATAAGGTTTACTGATAATATCAATGACTTGAGATGGTACAAATTCAGAACCGTTATAGAACATTGATAGGAAAATAGCCAATGTCGGATAAACGATAAAGAAGAATATCAATAAGATAATACTGATGAGGGAGAAAATGATAAATTTATCTCCCTGCATAAATTTCATTTTTGTTAGTGCATTGGTGGATAAGACAACCAGAGAGAGTACTAAAACAAAAATGGAGTATCCCATACTGAATTTTTGAAGAATAGCAGACACAAATATAAAGAAGAAAATACCTAATATGGCAATAAATTCCAACTTTCCTTGTTGCTGTTCATCCTTGTTTTTAGATAGATATGAAATAACCGGTAAAATCAAGAGAGAGAGAAACCATAACCAGCTTAGGTTGGGAGTACTCCAACCCATAGCTTGATAGATTTCATCTGCGGTCGCATCAGTTATCCCATAATGAAGTGTCATTGTCGGCAAACAAATAAAACCGATAAATGATAAAAAGATCCAAAATAGGTTACTTTTAAATAATTGTGTCTGTTTCCTCATAAAAACCTCCGTGAAACAAGAATTATTTTGCTAATTTAACGTCTGTTACCCATTTCTCAATTAGCTTACTACGAATATCATTAGAACCGAATTTATTAAAGTCATAATTAATTAGGTTTAAGTCACTTGGTTTAAGCGAATATGGAGAAGGTTCTGCGTTAATATTTGTCGGTATATGGTGAGATTGTGCTTTTTGCCAAGAAAGTTCTTGAGCTTCTTTTGACATCACCCAATCGACAAATAGTTTGGCATTTTCCAAATTACGTGCATTTTTAATTACACTGATTCCCCCTAATTCATAACCTGTTCCTTCACATGGAACGATTAATTCAATAGGGGCACCATTTTCTTTTTCAAAAGAATAATTTTGTAAAAAGCCCATACCTATTGCAGTTTCACCTCGAGCGGTATTTCTTGACGGTGCTGTGCCTGCTTTCGGATATTGAGAGATATTTTGATGGAGTTTTTTGAGATAATCAAATGCCTTATCTTCACCCCACAATTGAATAAAGGTTGATATAGCGGTATATGCTGTACCTGAGCTTTGAGGGTCAGCCAATTGAATTTCGTTTTTTAAGCGAGGATCCAATAAGTCTTTCCAGCATTTAGGTACCTCATTAATCCCTAATTTTTTTAATCGTTCTGTATTAACACCGAAACCAAGTACGCCCATATAAACAATTGAGCTGTTACCATCCCCTAATTTTTGGAATTGAGGCATCACTTCAGATTGTTTAGGTGAGGTATAAGGCTCAATTAAACCAAGTTCTACCGCTTGAAGATGTGTATCAAACGGCCCTCCATACCATACATCAGCTTGGGGGTTGTTTTTTTCAGCTTCCATTTTCGCTAAAGTACTGCCTGAACTGTTGCGGATAAATGAGGCTTTTATATTATATTTTTCAGAAAATCCTTGAATGGCTTTTTCACATACAATATTTTGAGCACTACAATATACAACCACTTTATCTGAAGCAGCGGCAAATGAATTAGAACTTACCAAGCTTGTTAATACCAGCGTTGAAAGGGATAGAGCGATCTTCGATAATGTCATATCTATTTCTCCATAATAACCGTTTCAATTATTTTGATAATTTAACTTCATCAACCCATTTGGCTATGATACGTTTGCGTACATCACTAGAACCGTATTTATCAAAATCGTAGTTGATTAAATTAATAGAGTTAAAGTCCAGAGAATAAGGTGAGGATTTTGCTGATGTGTTTGTTAAAATTTGATGGGTTTCCCCTTTTTGCCAAGAGAGTTCTTGTGCTTCAGCGGATAATGCCCAATCTACAAATTTTTTCGCATTTTCAAGGTTTCTAGCGCCTTTAATAATGCTGACAGCACCAATTTCATAGCCTGTGCCTTCACAAGGAACGATAAGTTCAACAGGTGCACCTTTTTCTTTTTCAATAGAATGTTCGTGTAAGAAACCGATACCAATAGCGGCTTCACCGCGAGCGGTGTTGCGAGTTGCTGTATTACCTGATTTGGTATATTGAGAGACGTTTTTATGAAGTTCTTTTAGATATTTAAAGGCTTCATCTTCACCCCATAATTGCATAAAGGTAGCTAATGCGGTGTAAGCTGTACCGGAACTTTGTGGATCTGCAGATTGGATTTCATGTTTTAAACGTGGATCGGTTAAATCTTTCCAGCATTTTGGCACAGGAATACCTAATTTAGTCAAGCGTTCAGTATTCACACCAAAGCCCAAAATGCCTAAATAAATTGCCGAAGAATAATGTCCTTTGACTTTGGCCGGATCTTTGAACTTATCAGAAATAAATTCTAAGTTTGGTGATTTATAAGGCGCTAACAAGCCCATTTCACCAGCTTGGGAATGAGGATCTAGTGTGCCACCATACCAGACATCGCCTTGAGGATTATCTTTTTCTGCATCAATTTTAGCTAAAATACTGCCTGTACCACCACGAATAAAGCTGGTTTTTATACCGGTTTTTTTCTCAAATGCAAATACCTCTTGCTCACACATGGTGTTTTGTGCGCTACAATAGACAACAAGACGACCATTATCTGCATTTGCATGGGTGGATATTGCCAAGCTACTGAATAAAGCAGTAGAAAGAGAGAGAGCAATTTTTGACATTTTCATTGAAATTTCCTCCAATTTGATGCGATTTAAAGTAGTAAGTGGGCATTTCTGCCCACTTTAAGTGATTAGTTAGCCAATTTAACTTCTTTTAACCATTTTTCAATTAAACGTTTACGTTCTTCACCTTCGCCGAATTTCTCAAAATCATAGTTAATCAGATTTAATTTTAATGGGTCAAAGGCCGTTGGTGATTGTTCAGCTTTGGTATTGGTTAAAATTTGGTGAGCATTACCTTTACGCCATGCCACTTCTTGACCTTCTTTAGATAATACATAGTCTACGAATAGTTTCGCATTATCTAAGTTTCTTGCACCTTTGATAATACTTAAGCCACCTAATTCATAACCTGTACCTTCACAAGGTACAATCATCTCAATTGGTGCACCGGCTTGTTTTTGAACTGCATAGTCGTGTAAGAATCCGATACCGATAGTGGTTTCTCCCCTTGCAGTATTATTCGATGGTGTAATACCCGACTTGGTGTATTGAGAAATATTTGGGTGGATACGGCGGAAATAGTCAAATGCTGGTTCTTCACCCCAGAGTTGAACAAAGGTTGCAATTGCGGTATAAGCTGTACCTGAACTTTGAGGATCGGCAATTTGAATTTCGCCTTTCAATCGTGGGTCTTCTAAGTCTTTCCAACATTTTGGCACTTCTGTAATACCTAATTTGGCTAAACGTTCCGTATTGACGCCAAACCCTAAAATACCCATATAAATGGCGGAAGCATAGTTACCTTTTACTTTAGCTGGATCTTGGAAGCGAGGGACAACATCATCAATGTGTTTAGAACGGTAGGCTTGTAATAACCCTATTTCAGCTGCTTGTGCTTGTGGGTCGAAAGTACCGCCATACCATACGTCAGCTTGTGGATTATTTTTTTCTGCTTCAATTTTTGCAAATGTACTGCCTGAACCATTACGGATAAAAGCTGTTTTTACATCATATTTTTCTTCAAATGATTTAGTTACTGCCTCACACATTTCATTTGTACCGCTACAATAAACAGTTAAACGGCCTTTTGCTTCAACTTGTGTTGAAAATAAGAGTGTAGAGCCTAAAAGTGCGGTAGAAATAATAAGAGAAAGTTGATTAAGTTTCATAGAGTTACCTCATATTTTGATTTAAAACAAACCCAAAGGGCATAAAATTGGGCGCAATCTTACACTAGATTTGGAGTGAATTCCGTGAGCTATGTCACAAAAATGAAAATTCATTTTTAATTTGGAGAAAAAGTAAGCGGGGAAACTATCAAAAAAAACGGTTTTTCTTTATAATTCTGCCAATGTCCAATTTTCAGCCAAAAGAGGAAAGATAATGAGATTATGCGATACAGATATTGAACGTTATTTAGATGAGGGGATCATTTCTCTAACCCCTCGCCCAGACAACAACAAAATTAATGGTGCCACAATTGATGTTCGCTTGGGCAATTCTTTTCGTGTATTTCGTGATCATTGTGCTGCTTTCATTGATGTCAGTGGCCCTAAAGAGGAATTGGCCGCCCAGCTCGAACGAGTGATGAGTGATGAAATTATCATTGCTGATGAAGAAGCATTTTATTTACATCCCGGAGAACTTGCTTTAGCGACTACATTGGAAAGTGTAACATTACCGGCAAATGTTATTGGTTGGTTGGACGGACGTTCTTCTTTAGCTCGTTTGGGATTAATGGTGCATGTGACTGCACATCGTATTGATCCGGGTTGGGAAGGTAAAATTGTTTTGGAGTTTTATAATTCCGGTAAATTACCTTTGGCCTTACGCCCGAATATGATTATTGGCGCATTAAGTTTTGAAATTTTAAGCGGCCATGCAGCCCGTCCTTATACCAGCCGAGAAGATGCCAAATATAAACACCAACAAAGTGCGGTTGCCAGCCGGATTAATCAGGATAAATAAGATGATAAAAAAAATAGGCATAGTGTTCAGTATAATAGCACTGGCCTTTTTTGCATTTTTATACCTACAAAAAGGTCAAGTTGAACAACAAGTACAAACTTGGCTAAAAGATAATCAGATTGAAGTACAAGACTTTTCTGTAGAATTGTTTCCTCAGCCAGTGGTTGTTTTTCAAGCTGTACAAGCTCAATTGAACCAGAAACCTTTTTCTGCGGAAAAAGTGCGGTTGGAATTTGCGTGGTTTTCAACTGATGGAGGTATTTTACCTTTCAATACCGTTGATGTTTACAATGCTGAATTTGCCTCTTGGCAACATATCAATACCAGATTAACGCCATTGCATTTATCGTTGGGGGATTTATCTGAATTAATAGATTATTCTCCAGATTCCTTGATTTTTACCAAAGCACTTTGGGATATGAATTTGCAGTTTTCTGCACAAACACCGCAATCTCAACAACTTAATCTAAAGGGAAAATTTAGCCTAAATCAGCAAGAAATAGTGTTTTCCCGCTTATCGGGAGATATCGTCTTTGCAGATAAATCGCCGTTGAATATCGATAAATTCAGCTTTTCTTGGGGAAAGGGAAGATTTTCTTGGGCGAATCATCAATATCAGTTAATTGCAGATGGCGTACAAATTAATCAGCAAATTTGGGGATACTTAAAGGCATTTTTCTCACTTCCGAGCAAAACTCAGCCAAATTTGACCGCATTTTTTGATTTTCCTCATCAATCAATACAAATGAAATTGAGGTATTCTCCTCAAGAACAACAGGGGTGGTTGGAAGGCAAGCAGCTTGAGGCAGAAACATTGCTGAAAACCTTTCACTTGCCGACACTGCTTTCCGGTATGACAGAGATTAAGATGCAATTTCAATTACAGCCTTTTCAAAGCGATCTTCAACTTAGCTTACAAGATGGGGTATTAAACGGCATTGATGTCTTAAGGATATTAAGTCAATATGTTCCGTTGAATATTAACGAACAGGGATTATCTACGACAAAAACAGCCACTTCCTTTGAGCGATTAGGACTGCAAGGGTTATGGTCTGCAAAGGGCTTACAATTACAACAATTGAATTTACAAACGCCTAATTTTATCGCCCAAGCTCAAGGGGAAATGGATTTTTCTAATCGACGATGTAGCTTTACGGCAAATATTGCGGTAATTAATGCAAAATATGCTGATTTTGCACTACCAATTCGTTTTTTCGGCGATTGCCATTCGTTACAATACAAAGTTGAAATGAATCGTCAATTCAGACAGCAGTTGAAAAATTTTATTCGGGATAAATTGAAATAATGTCAGAAATTCACCCCTATAAAACCGGCTATTTTAGGGTTATTGCCTTAGCCTTTGCTGCGTTTATTTTTAATACGACAGAATTTGTACCTGTTGCCTTGTTGTCTGATATAGCACAGGGATTTGATATACCGGTTTCTCAAACTGGGCTAATGATTACTCTTTATGCTTGGATCGTTTCTTTGATGTCCTTGCCTTTGATGTTGCTCACCGCAAAATTGGAACGTCGTAGTTTGTTGTTAAAATTGTTTTTCCTTTTTGTACTAAGTCACGCTTTATCTGCATTGGCTTGGAATTATTGGATACTCTTAATGTCCCGAGTTGGTGTTGCATTCTCACATTCGGTCTTTTGGTCGATTACCGCTTCCTTAGCGATGCGTATTGCTCCCAAAGGCAAACAAACTCAAGCATTGGGTATGATTGCAATGGGATCGGCATTGGCGATGGTACTTGGTTTGCCCTTAGGGCGTATTGTCGGGCAATGGCTCGGTTGGCGTGTTACTTTTGCCGTCATTGGTTTATCTGCATTTGCTATAATGCTTATTCTCGCCAAACTACTACCGCACTTACCAAGTAAGAATGCCGGTTCCTTGGCAAGTTTACCATTATTGTCAAAACGCCCTTTATTGCTGTCAGCATTTTTAGTGACTATGCTGGTGGTATCCGCTCATTTTACTGCTTATAGCTATATTGAGCCTTTTGTTAAGCAAATTAGCGGCATGGGAGATAATACAGTGACAGCAGTGTTGTTAGTATTTGGTTTGGCTGGTTTTGTTGCTGGTTTTTTATTTGGTCGGATTTACCGTTTCTTTCCTGCTAAATTTATTACAATGGCACTCATGATTATTCTTTTTTCATTATTTACGTTGTTTTTTGTAAGTCAAAATTTAGTATTAATGTTTGTACTTATTTTCATTTGGGGAATGGGCATTTCAGCAGTCAGTCTGGGATTACAAATGCGTGTATTACAGCACTCGCCTGATGCAACTGATGTCGCAACAGCAATTTTTTCAGGGATTTATAATATAGGTATCGGTGGCGGTGCATTGGTTGGCCATCAAGTTATGCAGTATTTAGGGTTGGAATATATCGGCTTTGTAGGAGCAATATTAGGCGTATTCGCTGTGTTTGTTTTTATTATTACACATTTAATTTATAGAGGAGTGGTACATGACCAGAATTAATCTTGTTCCTCCTTCAGAATTATGCGATCAACATTTATTGGCTGAACATCGTGAATTAACCCGCATTCCAAATGCTGTAGCAAAAGGGAAATTTAATTTGCATGGACAACCCGAGGATTATAAATTAGGCGAAGGGCATGTTCGTTTTTTCTTCAATAAAATGGCTTTTTTACAAAAACGCTATGATGCGTTGCATCAAGAGTGCTTAGCCAGAGGTTTTAATGTGCAATATATCTTTCCACAGGATTTGCCGCAAGAACCGGCTTTATGGTTGGATTATAAACCCACGGAGGTGGCATTAGCACTAAATCGAGAGCGTATTGCATTGAGAATGCCGCCAAAAGCACGTTTTACACCGATAAAAGAAATTGTATAGCCCTGAGAACATTACTTGGAAATATATAAAAAGCTCTCCGATTGGAGAGCCTTTGCATTTTTATAGCAGATTATTTGGCTGCTTTTAATTCTTGATAGTACTTTTCATAGAATTCAACAGCATCACCTACGTCATCTTGCCAGTGAGCTTTTTGTAATACTTCCGCTGTAGGATAAATAGCAGGGTCTTCAGTAATTTCTTTTGGTAAGACTTTTTTCGCTTCTACGTTAGAAGTTGGATAGCCGATTTCGAGAGTTAAACGCTCAGCTGTTTTTGCACCTAACATATAGTTGATTAATTTATGTGCGCCTTCAGGGTTTTTAGAGGTTTTCGGAATCGCTAAGGTATCTACCCATAATACAGGCCCTTCTTGTGGGAAGACCATATCAATTACGCCTGGTTGTTCTTTTTTCGCAATGCGTACAGAACCATTCCATAATTGGCCTAATTCTACCTCACCGGAAATAAAGCTGTTTGCAGGATTGTCAGAGTTGAAAGAAAGTACGTTTGGACGTAATTTCAATAATTCTTCATAAGCTGCTTTGATTTCAGCCTCATCTTTAGTATTCGGATTTTTACCTAATTTTAACAAAGCAATGTTGAATACTTCACGAGCATCGTCAAGTAATTGTACTTTGCCTGCAAATTCAGGTTTCCATAGATCGCCCCAAGCAGTGAAATCACTGCCTTTGTAGGATTTTGTATTATAAGCAATTCCCGGCGCACCTAATAATTGTGGTAAAGAGTATTTATTGCCTTTATCGTAGTCTTTATTTAACCAGTCTTGGTCAAGTTCTTTGATAACAGGTAATTTACTGTGATCTAACTCGTGTAACATACCTTCACGAGCCATTTTGGAAACAAAGTAGTTGGATGGGGCAATAACATCGTAGCCACCACTTTCACCTTGTGTTTTTAGTTTTGCATACATTGTCTCGTTAGATTCAAGGCTGGAAACAATGACTTTGATTCCGGTTTCTTTGGTAAATTCGTCTAATAAACCGTCCGGCACATATTCTGTCCAAGTGTATAAATACACGGTATTGTTTGCCGGTGCAGCAGCTTCAGGGGCTTTAGTTTCGGCAGTTTTAGTTTCTTTATCGTTACAACCAGTTACAGCTACTGCAACTAGGCTAGCGGCAAAAAGACCAGCTAATTTTTTCATTTAGTTTGCTCCCATTGAGAGTAAAGTTTAAAAGTCACTTTTCATGATAAATGAAAAGCATAAAAAAACGCCTGACTTTGGGCTATTCCTAGCTTGGGGTCGGGCGTTATTGTAGGGCTAAATTGCTTCTTTGTGAAGAATTTATTTAGTTTTTGTCTTTTTTTCCAATAAATTGGCCTGAAACCACTAAAATTAAAGACAAAATAATCATAATTGTCGCTAATGCATTCACTTCCGGAGTGACTCCTGTCTTAACAAGAGAGAAAATTTTCAGAGGTAAAATTTCATAACTTACGCCACTGACAAAGGAAGAAACGACGACATCATCTAGTGATATGGTAAAGCTTAATAACCAACCAGAGATGATTGCAGGTAAGGCCAACGGCATAATAATTTTACGTAAAATAGTTACTTCACTTGCACCTAAATCTCGAGCAGCTTCCAACATTTTGATGTCAAAACCTTTCAAGCGAGAGAATACACTCACGACGACATAAGGTAGACAGAAAGTGACATGTGCCAATAGTAATGACCAAAAACCTAATGAAATACTGACCATTGTAAATAAAGCGAGTAAAGATACTGCCATAACAATATCCGGCGACATCATCACAATAAATAACATTCCGCTAACAGCTTGTTTGCCTCGGAATTTATAGCGATATAATGCAATTGCCGTTAATGTGCCGATTAAAGTAGCTAATGAGGCTGCTAAAAATGCAATCACAATAGAATGGAATGCCGCTTGCAATAATGTATCATTATTCATTAATTTGTTGTACCACTCAAGGCTAAAGCCTTTCCAGCTTAGGCCGTAACGGTCGGCGTTAAAAGAGTTACCCACTAAAATAATAATTGGAATGTATAAATAAGCATACACCACAAACATAAAGATATTACGCAGTATACGATTCATTATTCTAACTCCACTTTCTTATTTAATAATTTGTTGGCTTTATAATACACGAAGATCAATAATGCCATCAGAATGGTTAAAGCAATACTGATTGCGGAACCAAACGGCCAGTTACGGGAAATTAAAAATTCGCTTTTAATTACGTTACCGACTAATAACACTTTTGCACCACCCAGTAAATCTGCAACATAGAACATTCCCATTGCCGGCAATAATACCAATAAGCAACCTGAGACAATGCCGGGCATAGTTAATGGAATGATAATTTTCACAAAACGTTGGAAAGCATTTGCACCCAGATCTTTTGCAGCTTCAAGTAAACGATGATCTAATTTTTCGATGGCAGAATAGAGCGGTAAAATCATAAATGGCAGTAATAAATATACCAAGCCGATAATAACAGCCACTTCTGTATTCAGAATACGAATAGGTTCATTAATAATACCAAGCCACAACAAGGTTTCGTTTAAAATCCCCTTAATACCTAAAAACACTTTCATACCATAAATACGGATCAGCGAGTTAGTCCAAAACGGTAAGACCAAAAAGAACAATAAGAGAGGTCGATATTTAGGATGAATTTTGGCTACCATAAAAGCAAAAGGGTAGCCTATAACCAAGCAAATAATTGTTGCAATCCCTGACATATAAAGGGAGTTCCACACAACTTGTGCGTAGAGTGGATCAAATAATTTGCCATAGTTTTCCAATGTGAAAGGGAGTGCATAGAAATTGCTACTGTCTTTGCTTAAAAAACTCACAGCAAGAACTAATAAATTCGGGACTAATACAAAGAAAATCAGCCAACCGAAAATAACACTGACAGTGATATTCTGGAATTTATTGGTCGTCATTTTCATCGTTTAACACCACTTCCCATTTCTCAATCCAAGTTACGCCCACTTTTTGATCTAAAGAGTGATCGATATTCGGATCGTCTTCGTTAAAGAATTCGCTGACTAGTACCATTTTTCCGTTATGATCCAATTCAACAGTCGATTCCAATGTCATTCCCTTGTAGTTACGCTCACGGATATGTCCAATGATTGCAGTGGACTGTTCATTCTCATCAAGTTCTTCCAACAATACATCTTCAGGACGTAACAAGACCTTTAATTTTTGCCCTTCGCATACTTCTTGTTCCACATAAATATCACAAATACGGCCTTCTACATTGGCTTTTACACGTTGTTCATCAATACGATGTAATACGGTTGCATCAAAAATATTGATTTCACCGATAAATTTTGCCACAAATAAATTGCGGGGTTCTTCATAAATTTCACGAGGTGTACCGTCTTGTTCAATATTGCCTTTTTTCAGCACAATAATACGGTCTGACATTGTTAAGGCTTCTTCTTGATCGTGGGTAACGAAGATAAAGGTAATACCTAGCTGGCGTTGTAAGGATTTCAACTCATTCTGCATTTGTTTACGAAGTTTATAATCTAATGCAGATAAAGATTCATCCAATAATAATACTTTTGGCTTATTCACTACTGCACGGGCAATTGCAATACGTTGTTGCTGACCACCGGAAAGTGATGCAGGTTTACGTTCGGCTAATTCTTCCAATTGCACCATGCGTAAGGCTTCCATTACACGAGGTTTAATTTCTGCTTCAGGGACTTTTTGCATACGTAAACCGAAGGCTACATTGTCAAAAATCGTCATATGAGGGAAAAGGGCATAGCTCTGGAAAACGGTATTAACATGGCGATGTTCGGCAGGGACTTGAGTCACATCTTCGCCGTCCAGAATTACCTGACCACTATCTGCTTCTTCAAAACCCGCAATCAACCTTAAAACCGTGGTTTTACCACAGCCGGACGGCCCTAAAATCGTTAAAAATTCACCGTTATTAATGGTCAAATTTAAATTATTGACGACAATATTATCGCCATAGGCTTTATGCAACGAACGAAGTTCGATAATCGGTTTTTGATTTTCCATTTCCACTAGCTTTGGTTTTCTCCCTGATTGATGAAAATACAAATATAACAAATAACAGTCGCTAATAATATAGTGATTGGCACATAATGAAAAGGGGAAAACCGTATTTTTTCCCCTTTATTTTCAAAATATTGATTTAGCTTGAAATTTCATTTCAGATTTAGTTAAAAAGTGCGGTGGATTTTCGCTTTGTTTCGTAACCAAATTTCTTGCCAGTCTAAATTGGCGTAATGCCAAAATTTTTCTTTAAAACGGGCTTCAGGATCATTGCTCCAAGGTTTTCTCCAAGTGGTGTAATGGAAAATCACCGGTGATTTTCCGGCTAAATTTTCGGCTACGCCAATGAGCTTACTTAAACCGGATTTTGCGAGTGCAAATCGGGCTGCAAGTTGAAGGTTATATTCTTTAGGTAATATCTTCCATTTTTTGTGGAGCACCAGATTGAGAATATCTTGATCTGCATAGAGTAATTGATCTTGGTATTTTTCAGCTAATTCCAGTGCTTGTAGTGTGATATTTTCTTTACGCCAATGTTTAACATCAATTAACAATAAGCCTGCATTAAAATAATGTTCAAATTCAGGAGCAAAGGGATAATGATGAGTTACAAACTCAATGTAGAGATCTTGCACCGCACAAATGATCTTATTCTCAAATTCAGAAAAATATACACTTTCCAAATTGCCATCAACAATCATATCGCAATCTAAATATAAAATACGATCAACATCAATAAGCTGTGGAATGAGTAAACGATAATAAGTGGATGTTGAAATATGATTCAAGGTTTTGTATTGTGCAAAATATGAAGGCTCAATCTTCACAGAGACCAGTTTATTGTCAAATAACCCAATTAATTCTTCCAGTGCATCTAACCATTCTTTATCAATATCATCATATAAAAGATAAAACGTGACATTGCTGTTATGATAACAAATAGATTTGAGTAAGGTTTCCAGTGGAAGTTTATATTGTTTGTCTGCAACCAGAGCAATGTTTAATGCCATAATACCGCCTCTTAATTAAGAGTTAATGCCAATTTTCTCGCTTTGCTTTTTGTAATTTCGCATAAGCTGCCAGCAGTTTTTGGTGAGCTTGGAATTGGTGGAGATGTTCGTCATCAGCCAATAAATCATAAAACGGATTACCGCCTTGAATGGCATTCCAAGAAAATTCCACCGCACTTTTGCCGTACATTTTTTCAAAGACGGCACGGTATTGACTTGTCTCGCGGTTTTCATCAAGGAAGAGTTCTAAGCTGTTAATTAAGCAACGGTAGTAATTAGCACGTTCGGCTGTGAAAACCGAGCTGTTCATATTGTATGTCCAGTTTGCCCAGTCTAAAGCTAACTCTAATTTGCCTAAGGCAATATAGAGCATGGATTTTAGCTCGCCGACACGCAAGGTGGTCCAGCCTGATTTAGGTGGTGGCACGATACCGATAAATTCACGCACACGGGTTGCATCATCAATGCTTTGTTCATCTAATTCGTCTAACAATTCTTGGTAAGCCTCTTTATCATGGTGAAAGTGCGGTAAATCTAACAGAATTTCCCGCCAATCCATACCCATATTATTATTGGCATAAATTAAGTCATCGGCAGGGTAAATATCAGACATTGAAGGCACGATAATACGGCAAGCATAGACACCCAAATGGTTATAATCCATAATATAGACCTCTTTTCCCATATCATCAAAAATACCCATCAAAGTATTATATTCCTGTTGGGTCGTGCCGGAGAAATCCCAATGAACAAATGGAAAATCTGCCTGTTCTTTGAATAAATCCCAAGAAATCAAGCCACTGGAATCAATAAAATGAGTTTCTAAATTGGCATGATCTGCCACATCTTCATTGTTGAATGAAGGTGGCGTGAAAACATCCAAATCTTTTAGACTGCGGCCTTGCAAAAGTTCTGTGACAGTTCGCTCAAAGGCGACTTGGAAATTCGGGTGTGCACCGAAAGAGGCAAAACAAGTGCCATTATTAGGGTTAAGTAAAATTACGCAAATGACCGGATATTTTCCACCAAGGGAAGCGTCGTAACATAAAATCGGGAAGCCTTCTTCCTCTAATTTTTGAATAGACGCTTGAATGCTTGGATATTGTGCAATCACTTCAGAAGGAATTTCCGGCAGACTAATGGCTTCTGCGATAATGCGATTTTTTACATAACGCTCGAACACTTCGGAAAGTCCTTGTACACGAGCCTCATTTTGGCTATTACCGGCAGACATTCCGTTAGAGACATACAAATTGCCGATAATACTTTGCGGAATATATACGGTTTGTTGATCCGATTGGCGGACATACGGCATTGCCACAATACCACGATCATAATTTCCGGATTGTAAATCCACTAATAATTCAGGTGTTAAATTGCCTTCCGGATCGTAATAATTCAGCAAATACTCATCTAAAATGCCTTCAGGTAATACATCTTCATCTTCAATCGGGAACCATTTCTCATTTGGATAATGCACAAAATCGCCGTTGGCAATATCTTGCCCTAAATAATAATCGGCAAAGAAATAGTTGGTAGAAAGACGCTCAAAATATTCGCCTAAGGCAGAGGCTAATGCGGCTTTTTTACTTGCTCCCTTACCGTTAGTAAAACATTGTGGGCAATCTTTGTCACGAATATGCACAGACCAAACATAAGGGACTGGATTTAACCAAGAGGCTTCTTCAATATGAAAGCCAAGTGCGGTCAGTTTTTGTTGGAATTTGTTAATGCTGTCTTCAAGGGCGGCATCTTTGCCGAGGATAAAAGTTTTTTCGGTCATAATGAGTTCCGTTACGTTTGAAATGGCGGAATAATAGGCGAGAACAGTGCAGAGAGCAAGGATTATCGGAAAATAATTTGCAATTAAACCGGCTTTGTAGCATAATTCACGGCCTAAGCCGTTCGGCTTATTCAATGGAAACCTTCTCGGTCTCTCGCAACGCTGTCCGGTTTACCCGGTCAGGTTCGGAAGAAAGCAGCCAAAGTCGGAATTTGTGTGTGCCGAGAAGTCGCTGGGAAGGTTTCCTCCAACCATTCTATGACCTTTTTATTATCTATTTTTGAATGTTCAACAGATCCTAAAAGTGCGGTCAAAATTTACTGCGTTTTCACCGCACTTGAGTCTATTTAGGACTATTTATTAGCAATAATCACTGCTCTTTTGGGGGCTGGGTAGCCTTCGATGGTTTTACTGTGATCTTTTGGATCGAGGAAATCAATCAGACTTTCGTTTTCCAGCCAATCGGTTTTCCGTTGTTCTTCTAAGGTCGTTACCGCTTCGTCAACGCAACGTACATTGCTAAATCCGCATTTTTCTAACCAGTTGATTAAACAGGCGACACTTGGAATGAAATACACATTCTTCATTTTGGCGTAGCGATCTTTTGGAACTAAGACGCTGTTGATATCGCCGTCAATGACAAGGGTTTCCAATACCAATTCACCACCTTTTCTTAGTTGGTTTTTCAGTTGGGTTAAATGATCAAGTGGTGATTTACGATGATAAAGTACACCCATCGAAAATACCGTGTCAAATATGCTTAAAGGCTGCATTTGTTCAATACCAAGCGGAATTAAATTAGCTCTCCGATCATTATTTAGTAACTTACGTACCGCTTCAAATTGGCACAAGAATAATTCTGTTGGATCGATACCAACAACCATTTTTGCCCCTTCGCCGACCATTCGCCACATATGATAACCGCTACCACAACCTACATCTAAAATCAGGCGATCTTGCAAAGGCGATAAATGTGGTAAAACACGATCCCATTTAAAATCGGAACGCCATTCGCAATCAATATGAATGCCGAACAAGTGATAAGGGCCTTTTCGCCAAGGCATCAGTTGTTTGAGGTGATAAACTAATCTTTGTTGCTCACCTTGGTCTAAGGGCAAAACTCGCTCCGATTTGACCGCACTTTTGAGATCAATTTGAGAGGCTTCTAAGTGCGGTAAAAAATCCACGACTTTTGCCCATTTGGCATAATCGCCGTGGGTTTGTTTTTCCCATTGTTTGAGTTGTAAGGGAAGGGTTTCCAGCCAATCGGAAAGTGGGCTGGTGGCAATTTGTTGATAAAAAGGGCGAAAGTCAATCATAACAATTTAATCAAAGAAAAAAGGGAACGGACGCTGTGGTGTCCGTTATTAGATTTATTGCGCGTTCTTGTAAGCCTGTTTAGCTTTATCAAAGGTATCTAAAATAGTTTTTTCCGGTTTGTCTGAAATGAGGGAAACTACAATGACTGCGATTGTTGCCAAGCTGAATGCCGGAATCATTTCATACACAGAAGCCCAAACAGAGCCTTCAGGCATTATTTTTTTCCAAGAGAATACCACTAATGCACCGGTCAGCATACCGGCCATTGCACCGCTTGAGGTCATTCGTTTCCAAAATAAGGAAAGTAACACGACCGGCCCAAAGGCACTACCGAAGCCTGCCCAAGCGAATTTGACCAATTTTAATACTTTACTGTTTTCATCTTGAGCAATCCAAATAGCTAGAGCGGCAATGACCAACACCATGGCTCGCCCTAACCAAATCAGTTCTTTTTCAGAAGCTTTCGGGCGGATAAAACCTTTGTAGAAATCTTCAGTGATGGCACTGGAGGAAATTAACAATTGGCAACTTAACGTACTCATGACTGCTGCTAAAATCGCTGAAAGTAAAATACCTGCAATCCAAGGATTAAATAAGAGTTTGGATAACTCGATGAATACTTGCTCGTGTTCTGCATTTACCGTGCCTGCAATGTGTGGGTTCGCATGGAAAAATGCCATACCGAAAAAGCCGATAGCAATTGCACCGCCTAAGCAAAGTACCATCCAAGTCATACTGATGCGACGTGCGTTATGTAAAGATTTCACGCTATCTGCTGCCATAAAGCGTGCCAAAATATGTGGCTGACCGAAATAACCTAATCCCCAAGCAGCTAGGCTGAGCAAACCAAGGAATGTTGTTCCTGTGAACATATCCGTATAACTTTTGTGTGCAACAGCTTCCGCTTGTTGTAATACCGCTTCAAATTCGGCTGTGCCACCAATACTTAAGAAGACAAATACCGGTGTTAAAATTAAGGCAAAAATCATTAATGTTGCTTGAATGGTATCTGTCCAACTGACCGCTAAAAAACCGCCGATAAAGGTGTAGGCAATAGTGGCTAAGGCGCCATACCAAAGTGCGGTAGAATAGGGGATAGAAAATAAATTTTGGAACAGTTTGGCGCCTGCAACAACCCCTGAAGCGCAATAAATGGTGAAAAACACTAAAATGATTGTGGCGGAAACAATTTTTAGTAAATGATGTGATGTGCCGAAACGATGGTGGAAATATTCCGGTAAGGTTAAGGCGTTTTGGTTGAATTCGGTATAAATACGCAAACGTCCAGCCACCAATAACCAGTTGAAATAAGCACCGACAGTTAAACCGATAGCAATCCAGCCTTCGACTAAACCGGCAGCATAAACAGCGCCCGGCAACCCCATTAATAACCAGCCGGACATATCGGACGCACCGGCAGACATAGCTGTGACAAAACTACCTAAGCGACGACCACCTAAAATATAATCAGATAAATTATTGGTATAGCGATAGGCAATAAATCCGATGAGCAACATACCCAAAATATAGACTGTGAAAGTGACAATTGTCGGATCTAATCCAAACATTAACGCCTCCATTTTTGCGTTTTTTGATGAGGAAATTTGATAAAGGTCACATTCTACAGGATTTGTACTTGTTTTTCTATTTTGCTTTTCGTTATCATCATCAAACGAAGATGAATTTTAGGTATTTATTATGGATTCAGTGGAATTATTGGTAAATGTTACTCCTGACGAAACTCGAATTGCGCTTGTGGATATGGGAATTTTAAAGGAAGTGCATATTGAACGCCAAGCCAAGCGTGGCATTGTGGGTAATATTTATAAAGGGAGAGTTACTCGTGTTTTACCCGGTATGCAATCGGCTTTTGTGGATATCGGCTTAGATAAAGCGGCATTTTTGCATGCCTCGGATATTGTGTCTTATACAGAATGTGTAGATGTCAATGAACAGAAACAATTTGTGGTGAAAGATATTACTGAATTGGTTCGTGAAGGACAGGATATTGTAGTGCAAGTCGTGAAAGATCCCATTGGTACAAAAGGTGCCAGATTAACCACGGATATTACACTACCATCCCGTTATTTAGTCTTTATGCCGGAAAACAGTCACGTTGGTGTGTCGCAACGGATTGCCGGTGAAGAAGAACGGGCAAGATTAAAATCTTTGGTTGAGCCGTTTTGTGATGAATTGGGTGGATATATTGTACGAACAGCAGCAGAAGGTGTGAGCGAAACGGAATTAAAACAAGATGCAGATTTTCTGAAACGCTTATGGAGAAAAGTGCTGGAACGTCGAGCGAAATATCCGACACGTTCTGCGATTTACGGAGAGCTGGCTTTAACTCAGCGCATATTGCGTGATTTTATCGGGCAAAGTATCGAAAAAATCAGAATTGATTCCAAACTCTGTTTTAGCGAAGTGAAAGAGTTTACCGATGAATTTATGCCTGAATTGAGCGACAAATTAGTACTGTACAGTGGAAATCAACCCCTTTTTGACGTGTATGGCGTAGAATCAGCGATTCAAACTGCATTGGATAAACGGGTGAATTTAAAATCCGGTGGTTATTTAATCATAGAACAAACAGAAGCTATGACCACGATTGATATTAACACCGGTGCTTTTGTTGGGCGGCGGAATTTGGAAGAAACTATTTTTAATACCAATATTGAAGCAACCCGGGCAATTGCTCAACAGTTACAACTACGCAATTTGGGTGGGATTATCATTATCGATTTTATCGATATGCAAAACGAAGAGCATCGCCAACGTGTGCTGCAATCTTTGGAAGAAGCTTTAGCTAAGGATCCTGTAAAAACCAATGTAAATGGCTTTACTCAGCTTGGTCTGGTAGAAATGACCCGCAAACGCACAAGAGAAAGCTTAGAACATATTCTATGTGGTGATTGTCCTAGTTGCAAAGGGCGTGGAAAAGTGAAAACCGTTGAAACGGTATGTTATGAAATTATGCGGGAAATCATTCGGGTGCATCATTTATTTTCGAGTGAGCAATTTGTGGTATATGCCTCTTGTGCGGTCGCCGATTACTTGATCAACGAAGAACGAAGTGGTTTGATCGCCGAAATTGAGGTCTTTACCGGCAAAAAAGTACAAGTGAAAATGGAGCCTTATTATACTCAGGATCAGTTTGATGTTGTTGTGATGTAGGTTTATTTTTACTCCTATTTAAGAGAAAAAGTGCGGTGGATTTTTTCAACGTTTTAAAACTGTGTTAAAATCCACCGCACTTTTTTATTTTAAGTAGAGATGAATTGTGGTGAAAAATCTACTCTGCTTTCATCGAACCAAACCACATAATAATGAGAACCCAAATGTTAAATAAAGTCCAACATTCCTTACTTGACAATCTGAGCCTTACGGATCTACAGAACACCTTTGATTTAATGTCTCACCGTAATATAGATTATGCCGATTTTTATTTCCAACTGAGCCAAGATGAAAATTGGGTATTGGAAGAGGGGATTATTAAAGAGGGGGGCTTTCATATTGATCGAGGTGTTGGTGTGCGTGCAGTTTCCGGCGAGAAAACTGGTTTTGCCTATGCGGATCAAATTAATTTAACCAATTTACAGCAATGCGCCAATGCGGTAAAAGGGATTGCTCAGCCAATGCAAGGCAATATTTTGTTGCCACTACGTTTTAATGAAGTCAATACTATTCAGCGTTATGCCGCTATCAATCCGCTGGAGACCTTAAGCAAAGAGCAAAAAATCGAATTACTTTATTTAGTGGATCGCACTGCGAGAGCAGAGAGCCCTTATGTAACCAAAGTCACGGCAAATTTGACCGCACTTTATGAAGAAATATTAGTAGCCGCTACAGACGGTACTTTAGCAGCGGATATTCGCCCGTTAATTCGTTTGTCGATTTCCGTTATGGTAGAAAAAGACGGCAAGCGTGAGCGAGGCAGCTCAGGTGTGGGAGCGAGAGTCGGATTAGACTGGTTTTTTGAGCCTTATATGGGTGAGCAACGTGTAGTTTATTTTGCGAAAGAAGCTGTTCGTCAGGCGTTGGTAAATTTATCTGCTATTGCTGCTCCTTCCGGATTAATGCCGGTAGTTTTGGGTGCCGGTTGGCCGGGTGTATTGTTACACGAAGCGGTCGGGCACGGTTTGGAAGGTGATTTCAATCGAAAAGAAAGTTCGCTTTTCACCGGTAAAATCGGTGAATTGGTGACTTCACCACTTTGTACAATTGTGGATGATGGTACATTACAGCATCGCCGAGGCTCGATTACGGTGGATGATGAAGGTGTGCCGAGTCAATGTAATGTCTTGATTAAAGATGGGATTTTACAAGGCTATATGCAGGATAAAATGAATGCCCGTTTAATGGGGGGGGCACCGACAGGCAATGGTCGCCGTGAAAGTTATGCGCATTTGCCGATGCCACGAATGACTAATACTTATATGTTGGCAGGCGAAAGTAAATTTGAGGATTTGATTGCTTCCGTAGATCGAGGCATTTTTGCACCGCACTTTGGCGGAGGGCAAGTGGATATTACCTCAGGAAAATTTACTTTCTCCATGTCGGAAGCCTATCTCATTGAGAACGGTAAAATTACAACGCCGATAAAAGGTGCAACAATGATTGGTAACGGTATTGAAGTCATGCAACAAGTATCTATGGTGGCGGATAATTTAGAAATCGATCATGGTATCGGCGTGTGTGGCAAAGACGGGCAAAGCGTGCCGGTGGGCGTAGGGCAACCGGCTTGTAAAATTGATCAAATTACAGTGGGCGGCACAAATTAAATCAGTTTAAATTTCGCTTAATCTTAATGAAGTGCGGTGTAAAATTCACAAAATTTCTACCGCACTTTTTGTATAATAGGGCAAATTTTGAGAGACAAATCCTATGCCAAAAATCAATCAAACCGCTTTAGTGGCTTATAGTGCCAAACAAATGTACGATTTGGTGAATAATTATGAGCGTTATCCCGAATTTGTACCGGGTTGTGTGGCAAGCCGCACACTGAGCCAAACTGAAAATCAGCTGGTGGGTGAATTGACCATTAGTAAAGCCGGTATCAGCCAAACTTTTACCACCCAAAATCAATTACAACCTAACCGTTCTATTCAAATGCAGTTAGTGGAAGGACCGTTTAAATTCTTGCAAGGCGAATGGCGTTTTGCAGAAATTGACGAGCAATCTTGCCAAATTAGTTTGCAGTTGGAATTTGAATTTGCCAACCCGTTAATTTCCTTTGCTTTCGGGCAAGTTTTTACCCATTTAACCGGAAAAATGGTGGAAGCCTTTAAGCAACGGGCAAAAGAGGTATATCAATGATTAAAATTGAAATCGCTTATGCCTTGCCTGAACGTTATTATTTAAAATACTTTGAATTGGAAGACGGCACGAGCGTTGAGGCAGCTATTTTGCAATCCGGCGTTTTGCAACAATATCCGGAAATTAACTTAAAAGAAAATAAAGTCGGTATTTTTAGCCGTCCTGCAAAATTAACCGATATTTTGTCGGACGGGGAGCGGATTGAGATTTATCGTCCTTTATTAGCTGATCCGAAAGAAATTCGCCGTCTGCGGGCGGAACAACAAGCCAAAGAAGCAGAAGAAAAGAAAAAAGCGGAAAAATTAGCGGAAAAACAAGCCAAACAGGAGGCTCAACATGATTAATTATTGCTTACCTCAAGAGATCAGTGCTGAGGTATTTTTACGTGATTATTGGCAGAAAAAACCGCTATTAATTAAAAACGGTTTACCGCAAATTGTTGGACAGTTTGAACCACAAGATATTATTGAATTGGCTCAGAATGAAGACGCAACCGCTCGTTTAATTAAGCAATATTCTGAAGATAATTGGAAATTGACGAGAAGTCCCTTGAATGCATCGGATTTTGCCGACTTGCCTGAACAATGGACGGTATTAGTACAAAATATGGAACAATGGTCGCCGGAATTGGGCGATTTGTGGCGTTTATTCGGTTTTATCCCCCAATGGCAACGGGACGATATTATGGTGTCTTACGCACCTAAAGGTGGCTCAGTAGGCAGACATTATGATGAATATGATGTATTTTTAGTGCAAGGTTACGGTCATCGCCGTTGGCAGTTGGGAAAATGGTGTGATCCAAGCACGGAATTTAAACCGAATCAGCCAATCCGTATTTTTGATGATATGGGCGAAATTATTTTTGATGAAGTACTTGCCCCGGGAGATATGTTGTATGTGCCACCTCGTTTGTCTCATTATGGTGTAGCACAAGATGATTGTTTAACCTTTTCTTTCGGTTTTCGTTATCCTAATGTATCGGAACTCTTTGATAATTTGAATAAAGCCTTGTGTTTGGATAATCCGGACTTTAATTTAAGTGAATTTTTCCTGCCGTTACGTTTAAGTCCTAGTGCACAAAACTGTGGAAAATTAGACCGCACTATGGTGCAGCAAATAAAACAACAATGGTTAGACAAAATAGCGACTTCAGTAGAATTTGATCGCTTATTTGAACAAGCCGTAGCCACAACGGTGACGACTCGGCGTTATGAAATGTTGCTTGGTGAGGATATGGCTGATCCGGAAGACGTGCGTGCGATGCTAATGGACGAAAATGCTGTATTGGTTCAAGATAATAATAGTAAATTAGCTTATACCGAACAGCCGCTAAAAATCTATGCTAACGGCGAATGGCTGGATGAACTCAATTTAATTGAAACGGAAATTTTAAAACGCTTGGCTGACGGCGAAACCTTAAATTGGGAAGATTTAAGCAGCTATATTGAACAAGTGGAAGACAGTGAAACCGCCTTAGAATTGCTGTTAGACAGCTTGTGTAACTGGTTAGATGACGGTTGGGTGTTATTAACTGAATGAACCAAGATAATATTTATTCCGTCAGTCAATTAAACAGTGGTGTACGTTTATTGTTAGAAGGGAAATTTGCTTCCATTTGGCTGATGGGCGAAATTTCCAATTTCACCCGACCTGTTTCGGGTCATTGGTATCTCACGCTTAAAGATGAAAATGCTCAAGTACGCTGTGCAATGTGGCGAATGAAAACCCAGCGGGTTACATTTTCGCCACAAAACGGAATGCAGGTGTTAGTGCGGGCTTCGGTGAGTTTGTATGAACCGCGTGGTGATTATCAGCTGATTTTGGAAACCATGCACCCTGCCGGAGAAGGCTTGTTACAACAGCAATTTGAGCAGCTTAAATTAAAATTATCTGCTGAAGGATTGTTTTCTCAACATCTCAAGAAAAACCTACCGCACTTTTGTAAACGTGTAGGCATTATTACTTCACCAACAGGTGCTGCGTTGCAAGATATTTTGCAGATTTTAAAACGCCGCGATCCAAGTTTAAATGTCGTTATTTATCCCAGTGCAGTACAAGGTAAAGATGCTGCTCAAGAGATTGTGCAAATGATTGAATTGGCTAATCTCCGGCAAGAAGTCGATGTGCTGATTGTGGGGCGTGGTGGTGGCTCTTTGGAAGATTTATGGTGTTTTAATGAAGAAATTGTTGCCCGAGCCATTTTTCATTCCGATTTACCGATTATTAGCGCCGTAGGGCATGAAATTGATGTCACTATTGCTGATTTGGTTGCAGATGTGCGCGCGCCAACGCCTTCTGCTGCTGCAGAATTAGTCAGTCGAGATCAGCAGGAATTAGAGCAGCGTTTGAATTATCAGCGTCAGCGTTTGGAAATGGCCGTTGATTATTTTTTTCAACAGAAAAAGCAAGGGTTACAACGTTTATGGCTACAGCTGCAACATTATCATCCACAAAACCGATTAAATTTACAAAAAGTCCGTACGACTCAATTGAGCCTGCGGCTAAATCGAGCAATACTAGCCCGATTGGAAAAAACACAGCAAAAATTTACCGCACTTTCCGAACGTTTGGTAAAAAATCCCTTACCTTATCGATTGCAGCAAGACGTTCAGCAATTGCAGCAACTCGAAGTACGCCTAGAAATGGCTTTGAAAAATGAGCTAAAACAAAAACACCATGCATTTGTCCGTTTATGTGGAAAATTAGATGGTCTAAGCCCGCTTAATGTATTGGCAAGAGGTTATTCAATTACAGAGAATATCAAGGGAGAAACTTTATATTCGGTGCAGCAAGTGAAGATTGGCGAACCCCTGATAACTCGATTAAGTGACGGTATTTTAGTCAGTCAAATCGAAAAAATTCAATAAACGGAACATTGGGATAAGCTGATAGTCAAACAAGGGTATATTTGCTATTTGGGTGTATTGACGCTAGACTTAGCGGCCTCTTGCCCATATAGAGGCAAAGTGCAGTTGAAAACAGGCAATTTTAGGGAAATCACATGAAACAAAATATAAGTGAGGTAGCGCTGATTGAAGTGAAAAACCTCACTTTTAAACGAGGGGAGCGGTTAATTTACGATAACCTCAATTTACGGGTAGAAAAAGGAAAAATCACCGCAATTATGGGCCCTTCAGGTATTGGCAAAACGACCTTGTTAAAATTAATAGGTGGTCAATTACAGCCTGAACAGGGAGAAATCCTATTTGACGGCGCAGACTTGTGTCAAATGTCGAATTCCGAACTTTACAAAGTGCGGCAGAGAATGGGTATGTTATTTCAATCGGGAGCATTATTTACCGATATATCAACCTTTGATAATGTGGCATTTCCGATTCGTGAACATACCCGATTACCGGAAGAGCTTATTCGTCAAATTGTATTAATGAAATTGGAAGCAGTAGGATTGCGTGGGGCTGCGCATTTAATGCCGTCCGAACTGTCTGGGGGGATGGCTCGCCGTGCAGCATTGGCAAGAACTATTGCACTGGATCCGGATTTGATTATGTATGATGAGCCTTTTACCGGGCAAGATCCGATTAGCATGGGCGTGATTATTAGTTTAATTAAGCGTTTAAATGAAGCGCTAAATTTAACCTCTATTGTGGTTTCCCACGATGTGCAAGAAGTATTAAGCATTGCAGATTATGCTTATATTATCGCAGATAAACGGGTAATTGCGGAGGGGAGACCGGAAACCTTATTACTAAGCCAAGATCCACAAGTTGTACAATTTATTAAAGGTCAAGAAGACGGACCAGTAAGGTTTCATTATCCTGCAATGGATTATGTGGAGGAATTGTTTAAATGATTGTAAAAGCAATTTCAGCCTTGGGTGGCAGTGCGATGAATTTACTAAAAGCCTTGGGGCGTTCGGGATTTATGTTATGGGGTGCTTTGGTTGGCAAGCCGCAGTATCGCAAACACACGCCTTTATTAATCAAACAACTATATGTGTTAGGTGTACAATCCCTGTTGATTATTTTACTTTCCGGCTTTTTTATCGGTATGGTATTAGGGTTGCAGGGGTATGTGGTATTAGTGGATTTTGCAGCAGAAGCCAATGTAGGTCAGTTAGTGGCATTGTCTTTATTACGTGAATTAGGGCCAGTTGTGACCGCACTTTTATTTGCCGGTCGTGCGGGTTCTGCATTAACCGCCGAAATTGGTTTAATGAAGGCGACAGAACAGCTTTCCAGTCTTGAGATGATGGCAGTCGATCCCTTACGTCGTGTGATTGCACCACGTTTTTGGGGCGGTGTGATTGCCATGCCGATTTTAGCTGTTTTATTTACTGCCGTGGGTGTGATAGGCGGCGCTTTGGTAGGTGTAGATTGGAAAGGCATTGATGCCGGCAGTTTTTGGTCAGTTATGCAAAATGCAGTAACAACGACAGATTTATTGTACGGTTTTATTAAAAGTATCGTTTTTGCTTTTGCTGTGGTCTGGATTGCGTTATTTAATGGCTATGATTGTATTCCTACATCGGAAGGGATCAGCCAAGCAACAACGAAAACAGTGGTGCATTCATCATTAGTGGTATTAGGATTGGACTTTGTTTTAACTGCAATGATGTTTGGTAGTTAATTAAAGTGCGGTCAAAATTTGAATAGAAATTAGGACATATTATGAGACAAACAATTAAATATGAATTTTGGGTAGGCTTATTCCTATTATTAGGCATTGCCGCCTTAGTCTTTATGGGATTGAAAGTGGCCAATGTACAGGGATTTAATCAGGAAAAATCCTATACTGTCACTGCAACTTTTGATAATATCGGCGGTCTTAAAGTCCGTGCCCCGTTAAAAGTTGGTGGTGTTGTAATTGGCAGGGTAACGGCAATTTCTCTTGATGAGAAAAGCTATTTACCTCAAGTGTCTATTGCAATCAATGAAACTTATAACGAAATTCCTGATAATAGTTCATTATCAATTAAAACATCGGGATTATTAGGGGAGCAGTATATTGCATTAAACATCGGGTTTGATGACGGTGAAACAGCGATGTTAAAAGAAGGCAGTAAAATTGTTGATACTAAATCGGCCATGGTATTAGAAGATCTGATAGGTCAATTCTTATATGGCGATAAAGATAAAAAAGAGCCGACGGCAGAGCCTGCGGCACAATAAATTTTCAGTCATTTAATGTGAGGAGTTGGAATGAAAATTCAGTTTAAACAGTTGGTTAGCAAAACTATTGCGATTTTGACCGCACTTTTTGCTTTTCAGGCAATGGCGGCAGAGGGGCCTTATGAATTAACACAAAAAGCAGCAGATAAATTATTTGCTGATTTAAAAGCGGATCAAGGCAAAATTAACGCTGATCCGAACCATTTGAAAACCTTGGTACGCCAAGATTTGATGCCTTATGTACATGTCAATTTGGCAGGTTCTACGGTATTAGGTCAATATTTTAAATCCACAACACCGGAACAGCGTGAGCGTTTTTTTGCGGAATTTGGTAAATTTATTGAACGTGAATATGCTCAAATTTTAACGATGTATAAAGGACAAAATATTCAAATTCAGCCGGCGCAATTTGATGGCGACAGCTATGCAAAAGTCACTATTAAAATTGTTCAGGAACAACCTTTGAAAGCAACATTTTTATGGCGTAAAAACAGTAAAACAGGAAACTGGCAAGTCTATGATATGATTGGCGAAACTTTTAGTGTATTAGAGGCTAAGCAAAAAGAATGGGCACCAATTTTACGTAAAGAGGGGATTGACGCATTAACCGAGCAAGTTCAACGTGCAGCTGCCGTGCCGGTGACAATGAAAAAATAATCAATTATGCAAGCTGAAAAACTCGAATGGTCGCTAGCGATAAATGATGATAGAATAGCTCTCCAATTAATTGGAGAGCTATCTCGTCATACGTTGTTGCCTTTGTGGAAGGAATTTCAACAAAAGCAACAACGTTTTGCGTTTTTATCCCATGCGCAAATGGAACATACCGATATTTACTGGAATTTGGCCGGAATTACACGGATTGACAGTGCTGGGTTTGCTCTGTTATGTGAAATGATTGCCAATTGCCGTAAAATGCAATCGGCGCACGTTATATTACGGTTGGAGAATGTTCCCCCTCAATTATTCACATTAGCTGATTTGTTCAATTTGGACGATTGGCTGAAATCCTTTATTTAAGATGTAACTCTAACGGAAAAAACAATGGAACCAAAACAAATTGAAGCGATTTTAAAAGAAAAACTAGGCTTAACTGAAGTCTATGCACAAGGTGAAAATGCCCATTTTGGTGTGATTGTGGTAGATGATGAAATCGCTAAATTATCTCGTATTAAACAACAACAAACTATTTATGCTCCTTTGATGGAATATTTCTCTACCGGAGAAATTCACGCTTTAACTATTAAAACTTATGATCAAGAAAAATGGAAGCGTGATCGTTTATTAAACGGGATTAAATAAGGGTAGAAAATGGAAAAGTTTCGTGTTTACGGGCAATCCCGTCTCAATGGTGAAGTACAAATCTCTGGGGCAAAAAATGCGGCATTACCTATTTTATTTGCTGCTATTTTAGCGGAAGAACCAGTGGTATTAACGAATGTCCCTGAATTGAAAGATGTGGACACCACTTTTAAAATTTTGCGCAAATTAGGCGTTGTAGTTGAACGTGATGAAAATAAACGAGTTCATCTTAATGCAAGTAAAATAGATCGTTATGTAGCGCCTTATGAATTGGTTAAAACCATGCGAGCTTCTATTTGGGCATTAGCACCGTTATTAGCTCGTTTCCATCAAGGGCAGGTTTCTTTGCCGGGAGGGTGTACGATAGGTGCAAGACCGGTGGATATGCATATTGCCGGTTTGGAAAAAATGGGCGCACTTATTGAACTGGATGAAGGCTATGTAAAAGCGACATCTCATGGAAAATTGAACGGAGCTAAGATTTATATGGATAAAGTGAGCGTAGGAGCGACTTTATCTGTAATGATGGCAGCGACATTAGCTAAAGGCACGACAGTGATTGAAAATGCTGCTCGTGAGCCGGAAGTGGTGGATACTGCCGTATTCTTAAATAAAATGGGAGCTAAAATCAGCGGCGCCGGTACGGATACTATTAGTGTGGAAGGTGTAGAAAAATTAGCCGGTTGTGAACATTCTATTGTGCCGGATCGGATTGAAACAGGTACTTTCTTAGTTGCAGCAGCCATTTCAGGTGGACGTATTCTATGTAAAGGTACAAAAGCGGATACCTTAGATGCGGTGATTGAGAAATTGCGTGAAGCCGGTATGCAAGTAGATGTGAGCGAAGACAGTATTACTTTAGACAGTTTAGGGTGTAGACCCAAAGCGGTGAATATTCGTACCATGCCTCACCCGGGTTTCCCAACAGATATGCAGGCACAATTTACCTTATTAAATGCGGTTGCCAGTGGCACGGCTAAAATCACTGAAACCATTTTTGAAAACCGTTTTATGCATATTCCCGAATTAAACCGAATGGGGGCTAAAGGCGAAATTGAAGGTAATACGGCAATTATTCATGGTGTCGAACATTTATCCGGTGCGCAAGTCATGGCTACGGATTTACGGGCTTCAATCAGCTTAGTGCTGGCCGGTTGTATTGCTTCAGGTGAAACTATTGTGGATCGTATTTATCATATTGATCGTGGTTATGAGCATATTGAAGCAAAATTACGCCAATTAGGCGCACGAATTGAACGTTTCTCGGAAAACAGTGAAGAAGAATAAACATGAGTAAAAAGCATATTCATATTTTAGGGATTTGTGGCACCTTTATGGGAGGCGTGGCGATTATTGCCAAACAAATGGGGTATCATGTTACGGGGTCGGATACTAATGTATATCCACCTATGTCTACCTTTTTGGAACAAAACGGTATTGAAATCATACCGCACTTTGAGGTTTCCCAATTACACCCAACACCGGATATGGTGATTGTGGGGAATGCGATGAAACGGGGAAACCCTTGTATTGAGTATGTATTGGAAAACTGTTTGCCTTTTACTTCAGGGCCTCAGTGGTTACATGATAATTTATTACGTGATCGCTGGGTGTTTGCCGTTTCCGGCACGCATGGAAAAACCACGACCACAGGTATGCTCACTTGGATTTTAGAGCAAAACGGGTTATCGCCAAGTTTCTTAATTGGTGGTATTGCAGGAAATTTCGGCGTATCTGCCAGATTAACTGAAAGCCCGTATTTTGTGATTGAAGCCGATGAATATGACACAGCATTTTTTGATAAACGTTCTAAATTTGTGCATTACAATCCAAAGACGTTGATTATTAATAATATCGGATTTGATCATGCAGATATTTTTGATGATTTAAAGGCTATTCAACGTCAATTTCATCATATGATTCGTACTATTCCAAGTAGCGGTTTGGTTTTGTCTTCTGCAAGTGAAATCAGTGCCAAAGAGACACTGGATATGGGATGTTGGTCAGAAAAGCAATTCTTGGGAGAAAACCAAGATTGGTACGCAGAACGTTTAACCAACGACAGTTCCCATTTTGCTGTGTTTCATAAAGGGAAAAAAGTGGCAGAAGTAAAATGGAATATCGTCGGCCAGCATAATATGCACAATGGTTTAATGGCAATTGCTGCCGCTCATCATGCTGGCGTTAGTATTGAAAATGCAGCACAAGCCTTATCTACATTTGTGAATGCGAAACGACGCCTTGAAGTTCGTGGTGAAGTGAATAAGATTAGGGTATATGATGATTTTGCTCATCACCCTACAGAAATTCAAGCAACATTGACCGCACTTCGAGATAAAGTGGGCGGAGGTGTACGTATTTTAGCAGTATTAGAGCCTCGTTCTAACACAATGAAAATGGGGGTTCACAAAGAGGAAATCGCACCAGCATTAGTACGCGCAGATCAGGTTTTTTTGTTGCAGCCGGATAATATTCCTTGGGAAGTGGTAGATATTGCCAATAGTTGCATTCAACCGGCGAAATGGCATGCGTCTTTAGATAAGCTGGTGGAACTGATTGTGAATGAAGCGGAACCAACCGATCATATTCTTGTGATGAGTAACGGCAGTTTTGGTGGTATTCATCAAAAGCTGTTGGATAAACTTCAAGAAAAATTTGCTTAGATCCTTTTTTCGTTAATAGAATGCACCTTAGGGTGCATTTTTTTTGAATAGAATCGCAAAATAATAAAATAAAAGATGTTATTTCAGCAATATACTGCTACTATGACAACTGTTGTACAAGCAACAGAACATAAATAATCCTACCATATTGCGTTTTATCTCAATTCTCAATCAGTGTTATTTAGTTATCTTTATTTTCATTCATATTAGGATACACAATGTCTCAAATCACAGGAACCGTGAAATGGTTCAACGACACTAAGGGTTTCGGCTTTTTATTATCAGAAACAGGCGAAGAAATTTTCGTGCATTTCTCAGCAATTAAAAGCGATGGTTTCCGCAGCTTAAAAGAAGGTCAAAAAGTCACTTTTGATGTAATTGATGATAAGCGTGGTAAAAAAGCAGACAATGTAGTTGTGACAGCATAAGTTCTGTTAAAACTCATTCAAAAATGACCGCACTTTTAAAAGTGCGGTCATTTTTTTAGCTGATTTACTCCGTCTTTAAATAGATATTGTTAAATTTACTAAAAATCAATTAGTTATTCATTTCTCATTCCTCCCTCTATCATTTTTTTGATTAAAAAATAGTAACATATTGTGCAAAAAAAAAACAATATATAATGCCAAAATAATCTCGTCAGGTGATCTATCGGGCGAGGTTAATCGCTCATTATTCAAATCAATTTATGGAGTATAACAATGAAAAAATCTCTGATTTTTGCCCTTTCCACAGCATTTATCCTCTCCGCTTGCGATAATGTTGGCTCAATGACGTTAAAAGAAGCCGCAAAATCCTCTCAAAACGAACAACAAAAAATTATGCAGTATGTAAAAGACAATGCTGACCCAATGAAAGCAATGAATGTAGCAATGAGTATCGCTGACTGTTCTGATGCTATGGGAAAATTTAAGTCTAGCGAAGAAAAATGCAACCGTACTATTTCAGATTTATTGAAAAAATAATCTGCCATTTCTTTCATTACAGTTTTACAAAAATTTCTTAATAAACAAGGAGCAATTCAATGCGTAAATTATTTTCTACAGTCGTTATTTCAACTGCATTATTGATGGGCTATGTTGCACCATCTCAAGCTATGGATAAGCCTAATACTAAACCTCAAAAAGCGACTATTTCATCTAATTTACAGGGATGTTATGGATTTGATATGGATAGTTCGCCATTTTATTATATTCAGAAAAATAAAATTAAATACTATACCGGCAATTCCGCTGAGTATGCCATTGGTAAATTTTTATCTATTGAAAAAAATACAAATAATGAATTATCCGGAGTCATTGAATGGACTAATTATGGACTTGATATAGATAAGATGGATGAAAGAGAAAAGAAAGGCTTAAAAGGAGCAGTGTATAAAGCATTAGATAAAGAAAAAAGCTACTTTAATGTCAAAAAATCGAATAATCAAATGACTATCCAAGATGGACAATATACCAACGTTGCCTATAAATCCAATGTCTGTTATTAATCATCTTACAGAATCTGAAATTTATTCACCATTTACTATTTAGGCAAGTTATGTCTAGTTAAATTGGCTTTTAATTAAGCCATAAATTTTCTGGATGATATAACTACTCAATTATGAATAAGGAAAAGAAAAATGGAAAACCAAATGACAACTCAAAAAGATAAACAAATGCTTTATGTGGCTTATATTTGTTATATTTTAAGTATTATTTTTGCCGGTATCCCAAGTTTGATTGGGTTAATTATTGCTTATGTCAAACGTAAAGATGTTCAAGGAACAATTTATGCCGATCATTGTACGTTCTTAATTAGAACATTTTGGATCAGTTTGATCTTAGGCTTACTTAGCGTCCTCACTATGTTCATTGGTATTGGCTTAATTGTCTTAATTGTTGCCGGATTATGGTTTGTAGTTAGAGTTGTTGTCGGTTTAGTGAAATTACACGGCGACCAAGCAGTCAATCCAACCGGTTGGTTATTTTAATTAAAGATAAAGATTATAAAGGCTGTTTATGCAGCCTTTTTATCTAGATTTTAGTGGAGAATTAAAATGAATAATAAAAATAAAGAACAAGTGGTTGAGAATTTGACTTTATATAGAGATATATTACAAGATGCTTATCAGAAAGAAGATGAGTATGTAACTGATTTTTCTGCGATTGAAAAATATAAAGCAGAGATTGAAAAGTCAGAGAAAGATATTGAGTTTTTACGAAATAAAGAAAAGATAAGTAAAGAATCTATTTTAAGAGACATTAAAAGATATCGTATAACTACGTTAATTCATTATTTTTTATATTCTGTGTTTTCTTTATCTGTTTTAGTATCCATAGATGGAGCATTAGGATCTTATTTATATAATATCAAACCTAGTGTTGCTTATGTTAATAGTTATATTGAGCGAGATTTTTTGATTGTTCTTTGTTTTATTTTATTTTCAGCAACTTCTCTTTTAACCAATCCCAAAATGAAGTTTGAACTTCATGACTTATTTGGGGAGAAAACAATTTATATAATGGGGCCTAGAGAAAGTCGTTTGGGTTATATTACTCTTTCAGTATATATTTTAATCTCTTTATTGTTTCATTGGAGTTTATTAGATCGATTTTTTCTTGGATTTAGTAATGTAAGTGTATTGGATATTATTTTGCCTACAATATCGTATTTAACTTCACCAATATCACTAATTGCATTTTTTCTCGGCTTAGCTGTAATTTTACTATTTACATCCTCAAAAATGCGTTTCGGGCCTTATGAAAAGGATTATGAAGAAATTGAAAATCAGACAAGACAAAAAGCATTAGATGCAATTGCAAATGCAAAAGAACAGATTGAATTGCTTAAACCACAATTACAGAAAACTTATGATGAATATCAAAATTTAACTAATCAAGATCTATATATTGAAGCAATTAATTTTTTCCCTAACGAAGGTATGTGGAAAACAGAAGATTATCAACAATCCGCATTGCGATTAAAGCATATCAATTCTGTGATTTATTTCCTTGAAAAAAATTATGTGGAAACTTATAGCGAAGCATTACGCTATTTAGAAGTTCAACATCATCAGGAACAAGTAAAGCGAGAGCAAGATAATTTACGCTATGAGGCAGAACTTGCAAGAGAAGAAGCTAAAGAAGCCAGAAGAGAGGCAAATGAAGCTCGCTATATGGCTGATAAAGCACGGCTTGAAGCAGATAATGCCAGATTTCGAGCTCAGCAAGCCAAAGCTCAAGCAGATCAAGCAAAATTTCAAGCAGATCAAGCGAGATATTTCTCTAGGTAAGAAAGGATTATCAAGAATAAAAGGGCGTACTAATGAAAAGAATATTTTTTATATTGTGTTTATGTATATCTTCTGCTATTTGGGCAGATAACTCTAACTCCTTTTCTAATGAAAAGGAATTCAGTATGCAAAAGCGGGAGTCATCTATCAATCAAGTACTTTCTAAATCATTAAAGAAAACTGTACATTTTGATTGGAAAAATGCCAAACTTTTTATAGAAGATGCCGATTGCAATGATTATCAGGAAATTTTAGATTTCCTTAAAGTAGCTACAATGGCATTAGATAAAAAAGCAGAATTGGATCAGGCGAATAAGGCTATGTGGAAACATTATATGAAAGAACTGAAATATGCAGGAAAGATTGCTATTAGAGATTCCTTGGCTTGTCCGTTTTTAGAAATGAAAACAGAAAATCAGGGAAAATTAGGTTTTCCTCAGGTTTTATAATATTTGTGTGGTTATGACACAACGCTTTCATATCTAAAATAATTTATCCACTATGTATTGTTTAAATAAATTATGGCTTATATTATTAAGTCTATGTTTAACAGCTTGCTCTCAAATAGCCATCAATCATGGAAAATCAGTCCCCTTATCTATTGCTGGGATAAATCAGAATATGCCGAATTGTGAATATAGTGCAGAGGCAGCCAAAGTGGGAATTTATCATTTTCAGTTTCCAGAAGCCTCGAGTAATGACCTGGTTCAGGTTCAGGGGTATAAAGTACATAAAATTATGAGCAAAGCTTTACAACAAATGATAATAGATGCAAGATCTCAAGGAGTACAATTAAAAATTGTTTCTGCATTTCGTTCAATAAAAGCGCAGCACAACATTATTCAACGCAAACAAAATAAAGGTCTAGCGGCGAAGCAAATCTATTTTTTCTCTGCCGCATCAGGTTTTTCGGAGCATCATACCGGTTTAGCAATTGATTTTTACCCGATTAATTCCGGTTTTTCAGGCTCCAATACCTATCAATGGTTGGTTGAAAATGCCGGAAAATATGGTTTTGTTCAAACTTTTACGGAAATAAATTCTAAAATAACAGGTATTTCTGTAGAGCCTTGGCATTGGAAATATGTTGGCGATGAGCAGGCAAAAGCGTTACTTGCGAATGCCGAATGTTATAGATTGCCGAAATCACAGTGGCAGAGACAATAAATTTTATCTATAAGGTGATTTTATGAAAAGAATCAATATGTTGATTACGGGGTTATATGTTGTTAGCACTGCCTCTTTTGCAGAGACTCAAGAACAAATGTTACAACTGGTTAATCAAGCCCGTAGCCAAGCACGTTTGTGTGGTAATGAACATTTTTCGGCAGCACCTCCGTTAAAATTAAATAATATGCTTCAATTAGCTGCAGAAAAACACGCCAAAGATATGGCAGAAAAAAATTATTTTGACCACGATGGTTTAGATGGACGCGACCCTTTTGATCGCATGGAAGATGAAGGATATGAATATTCTACTGCGGCAGAAAATATTCATAAAGGGAGTAATAATGCACAAAGAGCCATCGATCGTTGGTTAAAAAGTCCAGGACATTGTGCCAATATGATGAATCCTGATTTAAAAGAATTGGGAATGGCGCAATATGGCGTTTATTGGGTACAAGTTTTTGGCACGCCAAAAGAATAATTTTAAAATACCTATATAATTAACCGCACTTTTAGTCAGAAAAATTAAAAGTGCGGTTGATTTTTATTGAGTTTTGATTACTGGGTCAAAACAGCTTCAAAGCGGTTTTCTTTTTTTAACAGTAATTTCATTAATTGCTGGATTTTTTCTTGAGTGACGTCTTGTTCTAATCTTTGGTAAAGATAGACTAAATCTGAATTGCCGGCATAAAGGTAACTGTGTTCTAACATGAGTAATACGCCGGTTAAACTGTCATAATATTGTTTGATTTGACGATGTTTCTCACCGATTTTTTTAGCCAACATGGTTTCATCGACCCCTTTTTCAAGGAATTCATCTAAAATTTGATGTGTCAGCTTAAGCAAGTTTTCTACCCGCTTTGGCGATGCACTGAAACTGATCCTTCCTTCAATTTGATTGATTTCAGGCTCTTGAAAAATGGAAGCATTCGCTGAGTAAATACCGCTTTCTTGTTCTCGTAATACTAAGCGTAATTTTTCCTGAATAATCTCTGCGAGAATGTCAAACAGGTATGTGTGTTCTGCTTTCCAAGGTTGGTTGTCGGCTAATAAATAGAGTTCTATTTCTGCTCGTGGTTCATTAAATCCGCGCAAAATCAACCGCTCTTTGGGCGTGATTGTTTTGTCGGTATAAGCTTGGCGAGGTTGTTTTTTGGTTTCCATTCCTGCCAAATATTTTTCTGCCAAAGCAATAACTTGGGATTTTTCAATATCGCCGACGATAAAATAAGTAAAATCGGTTTTATTTTGAATATAGTGCTGATATAAACGGCGCATATTATCTGTTGTAAGCGATTGAATATGTTCTGCTTTTTGACTATATACAGTTTCTCCTTGTGGCTGGCGAGATTGGGCGATTAAGCGGGCAAATTCATTTTCTTTATCTTTTTTATTTAGGTATTCCAAACTTTCTTTTTTATATTTGTAAAGGCTATTTTCATCTATGTTGATATCATTTAATTTTAAATGAAAGAGGGTAAGGAGCTGTGATAAATCAGTTGCTTTGGCAGCACCTAAAAAGCCTTGATGATATTCCTCCAGTGTTGTGGAAATGCCAAGAGGCGATTGACTAAACATATTGTTAAGTTCTTGTTGAGAAAAATTGCCGATACCACTCTCATCAATTACTTTTACTGCAGAGCGTAATGAATGAAAATCCTTTACAGGGATTGATTTATATCCGCCTTGCGTTACGGCTTTGAAATACACTTGATTGGGTTGTTTATCGCTGTAGTGATAGATTAATTTACTGCCATTGCTCAGTATCATTTCATCAATATTTCCACGATCTAAATGTGTTTGTTGCTGAATTTTGCCAAGAGGCAAGGTTAAGGCTGGAAGAGCTTTCTTCTCATTTGAACTTTTCCATTCAGTATGATATCGGCTTAAATAAGATTGCCACCATGCTTTTACTTCTGTCAAAGTAAAGCCTAAAGGTTTGTTTTCAGGTTGTGTGATCAAGATTAATTTTGCGTCTAATTCAAGGATCTGCTCAAAGGCTTCTTTTACCTCAGATGGGTTGATTTGATTAAGGATGTGCTGATTTAATTCATATTCTTGAGTTTGGCTGAGAAAAAACGGTTTTTTCATCACGGATACCGTCATGAGATCGTTGGCTAGTTTCAAGCTACCTAATTTCAATTCAGATTTGCGTTGATTAAAAGCATGTAGACGCTCTATTTCTTGCTTAAATTCTTGTTCGGTAAAACCGTTTTGGTGAATTTGAGCGATAAATTTAAAGAGTTCTTGTAATGCCGTTTGATATTGTGTTTGATCGAGCTGTAAGGAAAAAATATATTGCAGGGTTTCACGCCCTAGATGAGTTTGGTAGAAGGTAGCGCTGTTTATTAAACGTGGATGTTGTTTTTCCCATTCTTGTAAACGGGCATTGACTAAATTCATCGCCACTTGAGTGATAACATCCTGTTTATAGCGTTCAATGCTATTATCTTCATGATAAATTTTGCTGAAACTGAAATCCAGTGTACGATAATCCGCTGCTTTTTCGGAGATGGTTGCCATTCTCCATTCATTAACAAGTGGAATACGGTAATCTGTTTTTGGTAATTCTTTGACTGATTGTTTTTTGGGGGATTGAGCCAATTTTTCTCGCAAAAGTGACCGCACTTTGGTTTTATTAAAATCGCCTACAATAATTAATGACATGTTATCAGGGCGATACCATTTTTCATAAAAGTCTCTTACCCGTTCCGTTGGGACTGTTTTAATGCTTTCCGGTGTACCGATAGGATCACGTCGTACATAAAGAGAATTGGCCATTTCCACTGCACTTTTTTTGTCTCCAAGGCGTAATAGCGGACTTAATCTGGAACGCCATTCTTCTAGAACAATGCCTCGTTCATTTTCTAAATCTTGAGGTAAGATAGTTAAATTATGCATCCACTCATGTAATATCTCAAAAGCCAAGGCTAATTTTTCTTCGTTATTATCAGATAAATTTAATGTATAAACGGTATTTTCAAAATCCGTAAAGGCGTTAATATCTCGGGCAAATTGCATACCAAGTTGCTCTAATGCCTGAATAATTTGATTGTTAGGGAACCTTTTTGTGCCATTAAATGCCATATGTTCAACGATATGAGCAACGCCTTTTTGATCATCCTCTTCATTTAGTGAACCGGCATTGACGACTAAGCGAATATAAACACGATCTTGGGGTTCTGTATTTTCCAGTAAAAAATAACGCAAACCATTTTCCAATGTGCCACGTTCAATTTGCTGATGGAAAGGTAAGTCTTTTGATGATGTTGATGAAATAGGCATTTGGCAGCTTGCCAATAGGAGGTAGCCTAAAAGTGCGGTCAGTTTTTTCATTGTTTTATCTATTGAATATAAAAAAATGACTTCCCAAGTTATTAGAGAAGTCGATAAAAGATATATTTGAATTAGAAATCATACCCTACTTCAAGCCAAAATTCACGTCCCGGCGTGTATTCACCGAAATTATCTGAGCCGTTACGTTTAGTGATTTTACGAGTGTTGTTCAGCAGGTTTAATATATCTAACTGGATGTAAGGTTGATGTTTAGCCGCTATGGTTGGTTGCCAGCGTAAACGGCTGTCCCATTGGGTATGGGAACCTTGATTGATACTGCGATAAACAGGATCGGACACTTCTTCATAACCTTTGATAGGTGCTTTTACCCATAAGAAATGAGACCAAGTAATACCATAATCAGGTAGGGATATATCTAAATTGAAACGAGCTGTCCAGTCTTCATTGTTTGCATTGACTTTTTTCCGCATTTCCGCTCGAGTCATGGATTGACCGTCCAGAATCACGATTTCATTAGCGTTAATAGTGCGATCTAAATCGCTAAGTTTCGTATCCAACCAATCAATGCTGACACCTGCATGCCAATAGCTTTTACCTAATTGCCAAGGGCTTTTGTTTTGCACATGTAAGCTATATGTATTGACAGAATAATCATTGCCGTTTTGGAAACGATCTATGCCGTTATCACGTTTAACCACAATGCGATTTTTGTTCTTACGATGAATATATTTCAAATTGAAATCAAGATTGTGCCAAGATTGTTGTAATGCCAAGCTGAATTCATCCGCATAAGGTGTATTTAATTTACCTAATTGTTCATAACGATGACTAGGACTTTCATTGAGTTGCAAAATTTTATCGGTGAGTTTTAATGAGGCAAAAGAACGCCCGTAATAACGGTTGAAACCAAGGCTAAGAGCTGTATTATCAAAGGCTTGCCATTTTGTAACAAAGCGAGGAGCAAGATTCGTATTTTTTAGGTAATCATCACGCTCAATTCGTAAACCTGCACGGAATTCCAATGTTTTCCAACGCATTAAGTCTTCAACGTAGAGTGCAATATTTTGATAATTGGTTTTTACATTGCCTTTTTTAGCTACTAAGTTTTCTAAAGTAAAAGGCGGATCGTTATCAACGATAGTGGTAATCTTACCGGATACATCTTGCTCTCGTTTAAAGTTATAGCCTGTACGTTGATATAAACCACCTACCGATAAGGCGTGATTGATCTTTGCAGTTTTAAAGGATTCGACGGCAAATTCGGAAGAAAAATGGAGATTGTTTTGGCGTAATAAACTATTACCATAACCGCCTATTTCATAATTGGCAAGTTCATTATAAAACTCATCCGTCACCACAATTGTTTCCACATCACTAGAACCTGAACGACGTTTATCTTGAAGATTATCATAAGCCAGTGTATTGGTGAGTACGCCACTATTAAAGTTTTTGATCCAAGATAAGGTGATACCATGTGCTTTATGGTTATCTTTTACATTGTTATTTAAGGTATTCGGGTAGAATTTACTTTCTTGATAATCGGAATAACGTAAACCTAATTCAACTCGATGATCATTATCCGGTGTCCAAACCATATTGATTAATGCATTATCGGAACGGAAACGATAATATTGATCGTCACGTTTGCCCTCTTTGGAGACCAACGCACTTTGTTTGATATTGCTTGCTCGACGGCTTATTCCTACAACCAAGCCGAGGTTATCGGTTAATGCGGTTTCACCTGAAATACTGAAAAAATCTTTTTTATAAACAGGTTGGTATTCGGCCTGTAATGTACTGTCAGGTAAGATAGTTTTTAATTTATTTAAAGCATTTCCATCTGCATGTAAACTCGCCCAATTGGATCCTGTATGACGATAGTGGAGGTGGAATTTATTTTCGCCACTATATTGTTTTGTTTTAGCGACCACAGCACCGCCCATAAATCCTCCTAGGCTGGCAGAAATATTACTGTCGTGTACTATTACAGAAGAAAGCAGGTTAGTATCAAAGAAGTAGGCTTGTTGGTGAGACATTCCCGGCATGACTTGCATACTGCCATCAAAGATTTCAGTGTCTGCACCTAAATCATTGTTAATATTAACATTGTCTACAAAATAAGCAGTTTGGTTAGCCTCGGCACCATTAATGGAAATATTGGCTGGTTTTATTTCGCCTCGTTGTAAACCGTTTGCATCACTTTGTTCAAAACGGATTTGAGGATGAGTTTTCAGGTAATCGGTGAGATTATTATTACTACTCGGGGTTGTTTTGATTTTTTGTTGGTTAATTGTTTGTGTGGAAGATAAGCTTATTGTTTGATCAGCGTATACTACGATTTCATTTAATGTCTCATTTTGTTCTTGCTTCGTTGCTTTCGCTTGTACAGATGGAAAAATGAAAAGCAGTGTAGTGAATACTGATGTGATAGTGTTGAGATGAAAATGTTGCATTGGTGTCCTTGAGTTTAAACAGATAACCTAAAAGAGGTAATCTATTCTAAATCAATTTTAATTAAATGCAATTTATTCTCATTTTTATTGTTTGTTATGCTTACGATATGTACTTGGTGTCATGTCATACATTTTTTTAAAAGCTTTAATAAAGTGCGGTTCAGATTGAAAACCACTTGAAAGAGCGATATTCAGCACTGAATTTGCCGATGTTTGGAGTAATTTTGCTGCCTGTTGTAGACGAATTTTATGCACAAAAGCATGGGGACTAAGCCCAATTTTTTGTTTGAATATACGCATCAGTTGGGCTCGAGAAATATGGCTGTATTCCACCATGTTATCTACTGACCAATCTTGTTCTGGAGAGGTTAAAATCGCATTTAATAAGCTACTTAAGCGATGGTCTTGAATGCCTTTTAAAATACCTTCGACATCATTTGGTTTTTGAGCTAAATATGCCCGAATAATAGCAATTAATAATACATTTGACAGGCTGTCAATGACACGCTGTGTGCCGAAGTTGTGGTTATCTACTTCTTGTTCCAGCAAGAGTAAAATCGGTTGTAAGATATTATCAGGCAAATTTAAACACAACCATTCAGGTAAGTTTTGGAATAGATCTGCACGTTTATCATAAGAAAAATGGGCACAAAATAGTTTTAAATCAGCTTGTCCTTGTCCTATATATTTTAATTGAATATTGTGCTGAATGTCCGTTTGCGGTGTATCCGTGATATTTCCACAACTTCTTTGGTTGCTTAAAATATGTGCGGCAGAACGACTGAAAAAGACAATATCGCCTTTTTTTAATCGGCGACTATTTTGTTCTCCATGTATTTTTAAATAGCCCTCACCCTCTACCACGATATGTACAACAGCTTGTTGGGCTTTGAATTGGTGTTGTACAAACCAATTTCCTTGAAAATGGCATTGTGTATTAATCCCCCCTGAAATTTGGGCGAGTTGTATTAGTCTATCTAAGCTATCAGGCATATTTTTTCGCTATGAAATGAGATTTTTTGAATAGGTTTTAGGTTTAATAATCGCAATAATAACACGAATTTTACTGATTGATAACTAAACAGAGGTATTTAAAATGCAATTTAATAACTGGACAGAACATACTGCTCATGTAAAACAATCTTTCGGCAAATTAGGACAAAAGCATCCAAAAATGTTGGAAGCCTATAAAGCGTTAGGGACTGCAGCTGCAGCAGAAGCATTAGATCATAAAACCCGTGAATTAATTGCTTTGGCAGTAGCCATTACGACACGTTGTGAAAGTTGTATCAGCGTCCATGCAGAAGAAGCGGCAAAAGCCGGTGCAACAGAAAGCGAAATTGCGGGTGCATTAGCAACAGCTATCGCGTTAAATGCTGGTGCGGCTTATACTTATGCATTGCGTGCTTTAGAAGCTGTAGATCAACAAAGATAGGATCTAATGATGAAAAAAGTAGCATTATTAGGTGCGTTGTTGGCAGCTATGGCTATGCCATTTAGTGTAAATGCTCATCAACCACAAGAGACAGAGCAAACACAAATTAAAGAAAAAGCCAAAGGTCTTTGGATTGATGTTCGTTCTGCAGAGGAATTTGCTCAAGGACATTTATCCGGTGCAATCAATATTACTCACACGGAAATTGCTGAGAAAATTGCCCAAGTCAGTCCAAATAAAGATGAACCAATTCATCTCTATTGTCGTTCAGGTCGCCGTGCAGAGGCAGCATTGAACGAGCTTAAAAAATTAGGTTACAGTAATGTGACCAATCATGGTGGTTATGATGATCTTGTTAAACAGGGATTGAAATAACCGTTATTGAGCCAAAATCTCTCATGGATTTTGGCTTTTTTATATTTAAAAAGAGGTAAATATATGACCGCACTTATTGAGTTAATCGCCAAAATTGTTGCACCAATGCAACGTCAATTTATCAACTTTATCCGTGTTGCTATTTGTGTCGTAATGGTATGGATCGGAGGCTTAAAAGTTTGCCAATATGAAGCTGACGGTATTGCTCATTTCGTTTCTAATAGCCCATTTTTGAGTTTTATGTATAAAAACGGTTCAAATCTTGTGGATAATGGTAAGGGGGAAATGGTGAAAGAATATACCCTTTATAAAAATCCGGAAGGCAAAATGGTAGCTAAAAATATTGAGTGGCATAAAGCGAATGGCACTTATGTAGCCTCTTATATCATTGGTGCAATGATTGTGACTATCGGTATTTTAACCTTATTAGGTATTTGGAATTCTACATTAGGTATGATTGGTGGATTACTTACCTTTGGTATGTCTATTGTTACGCTTTCATTCCTAATTTTTACGCCGGAAACTTGGGTGCCTAACTTAGGGGGTGACTTTCCTACACCGGCTCATGGTTTCCCTTATTTATCTGCAGCAGGACGCTTGATTATTAAAGATATTATTATGATGGCTGGTGGTTTAACAGCTGCGGCTGAATGTGCAAGTCGTATTTTAGCGAAACGTAAATTAGCCTAAATTGTTGACTATTTAGATTGAGGTGGGCTATAGCCCACCTTTTTCATTTTATAAATCAACGTGTTTTGTTTCTTTCACAAACCATAATGCAATACAAGAAAGCAAAGCACTTGCTGTTAAATATAAACCAACCCCAAAAATACCATAGTGAGTATTGAGTTGGATTGCGACAATAGTTGCAACACTTCCACCTAAAACCCCTGCGATGGTATAAGAAAGTGCAGCACCTGAATAGCGTGCTTCCGTTGGGAAAAGTTCAGGTAATAAAATGGATAAAGGTCCAAAAGTTGCCCCAATCAAGATCATGCCGATGGCTAAGAACCAGAAAAGAGATGTTTCTGTACCATGGGTTAAAAATAATGGTAAGCATAAACCGAAGAGAGCTGTGAGAGCTGTGAAAATTAACATCCATAAACGACGGCCTATTATTTGAATGCCTATGCCGGAAAAAGCAATACTAACCCCAAAAATGACTGAATTAATCAGTAGTAAACGAGTGAATACCGAACTCTCTAATCCTAATCCTTGTGGGTGGCCGAATTCGGAAATGGTGGTCGGGCTTTTTGCATAAACTTGGGCAAAAGCAATCAAAATATAGAACAGAACATAACCTGCGGTGGCTAATAACACACCGAGTGAGAACGGACGGAAATATTCGGTAAAGACAGCTTTGGACGGCAAATGTTTAATTTTGCCTTCCGATTCTGCTTTTAAAAAGACCGCACTTTCGTGTAAATTCAGACGGATATATAAACCGATAGCAACTAAGATCACAGAGGCAATAAAGGGAATTCTCCATGCCCATTCTAAAAAGGCTTGCTGGCCGAATGTAAAAGTTGTGAGGAAAAAAGCGCCATTGGCTAACAGCAAACCAATGGGAGCTCCTAATTGTGGGAAAATGCCAAACCAACCCCGTTGATTTTTCGGTGCATTTTCGGTAGCCACTAATGCTGCACCAGCCCATTCGCCACCCAATGCGATACCTTGCCCAATTCGGCACAAGCAAAGTAATAAGGTAGCGCCAATGCCAAAACTGGCATAACTTGGTAAAAGGCCAATAGCAATAGTGGAGAATCCCATTAATAAAAGAGAGGTAACTAAAGCACGTTTGCGGCCAAATTTATCTCCTAAATGTCCGAACAGTGCTGCACCAAGTGGGCGAGCAAAAATCGCTAATGCCAATGTTGCAATAGAGGCCAGTTGATTAGACATAGGATCAGTGCTATTAAAAAATTGAGTGTTGAAAATCAGCACTGCTGCCATGGTGTAAATGTAATTATCAAAATATTCAATTGCTGTACCGACCATAGATGCGGTAGCCACTTTGATAGGGCTATTTTGTTGCATGTTATTTCCTTAGATATGTTGAATTTTTTCTTTAGAACGCACCATTTCAGGAGTTATTTCAGCGAGTCGATCTAAAAGTGCGGTAGAAAATTGCCCTAAATTAGTAGGGGTTATGCCTTCTGCAGCCAATTCTCCTGCAATTGCGTAGGTGGAGCAGGCTTCGAGCAAGGCTTCAAAATAGTGCTGTGGTTCGGCAACGCTTAAAAAAGCAGTGCAGACAGCACTTAACAAACAGCCTGAGGCAGTGATTTTGGGGAACATTGGCGTACCGTTAGAAAGTAATGCTGTGCGTTTGCCGTCGCTGATCACATCAGTTTCACCACTGATAGCTGCGATAGTGCGGTATGTTTTAGCGACAGTTTGGGCGATCTCTATTAGGTTGCCACTCCCATTTCCGGCATCTACGCCTTTGGCTTGCCATTCAATACCGGCAAGGGTTGCCAATTCACCGGCATTGCCTCGAATGGCAGAAAATTGAACCTCGTTTAGTAACGTTTGCACGACCTGTTTACGATAGTTTGTTGCGCCCACGCCGACAGGGTCGAGCAAAACAGGAATACCGATGTGATTGGCGGTTTTGCCGGCAAGCAACATGGCCTCCAGTTCCTTGCCGATCAAGGTGCCGATATTGATCACCAAGCCTTTGCTGATTTTCGGTACTTCTTCCATTTCTTCGATGTTAGCCGACATCAAGGGGGATGCACCTAATGCTAATAGACCGTTGGCAGAAAAATTTGCGGCGACAATATTGGTGATATTGTGTATAAGTGGATTTTGTTGGCGGATTTGGGTTAAATAGCTCATCGTTTTTCCTTTTAACTCTAGTACGGATTGTACTTGTTTCATTACACTAAGCCTCGTTGGGGCAGATTGGGTGATAGTGCCTCATACGGTGAGTATGAGGAAGATCATTATTTTAATTCCACTGCATAATTTTCCAATGGAGGGATGTCTTTGACTAATCCTTGGGCATTTAAGAATTCTGCCATGCGTTTATAGCGATGGCTATCTAAGGCTCTTGGGCGATGGGCAAGGCGAGGTAGAGTGTCTGTCCAAGCTCTGCGGTTAAGTTCGTTGTTTAGCTCTTGCGGTTTGTAACTCACAAAGGCTTCCCATGCTGCTTCAGGATGATTTAGGGTGTAAACCGTTGCCTGTTCAAGTGCGGTCAAAAATGCCGAGAATTTGAGTTGGTTTATTTTTTCTTTATGAGCGACAATGATTAATTCATCATAAGCCGGTACGCCGTGTTCTTCGGGGAAAAATGCCTTGCCTTTATGTTGTTCTAATGCCAATTGATTGAGCTCAAAGTTACGGAATGCACCAATCACGGCATCTACTTGTCCGGAAAGTAAGGATGGTGAGAGTGACCAGTTTACATTGATGAGTTCCACATCGTTTTTTTTGAGATTTGCTGAGGATAACATTGCATTCAGTAAAGCATCTTCAAATCCATTGACCGAATAGCCGATTTTCTTTCCTTTCAAATCGGCAATGTGGTTTATTTTGCCGTTATCCAGTACCACAAGACTATTGAGTGGCGTAGCGATCAATGAGCCGATCCGAATTAAGGGTAATCCTTGTGCTACTTGTTGCTGTAATTGTGGTTGATAATCTATGGCTAAATCGGCTTTACCTGAAGCAACTAATTTGGGTGGCATGCTTGGATCAGCGGGTTCGATAATTTCCACGTCTAACCCTTGTTCCGCAAAATAGCCTTTTTGCTGTGCTACAATAATGGTAGCATGATCAGGATTGACGAACCAATCCAACATCAAGCTGATTTTTTCTTTAGCGATGAGAGTTTGAGCCGCCATCAATGTGGTGACGGCAAGTAAAGTGCGGTGTAATGTCATTGTGTTTCTCCGTTTAATGTAAATATGCTACCCAAGGCACAAGGCGTTTGAGCAGACGGTCGGTAAAAAAATAGAGGGTAAGTGCCAGTATAATGAGGATAAATAGGGCAGCGAACATGAGATCAGTTTGCATTCTGGCATTGGCGTGGAGCATGAGATAGCCCAAGCCTTGTGACGAACCGACCCATTCACCGACAATTGCCCCAATTGGCGCAACGGACACGGCAATGCGTAAGCCTGATGCCAGTGAGGGTAATGCTGCAGGTAATCGGACTTTAAACAATATCGCAAGCGGTGAAATTTGTAGCGTTTTTGCCAAATCCAACCAAGTTTTGGGTGTGTTACGTAAACCGTCAAAACAAGCGGCGGTGACAGGGAAATAGATAATTAGCACTGTCATCATAATTTTGGAAGCCAGTCCATAGCCGAACCACAGAACTAATAACGGCGCAATCGCAAATACCGGTATGGCTTGTGAAATGACCAAAATAGGTAATAACAAGCCGGAAAGACATTGATAACGTGTGAGCAGTAATGCTGATCCTAAGCCAAATAAACAGCCGAGTAATAAGCCCAGCAGAATTTCAAGCAGGGTAATTTGCGCATGCCTCCATAAGAGCGGTATGTTTTCGCTGAGTTTGTGCCAAACGGCAAAGGGCGAGGGCAGCAAATAGGGCGGAATTTCACCTAAAATGACCGCACTTTGCCATAAAAATAGCAAACAAAATGCGATAACAAGTGGTCGAAAAAGCGGTATTTTTTGCAAAATGTTCATAGATGTTCCCCACTTGTTTTTCCTTCACTGGTTAATGCTTCAAACAATTGTTGTTGTAATTGCCAAAGTGCTTGAGTTCCCAATGTTCTGGGTGTGAGGCCGGTTAGCGGATAAATGGCAGAAAGTTCTGCAGGCTGAGCGCGAAGAATACGAATCTCATCGCTAACCCGAATGGCTTCTTGTGGATCATGTGTAATCAGCAGTACCGTTTTACCGCGTAACAATTCTACGGCTAAGGCTTGCAGTTGGTGACGAGTGACGGCATCAAGAGCTGAAAAGGGTTCATCCATTAAAATTAAATTAGCCTCTTGCATCAATGTACGAGCAAGGGCAACACGTTGTCGCTGTCCACCGGAAAGCTGGTAGCAAGGCTTATGAAGATGATCGGATAATCCTACTTGTTCGAGGAGATAAACGGCTTTTTGGCTGGTTTCCACCGATTTTTGACCGCGTAAATGCGTGTGAAGTTGAACGTTATCTACCAGCGATAGCCATGGATAGAGAGAATCGGTTTGTGCCAGCCAAGCAAGACGAGTGTCGTCAGCAAAACGGATTTGGCCTGCTTGAACAGAGTGATTTTCAAGACCGGCAATAGCTCGTAGCAGTGTTGATTTTCCCACACCGCTTGTACCCAATAGGGTTGTCCATTTGTTTTGAGACAAAGTGAAATTGAACCGGTCAAATAGGACTTGTTGCCCAAAAGCGAGCCGAAGCTGGCAAATTTCAACGCACATTTATCCTCCAAATTGTAGACGATTTAGTTTGATAAGAAGTGCGGTAAGAAAAGAGAGAGAGAAATTGGGAAGTGTAGTTTGACATCATATTAGTTTCCTACGGCAGCATTAACTGAATCAGGTTCACGGGTATCATCTCAGCCTTTTACAAAGGCACCCCGACTAAATTTTCTTTAAGTCTAAAAAATTTTTGACTAATATGCAAATGTTTTCTGGAAAAGTGTTTTTATTATTTTGAATACATATCGGTTCAGTAATAAAAAAGTTAGGTTTGAATATAAAATAGACAATCGGTAAGTTTTTTTAAATTTTTTGAAAAAACAGCTTGCAAGGTATTTTGATTTGCGTATAATGCGCACCACA
>JAUNED010000024.1 GCA_030525745.1 Lonepinella koalarum | reverse complement strand
CCAAGCATATTTTTCATAATTAATTTACTTTACATCAAGATGAACATTACTGACGAGTCAATCCACTCCACAGGATTCGGAGCATAAGCAAAGACATTTACCCCACCCAAAAGCCCAATCGGGTCTCTTTGGATAAACATTCCGACATCACCATCATAATATCTAAAACGATTATAATGTAGTGATGTTTCAGGGTCGTAGTATTGACCTTGAAATTTTAAAGGTTGTAGCTCATCTTTGTAAATAACAATGCCATTAATAGACTGTTCTTTATAATAGTTTTGATAAGACCCACCCCAAGCAAACTCATAATTCGCCCAGATGATGTTGCCGTCATTGTCGGTGAGTTCTTGGGGTGTGCCTAGATGGTTGTTGTCATAATGGTAGAGTTAGAGAAATAAAAAGGTGCGTGATACGCACATTACGCACTGCAATATAATTATAAAATTTCTTTATCTATATACCAAAGTAAAAAAGTATAAAAATTTTCCCATTTTGAAAAAATATCATTTAAATCAAAATCATTACGAGATAATTCAAGGTCATAAACCTTATTGTCTATAATATTAAGCAGAAACATCCCTTCCGCCTGATCAGAGGATAAAGGGATAAATTCTGATGGTATAGAATACCTTTCCCTTGCGTAGTCTATAAAATCAAAAATACTCTCATCAGCTATATCAATCAATTCATCTATTGATTTAGGATTTATTATATTACCACCATAAATATGATAGAAATACTCATATGCTTGGCTTTTTTCACTTAAACCAAGTTTATTTAAAACCTCTTCAGCTATTTTTTTTCAACATCATTTCTTTTGTATGGTATATTGTTTATCTCAAAAGAATTGATAATTTCATTTGGTATCATATAAATACTCCCATCTAGGATAATAATAGCTCAATTTGGCTATTTTTTGCTGTTGCTCGTTTAAGATAAAAAATTCGCCACCTATGCTGTTTTGTGTATGTTAAATCTGCATTAATGAGATTTCCAATCCTCGTTAAATTCAGGGTTCATGGCAAAATCGGCAGTGTCACAAGGAATGGCTTTTTCTTCTGCTGCCCATTCGCCTAAATCAATTAATTGACAACGTTTACTACAGAAAGGGCGAAAGGGGGTTTCGGGCGACCATAACACTAATTTTCGGCACTGTGGACAATTTACACTAAAGGTTTCTGCATTCATTTTTCTCTCTCGCTAATGTTAGGTATTTTTGATGTAATTCAAATACTTGGTTTTGTAGATGCGGTAGGTTTTCTGCCAGTTTGCCTTCATTATTGATCACATCGTCTGCTGCAGCCAAACGTGCCTCTCGGCTGGCTTGGCTGTTAATAATCTGTTGAATTAATGCAGGATTACTGTTATCTCGGTCAGCAGCCCGAAGTCGTTGGGTTTCCGGCAAGACATCAATCACTAGCACACGATCACAAAGTGCAGTCAATTTATTCTCAATTAATAAAGGCACAACAAATAATACATAATCCGCAGTTTGAACTGCCAGTTGCTGTTGCATTGCAGTACGTATTGCCGGATGTAAAAGCTGATTCAGCCAATTTTTTTCAGCATCATGATGAAAAATCCTCTCACGCAATGCAGGACGGTTTAATTCACCGTTTTCGGTTAAAATCTGGTGGCCAAAATGATCGACAATTTCTTTGAGTAAGGGCGATCCCTTTGCGACAACTTCACGCGCAACAATATCTGCATCGACAATCGGGACATTCAATTTGGCAAACAATTCGGCGATAGTACTTTTTCCACTGCCGATACCGCCGGTTAAGCCAACAACATAGGGCATATTAAACTCCTTGAGTTTAGCTGATTGTTGCCCAGTTTAACCCAAAAACCAACAAACCACCAAAGCATAAAAACGGGGCAAATGGAATAAATTTTATCTGTGGGTTATGTTTTTTTTGCCACCAAGCATAGAGCAATGCAGTTATGCAGGCGATAAAAATAAATTGTGGCAAGGCTTGCCAAGGCTGAAAAGTCGCAAGCCCCCCAATCAACCAATAATCACCTCGCCCGAATGCTTCGGTTTGAGAGTAAAATTTGGCGAAATGATAAAGTAACCAAAATATGACAAAACCTATAGCACCACTTTGCAGGCTTTCTGCTAAATTTTGTGGTACTAAGTTGAAATATGTCGCCGTTATTCCTAGTACCATTAATTGCTGGCAAAGTAGAGTTGGAATCAGTTTGTAATAGTAGTCAATCAGTGAAATTGTCGCAAGTATACTGCATTTGAGTGCAATAATTGCGGCCAGCCATAGATGATCAAATAGCAGGGAACAGGCTAAAAAACACATTGAAAATCCTATAAAAAAACCGCTATTTGAACCGCACTTTATGCTGTACATAGTGGATTTTTTGCTTTCATAAGGTGGAGGGTTATCCGGAAAAATCTCACAATAACAAGTATAGATATCTAGACTAACCTGTTCGGCAAAATGACGGCAATAATAACGAATTCTTAATCCTAGGATACCGCCAACGCATATAAATACGAGATATATCATTGAATTACCGATCCCATAGTAAAAATCGGCATATACATCCCTAACATAATTAAGCCGATAAGCCCACCAATAATGAGCATTAAAAAGGGTTCTAACAGTTGTGACAGGAGATCAATTTGATGCTCAAGTTGGCGGTGGTAATTATCTGCAATATGATGCAACATTTCCGTTAAATTCCCTGATTTCTCACCAATTTGTAACATTTGTTGCGCTTCCTCTGGGAATAATGTTGAACTCACCGTCTCTGAAAGTGTATATCCCTGTTGTAGCCCTGTTAAAATCAGGTTGATTTGAGTATTCAGTACCCAATCCCCCTCAATATTGGGGTCAGTTTGCCAGCTTTCTTGAAGAGGTAAAAAGGTATTTAATGCTTGTTGCAAAGGCACGCCTGAATTTAGCATTAAATGTAAACTGCGGCAAAATCCTACCAACCTTGAAAGCTGTATAATCTTGCCTAATATCGGGGTATGTGAGATAAGTTCGGTCTTTATTTTTTGCATTTTGAGTGAACGTTGTAATTGGCGGTTGAGTAGAAAAATAATCGCAACAGTTAAGAAGATCAATGACCCAAAATAATGAGCCAATAGGGAGGATAAATCCAGTAGAAGCTGTGTAAAAAAAGGCAGTTCAGCGTTATTATTGTTATACATTTCCGCAAATTGCGGTACAACAAAGAGTAATAATAACAGTGTTAAAATCACTGAAATACTCAATACCATCATAGGGTAGAGTAAAATTTTTTGGCGTTTTTGTTGTAATTTCAATTGTTGGTAGCGATGCTTGGCCAATTGTTTACAAACATCGGCTAATTTCCCGCTCATTTCACCGATTTTAATGAGTTGGCGTTCTTGATAATTAAGCAATTTAGGAACATGTATTAACGCTTGGGAAAAAGGTAAACCGCTTTCGATATGTTGTAAAATCACCCTTATCCATTGGTTTAACACAATGTGCTTGCAGTTTTTTAGTATAATTTGCAGACTATCTTTTAAAGTAACGGCAGATTGCAATAATGTGGCTAATTGCGTTAAAAATGAGCTGATGTCTTGTGATTTCGGATTAAGTGGTAATTGCCAATTTCGTTGTAATTTAATCTGCTGAAAACCACGGTTCAAGAGTTGTTGATGTGCAATTTCAGCCGTTTCTACCACCATTTTTCCGGATTGTTTTTGCTGAAAACGATCTATTGCTTGCCAGTTATAACATTTTAATTGCATACCTTTTTCTCCATGATTGAACCTAATACCCGATTAATTTCTGCTTGATCGGTAATACTGAAACGGATTTTTTCTTCGGCAGCTTGGTGTAAGTTGGCATAATCTGTGTGATATTGCCAATGATGATCGGAAAAGTGCGGTTGTAAAAATTGATAAATACCGGTGCGCCCCTGATAGCCTTGATGGCAATCACATTGTGTCACACCATCGGAATGTCCACTACATTTTGGGCATATTTTGCGCACTAAACGTTGGGCTATGACTAACAATAAGCTGTTGTCTATTTCATGTTGTTGAATGCCGAATTGCTTGAGGCGTGAAATAGCAGAAACGGCATCATTGGTATGTAAAGTAGATAGAACCAAATGTCCGGTTTGTGCCGCCCGTAATGCCATTTGTGCCGTTTCTTGATCACGAATTTCTCCCAGCATAATAACATCGGGATCTTGGCGTAAAAAAGTACGCAACAACCGACTGAAATCCAGCCCGATTTGTGGGTGAATTTGGCTTTGAATAATGCCGGAAAGTTCAATTTCAATGGGATCTTCCGCAGTCATAATGTGTTTTTCAGGGCAGTTAAGGTAGGAAAGTGCGGTGTAAAGTGAGATACTTTTTCCACTTCCTGTCGGGCCTGTGACTAAAATCAGTCCTTGCGGTTGGCTTAAGGCTTGACGGAAAATCAATTGTTGTTTTTCTGTCATACCCAGTTCTGAAAAACTCAGTTTCACGGGTTTGTTCTGCTGTAATCGCAAGACGGCTTTTTCGCCCCAATATGTCGGTAGGGTGGAAAGGCGAAAATCTAATACATCAGAAAAGGTAGTTTTAAAATGAAAACGACCATCCTGTGGAAGACGTGTTTCGCTAATATCCAGTTTGGCTAAAATCTTGAGACGGGAAATAATGCGGCTGCTTAAATTCAAGGATACTGCAGGTTGTGGCTGCAAAACGCCGTCAATGCGAAAACGGATTTGTAATGATTGACTTTGTGGTTCCAAATGAATATCGGAAGCTCGCTGTTGCATGGCATTTTCAAACAGATTATTGAGTAATGCAATGACCGGTTCATCTGTGATATCAGGCGAATACGCCTCTGTTTGAGGTAAAAGTGCGGTATAAAAAACCGGATTTTCTTCCACTACCTGTTGAGGGGCTAACGCCTGCAAGTGCTTTTTTAATTCTTGACCGGCGAGCAATACCGGCTCGACTTGTTTTCCGGTCAAGAAAGTAAAGGTTTCAAGAGCAGCGAGGTTCGCTAAACTGTCCACACCTAGCCATAGGCAATCTGTATTTTCCCGTAAAGGTAGACACAGATAACGCAGTAAAATTTGCCGTTGTTCTTTATTTTTCAGCCATAATTCCTGCGAAAGTTGAAATTGCTCTCCGTTGAGTGCGTTAATTAGCGGTATGGAATAGCTCATCTTCCTGCTTCCTAAATTAATTACAGAAACCGGAAGGGAAAAGTGCAGCATTATTATTACAATCCGCAGTCCAAGATACTCCGTTAGAAGCAGATCCTGACGCAGTCAGTTTATAGCTTATGCCTTCCAATGAACCTTTACCCTGCACAGTAATGACGCCGGAGGCAACTTCAACACTTTTTACATATTTACCATAACCATTAGTATTATTTTCTTGAATACCATTAGAGCCACCCGAGCAATTTGTCGTTGCATTAGTGTTATAAACACATAATTCAACTTCCGAACGATAGGGAGCCGAGGCTTGTAAAAGTTCAGACATTGCGGCTTTTCGGGTATAATTTTGGTAAGATGGAATTGCAATGGTGGCTAAAATAGCAACAATTGCAATCACAATCATTAGCTCAATCAAGGTAAAGCCTTTTTTGACTGAAATTTGGATGGAAGTGCGGTTAATTTTCATAGAATTTCCTCATTTAGTTAAAATTAAGGGAAATTTTGAGTGAATGACAAAACAGCGTCAAAATGCACCGCACTTTTTTGGGATCAAGATCGCAAAAATAATCTTTTTATGACAAAAAACATTGAAAACGGCAGGCTGAAAACCACTCGTTGGTTGGCAAGTCCACATTTTGATTTTCGACCCGACCCGGAGGATATTTCCTTGCTGGTTATTCATTATATTAGTTTGCCCCCCGAGCAATTCGGCGGTGGTTATATAGATGATTTTTTCTTGGGTAAACTCAATCCTGATATTCATCCTTATTTTGCAGAAATTCACCAAATTCGCGTATCGGCACATTGTTTGATTGAACGAAACGGACGAATTACCCAATATGTAAATTTCAACGACAGAGCTTGGCACGCCGGCGTTTCCAGTTTTGGAGGCCGTGAAAAATGTAATGATTTTTCTATTGGCATTGAGTTGGAAGGCAGTAACGAGCAACCATTTACCGAAGCACAATATCAGGCATTATCTGATTTAACTTGGGAAATTATGCAGGCCTATCCGAAAATTACACTCGATAGTATTGTGGGGCATAATCAAATTGCCCCTGAACGAAAAATTGACCCGGGGCAATATTTTAATTGGACAGGCTATTTAGAACGTTTAGCCAACAAGGTTAGCACCTCATAATGCGAGGTATGTGGAAACATATCAAAAAGCCGGATTCTCAGTATTTGATAGTGCGTCAGTTGTTGCAAATCTGTAGCCATTGTAACGGCATTGCAACTGGAATAAAGGATAAACTGCGGTTGCAGTTTATTGAGAAATTGAGCCAGTTCAAGACCTATCCCCCGTCGTGGTGGGTTTACAATCACGAGATCGGGGAGATTTTCTTGAGTGAATGCAAAATTTTTCGCATCGAAAGATTGAAAACGTACGTTTTTTAGACCGCACTTTTTCGCCGATAGCGTTGCTGAATAAATAGCGGAAGGTGAAATTTCGATGCCGATAAGTTCTACATCGTGATTTTTTTCCGCTAATGCAGTAGCACAATGTAAGCCAAAACCGCCGACACCACAGAATAAATCCCAAAGTTTTTGAACAGGCAAATCGCTGATCCATTGTTGAGCTGTGCTATATAAGCCTTCCGCTACTTGTGGATTGGTTTGAAAAAAGCTTTGTGGGCGAATAAACAGCGGAATATGATTAAAGCGTTCTTCAACGACCTGTTGTTCGGTGAGAAAAATTTCTTTTTCGCCTTCTAAAATGGCTGCGTGTTGCGGTTGAATATTGGCTGTGATGACCTTGAGTTGTGGCAGTTTGGCTTGAAGCCCGGCAAGCTCGCGCTTAATCAACGGAATTTTGTCTTCGGAACGCAACACAAAACGCAACATTAATTCTTGGTTAAAACGGCTTTCCGTGAGTAAAATAAATTTCAATTCACCTTTTTGTTTGGCTACATTGTAAGGCACAAGTCCGGCGCGTCCGATGAAATCTTTCAAAATCGGGAAAATTGCCGAAAAATGAGAAGGATAATGGGGGCAATCGGTTAAATCTACGGGTTGGTTTTGTTCGTTTATAATGCCTAAAATCGGGCGTTCTACCGCACCGCTCACCACCATTTTTGCTTTATTACGAAAACCTTGCTGTGCCGATGGAAAAGGCGGAAACCATTGTGTCTGAGATAAATCTAAGGCAGACAGTAAGCCTTGCAAATGATGGCTTTTATCTGCCAGTTGAATATCGTAAGAACGTGGTAACCATTGGCAAGAAGTACAATTTTTCTGCTCAAAATGTAGACAAATCATCGGTTTTTATATTCCAACCAATTTCTTTGCAATTGGCTTAACTGTTGATGATTTTCTAACCAACGGCGAGTTTTGGTTAAGTCGTTCCAGTTAAAGGTTTTCTTCTTGAACAGGCTTTGCAAACGTTGTTGGCGAACCCCAAAGTGCGGTAGGTTTTCATCGAGTTTTAGGTTATCCAACACTTGAATAACCCCCTCTCGTTCATTACAAAGCAGCAAGAGATCGCAACCTGCATTTAAGGCTTTTTCACTGCGAGCTACAAAATCCCCCATAAATCCTGCCCCTTTCATCCCTAAATCATCGGAGAAAATCGCGCCTTGGAAACCGAGTTTTTGACGTAAAACCTGTTGCAGCCAATAAGTCGAACCACTGGCAGGCTGGCTGTCACATTGGCTGTAAATCACATGTGCCGGCATAATGGCATCTAATAATTGATGTGAAATTAATTGCTGAAAAGGTTGTAAATCTTGCTCAAAAATGATTGCTCTTGGCCGTTCGTCAAAAGGCGTTTCCAAGTGAGAATCTGCCAAAACCTGACCATGGCCTGGAAAGTGTTTTCCTGTTGTCGCCATTCCGGCTTGTTTCATTCCTTGAATAAACGCCGATGCTAAACGGATTACAGGCTTAATGTCACCATGAAAACTGCGGTCGCCAATGGCTTTACAGTCATGGCCTAAATCCAATACGGGAGCAAAACTCAAGTCGATATCCAGTGCTGTCATTTCAGTAGCCATTTGCCAACCGGCTTCTTGAGCAAGACGTTCTTGTTCTTGTGGTGTTTTAATCAGTTCCGCAAAGGATTGCATTGCAGGGAGTTGCGTAAAACCTTCGCGAAAACGTTGTACACGACCACCTTCCTGATCTACGGTAATTAATAAGGGTTTTTTGACTTTTTGGCGGACAGATTGAATCAAATGTTGAATTTGTCGGCGATCATAAAAATTACGACTAAATAGAATTAAACCGGCAACTAAAGGATGGGCCAATAACTCAATTTCTTCCTGTTGTAATTCTTGACCTTCAAGATCAATTAATAATAAAGACATGATTATTTTGTACTGAAATAGAGGCGATATTGCACGCTTTCGGTTGTTGGTTTCATTAACGGCAGAACAGCAGTTTGTTGTGGTTGTAAAGCAAGGGGAACTCGCTGATATTCTTGGTTAGCACTAAAAGGCTGAGTAACACCGTTTTTGTCATACCAATATACATAATAAGTGAGATTTAATACTTGAGAGCCAATATTTTTTACGTCTGCAGAATCAGAGTACAATTTAGCTGATAACTGATGTTCCAACCGAGATTCGATATTTAAAATCGGTTTTGCCGTATGTAGCAAAGTGGGTGACGGTGAACTACAAGACACCAACAAAAGTGCGGTAGAAATAAGCAGTATTTTTTTCATGTTATTTAGCCAACATTTTACCCAACGGCTCGCCACCGACTAAGTGCATATGAATATGGAAAACTTCCTGACCGCCGTGTTTATTACAGTTCATAATTAAACGATAACCGTCTTCGGCAATACCTTCTTGACGTGCAAGTTGGGCAGCAACAGTGAATAAACGACCCAATGCCAATTCATCATCAGTGGTCACATCATTTACTGTAGAAATCAGTTTATTGGGAATAATTAAAATATGAGTTGGGGCTTGCGGTGCAATATCACGAAAAGCTGTGACCAATTCATCTTGGTATAGAATATCCGCCGGAATTTCTTTACGAATAATTTTGCTAAAAACAGTTTCGGCTACCATAGTTAATCCTTAAAAAATAAGCAGAAAAATTACCACACTTTTTATCAGAAAAAAGGAGAAATAGCAATTTTACAATAAAATTTAACATCTTTTTAACAATGCAATTTCAGGGATTTAACAAGTCATTGCGTCAGATCAATATTTTTCCTTTTAAGATAAAATTCTTTGGATTTCAGTTTAAAAACTAACTTATAATTAACAAAAATGATAAAAAATAAAATTTTTTTGAATATATTGATTTTGGAGTAATTTGTGTCTGAAGAAAAAAATACTTCAACTTGTATTGCAACGCCGACAGAAGTCGGGCAAATCGGTGAAAATGCCGGTGCTTATAAAGCACTTAAAAAACAATATTTTTCTTTTCTTTCTGCTATTCCTGCCGGCGCATTTATTGCCCTTGCCTTTGTTTTCTATGCTACTACCCAAACAGGTACAACCGAAACCCATTGGGGATTAACCAAATTAGTCGGGGGATTGGTGTTTTCCGTTGGTGTGATTATGGTAGTGGTATGCGGTTCAGAATTATTTACTTCCTCAACGATGACATTGGTGGCTCGTGCTTGTGGTCGAATTACTACTTGGCAAATGTTGCGTAATTGGTGTGTAGTTTATTGTGGTAACTTTATCGGGGCTATTTTTATTGCCTTGTTGATATGGTTCGCAGGGCAAACTATGGCAGCAAACGGGCAATGGGGTTTAACGATTTTAAAAACGGCACAACATAAAATTCATCATACTTGGGTAGAAGCCTTTTGCTTAGGGATTTTGTGTAATATTATGGTGTGCATTGCAGTGTGGATGTCTTATGCCGGTAAAACGCTCATCGATAAAGCCTTTATTATGATTTTACCAATCGGTTTGTTTGTGGCTTCCGGTTTTGAGCATAGTGTGGCAAATATGTTTATGATTCCTCTTGGCATTATTACGGCTCAAGGCAGTTCTGCGGAATTTTGGCAAATGATCGGTCTTCATCCCGAACAATTTTCCGATTTAACTCTTTATCATTTTCTGGTTAAAAATTTAATTCCCGTCACCTTGGGTAATATTCTTGGTGGTGGAGTTTGTATTGCGTTGTATCAGTGGTACTGCAATCGACCTCATTAATTTAGGGGCAAAGTGCGGTTTATTTTTGAGCCGTTTTGCAAGGTTTTAATTGGTATTTACATAAGGAAAAATGACTATGGCACAATTATCTGAAGCCCAACAAAAAGCGTGGGAAGGATTTGCCGGTGGCGACTGGCAAAATGAAGTCAATGTGCGTGACTTTATTCAGAAAAACTATACGCCGTATGAAGGTGATGAATCCTTCTTAGCCGATGCCACAGAAGCCACGACCAAGCTCTGGACTGATGTGATGGAAATGATCAAAGTGGAGAACAAAACCCACGAGCCGTATGACATTGACTGCGACACGCCGTCCACCATCACCTCACACGCACCGGGTTACATTAACAAAGATTTAGAGAAAATCGTGGGCTTGCAAACCGATGCACCGTTAAAACGTGCCATTATGCCGTTCGGTGGGATCAATATGGTGAAAGGCTCGTGCAAAGTGTATCGCCGTGAGCTGAAACCGGAAATTGAGAAAATTTTCACCGAATACCGCAAAACCCACAACCAAGGTGTGTTCGATGTTTATACGCCGGATATTCTGCGTTGCCGTAAATCGGGCGTAATCACCGGCTTGCCTGATGCCTATGGTCGTGGTCGTATTATCGGTGACTACCGCCGTATGGCACTTTATGGTGCGGATTTCTTAATGGCGGACAAACGCAAACAGTTTGCTTCTCTGCAAGAAAAATTGGAAAAAGGGCAAGATATTCAAGCGACAATCCAACTGCGTGAAGAAATTGCCGAACAGCACCGTGCGCTGGAAAAAATGAAAGAGATGGCAGCGAGCTACGGTTATGACATTTCTAAACCTGCGACCAATGCGCAAGAAGCGGTGCAATGGGTGTACTTCGCTTATTTGGCGGCGGTGAAATCGCAAAACGGTGCGGCAATGTCATTTGGCCGTGTTTCCACCTTCTTAGATATTTATATCGAACGTGACTTAAAAGCAGGCAAAATCACCGAAACCGAAGCACAAGAGTTAATGGATCACTTGGTGATGAAACTGCGTATGGTGCGCTTCCTGCGTACACCGGAATACGATCAACTCTTCTCCGGCGACCCAATGTGGGCAACCGAAACCTTTGCCGGTATGGGCTTAGACGGTCGTACCCTTGTTACCAAAAACAGCTTCCGCTTACTGCACACGCTCTACACAATGGGGCCGTCTCCTGAACCGAACTTGACGATTTTATGGTCTGAAAGCCTGCCGGACGGTTTCAAACGCTATGCGGCGAAAGTCTCTATCGAAACGTCTTCCGTGCAGTATGAGAATGACGACTTAATGCGTCCGGACTTCAACAATGACGACTATGCGATTGCCTGCTGTGTTAGCCCAATGATCGTGGGTAAAATGATGCAGTTCTTCGGTGCGCGTGCGAACTTGGCGAAAACCCTGCTTTACGCAATCAACGGCGGTGTGGACGAAAAATCCGGCGACCAAGTCGGCCCGAAAACCGATCCAATCACCAGCGAATACTTAGATTACGATGATGTAATGACCCGTCTCGACAGCTTTATGGACTGGTTAGCGACCCAATATGTGACCGCACTTAACATCATTCACTTTATGCACGACAAGTATTCCTACGAAGCCGCATTGATGGCACTGCACGACCGTGATGTCGTGCGCACAATGGCGTGTGGTATCGCAGGATTATCGGTTGCGGCGGACTCCCTTTCTGCGATCAAATATGCCAAAGTGAAACCAATCCGTGGCGACATTGAGATCAAAAACAAAGCCGGCGAAGTGGTAGGCGTGGCGAAAAACGTGGCGGTGGATTTTGAAATCGAAGGCGAATATCCGCAATTTGGTAACAACGACAACCGTGTGGACGACATCGCCTGCGATCTAGTTGAACGCTTTATGAAGAAAATCCAAAAACTCGGCACTTACCGCAATGCAACCCCAACCCAATCCGTTTTAACCATCACTTCAAACGTGGTTTACGGTAAAAAAACCGGTAATACCCCAGACGGTCGCCGTGCCGGTGCGCCATTCGGCCCGGGGGCAAACCCAATGCACGGTCGTGACCAAAAAGGTGCGGTGGCATCCTTAACCTCTGTGGCGAAACTGCCGTTTGCTTATGCGAAAGACGGTATTTCCTACACCTTCTCTATCGTACCAAATGCCTTAGGGAAAGACTTGGAAGCCCAAAAACGCAACCTTGCGGGCTTAATGGACGGCTATTTCCACCACGAAGCGGAAATCGAGGGCGGTCAGCACCTAAACGTAAACGTGCTTAACCGTGAAATGTTGCTGGACGCAATGGAAAATCCGGAAAAATATCCGCAATTAACCATTCGTGTTTCCGGCTATGCGGTGCGCTTCAACTCGCTCACCAAAGAGCAACAAATGGACGTAATTACCCGTACATTTACTGAAAGTATGTAATTGGTAAACTTCCGATAAAAATAAACCGCTTGTTGGCTTGATCAGTATAGATCATTTCTACAAGCGGTTTTTTACTGTTCTGATTAAGTTGTTGAGCAGAAGAATTTTTTCTCTCCCTCTCAGTAAATCTTCGATCTACTCTATATCTCTTTAGGGAGACATAGACAGCTTTTTGTCTCGTCCTTAGGCAAAGAATAGAGGGAGGGATGGGCTTTTTCGGTAAATTTGACGAATAGTCAATAAACCCTAGATTTAAATCAAGAAAATATCATTTTTTACAAGACAAATCAGCAAAATCAATTTAGTATATGCACATTATTTTTTATTTTAACTCATAGAGGAAAACAAAAATGGCAAAAATCGTTAAAGTAATAGGTCGTGAAATTATTGACTCTCGCGGTAATCCAACTGTAGAAGCTGAAGTGCATTTAGAAGGTGGCTTTGTTGGACTTGCTGCTGCACCGTCAGGTGCTTCTACCGGTTCTCGTGAAGCATTAGAATTGCGTGATGGTGACAAAACCCGTTTTTTAGGTAAAGGTGTTTTAAAAGCAGTTGCTGCAGTAAATAACGAAATTGCACAAGCTCTTCTTGGTAAAGATGCAACTAACCAAGCTGAAATTGACCAAATTATGATCGATTTAGATGGTACAGATAACAAATCTAAATTCGGTGCAAATGCTATCTTGGCTGTATCCTTAGCGAATGCAAAAGCTGCGGCGGCCTCTAAAGGAAAAGCATTATATGAGTGGATCTCAATCCTAAACGGTACAGAAGGTCAATATTCTATGCCATTACCGATGATGAATATCATCAATGGTGGTGAACATGCGGATAACAATGTGGATATTCAAGAATTTATGATCCAACCTGTTGGTGCGAAAACATTAAAAGAAGCATTACGTATCGGTGCAGAAGTATTCCACAACTTAGCTAAAGTATTAAAAGCGAAAGGTTTAAGCACTGCAGTAGGTGATGAAGGCGGTTTTGCGCCTAACTTAGAATCAAATGCAGCTGCGCTTGCTTGTATCAAAGAAGCAGTGGAAAAAGCAGGTTATGTATTAGGCAAAGATGTTACTTTAGCAATGGACTGTGCTTCTTCCGAATTCTACAACAAAGACAACGGTATGTATGAAATGAAAGGAGAAGGTAAATCCTTTACTTCACAAGAATTCACACACTACCTTGAAGGCTTATGCAATGAGTACCCAATTGTATCTATCGAGGACGGTCAAGATGAATCTGATTGGGAAGGTTTCGCATACCAAACTAAAGTACTTGGCGACAAAGTACAATTAGTCGGTGACGACTTATTTGTCACTAATACTAAAATCTTAAAAGAAGGTATTGAAAAAGGTATTGCAAACTCTATCTTAATCAAATTCAACCAAATTGGTTCTTTAACCGAAACTTTAGCTGCAATTAAAATGGCTAAAGATGCAGGTTACACCGCAGTAATTTCTCACCGTTCAGGTGAAACCGAAGATGCAACTATCGCAGATTTAGCAGTAGGTACAGCAGCAGGTCAAATCAAAACCGGTTCCATGAGCCGTTCTGACCGTATCGCAAAATACAACCAATTAATCCGTATCGAAGAAGCATTAGGTGATAAAGCACCATTCTTAGGATTAAAAGCAGTAAAAGGCCAAGCGTAACTCCGCTTAATCGAAACTGATGAAAATGGCACCGCACTTTATTGAAAAGTGCGGTGTTTTTTATTTTCTTTCTGCAAACCGATTAAAAATTTGTTAGAATTTATCAACATTTTTTGAAATTAAGGAATAAATAATGTCGGTAGTTGGGCGCATTCACTCTTTTGAATCTTGTGGCACGGTAGATGGCCCCGGAATTCGTTTTATCCTGTTTTTGCAAGGTTGTTTAATGCGTTGTAAATATTGCCATAACCGTGACACTTGGGATTTACATGATGGAAAAGATATTACCGTTGAAGAATTAATGAAAGAAGTAGTGACTTACCGCCATTTTATGAAAGCAACCGGTGGTGGAGTGACTGCTTCAGGAGGGGAAGCAATACTTCAAGCCGAATTTGTACGTGATTGGTTTCGTGCTTGCAAAAAAGAGGGTATTAATACTTGCTTGGATACTAACGGTTTTGTACGAAATTATGATCATATTATTGATGAATTAATGGACGTAACGGATCTGGTATTATTGGATTTAAAGCAATTAAATGACAAAATTCACCAAAATTTAATCGGCGTACCAAATAAACGGACCTTAGAGTTTGCCAAATATTTGCAAAAAAGAAATCAGCCGACGTGGATTCGTTATGTGGTTGTTCCCGGCTATACAGATGCTGATGAAGATATACATTTGCTTGGCAAATTTATTGAAGGTATGTCCAACATCGAAAAAGTAGAATTGTTACCTTACCATCGTTTAGGTGCTCACAAATGGGCAACAATGGGAGAAAAATACGAATTAGAGCACGTCAATCCTCCAACAAAAGAAAGCCTTGAGCATATCAAACGGATTTTAGAGGGCTATGGGCATAAAGTGACTTTCTAAAAACAGTAAAATTATCAACAGATCCTAATACTAAATTAAAAACTTTAGAAAAACAAAAGCACTCAAATTGAGAAAAATTGAGTGCTTTTTAGCAGATAAATTAACGGCTCCGGAAAATAATACGCCCTTTATTTAAATCATAAGGAGTCATTTCAATTGTCACTTTATCACCAGTCAAAATACGAATATAGTTTTTACGCATTTTTCCAGAAATGTGGGCTGTCACCACGTGACCATTTTCCAATTCCACACGAAACATCGTGTTCGGCAGAGTTTCCAAAATCGTCCCCTGCATTTCAATACAATCTTCTTTAGCCATTTATTCCTCTGAGTTAAAATCATTTTGCTTATAAAAAACGCATGAATTATACATTTTTATCCGCAGATCATAAAGGCATTTGTGCTTAAAAAGACAAATTTTATGATAAAATAATTACTCTTTGCATGATGGATTAACTCAAATGAATAAAATAAACAGGAGATAAATTAGCTTCAAATTTATTTTAAAATCTTCTGATTCTTTAACAAGAAAATTTACATTTACTGAAAAATCTCTTCCATAGATGAATAGAATGCAAACAATCCTCATCACAGGCGGAGCCGGTTTTATTGGCTCTGCCCTGATTCGTTATTTAATTTCCCATTCAGAATATCAAATTATTAATGTTGATAAACTGAGTTATGCTGCTAACTTAGCTGCATTAGATGAATTTTCCTCCCATAAAAATTATATTTTTGAGCAAGTAGATATTGCCAATCAATCTGAATTAGAACGAATTTTTCAACAATATCAGCCGGATGTGGTGATGAATCTGGCAGCAGAAAGCCATGTGGATCGTTCCATTGACAGTCCGGATCATTTTATTCAAAGCAATATTGTCGGCACATATAACTTACTTGAAGTGGCTCGTCATTATTGGCAAGACTTGCCTTCCGAGCAAAAAGTGCGGTTTCGTTTTTTGCAGATTTCTACTGATGAAGTGTATGGCGATTTAGCAGATACGACTTTGTCTGCATTTACTGAAAACTCTCCTTATAAGCCAAGTAGTCCTTATTCAGCCTCTAAAGCTGCGGCAGATCATTTAGTTCAGGCTTGGCATCGCACTTATGGTTTACCGACAATTATTACACATAGTACGAATAATTACGGTGCTTTTCAGTTTCCTGAAAAATTTATTCCTCGAATGATTTTAAATGCGTTGCAAGGACAGTCTTTACCAATTTATGGTGATGGCTTGCAGGTGCGTGATTGGTTGTTTGTTGAAGACCACGTGAAAGCGTTATATCAAGTGTTATTGAACGGAAAAGTAGGTGAAAGTTACAATATAGGGGCAAATACAGAAAAAACCAATCTTTCTGTAGTACAGCAGATTTGCCACTTGTTGGAGGAATATGCACCTGATAAACCTAAGGGAGTAAAATATTATCGGGATTTAATCTGTTTCGTTGAAGACCGCTTAGGACATGATAAAGGTTATGCTCTAAATACAGAAAAAATTTCGCAAGAACTCTATTGGCAAGCGGAAGAAAATTTTGAAAAGGGGTTGCGAAAAACGGTGCAATGGTATTTGCAGCATCGAGATTTTTGGGTAAATCCGAAAAAGCTGATATAGTGGCAAGTATAATTAAGAGGGGGGACGCAAGATGAGTTTATTACCGATGAATGAAATCACCAGTTTGGATCAATTGGATTTAAACCAAAGCTATACCTATTCCGATTATTTGAAGTGGAAATTGAAAGAACGGGTGGAAATTATTAAAGGCAAAATTATGACAATGTCGCCGGCTCCATTACGCCTACATCAACGAATTTCAATGAAATTAACATCAAACTTCTTGAAATATTTTGATAATTACCAATGCCAACTTTATTCCGCCCCTTTTGATGTTCGCTTTCCTGATGAGAAAGGTAATATTAAAACGGTTGTGCAACCTGATTTATGCGTCATTTGCGATCACCAAAAATTAGATAAAAAAGGTTGTATCGGAGCACCGGATTTAATTGTGGAAATTCTCTCACCCGGAAATTCCAAAAAGGAAATGAAAGATAAATTCGAGCTTTATCAAGAACAAGGTGTGAAGGAATATTGGGTGGTAAATCCGGTGGAACAAAATATTCTGGTTTATGTGTTGAAAAACAAAAAATATATCGGCATTCAGCCTGTTGTGGAGGGAGATGAGATCACTTCCCCAACATTTCCTATATTAAGTTTTTCTACTGCAGGTTTATATGATTTATAATCGCTAACATTTTGTAAAGTAAAGAAAAAATGATATAGTAGACCGACTATATCATTTTTCTTTTTAGGAATAGAAAAATATGCAGATTCTTTTATCATTTGAGCAGGCTTCTGAGGTTTGGGGCAAAAATGCGTTCCTCAGTTTTAATCAGGATAAGGCAGTAATTCATTTACCAAACAATGAGAAAATTGACCGCACTTTAGTGCAAAAAGCGGCACGAAAATTACGTGGGCAAGGTATTAAAGCGGCGGAATTAAGTGGCGAAAACTGGCATTTGGAATATTGTTGGGCGTTTTATCAAGGATTTTATTCGGCGAAACAAGATTGGTCAGTGGAATTTCCGGAACTTGCAGAAGATTACGCCAAATTATTAGCCCGTATTAAATGTGGCAATTTTGTACGTGAAATCATCAATCAGCCGTCCGATGTTTTAACACCTGAAGTGTTAGCACGACGTGCAGTGGAATTTATTCAAACTCAGGCAGAGAATTATGCCGAGAAAGGTAAAAGTGCGGTTAAATTTAATATTGTTTTGGGCGAGGCATTAAAAGAACAACATTATGACGGCATTTGGACCGTAGGAAAAGGCTCAATTAATCCACCTGCGATGTTACAACTGGATTTTAACCCAACAGATGATGAAAATGCGCCTGTATTAGCTTGTTTAGTAGGAAAAGGTATTACCTTTGATACTGGTGGTTATAGTTTGAAACCAAGCAATTCAATGGATAGTATGAAATCCGATATGGGTGGTGCTGCTTTGCTGACTGGGGCTTTAGCTATGGCGATTGCCCACGGATTAAACCAACGGGTAAAATTATATTTATGCTGTGCAGAAAATATGGTGAGTGCAAATGCTTTTAAATTGGGAGATATTATCCGCTTCCGTAATGATGTAACGGTTGAGGTGATGAATACTGATGCGGAAGGGCGTTTAGTATTGGCTGACGGTCTCATTGATGCTTGCGAACAGCAACCTCAGTTTATTATTGATGCCGCTACATTAACCGGTGCGGCTAAAGTCGCAGTGGGTAACGATTACCATTCGATCTTATCTATGGATAACGAGTTAGTTTCTGCATTGTTGCAAGCGGCAGAAGAAGAGCAAGAACCTTTCTGGCGTTTACCTTTTGAGGAGATTCATCGAGGGCAAATTTCATCCGGATTTGCAGATATTTCTAATACGGGGAGCCTTGCAATCAGTGCAGGGGCGAGTACAGCAACTGCGTTTTTATCTTATTTTGTGAAAAATTACCAACAAAACTGGTTACACATTGATTGTTCCGCCACTTATCGAAAATCGCCAAGTGATTTATGGGCTACCGGCGCAACAGGTATTGGTGTGCAAACTCTCGCTAATTTATTGATAACTAAAGCAAATTTTTAAGGGGAAATTATGGCATTGGAAAGAACATTATCTATTATTAAACCCGATGCGGTTGAGCGTAATTTAATCGGGCAAATTTTCGCACGCTTCGAACAAGCCGGATTTCAGATTATTGCCACTAAGATGCTACATTTAACCAGAGTGCAAGCAGAAGGATTTTATGCCGAACATAAGGGGAAAGAATTTTTCGAGCCGTTAGTTGAATATATGATGTCAGCACCTTTAGTTGTCTCTGTTTTGGAGAAAGAAAACGCCGTAAAAGATTACCGCACTTTAATTGGTACAACTAACCCTGAAACCGCAGCGGAAGGCACAATCCGCCGTGATTTTGCCCAAACCCAACGCCGAAATTCAGTACATGGTTCAGACAGTATTGACAGTGCAAACCGCGAAATCGCCTATTTTTTTGTCGATTCTGAAATTTGCCCTCGTTAATTAAGATTAAAATTTCGACCTCCGGATTAAAATTCGGAGGTTTTCTATGTTTAGATTGAAATTTGTGCAAAAAACAGTATTATAGCCGTCTATACTTCTAAATAAAAATGAAAGGAAAGCTTATGTCCAGTTATTTATTTACTTCGGAAAGTGTCTCTGAAGGACATCCGGATAAAATTGCCGATCAGATTTCTGATGCGGTACTTGATGAAATTTTAAAACAAGATCCAAAAGCTCGTGTTGCCTGTGAAACCTATGTAAAAACCGGTATGGCACTGGTAGGCGGTGAAATTACGACCTCTGCTTGGGTGGATATTGAAAATTTAACCCGCCAAGTGATTTGTGACATAGGTTATAAACATTCCGATATGGGATTTGACGGGCATTCTTGTGCTGTATTAAATGCTATCGGCAAACAATCTGCTGATATTAATCAAGGTGTGGATCGCGAAAACCCCTTAGATCAAGGTGCAGGCGACCAAGGTATTATGTTTGGTTATGCCACCAATGAAACCGAGGTATTTATGCCGGCAGCGATTACTTACGCCCACCGTTTAATGGAACGTCAGGCGCAAGTGCGTAAAAACGGCACATTGGATTGGTTACGTCCCGATGCAAAAAGCCAAGTGACCTTAAAATACGAAAACAATCACATAGTGGGCGTAGATGCGGTGGTGCTTTCTACTCAGCATGCAGAAGAAATCAGCCAAAAAGATTTACACGAAGCGGTAATGGAAGAAATTATTAAGCCGGTTTTACCAAGTGAATGGCTTTCCAAAGACACCAAATATTTCATCAATCCGACAGGTCGCTTTGTTATCGGTGGGCCAATGGGAGATTGCGGTTTAACCGGCCGTAAAATTATTGTGGATACCTATGGTGGTGCGGCTCGTCACGGTGGTGGTGCATTCTCCGGAAAAGACCCGTCCAAAGTGGATCGTTCAGCGGCATATGCTGCTCGCTATGTGGCTAAAAATATTGTGGCAGCCGGTTTGGCAGATCGTTGTGAAATCCAATTATCTTATGCCATCGGTGTGGCTGAACCAACATCCATCATGGTGGAAACCTTTGGCACAGGCAAAGTATCCAATGAATTATTAGTGAATCTAGTCAGAGAATTCTTTGATTTACGCCCTTACGGTCTCATTAAAATGCTGAAGTTAATTCAGCCGATTTATCGCCAAACTGCGGCTTACGGACACTTCGGCCGTGAGCAATTTCCTTGGGAAAAAACAGACCGAGCAGCAGAATTAAGATCGGCAGCCGGATTATAATTACAATAGAACTACAGAGTAGCTCGACTCATTCAACCCCATGCGCCTCGCATGGGGAATTTTTATGCAAAATACCGATTTCCGCCAACTTAAAATACAGATCCAACGCCGTTTGCGACAGTGCTTACAGCAATCCGAGCAGTTTTTTAACCGCACTTTTCCTATGCCTGAAATCAGTTATGATGTGCGAGGTGTCAAAGCCGGTGTTGCCTACTTGCAACAAAACTGCATAAAAATGAACCGCACTTTACTGTTGGAAAACCCGGAGGAATTTATCCACCAAGTCGTGCCGCACGAATTAGCCCATTTAATTGTGTTTCAAGTGTTCGGTAAGGTCAAACCTCACGGCAAAGAATGGCAAGCAGTGATGACAGAGGTATTCGGTTTGCCTGCGGATACTTGCCACCAATTTGATGTGCAAAATGTGCGGGGAAAAACCTTTGCTTACCGTTGTGATTGCCGGCAACATTTATTATCAATCCGACGCCATAATAATATTCAGAAAAAGCGACAACAGTATGTATGTAAATCTTGTGGAGCAGTATTAGCTTTTTGTGAAAAAGAGACAATTTTTTATACAGAATGAGATGATTTTTCATTGAGTTGTGGCTATAATGCCAAAAGTTTATTCATCCAAAAGGAGATTCAATATGAAAAAAACACTCTTAGCAGTTTTATTTGGTGCGTTTGCCGTTGCTTCTACTGCGAATGCAAATTGGTATGCCCAAGCCGATTTAGGCTATGCAAAGGTAAAAACGTCTAACTTAAATTTAGGCGATTTAAATGAAGGTACATTTAATCCGGCAATTGCAGTAGGCTACGATTTTGGTGATTGGCGATTGGCTGTTGATTATTCTCATTATGGAAAAATCAATAATAGCTATCGTTATACTGATGCAAGTTCTACTGTAACGGGTTCTAGCTCCTTAAGAGTAACAGGTTTAGGGGTTTCTGCAATTTACGATTTCAATATTAATTCTGCGATTTCTCCGTATGTTGGCGTACGTTTAGCACAGAACTTGTTAAATATTCAAGACAGTAGTACTGAAGTAGCTGGTTCAACAGTAACACATTATAACGAAAAAGAGAAAAAAACCAGAACAGGCTACGGTATTGTTGCCGGTGCGCAATATCAATTAGCTCCAAACTGGTTATTTAACGCAGGTGTTGAATATAACCAATTAGGTAAAGTAGAAGATGTAAAAGTGAAACAATACGGCTTAAAAGCAGGTATCCGTTTCAACTTCTAATCTCTTGATAAAAGTGCGGTCAAAATTCCTCGAGTTTTCACCGCACTTTTTTATTACCGAAATTTTGCCCTTTCCCTTGAAAAAATCCTGTTTAGTTCCTATTTATAACGAGTCATTGTTTATTTAAGAAGGAACAAGCAAATGTCAGAAAAACAAACCTATGGCTTCCAAACGGAAGTTAAACAATTACTTCAACTCATGATCCACTCTCTTTATTCCAATAAAGAGATTTTCTTACGCGAATTAATTTCCAATGCTTCTGATGCTGCAGACAAATTGCGTTTTAAAGCCTTGTCTTCGCCTGAACTCTATGAAGGCGACGGTGATTTAAAAGTTAGAATTAGCGTTGATGAACAAAAAGGCACGCTCACTATTGCGGATAACGGTATCGGTATGACTCGTGAACAAGCAATGGATCATTTGGGGACCATTGCAAAATCCGGAACAAAAGAATTTTTGACCGCACTTGGTAGCGATCAAGCCAAAGACAGCCAACTAATAGGACAATTCGGCGTGGGATTTTATTCCGCCTTTATTGTAGCAGATAAAGTGGAAGTGCGTAGCCGTGCGGCAGGTGTGCCTGTAGAGCAAGCCGTGCTTTGGTCTTCTGCCGGTGAAGGTGAATATACTGTTGCTGATATTGAGAAAAAATCTCGAGGCACGGAAATTACCCTATATTTGCGTGAAGAGGAAAAAGAGTTTTTAAACGAATGGCGTTTGCGTGAAATTATTGGAAAATATTCCGATCATATTGGCTTGCCGGTGGAAATTTTGGCAAAAGATTATGATGATGAAGGCAAAGAAAAGGGTGTTAAATGGGAAAAAATCAATAAAGCGCAAGCCCTTTGGACGCGTTCAAAAGGCGATATTTCCGATGAAGAATACAAAGAGTTTTATAAACATTTGAGCCACGATTTCTCTGATCCTTTATTGTGGCAACATAATAAAGTGGAAGGAAATCAAGAATATACCAGTTTACTTTATGTACCGAGTAAAGCGCCTTGGGATTTATTTAATCGTGAGCAAAAACACGGTTTGAAACTCTATGTGCAACGAGTGTTTATTATGGACGATGCGGAAGTCTTTATGCCGAATTATTTGCGTTTTATGCGCGGTTTACTTGATAGTAACGACTTGCCGTTGAATGTATCTCGTGAAATATTGCAAGACAATAAAACCACCGCTGCATTGCGTAAAGCCTTGACTAAACGTGCCTTACAAATGTTGGAAAAATTGGCTCAAGACGATGTGGAAAAATACGCCGGCTTTTGGAAAGAATTCGGTTTAGTATTAAAAGAAGGTGTAGGGGAAGATTTTGCTAATCGTGAGCAAATCGCCAAACTTTACCGCTTTGCTTCTACACACAATGAAAGCAGCGAGCAAAATGTGTCTTTCAGCGACTATATTGGTCGAATGAAAGAAGGTCAAAAAGCCATTTACTACATTACGGCAGACAGTTACATTGCGGCGAAAAATAGCCCACATTTGGAACTGTTGAATAAAAAAGGCATTGAAGTGTTATTATTATCCGACCGTATTGATGAATGGATGTTGAGTTATTTAACTGAATTTGATGGTAAGCCGTTGCAGTCAATTACGAAATCCAATTTAGATTTGGGCGATTTAGCGGATCAAGCACCGGAACAAAAAGAACAAGATCAAGCTTTCAGTAGTTTTATTGAGCGAGTAAAAGTCTTACTTGGTGAACGGGTAAAAGAGGTGAAAATTACTCATCGTTTAACAGATACACCGGCCGTGGTTTCCACCGACAACGATCAAATGACTACTCAAATGGCGAAACTATTTGCAATGAGTGGTCAGCCGATTCCGGAAGTCAAATATACCTTTGAGCTCAATCCACAACACGCTTTAGTGAAAAAAGTGGCAGATATTGCCGATGAAAGCCAATTTGCGGATTGGATTGAATTATTACTTGAACAGGCAATGCTGGCAGAGCGTGGCACGTTGGAAAACCCGGTAGCTTTTGTAAAACGGATTAACCAATTATTAATAGGTTGATTTTAAATTACTCAGCAATTGTTTTTTTTTTTGAACGATTTTGTATAATATCAATGTCGCTGAGTTGGCGACATTTTTAACTTAATGCTTGAAGGAGCAAAAAATGAAAAAAGTTCTATTATCTATGGCTGCATTAATGGCAGCGTTTTCTGTCAATGCAGCAGATTTACACCCGGCTTGTGAAGCTTATTATAAGCAAGTTGATGAGTATGTGAAAAATGCACCTGCTCAAGTTAAACAACAAATGGAGCAAAGCAAAGAGCAATTCAAAGCTGTACCAAAAGAATCACAAGAGCAAATCTGCAAGCAAGCAAGCGAGCAATTGAAACAAATGCCAAAAATGTAATTTTTGCGTATAATAAAGCCAGTGTTTAACTGGCTTTTTTATTAGATGACAACCCTAATTGCTTTTGCGAATATATATACTGAATTTCCTTTTTCTCAATTGCCGAAAGAGATTATTCCGGAAAAATTAGCGCTAATTCCACAGGGTAACGAACGAGTAAAACAACGCCATCGTTGTCGCCAATTGGCTCATTTTTTACTCTGGGAACTGTGTAAAACCGCCAAAATTTCTACCGCACTTTTAGGGCAAATTTCCCGAAGCCCAAGTGGTCGCCCATATTTTCCAAAGGGTAATATTGATTTTAATATCAGTCATTCAGGTGATTGGGTAGCGGTTGTTTTAAATGTGGGAGATAAAGCATGCATTGGTCTCGATATCGAGCATAGCAAAAAGCCGAGAAATTACACCGCACTTTTGACACATTTTGCTGCTCCAAACGAAATTCATTGGTTTGAACAACAAATAAATCGGGAAAAAGCCTTTTATCAAATTTGGTGTTTACGTGAAGCGGTGCTGAAATCACAAGGTGTGGGCATTGTGGCACTCTCAGAAGTCACACATTCACCACAAGAATTGCAATTACAATCCTCTCATTGCCCACAAGGTAGCTTGCTTTTTAGTGATGAATTGCCTTTTTATTTTGCCTTGTTTGCAGCAGAAAATGCACTAGAAGAAGCAGAGTTCTTTTATTGGAATGGGCAATTAACGCCTTATGAATTAAAAAGTGCGGTCAAATATCAAGTTAATTTGGAGAAATAAATCATGGAAAAACAAGAACAACAGGACCAATTTGGGAAATCTGTAGGACATTTATTACAGTGGGTATTAAGTGGCTCTTTACTGATTTTAGCCGGCATTTTGGTGATTTTCCTTGGTAAAGAAACCTACTCATTGTTTTTTGTATTATTTGATGATGCAAAGGATAAATCCTATTTACTTATTGAAAAAGTCGTGGTGTATTTTCTCTATTTTGAGTTTTTAGCACTTATTGCCAAATATTTCAAACATAACTACCACTTTCCGCTTCGTTATTTTTTATATATCGGAATCACAGCAATGGTACGTTTAATTATTGTTGATCATTCTAATGCAATGCACACTATGATGTTTGCAGGTGCAATTTTATTAATGGTCATCGCATTATTTGTCGTCAGCTCCGAACGTCTGCGTAAAAGCTAAGGATCATATATGAACTTTAATCAGCAAGATATTGAAATTATCCAAAAAGATACTCTCTACCAAGGTTTTTTTACTTTACAAAAAATTCAATTTCGTCATAAGTTATTTGCCGGTGGAATGAGTGATGTCGTCAGTCGTGAATTATTAGTGAAAGGAGCAGCTTCTGCGGTCATCGCTTATGATGCAAAACGCGATAAAGTCGTATTAGTGGAACAAGTACGTATTGGCGCTTATAATCCGAATTTGACAACTTCCCCTTGGTTACTGGAATTGATTGCGGGTATGGTTGAAGATGGTGAAATTCCGGAAGAAGTCGCATTGCGTGAAGCCCAAGAGGAAGCCGGTATTGAGATTACTCATCTCGAGCATTGCCTAAGTTTTTGGGATAGCCCGGGCGGTGTATTAGAACGCATTCATGTTTTTGTCGGGAATGTTGATAGTTCACGAGCACAAGGTTTACATGGCTTGGCAGATGAACATGAAGATATTCGCGTACAAGTGCTGGAGAGAGAAACTGCATATCAATGGGTTTGTGAAGGTAAAATTGATAACGGTATTGCCGTGACAGGTTTGTTATGGTTACAGTTAAATTACACAAAATTACAACAAAAATGGTTGTAAAAAATGTGAAGTAAGTAACATTTTCGGTAAAAAATTGCCTCCAAAATATGATCTATGTAACAAAATTCAATTTCAGTTAATGCAAAATAAATAAAATCAGCGTAAAGTATTGCTAATGTTTTATCAACGAGGATTATTGTGTCTGGCTCTTACGTGTATGAAAGTGAAAAGAATGTCGTTCGCTTACTTCAAGTGACGGATCCACATTTGTTTGCGGACGAAGCTGGAGAATTATTAGGCATTAATACCTTGGCAAGTTTTGAACAGGTGTTGAAAGAAGTTCGCCAACAATCCTTTGCTTACGATTTGGTATTGGCAACAGGCGATTTAGTACAAGACAGTAGTGATGAAGGGTATTTACGATTTTGTCAACGCATTAATCAGCTGGAGAAAGAGATATTTTGGATTCCGGGTAATCACGATTATCTCCCCAAAATGATCAAGTGGTTGAATTCATCTCAAGGCAATTTACACGCACAGAAACACATTTTAGCCGGTAAATATTGGCAAATATTATTACTAGACAGCCAAGTTTTTGGTGTGCCGCACGGGTATTTAGCCGAATATCAATTGGAATGGCTACAGGAAAAATTACAAACTTACCCTGAACATTATAGCCTGATTGTATTACACCATCATATATTACCTACAAATTCAGCTTGGTTAGATCAACATAATTTGCGCAATACACACGAATTGTCAGCCATTCTCACTCGGTTTCCAAAGGTAAAAGGCATCTTATACGGGCATATCCATCAACAAGTAGATGCTCAATGGAACGGCTTAGCATTAATGGCAACACCCTCAACTTGTATCCAATTTAAACCTGATTGCGCCAAATTTACTTTAGATAATCTCCAACCCGGATGGCGTGAAATCACCTTAAATAAGAATGGCACAATAGATACGCAGGTTCATCGTATTAAACAAGCGACATTTTTACCTAATTTCAGGGAAGAAGGTTATTAAAAAAGAAAAATTGACCGCACGTTATCGCCTGATATAACAAACCGCACAGACAAAGTGCGGTTTGTTTCTAAACAATTATTTCAATAAATCTTCATTCTTTGCGTGATTCCATTTACCCATTTTTTTATCCATGTATTGAAAATATTCGTTGGTAAAAGTGCCTTGTGCACAAGTAATTTTATCCGAACGGGTATTAACCTCTTTTCCCTCAAGCGCTTTATTAAGGCACACTGGACCAGTCAAAGCAAATACACCGTTATCAATACGACGTTGTTCAATATTATCAATGATAAGATCCAAAGTGTCTTTCAAAAACTGATTGCCCTTTTCACTTGCCATAAAAAAATTAGTATAAAGGCAGCGACGAGTAATTAATACTTCTGTATCATTCTCATCAATAATACTATCTAAATTCCATACTAAATGGCCATCAATATCCATATAGATCCCCCCCTCCTGATAAAGGGTAAAAATCCGCCAAAAATCAGCTTGAGCAGCGCCATCGGTTAATTTGATATAGGCATTAAAAGTTCGCTCATCAGCATGCATTTTAATATATTCTTCTCTGGCTTCAGTGCTAACATAACGGTAATCGTAAGTTAGAGATAACAAACGATTAAATAAATAATTACAATACACAGGTAATGTGACTTTGTTACTGTAATTGGTTTGCCAAATAGTGCGGTTGATTTTTTGTGATTTTTGAGAACGGATTTTCGCCGGACTGAATTCCGGGATAATAAAACGCTTGTGAGGGAAAATGAAATGAAATGGATAACTTAGCGTTTTAATGATATTGCCTAGTAAACGGCAAAGTCCATTTGAAATTACAATTAACTGCTGATGTTTAACTAATTTATTCATTTTAGAACGACCTTGTTGTGTAGGGATATTGGGGGTCATTTTATACCAAAATCAGTGACTTGGTATGCACAATTTTATAAATTAAGGAATAATTGGTGGGCGATACCGGTCTCGAACCAGTGACCCCCTCCTTGTAAGGGAGGTGCTC
>JAUNED010000005.1 GCA_030525745.1 Lonepinella koalarum | reverse complement strand
TGCGAAATATCTTTGGTGGAGGCTTCGGCGAGCATATTTAAAATCAGCTCGGTGTCGGCAACGTCGGTTAATCGCATTTTTCCGTCTTTAGCTGGAAGTTTCAACCCGTGACAATTTGTCACGGTTTGATTACCCTCATCTTTCAAGCGTTGCTTTAACTTACGCCAATACGCAGAAGGGTCAAGGCTTTCCGTCAAGACCTCCACTACATCCACAATCGAAAAATACCATTTCTCTTGTGCTTCGTCCCAAACGGAACGCACCTGTTTTTGTTCAAAAAGTTTGATGTCCATTTGCTATTTTCTCCGCAAAATTAACCGCTTGTTCTCTCCCGCAAGGGGAGAGTTCTAAAATAGCAAAATTAGCCCATACGGTAGTTTGGTGCTTCTTTGGTAATCGTCACATCGTGGACGTGGCTTTCTTTAATGCCTGCCCCACTAATGCGGACAAATTGGGCTTTGGTGCGGAGTTCCTCAATAGTGGCACAGCCGGTTAAGCCCATACAGGAGCGTAAGCCCCCCATTTGTTGGTGGATAATTTCTTTCAAATAGCCTTTGTAAGCGATACGCCCTTCAATGCCTTCCGGGACGAGTTTGTCAGCGGCGTTGTCGGATTGGAAATAGCGATCGGAGGAGCCTTTGCTCATTGCGCCCAGTGACCCCATTCCACGATAAGATTTAAAGGCTCTGCCTTGATACAGTTCGATTTCACCCGGTGCTTCTTCCGTGCCGGCAAACATTGAGCCGACCATTACACAGCTTGCACCGGCGGCAATCGCTTTGGCGATGTCGCCCGAATAGCGGATACCGCCATCGGCAATCACCGGAATACCACGCTCACGCAAGGCTTCCGCTGCGTCTGCAATCGCCGTGATTTGTGGCACGCCAACCCCTGTTACAATGCGGGTGGTACAAATTGACCCCGGACCGATTCCCACTTTCACCGCACTGGCTCCGGCATCGGCTAAGGCAATCGCCCCTTCGGCGGTGGCAACGTTACCGGCAACAATCGGTAAATTCGGGTATTTGGCACGGGTTTCACGCACCCGTTGCAATACACCTTCGGAATGCCCATGGGAGCTGTCGATCAATAATACGTCTACACCGGCATTGACTAAGGCTTCAATGCGTTCTTCATTGCCCGGGCCCGCACCCACCGCAGCCCCCACACGCAAACGACCAAACTCATCTTTACACGCATTCGGTTTGCTTTCGGCTTTTTGGTAGTCTTTTAAGGTAATCATTCCTTTTAAGCGAAATTCATCGTTCACCACCAACACTTTCTCAATACGATGTTGGTGCATTAAATGGAAAATTTCCTCACGGGTTGCCCCTTCTTTGACGGTAACAAGGCGCGCTTTAGGGGTCATCACTTGTTCTACTCGGGTAGATAAATCCGTGATAAAACGTGTATCACGCCCTGTGATAATGCCCACTAAATTTTGTTTTTCATCCACCACAGGATAACCCGCAAACCCGTTTTGTTTCACGATCTCTGCCAGCTCTGCCAAGGTAATATTCGGTGACACCGTTTCCGGCTCAGACACAATGCCACTTTCAAATTTTTTCACTTTACGCACACGGTCAGCTTGACGTTCAATGGACATATTTTTATGGATAAAACCAATGCCGCCCTCTTGAGCCAGTGAAATTGCCAGCTTGGTTTCGGTAACGGTATCCATTGCTGCAGAAAGCATTGGAATGTTTAAGCGAATGGTTTTGGTTAATTGAGTGGAAAGGTCGGCAGTATTAGGAAGCACCGTGGAGTGGGCCGGAATGAGTAAAACGTCGTCAAAAGTCAGGGCTTCTTGTTTGATGCGTAGCATGGCAATATTCTCTCTGTAAGATGAATGATGTAAAATATTGCGGACGGATTATACAGATTTTTCATTTTATTGTGAATGTATTTTTTGTAATAAAATTGTTATACGCAAACGATTGCATAAAGATTGTACAAAGGGGTTGATATGTCAATATTATTATCTCAATTAGCTGATTGTCAGGCATATTCTTTTGAAAAATTGACCGCACTTTTGAATGTGGATGAGGAGGAATTATTATCACAAATCCAACAGCTCCAAAATCAAGGTCTGAAAATTGACACTTCTTTTGGAGAAGTTCGCCTTATTCCGGAAACCGAGTTATTAAATGCGGTTAAATTACAGCGAGTTTTTGCGCCATATAAATTGATTTATCAGCCTATCATTGATTCCACTAATCGCTTTTTATTCGCAAATATTGGGAGGTTAAATAAAGGGGATATTTGTGTTACTGAATATCAGTCAGCCGGACGAGGAAGACGAGGCCGCCAATGGCAATCTCCTTTTGCTAGCCAGATTATTTTTAGTTTTATATGGCAAGTTGAAGCAAGAAAGCCAGTGGAGGGATTAAGTTTAGTTGTTGGAATGGCAATTCGTGAAGCATTAAAAGAACATGGTGCAGAAGGCATCATGCTCAAATGGCCAAACGATATATTACTTCGTGGACGAAAATTAGCCGGTATTTTGATTGAAATTGCAGGTAAAGAAAATAACAAATTAAACTTAGTTGTCGGCGTAGGCATTAATGTATCGATCCCTCGTGAAAACACAGAAATTGATCAACCATGGGCGAATCTGAGTGAATCTCTGTCTAAAATCGACCGCACTTTTTTGCTGATAAACATCATCAAGAAAATTTATCAAGAATTAGAACACTTTGAAAATCAAGGTATTACTGCTGAATTTCAACAACGCTGGCTAGATGCAGACGATTTATTTGGTGAGCAGGTTAATATTATTACTGAAAAGCAAATCATCTCAGGCATTGAACAAGGTATTGATAAACGAGGTTACATACAGCTCATCAATGAAAATGGTATACAGTATTTTAATGGTGGGGAAGTATCGTTAAGGAGAAAGTAGAATGATATGATTCTGTTTTCAGATAGTTTGTTTAGTGGTATTAAATAATTTAATAATCTATTTTTTATCTCTATAAAGATATTATTAATATTTAGGCGTACCTAGTCTAAATACGCCTAAACTCTTTGTTTTCTATTCTGCCTCATCGAACTTATAGGAAAATAAAAAGCCCTTGAAGTCAGTGTTTTCAAGGGCTTGTTGGTATTGTTTGGACTGGGCGAGACCTGAACTGTGTTGATTTAAGCCTTGTTATAAAAGGATTTGTGATAATTTAAATTTTCAGGATATAACTAAACGTATAACTAAAATTCAAAGTGCCCCCTTGATTGTGTGAAATATATACAATTATCTAACACGATAAAAAAAGGGTGTTTTACCCTAAATTTTTAATTTTGCGGTTGTAAAAATTGAGTTCAGGGGGCGGTTTTTAGCTTTGAGCCGTGTAGAGATTTCTCTACCCCCTCCCCGTGGCGTTGTATTATTCGGGAATTTTACCACGCTATAACGGGCTTTCTTTGCTGTTGTACGCAATCACGCAAATAGAGATTGATTAGCGTTTGATATGGTAGGTTAGTCTCTTCAGCCAACTTTTTAAAATAGTCTATTGTGTCGTCTTCTATTCGGATAGTAACGACTTTTTTAGCTTTTAGATTTTGAGCATAAGGATTTTTAACACCTTGGCTAAAGTCATATTCTGTTTTCATTTTTCCCCCTGTATTGTTCTGTTTCTCGTTTTGTCGCACTTCTTGCGGATATTATCCTAATATTGTCGCCTCTTTCACAATGTACAACCACCAGCATATTATTTGATAGGCTTAAGCCCAATAAAATAAAACGTTCTTCATAAAATGAATGTTCGGGATCGGGGATTAATATCGCATTATCATCATAAAAAACAGTCATAGCCTCATCAAATGTAATAGCGTGCTTTTTGTAATTGATCTCCGCTTTATTTTTATCCCATTCAAAACCGTCTATACTAAACACGTCTCCCCCATTTCTATTCTAGGTTGTAAATATTTTATATTTACTAAAAAGAAAATTCAATATTTGCTTCTCGCATTTTCTCCGCTCTGTTTTTAGTTGTGGTCATATGACCATAACCGACAATAAATTTATGTAGCATAAAATAGCAATTTCCACCAACGGACGGATTTTAGTAAAAATCACATTTTTAACCCTCTTTTATAAAATAGACAAAAAACTATAGGACAATTAGGACAATAGGACAATTTCAGTATTTTCAAGGGTTCATTGCCCCTAAAATTGTCCTAATGGTATAGGACAATGTAGGACAATTCTAGGACAAAATAGAAAACTGTTCATTTTTTGATAGGACAAAAACCACTAAAAATAGGACAAAATCACCCCAAAATAGGACAATTTTAGACATAATAGGACAATAATTTAATGTTAAACTATTGATATATCTATATTTAGTAAAAATTGTCCTAATTGTCCTATGAAAAAACAGCTATTTTTTTTATTTTCGTTTTTTATTTTCGTGAGGTGGTGGAAATGAAGATTTTGAAATAAATTAAAATGTAAATCATATGCTGTATTTTTATTTTTAATTTGTGTTTTATTAACCACTTAATGCTACATAAATACGTTTAATTTGAGTTTCTGAACGATATAAAAAAGGCTCTCTAAATTAGAAAGCCTTGAGATTGGTTTTATTGGGTTAGTCTTCTTTGTCATCTTCTTCAATGATTGGACATAGTAAATAGCACCTTGTCCGCTTCGGGTCGATTTTGTAGGGGAGCTTGGTCATATATTTATAGCCGTTTTCTTTGCCCTGTTTGAGCATATCAGCATTTACTAGAATTTGGCTTGCTTGCTCTTTTGGAAAACCTTTTATTGCTTCTTCAAAGGCTAACGGGTACAGATAAAAATGCTCTTTGTGATTGTTGTCGGTGAGTAGCATTCTATAACCTGCTATATTGTTTATTTTGGTGGTATTGTCGAAAGGGTAGGGAATAAAACGCCCCTCAGCATTTGCCAATAACCAGCCATTCACTTGTTCAATAATTGCTTTTTCTTCCCTTGAGTGCAGTCCAAAAATATTTACCCACTCATTAAATGCTTTGGTCATTGCCTCGCTGCATTCTTCCGCTTGCCAATCGGTTAAATGCTGAGACGCTACCAAAGCCACTTCCAGCACGGCGAAACGGCTTGCCACTCGTTGCACTTGCGGGCTTGCCTCATCGGGGAGGCGATTAAGCCACTTATGGCGAACGTTCTCATAAAGTGCGGTCAGTTTTGGGCGGTTTTCAGTATTGCTAAGCCATTCTATCCACGCACGCCCAATCGCTCCATAGTGCTGTTTGGCGGCTAAATTGAGATGGTCGGCGTGTGCCTTGCCGTCTTTGAAAGCGTGATAATGCTTAGCTTGGGTAATCGGCACGTTCAGCAATCGCACTAATTGCCCTGCGTGAATTTTAATTCCACCTTGAGCAAGATAGCTTTCAACATCTAATTCCCCTGTAGAGAATGCCACAATCCGCCAGCGTAATAAATCACGGTTTCCGCCCTCTTTTGCCCCTTGTATCTTACCCACCCCATTAAATAAAGCGTAGGCGGTTTGCTCAACGTGTTTTAGGCTTGCCCCTTGTCCTATCTCATCTAAGGCTAAAAAGCCGTCATTGCGTGCGGACGCTTCATTCATTAAGCCTAAAGCGGTTGCATTCCAGCCTAAGCGAGTGCGGTCAGGATTGCCATAGATTGAGCTTGCTATATTGGCTATCGTGGTTTTTCCCGCCGTTGAGCCACCGAATAAATGAACGCCGAACCCGTCCGCATTAAGCAAGTGAAGTAGTGGGGCGGAAAGTGAAACAGCCACGCCCAACATCATAAACGGATTGCCGACTAAATTAGCGGCGACTTCTCTTTGCCAGCTTTCTACCGTGCCTGATACATCATATCCGTTGCTGGTGGCAGATTGTGAGCGGAACAGGGTAGGGTGGTGCGGTGTGCCGATAATATCGCCGTTCGGCAAGATATACGCTCCATTTTGCCAGCCTGTTGCATTGGTAATCGTCCATAGTTGGCGATTTCCGCTTAGTTGTAAATGGTCGGCTAGGTGGTTTTGTAAAGCCGTGCTATTGGCGATTTTAAGCCCTTTTTGGCGTAATAACTTCCAGCCCTCACGATAACCTAAATCACTTAATGGCATTGCCTCAATATGCGGGCATTCCTGCCCTTCGGGTATCCACTGCAATATAATAAATGCCTCGCTTTCACTTTGACCAATCCCTACTACTTCAACAAGGTCACTTAACCAATCCTCACGCTCGCTTAATAATTCGCCCGTCTCGGGGTGATATTTCGGTGTAATGCGATATAGCCCCCTAATTCCACCAACAAGGCGATTTTCAATATAAGGGCTATTCTTACCCTTATCTTTTTCCGTTTGTGCTGTAGGAGCGTTTTTAGGCGTTGATTTGGCAATTGCTTCTGCTATGTCTTGTTCTTCCGCATTAGTGCGTAATCGTTGAATATAACAGCTTAAATCCTCCGACTTTTCTAAGGTGTAGCACTCATAAACCCCTACAGTTTCCACTTTGCTATGAATGGCAAGGTTGAGGGCTATGGCCGTCTTTTGGCTTTCTGTCAGCTCGCCGCATTGAATAATTTTGATAAATCTCTGTTCAGGGTTCGCAATGCGTAGGCGGTCAATATCCGCTAATTGCGTATCGCCTAAAATCACGGGCTTTTGCTCGTAGCGTGATATGGTTTTGCCGTTGGTGGAAATAAAAGGCTCAATCTTTAATGCGTCCGCCAGCATTTGCCAGCCTATGCCCTTGCCTTTATTCCATACCTGCCACGCATTGCCACCAGCTAATATTAGCAAATCAGAATAGGGCTGATTATTCCAAGGTTCTTTTAAATTAGGGGCGTTAGTGCGTTTAGTCATTATTGCCCTCCTTGAGTATCTTCGATTTCTTGAAGTTTATTCGCCGTATTGCTAAGGGCTTTTGCGATAAGTTCTAAACTGTCTTGAAATTCGCCTGCTTTAGCGTCTTTGGGATTGACCTTGCTCAAGAGATTAAGCAATGATACTGTATTCCACAATTCACTGATTGGGGTTTGTAGATTAGTCATTTTTCACCCCCTAAATTTCTTCTAATATGTCGATAGAGGCTGAAATTCCACGGCATACGCCTTTTAGTGCCGTGCCTAATACAGAGGTCTGATCATCTTGAATTAATTTCTCTTGGATTATTTCAAGTATGCTATACATTTCCCATAGGTTTTGCTTTGCCATATCAAAGTTATGTAACTCTTCTTGCTGAATAACTTGTGATTTATACATAAGCCACCCCCAACGCTTGAACAGGGTGAAAAGTGCGGTCGGTTTTTGCGTTGTTTTGAAGATTAATTCTGCCCGCAAGGACAAGCACAAAATCACGGGCAAGGGCTTTTCTTGCTTCTAGCTCGCTTGTGGCTGAAATGCGGATTTTATGAATTTGATTGGTTAAATCGGTGCGACGAATAGCCGCAAAAATGAATTGATACATCATTGCTGATAGCTCCAAAGTTAAATTTTGAGGGGCTACCGCTAAACTTTGCAGGGGTTGGGCGGTAACGTGTAACGGGCTGCAAAACTGCGAACTTTGGAACACAGCAAAGGGCGAACCTTTCCCGCTACACGCTACCATAGAGGAACACGCCTTTTTATGGCGTTCTTTGGGTGTGCGTGTGCTACGAACAAAAAAAGCACGGGTTAAAGGCGTGCTACTGTTCGCCAAAGTTTGATTATTCGAGTTTCGAGGCTCGGCGGTCGATTTTGCGACTGCGTGGGAACTATAGCAAATTTGACCGCACTTTGGCAAGTGTTGCGATAACGCAAAGGTTTCTTGAGTGTGAGGTTTTGACAAGTTTCCCGCATAAAGTGCGGTGAATTTTTGAGGTGTTTTCATTGGGTTTTTCTCGTATGGTTTAGTAAGTAGAGAAGTATCGCCCTTAATAGGGTGCGATACGGTTTCAACTGCCACATACGAATGGCGGATCTTATTCGTGCGGATAAATTCCGCCTTAGTTCGATCTCTCAACCGTATCGCAAATTCAATAAACGAACAGAACGCCCCATTTTTGGCGGTGTTGTTGGTGTGAATTTGAGATAAAAAAATACCGCTTGAATAAGGGTTGCGGCTGCCCTCGTATGTAGTAGTGCCTCGAATAATACTTAAATTTTCGGCTTTCGTAAAGTCTGAAATTAGCATAAAATAAAACCTCTGAAATGATAGCGATAGCCCATTCTTTTTTAGCCTGAAAGAAATGGGCTTTTTATTATTTAAAATAAGCTAAAATGCTTTCTTGTTGGTGGAGGCTTAAAATTTCCGCCCCTCGTACTTTGGCTTTGTTGTTAAGCAATGCAATTAGTTTTTCTGCCGTCTTTCTGTCGGGACAGGTGTAGCGGTAATATTGCCCACGTCCGTCTGCAGTCTTTTCCCATACTCGGTTAAATTTAATCTTTAGCGTGCGTTCTAGTGTGCTGATATAGTTTCGCCCACTGGTCAGATTAAGATTAAAAACGCCCTCACGCTCTGAAAAGCCGTTCATATTGGTGAGCAGGGCATAAAGCACCTGTTCCATTCGGGTTGGTTTTTTAGGTTGTTTCATTGTTTTATTCTCCTTTTTCGTTGGTGGAAATAATCGGGCTATAAGGCGTTGGCACATATTGCCCATTTTCAACGTCAGAGACGTGTAGGGCGGTTTCTTTGAATTGTTTGATTAAATACCTTGCCCCATTGCGGAACGCTTTAAAACGGGCGTCTTGCTCGTTATTTAACTGCAAACCTTTTGCCTTTAATTCCACCAGCAACGCAAGCCCCATTTCTAAACGGTCGGCGATTTCCTCGCACTCTTTCGCCTGTTGCTTTTTAAAGTGGTAATGCTCGGGGAATTGCTCCCTACAACGCTCAATAGAAATTTTGTTCAAGACAAATAAGCGATTAGTTTGTGGGTAGGTTTTGAAATTGGGTTTTAGTATGTTCATTGGGTTATTCCTTGTTTTGATTTCAACATTAGCAAATTGATTTTTTTACCGTATCTACATCAATGGAAATATTTAAAATGCAGTCCTGAATATAGTCTAAATGGTCGTCATTCGTGGCTAGCTTGCTTTGCCCTGTGATTGGGTTTGTCCAGTAAATCGCCTTACCTTCTCGCACGCTGTCTATATAACTTTGAACTCGCTCTAGTTGTTCTGAAATGCTGTGAATAGTTTCTAGTGTAGTTTTGTTGTTTTCTGTCATTTTTTATGGACTCCAAGAATTCATCTGTAGTTATCTGTAATAAGCAAGGGCGGTTTGTTGTAACCGCATTTTTCTTTCGTTGTAATTCAGCCCTAGCTTGATCATTACGGCATTTTCAGAAAGTAAGTCATCAATAAGCCGCAATTGTTTTTCATTCAGATACTGGCGAATTTCGTCATCGGGTGAATAGCCTTGAGCAAGTAGCCATTGCTTCGCCGTTTTACCTATTGCCACCACATAAACAAGGTTATTTTCTCGGGCGTAGGCGTGAATATCTTTCTTGCCTGTTTTCTCAAGGTTGAGCTTGATAGCCTCGTTTAATCGGTGTTGGTCGTGCTTTAATTCATCTCTAGCCGTGATTTGTTTTCGCATTGCATTAAAAGCGGTGATATAGCTCTCTTTGAATTGCATTGCTTTCTTACCGGTAAAGCCCATCACTAAAAGCGTAAAGCCGTCTTGGGTCATTAAATACATCTTTCTTGATTTGCCTTGTTCATCGATATATTTAGCCGCCTTAAAATTGAGGAGGCTAAATTCAGCAGAACATTCTAAGTTTTCAAGGCGTTTCAAAATGTTGTCGTGTCGTTTCTCGAAATATTCCGCCACCTTGAGCGTGTTAGTCATTGCCACGGTTTCTTTATGAAAAACTTTCGGAAATACTGCTTGATTGATTTCTTTCATTGTTGCCACCTTACGCTGTCGGGTTATCAGCTAAAGACTGAATAAAAGCGTTAATTTCACTTTCTAGGTAGCCGACCGAATTAGCCCCTAAATAAATCTTTTTTGGGAAGTCGGGGCGATAGCGTTTAGATTTTGGGTTCTGCCAATCCGCAAAGGTGCTTTTACTCACGCCTAAGCGTGAAATGGTTTCTAAACGGCGAATGATTTTTTGTGCTTGTGTCATTGGGTTTCTCCTATCAGTTGGAAGTGGTAAGCCGTTATAGTTTTCGGCTGTTTGATAGGGATTTTGCGTGGATAAGCCTTTTATTTCAAAAGGTTAGGTTTTTATTAGAAAAATTTTTGTTTCAAATAACTTAATTGAAAATCTTGGCGGTCTTAATTGAAAAAAAGAAAGCCCCTTATTTGAAAACAAGGGGCGATTTGTGGGGAGGGTTTTATTAGGTTTTCTTCATTAATCCGGCTATGGTGTTATAGCTTACATCTGAAAGTCCTATTTTATTAAGCTCTATATTGATACTTTCTTTTAGTGCGTTTGTGTTTGGTATGTCTCCATTCGGATATAGCTTACTAAGCAACAGGGCGAATAATGCTCTTTGGGCTTTGCTTATTCTTCCTTGCGGTTCTTCTTCTACTTCCACCATTGGTGGAAGTTGGAATGATTGAGCTTGCTCTAGTTGCTTTTCAAGTTCATTTATTCGATCTTGTGCTTGTTGTAATTCGTTTTTTGATATTTCAGCTTCTAGATCTGATTCATATATAGATAAAAAATTGTTTTCATCTGATAAAGAAGCCGACCCATTCTCTATATTTTCAGTATTATTAATTTCTATTTTCTTGATTATTCCTGTAGTTTTATATTCGGAAAAATCCATTCCTAGAATTCTTTTTATGTCGTCAATTTCAAAACAAATGTTTTTATATTCCGATATGCCGAAAGGGTTAGCATTATAGATTTTATTTTTGTATTCAATTCTTATGTGATTTTTTGATGTGATTGCTGCATTAAATATTGGGATCTCATCAAAAGCTTCTAACATTTTTAGCACATCTTTAACTTCCTCAAAATATAGATGCTCAATACTTACATAATATAGTTTCTTTGGGGTTTTATAAGGCATTAAATAGTCTGAATTTGTAAATTGGAAATGTCGATAAGAATCAAGACCTGTATCTATTTCAAAACGCACATTTCGCAACGGCTCATAAGGTAAGAACTTTAATAGGAGGTATTGAGCAACTTCTGAATATGTAGCATTACTCTCTCTTTTTAATGCCTCTATTAAATCCAATAATGTTATATATTTACGTTCAAAATTGCTTTTGACCGATTTTAATTCAGCTTGAATATCAACCATAAACGCCCCTTTAACGCCGCCCTTTACTGTGAGAGCGTGGAAAGAGAAATAAAGGGCTTTCTCCTTTCGTTTTGGTAGCTACTCCGCCACTATCCACGCTAATTTGAATAAATCCGTATAGGCACGGATTGAACCTTGTTGGCTGTATTTTATTACAGTGATAGAGGTGTTTTCAAGTATAACAGGCAAGAAAGTTGGGTTTTAATTGGTTCGTATTGTTTTATTTTTTAAAACGGTATCAAGCAAATTTTCTCAATTTTTTAACCGCACTTTAAGCCACAATCCGCAAATGTTTAGCCGTGGCTTGCGTCATACATTGCCCCACATAATCGCCCCATAGTTGCATTGCTTGACGGCGTTGAGGTAAGTATTCAGCCTTGTTATAAACGCCTCTCAGTCCGCCGATAGTGTGAGCCAAACACAATTCCACTACATCAGGCAAAACGCCTTTTTCGTGTAGGTAACTACTGGCGATTTTTCGCAATCCGTGAGCCGTTAAGCGGTTTTTATAGCCTAGTTGGTCGGTAATGGCTTTATTGGCTGATTGCTTGTTTATGGTCTGTTCTTTTGACCTCGTACTAGGGAATAAATAGCCGTTGCCGTTTGATAGTGCTTTAATTTTTTGAAGTAGAGATAAAGCCTGTTTTGACAATGGTACTATATGAGGCTTTCCGCCGTGTCCCTGTTTCATTTTTTCAGGTGGAATAGTCCAAAGTTTTTTATCTTCATCAATATCAGTATATTCAGCCGTGACCGCTTCATTAGCCCTTACCATTGTTAAAAGTTGCCATTGAATTAAATATCGGGTTAGTAAGTTGATATTTGAATTCTGTAATTTATCGAGAAAGTCGGGCAGTTCTTCAAAGGGTATATAGGCAAACTCTCCTCTTGCTGGTGGCTCAAAGGCTTTTTTGATATTGGCACAAGGATTTAACGGAAGAATAAATAACGCATTTACCGCATAATCTAAAACTTCATTGAGTAACCTCATAGACTTTCTAAACATTTCAGCCTTGTTTGCTTTGTAGGGAACATCTAAAACAGGTTTCACTATTGCTGGTATGATTTTATCTATTGGCATATTAGCTAATTGAGGCAATAAATAAATCTCGATAATTCGCCAGCTCTTCGCCAGTGTTTCTTCTTTTATTCTTCCCTCCTTGCTCGCTTTCCATTGCTCGGCAACATAAGCAAAAGTATTTATCAGGCGGTTTTGCTCTGTGAGTTTAATTTCTTGCTTGTGAAGTTGCGGATCAATATTACGGGCAAGTAAGGCGTTATATTCCTCTTTTGTTTGCCTTGCTTGTTGTAATGATATATCGGGATAACTTCCAATACTGATTAAGGCTCTTTTCTTTGGGTTGGTATATGGCTTGTAATAATTAAACCGCCACAATTTAGCCCCGTTGGGTTTGACAAGCAAATAAAGCCCCTTGCCGTCAGCAAGAGTGTATTCTTTCTCTTTTGGCTTGGCTTTCTCTATCTGTGTATTATTTAGCGGTGTAGTTAAGCGTGCCATACTTGCCCCTTGTGTTAGTTATACGAAGATTTTATTTTAGTTATACGCTATTAAGTTTTAGTTATACCGACAAATAGGCTTTAAAGCCTTGTATGAGCTGGCTTTAATAAAGTTTTAGTTATACGGCTTTTGTTTTTGGTTATACCGTATAACTAAACGTATAACTAAAATCTTCGGTTTTTATTGTATCTCATCGGAACGTATAGGAAAAGAAAAAGCCCTTGAAGTCAGTGTTTTCAAGGGCTTGTTGGTATTGTTTGGAATGTGTTGGAAGTTAATTTGGTGCTCTGGGCGAGACTTGAACTCGCACGTCCTATGGACACTACCCCCTCAAGATAGCGTGTCTACCAATTCCACCACCAGAGCGTTTTTTAAATAAATTGTTATTGCGGAATATCTGTATTTTTGTTTTCTAATGTAGCTGGAGCTGATTTTTGTAATTGCTCGGCTGCTTGTGATAAATCATCAAATTTACCTTGTTGTACATTGTTACGGTGAGAATTGATATTACCGATAACGATGCTGGTAACAAAGAAAATTATCGCAAGAATTGCTGTGGTACGGGATAAGAAGTTAGCTGAACCTGCAGAACCAAATACTGTACCGGAGGCACCGAAAGACGCACCGGCATCAGCGCCTTTTCCTTGCTGGATTAAAATAAATCCGATTAATAGGATAGAAACAATTAAATAAACAATTAATAAAGTTTGATACATTAGAATTCTTCTCGATTGCGATAAATTGCAATTAAATAAAACGGGCAAATACTATCGAAACTTTGTCTTTTTGGCAAGAGATTTTATTTAAATTGTGACTTATTGTGTTAATTTTGAGCGGATTTTAAATTTCATTAAAAATCCACCGCACTTTTTATGCTGTTTTAGTCGTTTTTTTATTGGTGTTGTTTCGTTTATCTGTTGGTTTGATTTGGCTAAGTTGGCGTAATGCAGTAAAGTTTACATATTGTACCAATTCGGGCAACATATGTTCTAATGTTGTCATAAATTGTTGATATGTCGCTTGTTTTTGACTGATATCGGTAAGCTGTGCTTCCCAATGTGCGGTCATATCGGGCAGTGTAGCAGATTCGGGTAAGGCTTGAATTAAAATTCTGCCGGCTTCAGTACTGTGAATATTTTTACCTTTTTTATATAAAAATCCCCGTTTAAACAATAATTCAATAATACCTGCTCGGGTTGCTTCTGTACCCAGCCCATCGGTATCTCGTAAGATTTTTTTTAGATCTTTATCCTGAACAAAACGGGCAATGCCGGTCATTGCCGAAAGTAAGGTTGCATCGGTAAAAGGTTTGGGTGGTTGTGTTTTTTTGCTGAGAATTTCGCCTTGCTCACAAAATAGTTGTTGGCCTTTTTTGACTATAGGTAAGGGAGATTCCGATTGTTCATCGTCGTCTTCTTTTCCCCATAGGGTTTTCCAGCCTGCGATGTGTAAATTTCGGGCCTGAGCAATGAAGGCTCCGCCTGCGATGTTGAGGGTAATTTTACTTTTTCGGTATTCTGCATCTGGGCAAAATTGCATTAAATATTGTCTGGCAATTAGGTTGTAAATATGCATTTCCTGAGTAGTTAAGCTGACTAATTTACTCTTTGCAGTGGGAATGATCGCATGATGAGCTTCAACTTTTTTATCATTCCAGCAACGATTTTTTTGATTTAAATCTAAGATTTCCGGTAATTTTTGATATCGGTTAGATTGTGCGGAAATCGCCTTTAATACGGATTGGCGATCATTGAAATGTTCATTAGGCAAATAACGACAGTCCGAACGAGGATAGGTGATTATACGATGGGTTTCATATAATTTTTGGCAAATATCTAACACTTCTTGAGCGGAATAGCCATGGTGTTTGGCTGCGTCAATTTGTAATGCCGATAAGGAATAGGGGAGTGGAGCAGTTTCTTTTTCACGTTTGTCTTCGTAAGCTGTAACCGTTGCTGGTTGTTGGGTAATGCGTTTAACTACATTTTCCGCTAAAGCACGGGAAAGTACCCGACCATCTTCGTCTTGATAATCTTCACAGGCTTTGCTGGGTTGCCATAAGGCAGTAAAGGAAAGTGCGGTCTCTTTTTGTTCTGTTTTGACATGAGCCACGACTTCAAAAAAATCTTTGGGTTGAAAATGCTCGATGTCTAAATCACGTCGAACAATTAAACCTAACACGGGCGTTTGTACTCGTCCCACAGAAAGTACACCGTCATAGCCCGCTTGTCTTCCTCGAATGGTGTAAGCTCGTGTCATATTGATACCGTAAAGCCAATCAGCACGAGAGCGTGCCAGTGCAGAAGTCGCAAGTGGAATAAAATTACGGTTTGGTTGTAATTTTTTGATGGCTTTTTCCACTGCGTTTGGATTGAGATCGCTGATTAAGCAACGTTGAATATGTTCTCGTTTTTCCGTTGATAAATTAGCATAACTAAAGACTTCATCGACTAATAATTGTCCTTCCCGATCAGGGTCTCCTGCATTAATTAAAATATCAGCTTGATGGATCAGCTTTTCTACAATGCTCAATTGTTTGGCAACCTCTTTACGGGGAATCAGCTGCCATTTTTGAGGGATTATCGGTAAATGCTCTAATCGCCATTGCTTGAAACGAGGGTCATATGCATCAGGTTCTGCTTGTTCTAACAAATGTCCTACACACCAAGTTACATAGTCATTTTCGCCGCAACGAATGAAGCCGTCACCACGTTGGTGCGGCTTCGGTAGCACATCAGCGATAGCTCTGGCAAGGCTGGGTTTTTCGGCGATAAATAAACGCATAGTTGGATTACTCTGGGGCGGTGGCTCATAAAAAAGTGCGGTAGATTTTACCGCACTTTTTTTTATTTGGAAGAATTTTCTAAACGATACAGTTTTTGTTTGTAAGCGTAGCTTCCCCAAAGCGCATAAGCTAGCGCTTGTTTTTTCATTATTTCAGGAACTTCAGCCGGCGTTAATGTCCCGTTCTGTGTTGAGTAGGTAAAGCCTTCCGCCGGTTTCCCTTCTTGTAAGATGACAACCTCGTTATTACGCATATATGCCATGGTTTTGTCAAATTGCATTAATGCACGATTTGGGTTCTCTGGGCGAGTTAAGTCGTACCCCAGCATTGGATAAGTTCCACTCACACCTATGAGTGAAAGTAGGGTTGTTGGCATATCAATTTGGCTGACTAAACGAGTATCATTTTTAGGTTGAATACCTTGGCCAATAATCAGTGCCGGAATTTTAAATCGATTGATTGGCACGAGGTGGTTTCCATAAACTCGAGAATTATGATCGGCAATAACCAAGAAAACCGTTTCTTGCCAATAATCTGCTTGTTTTGCGAGTTTAAAGAAGTGACCTAAAGCATAATCAGCATATTTAGCCGCATTATTTCGAGTAGCTTGCGGTTGATCATAAAGAGCGATTTTACCTTCAGGGAATTCAAACGGATCATGATTACTAGAGGTAAATACTAAGCTGAAAAATGGTTTTCCTTCTTGATGTAAGGTTTTGAAGGTTTCATTGGCTTTATTGAATAAATCTTCGTCACTTACGCCCCAAGTGGCTTTAAAGGTTGGATTGGTATAGTCTTTTTCATCAATAATTTGTTGGAAACCGTTACCATAGAAAAAGCTGGCCATATTATCGAAGTGTTTTTCGCCACCATAAATAAATGAAGTATGATAGCCTTGTTTGCTAAGAAGTTCCGCAATAGTGAAAAAACCGTTTTGACTGTTGGTTAATTTCACGACAGATCTTGCTGGCGTTGGTGTAAACCCTGCTGTAACCGCTTCGATACCGCGTACAGAACGTGTGCCGGTCGCATATAAGTTTTCAAACCACCATCCTTCTTGGCTGAGTTCATCTAAATTAGGCGTTAAAGGTAATCCACCTAATTTTCCAACAAATTCAGCACCTAAACTTTCTTCTAAAATAATGACTAAATTTTTTGGCTTACCTTGGTAGCTGGCTTGGTTTTGAGTCAGTGTTGGTAAGTCGGAAGAGATATAATCACTTTCAGATCGTCCTCGTGCTTCTTTTAAGATTTTAACCACCTCTTCTAGGCTCATTTTTCCATAAATTTCTGAGGATTTACTCTCATCTTTCATTTGTTGTAATGCAAATAGCACGGAGTAGCCGGAATTAAGTACTAAGGAATTAACCAATGGATCGGAAGAAAATGCGACCATTGATGGATTTAATCCCCGATGTTGAAAGCTGGAACGAGCACCTATAAAGGTAAGTACCCCAATGAAGATAAACAGTATGGGGCGATAATACCATTTTGGAAAGTATAATGATTGCGATGCCTTACGTGCTAATTTCCAAAATATTAAGGCAGAAAGTGCGGTGAATAACGGAGCTAAAATCAGTGCAGCTAAATGCCCGTTTGCCAACATAGTAAATACTTCTTTAGGATTAATTAAGTATTCAATAAATAAGCGATTCGGACGGAAGTCATAAGTGTTAATAAACTCTGGAGTTGCGAGTTCCATAAACACTAGAAAAGTACTGATAAGGGTGAGCCATATACGAATAATATATTGTATAATACGCCCAAAAGTATTATTGCCTGCAGCGAAACAGGCTAATAAAATGGCGATAGAAAATACCCAACATAATGAGGAAATATCAACTCGTATTCCTTGTAAAAATAAATTTCCCCATCCTGATACGCTATTTACCCGTTCATGTTGCCATAGCCCTAATGCCAACCGACTGAGAGAAAGTAGGACTAAGTTTGTAATAAAAAAGATGAAAATGGGATAAGTTGGCCCTAATAAACGTTTTAACATTGTCTATACCTCCGTTGATAGCGTTAATTAAATTCGATTGACATTTAGTGCTGCAAAAGTTTGTGATACCGGCATAATTTCGATGCGATTAATATTAACATGAGGTGGTTGTTGATAAATCCATAATACCGTATTGGCTATATCTTCTGGTCGAATGGCATTTGCGCCTTTGTAAAGGTGAGCTGCTTTTTCATCGTCACCTTTGAATCGCACATTAGAAAATTCTGTTCCTCCACACAAACCGGGTTCGATATTGGTGACACGAACAGCCGTCCCTGCTAAATCTGCCCGTAAATTCAGGCTGAATTGTTTGACGAATGCTTTCGTCGCACCATAGACATTTCCACCCGGATAAGGATAGTTGCCGGCAATAGAGCCTAAATTAATGATATGCCCCTGATTGCGAGCGACCATTTGGGGGAGAATTTGTCGGGTTAAATAGGTCAAGCCGATGATATTAGTATTGATCATCGTCAGCCAATCGTTGAAATCAGTTTTATCGGCAGATTCTAAACCGAGAGCAAGTCCAGCATTATTGACTAATAAATCAATCTGTTGCCATTTATTAGGAAGATTTAAAAGTGCGGTGTCAATTTCCGTTGTTTTAGATACATCCATTTGTAATGGATAAAAATTATCACCAAGCTGAGATTTTAATTCTGCTAATTTTTCTAAACGGCGAGCTGCACCGATAACTTTAAAACCTGCTTTAACCAAGGTTTCACAAATTGATTTCCCAAAACCGGCAGATGCACCTGTCACTAAAATAGCCATATTCCCTCCTAAAGTTTGTTGAGATAGTCCATACCTAATTGATTCATTTGTTTTAAAATCCACGTTTGCTTTTTTTGTACATAACGACTTGGGCGGTCGGCGTGGAAAATAATCGGGTTGGGTAATACGGCAGCAAGTAATGCTGCTTCATGTCGGCTTAGTTGTTTGGCTGATTTTTTAAAATAATGCCGACTTGCCGCTTCTACGCCAAAAATACCCTGCCCAAATTCGGCAATATTTAAATACACTTCTAACAATCGTTGTTTTGACCAAAGCATTTCTACCGTGAGTGTCATAGGTAATTCGATACTTTTTCGTAGCCAGCTTTGTCCGTGCCATAGATAAAGATTTTTGATAGTTTGTTGTGAAATCGTTGAACCACCTCGAGTTCGGCCAGATGTTTGATTGTGTTTAAAGGCCGATTCAATAGCTTTCCAGTCGATCCCGTTATGTTGTGCAAAACGTTGATCTTCAGCTGCAATCACGGCAAGTTGCATATGGGGAGATATATTGTCTAAGCTAACCCATTGATAATTTAAAGGATAATTTTCACCTTGTAACCAATGCCCGATTTTTTGTTGTGCCATATAAGAGGAAAAAGGGATTGGCACAAAACGAAAAAATACTGTGAAAGCAGAAAATATCACCAAAAAAGAAAGGAAAAATCGACCGCACTTTTTTAGTTTTTTTTGTGAAACGAGGCAGTGAAAGCGCTGAAATTTAGCCATGTTGTGCATCAAGTTGTTGTTTGATCCAATGCATAAAATCAGGATCCATAAGTTTAATCATATTAGATCCCCTTGTGATAGTCGCCGCACTAGTGTTCAGGTTTTGCTGAATTTCTCGTTGAGATAGTTTTTTATCTAATAATTGAGCCACAATTTGTAAACGCAGCCCCACAGCATCTCTTTCATCCGGAGTGAGCAATAAGGTTAAAAACTCTTCGGTTTTTCCTTGTTCAAATGCTTGCCCTAAAAGGGTAACAAAGGCATTCCATTGTGGCATATTGCGGCTAACATACATTGTTATAGTCTCCTTTTTGAATAATGATACTATTAAACTAGTACGACTAGTATAACCGATTATATTCCTCTTTGGAAAATAATTGCTGAGGCGTTTTTTGCAAAATTTGGTAATAGACATCATAGGCCAGGACATTTTGCACATAGCCGCGGGTTTCAAAAAAGGGAATGCTACTGACAAACTCAGCCATATTAAGTTTACCTTGCGATTTGGCCAACCATTGTTCTACTCGATGAGTACCGGCATTATAAGCGGCTGCGATGAGGATTCGATTATCACCAAATTTATCATATAATTCCTGTAAATGTGTTGTGCCCAGCATAATATTATCAAAAGGGTCAAAGAGTTGGATGTCATCTTTGTAAGGTAATTTAGCTTTTTGTGCCGTTTGTTTTGCGGTCGTCGGTAAAAGCTGCATTAATCCTCTTGCATTTGCAGAAGAGGATACATTCGGGCGGAAAGCACTTTCTTGACGGGCGATAGCCATAGCAAAAGTGCGGTGGATTTTTTTTCCTTTTAAATGAAGATCAAACCAATCTTGATAAGCATTTGGTAGCCGTAAACTTAGATAGTCCCAAGCCTTTGCCTGAATAGTCGCTTCTACCCCCAATTCAAACCAACCTTGTTTATGGGCATAATCGGCCAATTGCAATTTTTGCTCGAAATTTGCCGATTCTAACAAGGCTTTCCATTCGCTATTCAGATTACTCCAATCTTGAAAATAACGTAATTCGGCAATACGAGCTAAGGCTGCTTTAACGTTCGATTCTAGAGTGATATTTTGTTCTGTAGAGGCCAATTTTTGCATTTCCGGCTGATACATTTGATTTAATTCTTGTGCAGCCAATATTCCCCAAAAGCTACGTTTGCTTGAAAGTGCGGTTAAAATTTCATGAGTTTTGTTTGTATCGACTTTTGCCAGCCAATATTGCCATTCGTCTTTTTGTTGAGCTTCTTTGGAGAGTTGGGATAACCAAGGTGTGATTTTTGCTTTTTGCCGAATAGCATGACGTAGACGACGTTCAGTGAGCTGATCATCTTTTAAGTCATATAATATTAAATCGCGCCATTCTTGAATATTGGTATCTTCGGTATCAAAAAAACGGGTTATATAGGCTTTTTTCCATGTATTATTTTCTGCCTTGTTGAGGCCAATATGGTTTGCCCAATCTTCAATGATATTGAAGTAACCAATAATATCTGCTTTTTGAAAGGTTTTGATGAATTGTGGAATAATGCTGTTAAATATTCGTTTATCCTGTTCGGTAGCAGTTAATTTTTTTCCATAAAACAGATGATTTGGATTGGCTAATTCTGTGGGAGAATCAAGTAAGGTTTTGAGTTCTCCAATCCATGTTTTAAGTGATCCTTCCGGTGAGATGTTCTGTAAATGTGTCAATAATGGAATATTATTTTCTTCAAATGAAAGTAAGGCTCTCTGCTTTAATAATTCGTCATTAAAGCCTGTTTGTTGTTGCCAAGTGGATAAAATAGCATCACATTCACTGGGTAAACTTTTTCCGGTCAGCCATAATTGGGTGAGTGCATTTTGGTTTTCTGCAAAAAGTGCGGTGATTTTTTCGGATGTTTCGGCTGTCAGTGCTTTGGCTTGCCATAGTAAACATTGGCTTGCTTGATCTTGAGGTAATAAATCAGCTTGGTTAAGTAAGGTTTTCCAATCTTGTTTTTGCTGTAATTGTTTTCGCCATTTTTTTTTCAACGTGGTTAAAAAAGGCAAAGAGGCATATTTTTCAGTCACAATTTGTATTTGTTGGCTTTGTAATTCTGGTTCGGCATTTAATAAGCGGTATTCTGCATAAGGATAAAGCGGATATGTTTGTAATTCAGCCAAGAGTTTTTTAGCTAATATTCGACTGTTTTCATTGGTCGAAATCGTCAAAATTTGATTGATTTTTTGGTAAGTATTTCGCTGTTCAGTCAATTGATCTGCTTGAACTGGAAGAGATAACAGTAGTAAATAGAATTTTGAAATCCGAAAAAAGAATGTTTTCATCATGGTTATTTTTTCGTTAGTAAGCGCACGTTTAGCAATAAAATAGACTGTAAAGTGCATTGTATTATAAAAGTGCGGTAAAGAAATAAAGTGTTTTGAAAAAGCACTGACAACATTAGTATTTTATTGTGACAGTGAAGCAAGAAAAAATTCCCTAAGGAAACGCATTTTGTTTTTTGAGCAACACAATGGGAATGCATTTGGTGCTTCGGGCGAGACTCGAACTCGCACATCCTAAGGACACTGCCACCTGAAGACAGCGTGTCTACCAATTCCACCACCGAAGCAGGAATGGCGTTATTTTAGCAGGTTTGTAATCAAATAGGTAGGGTCTGTAGATAATTCTAATGAAGCTGATAATGTCCTAGTTTATTTGAATTATAGGATTTAGGTGACGAAAATTTGATTGGGAAGTGGGAAAATAAGCGATTTTCGGAGCTTCATGAAATGAAAAAGCCCGATATTTTATCGGGCTTTGTATAAGAAGTTAAAAACCTTCCTCAAAATCCTCGTTTTCTTTGACTTTAATTTGCATATGTTCTCGTTTTAAGCCTAAGTCAAAAGCAATACAAATCGCCACGAAAATTGAAGAGTAAGTACCGAATAAAATCCCAATTAATAAGGCTAATGAGAAACTGTAAATACTCGGGCCGCCAAAAATCAAGAGTGAAATAATCACAAATAATGTTGTGATAGAAGTCATTAAGGTTCTTGATAAGGTTTGGGTTAAAGAAATATTGATGATTTCATCACTTTCCAAACGGCGGATTTTTCGGAAGTTTTCCCGAACACGGTCGAAAACGACGATACTGTCATTCAGAGAGTAGCCTACAACGGATAAAATGGCGGCAACGAAGGTTAAATCCATTTCAATTTGTAGAAATGAAAAGATTCCGAGAGTAACGATAACGTCATGAGCAAGGGCGATAATACCACCTGCCCCTAATCGCCACTCAAATCGCATACCTACATAGATTAACAACATGGCGAGCGTTGCGAGAGTGGCATAAATTGCACCTTGTGTGAGTTCTTCCCCTACATTCGGGCCAACAAATTCAACGCTTTTAATTTGTAAGCCGTTATCAAGAGACGACATCATTGCGTGGATTTTGTTGCCAATACCCGCATCACTTGCAGTAGCAGGAAGGCGTATCATCACTTCGCTTGAACTTCCCGTCGTTTGAACTAAAGCGCTTTCAATTCCATTCTCACTTAAAACCGACCGCACTTTTTCTAGATCTGCCGGTTGAGAAAACTGCGTTTCAATAACGACACCGCCGGTGAAATCTAATCCCCAGTTGAAGCCTTTGGTAAAAATAAAGAAAAAGCACATAGCGGTTAAAAGCAGAGAAAACAGATAACCGAATTTTCGCCATTTCATAAATGGCACGAGTTTGAATGGCAAACCCACACCTTTATATTCATGTTTTTGTGTTGCTGTTGTCATAATCTTTTCCGCTTAAATCCATAGTTTATTGACACGTTTACCGCCGTAAATCCAGTTCACTAACATACGGGTTCCTGTGATGGCAGTGAACATAGAGATTGCTACACCTAAGGAAAGTGTAATGGCAAAACCTTTCACCGGGCCTGTACCTACAGCATAGAGGACAACAGCAGTTAAAATGGTGGTTAAGTTGGAGTCAAAAATACTGGTCCAAGCCCCATTATAACCTTCGTGGATAGCTTGTTGAACAGAACGTCCGTTACGAAGTTCTTCTTTAATTCGTTCGTAAATTAACACATTCGCATCCACAGACATGCCGACAGATAGAATAATCCCAGCAATGCCCGGCATGGTTAAGGTTGCACCCGGTAAGAGAGACATTAATCCCACCAGTAAAACCATATTGGCAACTAAGGCAATGCTGGCAACGATACCGAATACTTTGTAATAAACCAAGCAAAATACCACAACGATGATTAATCCCCAGATACCGGCTTTCAGCCCTTGTTCTACGTTTTGTGCGCCGAGAGAAGGACCGACGGTACGTTCTTCTACAATTTGAATTGGTGCTGTTAATGCACCTGAACGTAGGAGTACGGATAGGTTTTGTGCTTCGGCCGGACTATCCAGACCGGTAATTTGGAATTGGCTCCCGAAGCGCCCTTGAATAGTGGCAACATTAATGACTTCTTCGTGTTTTTCTAAAATAGTTTTGCCGTTTTCGTCTTTTTTACCACTGTCTTTGTATTCCACATAGAGTGTTGCCATTGGCTTACCGATGTTTGCTCGGGTAATATTTGCCATTATTTCACCACCGGCACTGTCAAGTGTTACACTGACTTGTGGTGTACCTGTTTCATGGCTCATTCCCGAACTGGAGTTTGTAATATGTTCACCCCCCAAGGCTGTTTTCTTAAATAATGCAACGGGTTGGCCATGTCGGTTATATTTAATTTCGCTATCTGCGGTTGCCACACCTCTTTCAAGCGCATCAGCGCTGATATTTTGATTTACCAAACGGAATTCTAATGTCGCCGTTGCACCTAATAATTCTTTGGCGCGAGCTGTATCTTGAATACCCGGTAATTCGACTACGATACGTTCTGCCCCTTGACGTTGAATAACCGCTTCTGCCACGCCTAGTTCCTGTACACGCTTGCGTAAAATAGTGATATTTTGCTCGATAGCAGTTTGACGCACATCATTATTTAAGGTGGCTTCAGATAAGGCTAAAGAGAGTGTAGCATCATCGACTTCACTGATAATTAAATCGATATGTTTTTTACGCAGAAATTGTTTAACTTCAGATAATTGCTCAGGATTAGCTAACGTGATTAAACTGGTAAAATTGGAACCGCTCTTTACACTGGTATAACGGTATTTTTCTTTGCGTAAATCTGTACGAATAGTATCTTGCAGAATTTCTTGGCGTTTTGCCATTGTACTGTTCATATCCACTTCCATTAAGAAGCGAACACCACCACGTAAGTCCAAGCCCCATTTCATTGGGTTTCCGCCGATATTTTGTAACCAATCCGGTGTAGATGGCGCTAAATTTAAAGCTGTTGAATAGGATTTGCCTAATTTTTCGGCGATTTTATCTTTTGCCAAAAGTTGGTCTTTGACATTATTAAAACGAGCCAAAATGCTACCATTATCTAACAGAATGGACTTTAATGAAATTTGGTTATCTTTTAAGACAGTTTCAATTTCTGCGAGAGTTTGAGTAGTTGCCTGTTGGCCTCGAGTACCGGAAATTTGTACGGCAGGATCTTCGCCGTAAATATTTGGAAGAGAATATAAAACGCCAATGGCGATCACTAGGATCACCATTAGATTCTTCCATAAAGGGAAACGGTTTAACATAAGTTAATAACCTTTTATGAAATTAAAGAGTTTTGATTGAGCCTTTTGGTAATACGGCAGCAATATAGTTGCGGTTAATGGTTACTTCGTTGTTTTCGTTTAACTGAATAACCACTTCGTTACTGGTTTCACTGACTTTAGTGATTTTACCGATTAAACCGCCGGCTGTGAGTACTTCAGTACCTTTCGCTAAAGCGGCCATTAAGGCTTTATGTTCTTTGTTGCGTTTTGCTTGTGGGCGATAGATCATAAAATAAAAAATTAAGCCGAAAATGGCAAACATAATGATCATCGACATTGGGCTGCCTTGCTGTTCCATTGAGTTTTCCTTTTTAATAAAGTTGATAAAAATAGGGTGTTAAAATATCACAAATCGAAGCCTTTTTCAAAACTTGATGAAAACTGACCGCACTTTTGATGATACTTTTAGCGAATAATTTGTAAAATAATCACTGGTCCTTGTTCTAACTGGCTAAATACATAATTTTGTTGCCGGCAATATAATTGAATATCGCGACTTCCGTTTTCCATATTTAAACGCACATGGAGTATATCTCCAGACTGTAATTCAATGAGTGCTTTTTTTGTCATGAGTAAGGGGAGAGGGCAACGGTATGCGGTTAAATCCAGTTCGTAGTGCATTAGATTTTACGACGCTCCGCCATAATTTTCCCCATCGCCTGTAATTCTTCTTGTGCTAGATGCTGGCGGCCCAGTTCAAATAGGGGTTCTTCTAAAGCTATATGTACATCATAGCCTGCAATAAAATCGGCAATTAATTGACGATCAAGCTGTTGAATATGACCTGCCAATAATTGTTGCAATTGGGCAGATAAACGATCCCAGTTGCTATGTAGATGGACATGCTGTTTTTCTAATTCATCAATATCAGCCTGTGCTTGTGGCACTTGTTGAGCTAATGCAGGAAAGAAATCCTTTTCTTCATCATCATGATGAAGCGGGGCTGCTTGGTTAAAATAATTAAGAATTTGTTGTACATCATTTTTCACTGCTTGATTGAGACCGTTTTTTTCTAAATAATCAGGCAAAATGCTGAGCTGACGACAAAAATCTTTAACTCTGCCGTGGCAGGCATAGAGCATATCTATAGGTTCTTCCCAAGTTGCAAATTGTTGAGGGGGTAAATTAATCATGGTTTAATTCCTTTTGTAATGGGGGGACAGGTTTACCTATACGGGCGTAAAATTCGATTACAAAATCATCAAAACGATCATTTTCGATGGCTTGGCGAATTTCTGCCATTAAGCGTTGATAATAACGTAAATTGTGAATTGTATTTAATCTTGCGCCTAAAATTTCACCGCATTTATCTAAATGATATAAATAGGATTTAGTGTAGTGTTTACATGTATAGCAATCACAATGCGGATCCAATGGAGAGGTATCGTCTTTATATTTTGCATTGCGGATTTTTACAATCCCCTCAGTGACGAATAAATGACCGTTACGGGCATTTCGTGTCGGCATTACACAGTCAAACATGTCAATGCCACGGCGTACCCCCTCTACTAAATCTTCCGGCTTACCTACACCCATTAAATAACGTGGTTTGTCGGTGGGTAATAAGGGGGTTGTAAATTCTAAAATGCGGTGCATTTCTTCTTTAGGTTCTCCCACGGCTAAGCCACCGACAGCATAGCCATCAAAACCAATATTGACTAACCCTTCTACCGAAATTTTGCGTAATTCTTCATAAGTGCCACCTTGTACAATACCAAATAGGGCATTTTTATTCCCCAATTCATCAAAGCGATTCCGGCTTCGTTTTGCCCAACGCAAAGACATTTCCATCGAGTTTTTAGCGTAATCAAAGGTTGCCGGATAAGGCGTGCATTCATCAAAAATCATCACAATATCGGAACCTAAATCATATTGAATTTCCATGGATTTTTCAGGTGATAAGAAAATACGATCGCCACTAATTGGGTTTTGGAAATGCACACCTTCTTCTTTAATTTTACGTAATTTACCCAAACTAAACACTTGGAAGCCGCCACTATCAGTTAAAATCGGGCGATGCCATTGCATAAAATCGTGCAAATCACCGTGTTTGCGCATTACTTCTTGCCCCGGGCGCAACCATAAATGGAAAGTGTTACCTAATAGGATTTCAGCGCCCGTTTCACGTACTTCTTCTGGGGTCATTCCTTTTACTGTACCGTAAGTGCCGACAGGCATAAAAGCAGGAGTTTGAACAGAAAACTCTCCTTGAGGTCGTTGAAAAATCATTTCTCCACGGCGGGCAGTGCCGTTGGTTTTGTGTAGTTTGAATTTCATTATGTTCCTTTAAATTATATTTTTTTATTAGGTTTATTTTATATCGTTTTTCGCACGATGTGCGACCTACTTTTTCTTTGCGTTGCCAAAGAAAAAGTAGGCAAAAAGAAAGGCAACCCGGCTTCACCGCTTTTCTGAGCTTGGTTGAAATTTTCTTCACGCTAAATTCCTGAACTCGCTACGCTCAAACAGACGAAATTTAGCTAAAAATTTCAAGTCGCTCAGGCGGTTCAGACGGGGGATAAAACGCAGTAAAAATTAACCGCACTTTTGTAAATAATTTCTAAAATGGGTTCCCTTCTTTGCAGCCTAAAAATAATGGAATTTGTAGGAAAATGTCGTCTGTCTGAGCGTAGCGAGTTCAGACATTTTCCGTCAAGCAAATTTCATTGTTTTTAGGGAGAAGGCAAAGCAGGGTCGCCTTTCTTTTGGTTACTTTTCTTTGGCGAAGCAAAGAAAAGTGACATATTATAGTAAAGAAAAGTAAGTCGCCATCGGCGAAATAGACCAAAAAACGATATTAATTTCTCGTTATAAACATCGCATCCCCATAACTAAAAAAACGATACCGATTTTCCACCGCACTTTTGTAAGCATTCATTGTATTTTCATAACCGGCAAAAGCGGAAACCAACATAATTAAGGTACTTTCCGGTAAGTGGAAATTAGTAATTAACGCATCAATTACTCGGAATTTTTTACCGGGGTAAATAAATATAGAGGTATCTGCAAAAAACGGTTGGATAAGTTGCGAGGTATTTTTTTCTTCTGCCGCAAGTGCTGCACTTTCTACCGAACGTACCGATGTTGTACCTACTGCAATCACGCGTTTTCCGGTAGCCTTGGTGGCTAAGATTAAATCAACAGTGTCTTGCGAAACTTCGACATATTCTGCATGCATCTTATGTTCTTCGATCTTTTCAACTCGTACCGGTTGGAATGTGCCGGCACCAACATGCAACGTCACAAATGCAAAATTTACCCCTTTGGCTTTTAATTTTTCTAACAAATTATTGTCGAAATGCAAGCCGGCTGTCGGAGCTGCAACTGCCCCGGGTACTTTGTTATAAACAGTTTGATAACGTTCTTGATCTGTATCTTCATCAGGGCGATCAATATAAGGTGGCAGTGGCATATGCCCGATTTGCTGCAAAATTTCCAAAAGTGCGGTGTGTTTTTCTGCGATTTCTATTTCAAACAGATTGTCTTGGCGACCAAGCATAATGGCTTTAATGCCGTGTCCTTCGCCTAATTTGTCTTCACCCAGCCATAATTCAGCTCCGATTTTAGGCGATTTTGAAGAGCGAATATGAGCTAGAAAACGCTGTTCATCAAGTACTCGCTCAATTAATACTTCGATTTTACCACCACTGGATTTTCGTCCGAACATTCTGGCAGGAATAACCCGAGTATTATTAAAAATCAGTAAATCGCCTTCGTTAATTAAATCGTATATATCTGAGAAAGTGCGGTGAGAAATTTCCCCGTTTTCAGCGTTAAGTTGTAATAATCGGCTGGCAGTGCGTTCCACTTGCGGATAACGAGCGATTAATTCATTGGGTAAATCAAAATAAAAATCGGAAAGTAGCATATGAATTTAATAAGGCAATAAAATTTAGTCGCTAAGTCTAGTGCCAAATCTTGCCGGAGACAAGCAAAAAACTTTATTTTTAAAGGATTTTTGTTTAAAATCCAACACTATTTATGCCTACTAGATAAGTAAACAATAATGCCTAAACAAGTGCGATTTTATGTAATTGAGCATCTGAAAGCGACAGCGGAACTGTCCGAACAGGAACAACTTGCCTGTGATTTAGCTGCGGATGCTTGGCGTTTGGGTAAAAAAGTGTTGATTGCCTGTGAAACGGAAGAGCAAGCTTTGAGGCTTGATGAAGCTTTATGGCAGCGAGAACCTGAGCAATTTGTGCCACATAACCTTTCGGGTGAAATTACACAATATGCTACCCCGATTGAAATTTCGTGGGCAGGCAAGCGCAATGCACAACGGCGAGATGTTTTGATTAGCTTGCAACGCCAAATCCCCGATTTTATTGCCAGTTTTAATCAGGTAATTGATTTTGTGCCAACCGATGAAGCTGAAAAAGCGATTGCTCGTGAACGTTATAAACAGTATCGTCAAATGGGCTGGCAACTGACAACGGAGAATGCCTAATGCAATGGCACGCAAAACGCTTTGATGAACTCTCCACCCAAGAGCTGTTTGAGATCTACCAAGCCCGTACTGCGGTGTTTGTGGTAGAACAAAACTGTGCTTACCAAGAAGTAGATAACCACGATTTACAAGCGGTGCATTTCTTTGCAAAAAATGCAACAAATCTGACCGCTTACTGCCGTTTAATCCCAGCTGATGACGGTGTATATATAGGTAGAGTGTTGGTGGCGAAAGAAAATCGTGGCTCAGGTTTAGCAAGGGAATTAGTACAAAAAGCGATAGATTATTGCTGTGAGCATTTCTCCGCTCAACCCATTCACGCTCAAGCTCAAAGTTATTTGCAAGGGTTTTATGAAAGTTTTGGTTTTAAAGCGGTTTCAGAAGTGTATTTGGAAGATGGAATACCACATTTGGATATGGTGAAAAAATGACAACGCTTTATCACGGTAGCAATGTTGAAATACAACAACCTAAAATTCTAGGACATTTGCGTGCGCTAGATTTCGGTAGTGGTTTTTATTTAACCTCTAATTTTCATCAAGCTGAAAAATGGGCAAAATTAGTGGTAAAACGCCGTCAGCAAGGTGAAGCAGTTGTAAATCGCTATATTTTTATGCCAAGTGATGAACTACACATTTTACATTTCACAAAAGCAAATGATGAATGGCTGGATTTTGTTGTCGCAAATCGTAAATTACAGCCACTTAAAACAAAATATGACCTAGTTATCGGCCCAGTGGCAAATGACGCAACATTACCTGTGATTGATGATTATATGGACGGAAGATATACGAAACAGGAAGCCGTTGCTCGTTTATTACCACAAAATTTAACCGATCAATATGCGTTTTTAAGCGAAAAAGCACTTTCGTTTTTGCAATTTGAACGGAGTGAAATACTATGAATAGAGTACCTGCTCGCACACTCGATTTTTTTGATCGCCATATTATTAGTGCAATAGTGGAAAAATATGGATTTTCTGAACTTCAAGCGACAAAAGATTTCATTCGTTCAGAAACCTATAAAATGTTAAGTGATCCTGAATTGGAACTCTATAAAATCAGCCCAAATATCTTATTTGATATGTGGGAAAATGAGAAAATCAGCGGTAATCCACGCAATTCTCTCTATTTACGAGGTGATGAAATTGCGTAAAGAGAATGCATTTTTTATCTATTTATTAGAACGTTATGCGGAATATAAAAATAAAAATGCCGCAGACATATTAAATGAATGGGAAAAATTGGATTTAACTCAATTTATTTACGATATGTACGAACTTTATCATATCGAGCGGTTGCAAAATGCGTTTGAGGATATTGATAGATTAGTGGCGGAGAAAATAAATGACCAAAGCTGAAATTTTAGAACATCAGCGCCAATTACAAATTCAATTTAAAGCGTGGATGGACGATAAGAAGAAACGTGAAGTGCTGACATTTATGCGACCGAATGGGAATATTGTCCGTCATTATCCTGATGGACGTGAAGAAATCATTGAATATGCAAAATAATTTAGCGATTTTCTACTGTGGTACAAACGGAGCTGGTAAAACTACCTTACGAGGATTTAACAAAGATACCGTACAGATTGTGATTGACTCCGATCATATTGCAATGGAAATCAATCCACAAAATCCACGATTAGCGGATTTAGAAGCTGGTAGAAAAGCGGTTGAATTATTTCAATTTGCACTTAAAAATCAGATTTCTTTTTCAATGGAAGCCACCCTTTCGGGAAAATCTATATTAAACCGAATGAAACAGGCAAAAGAAAAAGGTTTTTATACTCGGTTAAATTATATCGGTGTAGATAAAGTTTCTATTAACTTAGATCGTGTTAAAGCCAGAGTAAAAGCGGGCGGACATTTTATTGATGAACAAACAATCCGCCAACGGTTTAAAATGAGCCGAAAAAATTTAATTACCGCACTTTCATTTTGCGATGAAGTGTTAATTTACGACAACTCTGCTGAAATACCCGAAGTGGTTTTTCATATTGAGAATAACCAAATCACGCAAATTGCGAATAATTTAGTAGGTTGGTGTGAAAATTTGCGTGATGAATTGGTAGGATTAGGGTTTAAGATCACCTAGCACGAGCCGTGCTAGGCTCTATAATCCCAGCTCATTTAGGGCTGTAACTTAGAGCCACAACGTGGCTCGGCTATGCCTAACCCCACACGGCTCGTGTGGGGTGACAAGCGGTTGGATTTAGGTAGAATTTTGCAAAAAATTACTCAAAACAGACCGCTTGTAAAATACCAAACGATAGCGCCAGTCTCTGACGGGTGCTTAAATAAATAGACACTCGTCAGAGACAAGCGTTATCGGGGGTGAAAGCCGGTGGACATTTTATTGATGATAAAACACTGATTTATGATAATTCAGAAACCAAGCCGAATTTGATTTTGCAGATTGCGGATAAGAAAGTAATAAAAATTGCAGAAAGAATACCGAAATGGTGCAATCAGCTTTGTGATGAATTAGTGGAATTAGGGTTTAAAACCACCTAGCACGAACCGTGCTAGGCTCTATAATCCCAGCTCCTTTGGAGCTGTAACTTAGAGCCACAACGTGGCTCGGCTATGCGTAACCCCACACGGCTCGTGTGGGGTTAAAAGAGCGGTTGGATTTAAGAAAAATTTTGCAAAAAACTTCTCAAAACAGACCGCTTGTAAAATACTAAACGATAATGCCCATTTCCAATGTGTGCTTAAATAGACCGGTACTCGTCGGAGGCAGGGATCACTAAGGTAATAAGTTGTGAAAAATCCAAAAACTGTTATAAATGATATAATCTCATGTGGATAATAATTCAAATTTATTATTCATTGCTTGCTAACAAAAAAATAGCTGTCCGTTTTTTTAGATGCTTTCTGTTTTGGGTAACAATACTTCACATAATCTTAAGAATTATTTTTCCCGAAAATTTTGTAGATACAAGCAAAATGAATGAAAAAGAAAAATTTGAGCATTTAACTGGTGTATCATACGATGTTATTGAACGCTTAGGTATTGATAAAAAAATTTTATCAAAAGATCAAGATAAACAAGAGAATCCAAAATGACCCAAAACTTCAAAATGGAAGACCGTTTTAACCCTTCCGCCGTAGAGCAAGCTCTCTACCAACACTGGGAATCGCAAGGCTATTTTAAGCCGAGCGAAGATATTAATGCACCGAGCTACTGTATCGCTATTCCGCCGCCGAATGTGACGGGGAGTTTGCATATGGGGCACGCTTTCCAGCAGACCTTAATGGATACGCTGATCCGCTTTCACCGTATGGAGGGGCATAATACCCTATGGCAGTCGGGGACTGACCACGCAGGGATTGCCACTCAGATGGTGGTGGAGCGTAAAATCGCTGCGGAAGAGGGCAAAACCCGCCACGATTACGGGCGTGAAGCCTTTATCAACAAAATCTGGGATTGGAAAGCCTATTCAGGCGGCACAATCAGCCAGCAAATGCGTCGCTTAGGCAACTCGATTGACTGGGATCGTGAGCGTTTTACGATGGACGAAGGCTTGTCTAATGCGGTGAAAGAAGTGTTCGTTCGCTTGCACGAAGAAGGTTTGATCTATCGTGGCAAACGCTTGGTAAACTGGGATCCGAAACTGCATACTGCGATTTCTGATTTGGAAGTAGAAAACAAAGAGAGCAAAGGCTCTCTGTGGCATTTCCGCTATCCGCTCGCAGGCAGTGCAAAAACCGCTGACGGCTTAGATTACTTAGTGGTGGCAACAACTCGTCCTGAAACGATGTTGGGCGATACTGCAGTTGCGGTTCACCCTGAAGATGAACGTTATCAAGCCTTGATTGGTAAGAGCGTAATCCTACCGCTTGCCAACCGTGAAATCCCGATTATTGCCGATGAGTATGTGGATCGTGAGTTCGGTACGGGCGTGGTGAAAATCACCCCTGCCCACGATTTCAACGACTACGAAGTGGGCAAACGCCACGGCTTGCCGATGGTGAATGTGATGACCTTAAATGCCGATATTCGTGCAGAAGCGGAAATTATCGGCACAGACGGCAAACCGCTTGCCGACTATGCTGCGCCAATTCCTGCCGACTATCAAGGCTTAGAGCGTTTTGCGGCTCGTAAGAAAATTGTGGCAGATTTTGAAGCTCTTGGTCTGTTAGATCAAATCAAACCGCACGACTTAAAAGTGCCGTATGGCGACCGTGGTGGTGTGCCGATTGAGCCGATGCTGACCGACCAATGGTATGTGTCTGTCAAACCTTTGGCGGAAGTGGCGACCAAAGCGGTGGAAGACGGCGAAATCCAATTCGTGCCGAAACAGTACGAAAATCTCTACTTCTCTTGGATGCGTGATATTCAAGACTGGTGTATCTCTCGCCAACTTTGGTGGGGACACCGCATTCCGGCGTGGTATGACGAGCAAGGCAATGTGTATGTGGCACGTTCTGAGGAAGAAGTGCGGTCGAAATATAGCTTAAGTGCTGATGTGGTGTTAAAACAAGACGAAGACGTGCTAGATACTTGGTTCTCATCAGGCTTATGGACGTTCTCAACCTTAGGCTGGCCTGAAAACACCAAAGAGCTGAAAATGTTCCACCCGACCGATGTGCTGATTACCGGTTTTGACATCATCTTCTTCTGGGTGGCTCGTATGATTATGTTCACGATGCACTTCATCAAAGATGAAAACGGCAAACCGCAAGTGCCGTTCAAAACCGTGTATGTGACAGGCTTGATCCGTGACGAGCAAGGGCAGAAAATGTCGAAGTCGAAAGGTAACGTGTTAGACCCGATTGATATGATTGACGGTATTTCCCTTGATGATCTGCTCGAAAAACGCACCGGTAATATGATGCAGCCGCAACTGGCGGAAAAAATCGCTAAGGCAACCCGCAAAGAGTTTGCCGAAGGTATTGTGGCACACGGCACAGACGCACTGCGTTTCACCCTCACCGCCCTTGCCAGCAACGGTCGTGACATCAACTGGGATATGAAACGCTTAGAGGGCTACCGCAACTTCTGCAACAAACTGTGGAATGCCAGCCGTTATGTGCTGACTAACGACAAGTTGGATTTAAGCGAAGGCGAAGTGGAATTTAGCCTTGCCGATCGTTGGATTGAAAGCCAATTCAACCGCACGGTGGAAACCTTCCGCACCGCACTCAGCCAATACCGTTTCGACTTAGTGGCAAATGCGATCTACGAATTTACTTGGGATCAATTCTGCGACTGGTATTTAGAGCTGACCAAGCCTATTTTCTTCAAAGGCACAGACGCCCAACGCCGTGGCGCAAGCCGTACGCTGGTGAATGTGTTGGAAAAATTACTGCGTTTAATCCACCCGGTAATGCCGTTCATCACCGAAGAAATCTGGCAGAAAGTGAAAGGCTTTGTGGGGATTGAAGCGGATACCATTATGTTGCAAAAATTCCCGCAATTTGACCCGCTTGCGATTGATGAAACCGCCGAAAATCAAATCAACTTCATCAAAGAAGTGATTGTGGCGGTGCGTAACATTCGTGCGGAAAGCAATATTGCCCCAAGCAAAGGCTTAGATTTAATCGCTCGTAATTTCTCTGCGGACGAAGTCTCTATTCTCAACGCTAACGAAGTGTTGCTCAAATCGATGGCAAAACTTGATAGCGTGAAAGTGCTGGAAAATGGTGAAAATGCACCGCTATCGGTGGCGAAATTGGTGGCAAATGGTGAGATCTTGATCCCAATGGCGGGCTTTATCAACAAAGAGGCTGAACTGGCTCGCCTCACCAAAGAGATGGATAAACTTAAAGGTGAAGTGGCACGCATTGAAGGCAAACTTTCAAACGAAGCCTTTGTCGCCAAAGCCCCAGAGCAAGTCATCGCCAAAGAGCGTGAGAAAATGCAAGAGTACCTGAGTGGATTAGAGAAATTGCAGGTGCAGTATCAAGAGATTGAGAGTTTGTAAATTAATTGGGCGCTTAAAAGGTCAGAAAATATTCTGGCCTTTTTTATAAAACCTACTTAAAACAAACCGCACTTTTTGGACAAAAATACCTACGCAAACGTTTACTATTTTTATTTTTCTTGTAAAATACGCCAAATTTTTTCATTACTTATTAACAAAGGTCAATTTATGTCATTAGAAAAACATTTTGAATTATCCGCTCGCGGCTCGACAGTTCGTCAAGAAGTGATTGCGGGCTTAACTACCTTCTTAGCTATGGTGTATTCGGTTATTGTCGTGCCGAATATGCTAAGTGCGGCGGGTTTTCCGGCGGAAAGCGTATTTATTGCGACCTGTTTGGTCGCTGGTTTAGGTTCAATTTTAATTGGTTTATGGGCGAATGTGCCGATGGCCATTGGTTGTGCGATTTCATTAACGGCTTTTACCGCATTTAGTTTAGTTTTGGGGCAACGGGTTAGCATTCCGGTGGCATTAGGCGCAGTATTTTTAATGGGAGTGGTATTTACTCTAATTTCAGCTACGGGTATTCGCTCTTGGATTTTGCGTAACTTGCCGGCCAGTATCGCTCATGGAGCCGGTATCGGTATTGGTTTGTTCCTGTTATTAATTGCAGCAAATGGTGTGGGTATTGTGGTTGGAAACCAAGCAGGTTTGCCGGTGAAATTGGGTAATTTTGCTTCTTTTCCTGTATTAATGTCTTTAATCGGTTTAGCCTTGATTATTTCGTTGGAAAAAATGCAAATTAAAGGCGGTATTTTATGGGTGATTATTGCGATTACCATTACCGGCTTAATTTTTGATCCGAACGTAAAATTTGGTGGTGAAGTGTTCAGAATCCCTACTTTTGGCGAGCAATCTTTATTTTTAGCCTTAGATTTGCAAGGTGCATTACAACCTGCTATTTTGCCTGTGGTGTTTGCGTTAGTGATGACCGCAGTGTTTGATGCAACCGGTACAATCCGTGCAGTGGCAGGTCAAGCGAATTTATTAGATAAAGACGGGCAAATTATCAACGGTGGTAAAGCATTGACCTCTGATTCTGTAAGTAGTTTAATGTCCGGTATATTCGGCACTGCTCCGGCAGCGGTTTATATTGAATCCGCAGCAGGCACGGCAGCCGGCGGTAAAACCGGTATCACAGCGATTGTGGTCGGCGTATTATTCCTATTTATGTTATTTTTCCAACCGCTTGCAGGCTTAGTACCAAGCTATGCAACCGCACCGGCATTGATGTATGTAGGTTTATTGATGTTAAGCAATGTCACTAAATTAGATTTCGATGATTTCATTGGTGCAATGAGTGGTTTGGTTTGTGCCGTCTTTATTGTTTTAACAGCGAATATCGTGACGGGTATCATGTTGGGATTTGCTACTTTAGTGATTGGGCGGGTGGTTTCCGGCGAAGTGAAAAAACTGAATATAGGGACAGTGTTAATTGCTATTGCCTTAGTCGCATTCTATGTAGGTGGCTGGGCGATTTAAATCAGCCTTCTTGATTTGAAAAACGCAATCTTCGGATTGCGTTTTTTGATCTGTTTTATGATATTTGTACTGATAAAACTTGCCGGAAATTGACCGCACTTTTGCTTGAGAAAATGGGTATAATTAGCACAGCAATATCTGCAGGGAATCTCTTTTTATGTCAGTACAACTTACCCCATCTTTAGTAAAACAACAACGTGAAGCTCTCAAACAACAGGAATTAGTGGAATTTGCACAAGCCGATATACATCAATTAATTGCTAAACGGACGCAATTTTATGATGAACTTCTTATTCAGTTATGGTCACAATTTGGCATCACCGAACATGAAATAGCATTAATTGCAGTGGGAGGTTATGGACGTAAGGAAATGTTTCCTTTATCAGATGTGGATTTTCTGATTTTACGGGAGAATATTGAATCGAGTGCTGAAGGAAAAATCGAGCAATTTATTCAATTTTTATGGGATTGTGGTATAGAGGTAGGAGCTAGCGTTCGTTGTTTGACTGAATGTGAAGAGCAGGGCAAGGCAGATATTACGATTGCTACTAATTTATTGGAAAGCCGTTTTTTGGTAGGTAATAAAAATTTATTTGAAAAATTGACCGCACTTTTATGGGAAGATCATTTTTGGCCAAGAGAGTGCTTTTTTAATGCAAAAGTTGCGGAAAAAATCGAGCGTTATCAACGATATAATAATACCAGTTACAATCTTGAACCAGATATTAAATACAATCCCGGTGGTTTACGTGATTTGCATTTGATTTATTGGGTTGCGTTGCGACATTCTAAGGCATTGACCTTAGAAGAAATTTTACAATCAGGCTTTATTTATGCGGAGGAATATTTTTTACTGCGAGAAAGCCAGTCATTTTTATTCAAAGTGCGGTTTGCTTTGCATTTAATTTTAAAACGCTATGATAACCGCTTGTTGTTCGACCGGCAGTTGAAAGTCGCGGAATTATTGGGCTATCAAGGCGAGGGAAATCAAGGTGTGGAGCAAATGATGAAAGCCTTTTTCCAAGCCTTACAGACAATTTCCGGTTTAAGTGAAGTGTTGACAAAACATTATCGTGAGCATTTTTTGGCGACAGAAGCTCAAAGTGCGGTCAAAAAAAACCTTGTTTGGTTAGATGATAATTTTGCTTTACAAAATGATAGTGACATTGTGTTAATGAATGAGCAAGTTTTCAGTGAAAAACCTGACACCATGTTGGATTTGTTTTTCCATTTAACGGCGAATCCTCAGGCTGAAATTCATTCGGCAACCTTGCGGAAATTATATATTGCATTGAGCCGATTTAATGGGTATTTAAGTGATATTCCGGTAGCGAGGGAAAAATTTGTCCGCTTATTTGCACAGCCCAATGCTATTCGTAGAGCGATTGAGCCAATGCATAAAATTGGCGTTTTGACGACATATTTGCCTCAATGGAAAGGGATTGAAGGTTTGATGCAATTTGATCTTTTTCATACTTATACGGTAGATGAACACAGTGTGCGATTGTTACTTAAATTGGAGGGTTTCGCTGAAATAGAGACTGAACATCCTATTTGTAGCCGTATTTTTAGTCAATTTTCTGACCGCACTTTGCTTTATATTACGGCATTATTTCATGATATTGCTAAAGGGAGAGGTGGCGATCATGCTGAGCTTGGGGCTTCGGAGGTCTATGATTTTGCTCTCCGTCATGGTTTTGAACGAAGGGAAGCTGAGACCATGCGTTGGTTGGTGGAACAGCATTTGTTAATGTCGATCACTGCACAACGCCGAGATATTCAGGATCCCGAAGTGGTTATGGCATTTGCTGAAGAAGTACAAAATAAAGTGAGGTTGGATTTGTTACTTTGTTTAACCGTGGCGGATATTTGTGCAACTAATCATACTTTGTGGAACAGTTGGAAACGTTCTTTATTCAATACTCTGTATCAATCTACATTAGCGCAATTTGAGCAAGGGATCGGGCAGTTGATGGATAATCGGGAAACAATTCAAAACAATCGTATTCAAGCCTTGTGTTTATTGGAAAAAAACGCTTTTTCTACAGAAAAAGTAACCGCACTTTGGCGTGATTTCCCCGATGAATATTTTTTACGTAATTCACCACAAGAAGTGGCTTGGCATACAGAATTATTATTGAATTTTAAGGGTGATTGTTTGGTGAAAATCAGCAATCGTTTTACTTCGGGTGGAACGGAATTATTTATTTATTGTGCCGATCAGACGAATTTATTTAACAAAGTTGTTTCTACGATAGGTGCTAAAAAATGTAGTATTCACGATGCACAAATTATTACTACACAAAATGGCTATGTCTTAGACAGCTTTATTGTGACCGAATTAGATGGCTCATTGCTCAAATTTGATCGCCGCCGTCAGCTGGAAATGGCCTTAAGTGCGGTATTAAGATCCGACAAATTGCCCCCAATAGCGGCAACTCGTAATACGAAATTGGCCGCTTTTCAAGTAAACACAGAGATTCGTTTTTTGCATTTGGGCAAAAAAGAGCATACGGAAATGGAATTATTTGCGTTAGATCAAGCAGGGTTATTAGCTGAAGTCAGCCAAGTATTTAATCAATTAAAACTGAACTTAATTCATGCTAAAATTACGACGATTGGCGCAAAGGCTGAAGACTTTTTTATTTTGACTAATAGGGAAAATCGGGCATTGGATCAGCAAGAACGAGAGCAGTTAAAACAACGATTAAAGGAAACCTTATGTTAAGACTCAATCTAGGATTATTATTGGCGTTATTTTCTTTCCACAGCCTTGCGTTGGAGGGCATTTATTTTGAACATCACGATTGGGAAATTGCCTGCGATAACACTGGCACTTGCCGAATGGCGGGTTATGGCGAGCAAGATGTTAGCTATACAAATCCTGAAAGCGAGCGACACATTCCTGTTTCCGTTTATTTTGAACGAAAAGCAGGTGAAACAGCGATTTCAGGCAAGGTGAAATTTGAGCTGGAAAGCGGGCAAATGCCGCCGGTTAGTTTGTGGTTGAATAATCAGCCTTTGGGTGAGCTACAGCCGATTAAAGATTCTTCAGAATTAGAATATCAACTGACACCACAACAGACGGGAATCATTCTGCCGGCGTTAGTGGGTGCGCCCACTCTTGAAGTACGAGCCCCCAAAATCCGTTGGCAAATTTCAGAACGGGGCGCAACGGCAGTGATGCTAAAAATGGACGAATTTCAGAAGCGGTTGGATACGCCGACGGCATTGGTACGAAAAGGCTTGAGCAATAAGCCGATTTTAGCCCTACAGCCGGTATCGACCATCAAATTAGTCAATCCGTTAAAACAAAATCCAGCTTGGGTTGCTGAGCAAATTTGGGAAGAAAATCCCCGTTATACACCCTTGTTGTCGCTGTTGAAATCACAAATGACCGAAGACGAGTGTTTCTCTCTTGGGTATGAAGGTAATGCGGTTACTGTGCAACAGATTTCAGCAGATCGCAAATTGATTGGCTCTTTATGCACAATGGGAGCGTATAATTTTTCTTGGCTCTATGTGCTGACCGATTTGGCAGAAAAACAGGTCTTTTGGCATTCAAGCGACTATGCGGATTTTACAGAAGGCAAACTCTACGGTAGCTATAAAATGCGTGGGTTGGGCGATTGCTGGCTCAGCAGAGAAGCGGTTTGGAACGGCGAGCGATTTATCAAAAGCGAGGAATTTAGCACCGGACAATGCCGTGATTTTGCCGGTGGAGCTTGGACATTACCTACACTGATTTCCAACGTGACCGAATAAGATTGCAGAATTTGACGTAAAACCGACCGCTTGTAAAGGAGAAAATTGTGTTCACTAGCCTCATTCCCGAATTGCCGTGGTCGTTCCTGTTTATTCAGGACTTAATCGGCACTATCGTGTTTGCGATTTCGGGGGCAATCGCCGCCCGTCAGCATAAAATGGACATTTTCGGTATGTTTATTTTGGCGTTTATTGTCATTTCCAATTTAGTGGCGAAATTTATCAAAAAAACAGAACAATCATTAAATTTACATGCGACTAAAATAGCGCCTGCGTTACCTATGACGATTTTCTATGAATCAACAGAAAGAAGTGTTGGCGAAATTTTTTAACGCCTTTTACTCTGGTGGGAGATATGGTGAAATGAACAAAACATTTCTTTTTTTAACCGCACTTTTTAGCCCGTTGGCATTGGCACAAAGCTGCCAAGAGCAAGATCAAAAAATTGCCCAAGCCTATTCGGAAATGGTGGAGTTTGGGAGTTATAGCTCCTCCTCTGAATGGGATAAGTTTGAACCGGCTTATAAACGATTTTATGATCTTTTGCCAACCTATTTAGCCCGGCCTGATTCGGCGTGGTGTGATTTTACGCAAACTAAGCGAGCAGGTGTAAAGATTCGACAAAGTGATGATAAGAAAATCCGTACATTTTCTTGGGATAAAGAAACCGGCGGCACACTGCACGAGTTTGATTCTTTGTGGCAATATCAAGATCAGAAAGGCAATTGGAAACTAAAAGAGGGCGAGGGGCAAAATATCATCCAGATTTTTACGGCTAATTTAAACAATAAAACCTATTATTGGTTGGTGGAATATAGCATTGCTTTTGGGCGGCTGAACGGAACAAGTGCAACGTTGTATCAGATTAACGATGAACTAGAACCGGCTAAACTCATTAAAACTTCAACTTTGACACACCAAATAGGCTATTCGTTTGATCCTTCCTCAGAGTACGATGTAGATTTTGAAAAACGAAACAATGATATTCTCTATGATGATAAGAGCAAAGTGCTGAGTTTTCCGGTAATTATTCAGACTAAAGAGTATGAATACGGCAAAGTCACCAAAAAACGGATACGCTACCAATTTGATGGCAAGTATTTTGTTCGTCAAACGAATAAATAAAACCGGCATACTTGCGTTTTTGCAAAAAAATAATGAAAAAAGACCGCTTGTTCGGTTAGGAAAAGGAAAGATATGTTCAAAATGGTGAGTTCCCCACCCCCATTCTGCCAGTCTCACGGCGAACATTATGCTTTGGGGGAAGACATTTGTGCAACTACTCACACATTATTGAATTTTGAGGGTGATTGTTTGGTGAAAAGACAACGATTAAAGGAAACCTTATGTTAAGACTCAATCTAGGATTATTATTGGCGTTATTTTCTTTCCACAGCCTTGCGTTAGAGGGCTTTCATTTTGAACACAAAGATTGGGAAATTGCCTGCGATAACACAGGCACTTGCCGAATGGCGGGTTATGGTTGGCACGATGTCGCTTACAACGCAGAGGAGCCTTCTGAACCTATTTCAATCTTATTTATTCGAGAGGCAGGTAATAAGGCGATAGAGGGATTTATTAAAATTCAATACGAGCATTTAGAGCACGATAATGCGGTTATTGAAGATCCAACTTTATGGCTGAATGGGAAAACTTTAGGCAAGTTGGCGTGGCAGGAAGAAGAAATATATAAACTCAGTGCTGCTCAAACGGAGAGATTATTGCTTGAATTGATCGGCGTACCGGACATCCAAATTCGAGGAAAGCTCTACGGTGGCGATAAGACTTGGTTTATTTCGAGTACCGGCTCAACGGCAGTAATGAAGAAAATGGACGAGTTCCAACAACGTCTGAATACGCCGACGGCATTAGTGCAAAAAGGCAAGAGCGATAAACCGATTTTAGCTCCACAGCCAGTGCCTACAATCAAGCTGCTTAATCCGTTGATGCAAAATTCGTCTTGGGTTGTTGAGCAAATTTTGGAAGAAAATCCAGGTTACGCCCCACGTTTGGCATTGCTAAAAAAAGCAATTTCTGAAGATGAATGTTCGTCTCTTGGCGCGGAAGGAAACTCAATTAGTGTGCAACAGCTTTCTGCTGAACGAAAATTGGTCGGGTCGTGGTGTAATGATGATTCATTGCTTTATGTGCTGACTGATTCGGCAGAAAAACAAGTCTTTTGGCATTCAACTGACTATACGGAGTTCGAAGAAGGCAAACTCTACGGCAGCTATAAAATGCGTGGGTTGGGCGATTGTTGGCTAGGTAAAGAAGCGGTTTGGAACGGAAAGCAATTTATAAAGAGCGATGAATTTAGCACTGGACAATGCCGTGGTTTTAACGAAGGTTCTTGGATGTTGCCAACTTTGGTTTCTGAAGTGATTGAATAAGTTGCAAAATTTGTCGATAAACCGACCGCTTGTAAAGGAGAAAACTGTGTTCACTAGCCTCATTCCCGAATTGCCGTGGTCGTTCCTGTTTATTCAGGACTTAATCGGCACTATCGTGTTTGCGATTTCAGGGGCAATCGCCGCCCGTCAGCACAAAATGGATATTTTCGGTATGTTTATTTTGGCGTTTGTGACCGGTGTCGGGGGCGGTACGCTACGGGATATGATGATTGGTTCCACGCCGGTGTTTTGGATGAAACAACCGATCTATGTGCTGATGATTACCCTTGCCGTGGTGATTACCGCCATTTTCCGCAACCAAATTTCCCGCAAACGTTGGCAGACCGGCTTGCTGGTGTTTGATGCTATCGGGCTTGGCGTATTTACCGTGATTGGCGTGCAAAAAGGCTTGGATTTCGGCTTGCACCCGCTGATCTGCGTGGCACTAGGCGGTGTAACCGGCTGTTTTGGTGGCTTGATTCGTGATATTTTACGCAACGAAGTGCCGATTATTCTGCAAAAAGAGGTCTATGTGACAGCCAGCCTTGCCGGTGGGGTGATTTTTGTCACCGCCAATTCATTTGGGGTAGAGAGCGATTGGGTTTACCTTGCCACAGTGTTTACCGTGATTATGATCCGCCTGCTGGCAATCCGCTTTAATTTGAATTTGCCGAAGGTGTGAAATGAATTGCAAATTACGACTAAAAAGCATATTCTAATCCCAATTTTATCAGCTATTTAATGGATATTTTTATGCTGGCGAAAGCAAAATACAGAAAAGATTATAAAACACCTGATTTTACAGTTACCGATATTTATCTTGATGTTCAATTAGATCCGCAACATACTGTTGTGACTGCCACAACCCGTTTTCAACAACTCAATTCTGAAGCAACCCAACTTCGTTTAGATGGACATAGTTTCCAATTTGCTTCGATTAAATTTAACGGCGAAAATTTTACTGCTTACAAGCAAGACAGCGAAGGTTTGACCTTAGATTTAAGCGGAAAAAGTGCGGTGGAATTTTGCTTAGAAATTGTGACTTATCTGGTTCCTGAGACAAATACTTCTTTGCAAGGTTTATATCAATCGGGGGAGGGAATTTGTACTCAATGTGAAGCCGAGGGATTCCGTCAAATTACCTATATGTTAGATCGTCCTGATGTATTGGCACGTTACACCACGAAAATCACCGCTGATAAAAGCAAATATCCTTATTTATTATCTAATGGAAACCGTATTGCACAAGGTGAATTGGACGATGGTCGCCATTGGGTTGAATGGCAAGATCCTTTCCCGAAACCAAGCTATTTGTTTGCATTGGTTGCAGGCGATTTTGATTTGTTACAAGATCAATTTGTGACCAAAAGTGGTCGCACTGTCTCCTTAGAACTTTATGTGGATCGTGGCAATTTAAACCGTGCGGATTGGGCAATGGAAAGCCTGAAAAAATCAATGAAATGGGATGAAGACCGTTTCGGTTTGGAATACGATTTAGACATTTATATGATTGTCGCCGTGGATTTCTTTAATATGGGGGCAATGGAAAACAAAGGCTTGAACGTATTCAATTCTAAATTTGTGTTGGCTAATCCGCAAACTGCAACAGATGAGGATTATTTAGCTATTGAAGCGGTAATCGGGCATGAGTATTTCCATAACTGGACAGGAAATCGTGTGACTTGTCGAGATTGGTTCCAATTGAGCTTGAAAGAAGGTTTAACGGTTTTCCGTGATCAGGAATTTTCTTCTGATCTCGGTTCCCGAGCAGTCAATCGGATTAATAATGTAAAAATTTTGCGTACTGCTCAATTTGCCGAAGACGCAAGCCCAATGTCACACCCCATTCGCCCTGAAAAAGTGTTGGAGATGAACAATTTCTACACTATGACAGTGTATGAAAAAGGGGCGGAAGTGATCAGAATGATCCATACCCTATTAGGGGAAAAAGCCTTCCAAGCGGGAATGCAGCTTTATATCGCTGAAAATGACGGAAAAGCGGCTACTTGCGATGATTTTATTTCTGCAATGGAACGTGCTTCAGGCGTGGATTTAACACAGTTTAAACATTGGTATAGTCAGTCGGGAACCCCGGAATTAACGGTGTCAGACAGTTATGACGCACATAAACACAGCTATAAGCTTTATGTCTCACAAATCACACCACCGACTGTCGATCAAATGGATAAAGTGAATTTGCATATTCCGTTAAAAATCGCACTTTATGATAAAAACGGCTTACCACAAACTTTAATGCATCGTGGTGATGTAGTGAGTGACATTCTGAATGTTACTGCAGCCGAGCAAGTATTTGAATTTGACGGTTTAACCAGTCAGCCGGTGCCGGCGTTGTTGTGTGATTTTTCTGCACCGGTGAAATTAGAATATGATTACACTACAGAGCAATTATTAGTATTGTTACAATTTGCTGAGAATGAATTTGTGCGTTGGGATGCTATGCAAATGTTATTTGCTAGTGAACTAAAACGCAATTTATCGTTGTACCAACAAGGTTTACAGTTTGAATTTTCTCCACAAATTTTGACTGCACTTTCTCATATCTTGGCAAATTATAAGCAAAATGTGGAATTGACCACTTTATTATTAACATTACCGAAAGAAACGGAATTTGCCGAGTTGTTCAAGGTTATTGAACCTGAAGGGATTGCTTTAGTACGGGATTTTATGCAGCGTACCATTGCTGAACAATTACAAACGCAATTATTGGCAACTTATCAGCAAATCCAATTGGAAGATTATCGTATTCAACCGCAAGATATTGCTTTGAGAGGTTTACGAAATCTTTGTTTACAGTATTTGGCATTAACCGCGGCAGGTAATAATTGGGTCAATAAGCATTATGCTAATGCGAATAATATGACAGATACACTTGCAGCTTTGAATGCAGCAACGAAAGCACAACTTCCTTGCCGTGACAGTTTATTAGCGGATTTTGAACAAAAATGGCAACATGATGGATTAGTCATGGATAAATGGTTTTCACTGCAAGCTACTCGTCCAGATCAAAATATATTGCGTTTGGTGGAAGAATTAATGTTACACCCAAGTTTTAATTTCAATAATCCGAACCGATTGCGTGCATTAGTGGGCAGTTTTATTAATCAAAATCTACGGGCATTTCATGCTATTGATGGTTCAGGCTACCGTTTTTTAACAGATATATTAATTCGCTTAAATGAGAGTAATCCACAAGTAGCGGCAAGGTTAATAGAGCCTTTAATTCGTTTTAAACGCTATGACAGTCAACGTAAAACTTTGATGAAACGTGCATTGGAACGATTAAACGAAGTTGAAAACTTGTCTAAAGATTTATTTGAGAAAATTGAAAAAGCACTACAGTAATTAATACTATGTTATACCAATACCTTCGTAAAGGATTATTTTCCCTTGAAGCGGAAACCGCACATAATCTCACGATCAATTTGTTGAAACATATTGGTAATTCACCTCTAAACCCATTACTGAAATTGGCGGTAAATTGTCCTCAAGGGAAAGAAAAAACGGTGATGGGGATTCGTTTTAAAAACCCTGTCGGTTTAGCTGCCGGCGCAGATAAAAATGGGGAAGCCATTGACGGTTTTGGCGCTTTAGGTTTTGGATTTATTGAAGTCGGCACAGTGACACCACTTGCACAGGAGGGGAATGCCAAGCCTCGGCAATTTCGTTTAACAGAAGCTGAAGGTATCATTAATCGCAATGGATTCAATAATTTAGGAATTGATTATTTGATTGAAAATGTCAAAAAATCCCGTTATGAAGGAGTTTTAGGGATTAATATCGGTAAAAATAAAATCACGCCTATCGAGAAAGGGAAAGAGGATTATATTTTTTGTCTGAATAAAGCCTACAATTATGCGGACTATATTACCGTTAATATTTCGTCACCCAATACGCCGGATTTACGCCAACTGCAATATGGCGAAGCCTTAGACGACTTATTGCTAGGGATTAAAGAACGTCAAAAAATCTTGTCAAATCAATACAATAAATATGTGCCTATTGCCGTTAAAATTGCACCGGATTTAAGTGAGGCAGAAATCATACAAATTGCCGATACGCTTATGCGACATCAAATGGACGGCGTGATTGCGACTAATACCACCATTTCAAGAGAAAATGTGCAAGGTTTGAAATATGCCGATGAAATTGGTGGTTTAAGTGGTAAGCCTTTGCAACAGAAAAGCACGCAAATTATTCGTCGTTTGCACCGAGAATTGAAAGGTAATATCCCGATTATTGGCAGCGGTGGTATCGATGGTGTGGAAAATGCTCGTGAAAAAATGGGAGCCGGTGCAGAATTATTGCAGATTTATTCGGGATTAATTTATCACGGCCCTCAGTTGGTAAAACAATTGGTGGCTACGATAAAATAAATAGCCGGAACAGAGATAATAAACAAAAAGTGCGGTAAATTTTACCGCACTTTTGTATGGAATACAGTTTGGAAAAGAATAGGGAAGCATTTATGCGGGATAAAATTTACGATTTACATTGCCATAGTACCGCTTCAGACGGTATTTTTTCTCCTAGAGAAGTGGTACTGCGTGCGGCTGAGCAAGGTGTGAATGTGCTGGCATTATGCGATCACGATACGGTAAATGGGATTACAGAAGCGAAAATTGCGGCTAAAGAAAATGGAATTGAACTGGTTTCAGGCGTAGAGATTTCTACTTTATGGGACAATCGTGGAATTCATATAGTTGGTTTGGGTTTTGATGAAACTCACCCGAAAATGACCGCACTTTTGAATCGACAAGCAGATTTGCGTCAACAAAGAGCGGTGGAAATTGGCGAAAAATTGGAAAAAATTGGCATTGAAAAGGCTTTTGAAGGAGCAAAAAAATTAGCTAATGGAGAAGTGACAAGAGCCCATTATGCCCGTTATTTGGTGCAAATCGGTAAAGTATCGAACGAAGGTCAAGCCTTTAAAAAATACCTTTCTCAAGGGAAACCTGCTTATGTAAAAGCACAATGGATCGATATTTCCTCGGCAATTGAGACAATTCATCAATCAGGTGGTATTTCAGTATTGGCTCACCCCTTACGTTATACGATGACAAATCGCAAAATTCATCAGCTGATTGCCGATTTTACTCAATGGGGTGGTAAGGCGATTGAAGTGGCAGGTTGTGGGCAAACACCGGATCAGCGTCAATTATTGGCTCGTTGGGCAAATGAATTTTCATTGTTGGCATCAGTCGGATCGGATTTTCATTTTCCCTGTGCTTGGATTGAATTAGGTAAATCCTTACATTTACCGAGTAATGTTAGACCGGTTTGGAATGAATTAAATGTTTAGAAAGTATTTGATTTTATTATGTTTCTTTATTTTTCCAACCTCATTATATGCCGTTGTAGAAGAGGTGATTTTTGAAAATTCCCTTTACCGGGTAGTAACAGTAGATGAAAGATGTAGTCAAATTTTTATTTGGGATAAGAGAACTGATAAAAGAATAAAGAGAAAAATAATAGATAAAATCAAAGTGGTTTATGATTTCTCCAAGCCCGTTTGTGTGGATCGAGGTAGCTGAAATCAATTATTAACAGTAGTTCAAAGTACCAATGATGATTTAGATGATAATGGATATTTAACGATTTATTACGATGAAGAAGGTATTTTAAATGATGGTATAGAGAAAAACTTGTTGAAGTTTGGGCGATATATAATAGTTGATTTAGAATCGGGTAAGTTAATTTCAGATGCGAGGGTAAGAGAACCTGTTTTTTTGAGGGAACGATGATATTCCCCAATTTCTATCTTCTTTAGAAAATGTTATAAGATTATGTAAAAATCCGCTATACTTACGCCTAATTTTCTACAAAAGTGCGGTCAAAAATGAGCCAGTTTTTTTATATTCACCCTGAAAATCCACAGCAACGTTTGATTCATCAAGCGGTGGATATTTTGCGTCAAGGTGGCGTAATTGTGTATCCCACAGATTCAGGTTATGCCTTGGGTTGTATGTTGGGGGAAAAGCACGCAATGGATCGCATTGTGCAGATTCGCCGATTACCGGAAAACCATAATTTTACATTGGTATGTAGTGATTTATCGGAATTATCTCATTATGCTACAGTGAGTAATATTGCTTATCGCTTGATTAAAAATAATACACCGGGGCGTTATACCTTTATTTTGACGGCGACCAAAGAAGTGCCTCGTCGTTTAATGACAAAACGTAAAACCATTGGTTTGAGAGTGCCGGATAATCAAATTGCTTTAGATTTATTAAAGGTTTTGGGTGAGCCTATTTTATCTTGTTCTTTAATGTTGCCGAACGAAGAAATGACTCAATCGGATCCAGAAGAAATCCGAGAACATTTGGAGCATCAAGTGGATTTGATTATTCACGGTGGTTATCTGGGACAACAACCTACGACGGTGGTTGACTTAACTGAGGATACACCGGTTATGATACGCCAAGGCAGTGGTTCTATAACACCTTTTATTTAACATTTAACAACAATGACGCTTGGGAAAGCGACAAGAGGAAACCCTATGAAATTTCAAACAGCCCGTTCAAAATTTGACGACAAAAAGTCGAATGATAAAAAACGTCACGAAAACCGACCGCACTTTAAGCGGGAGGAACAGTCAAAATCCCCTCAATCCACCCGTTCAGCCAAAACTCAAAATGCCGAAAAAGCCAATTTTGAGCGTAAGCCTTTGCCGATGAGAAAGCCTAAACCGGTGCAACAGGAAAAAGTTAATGAGCAAAAACCGAAAGTGGCAGGCGAGAAATTGCAGAAAATTTTAGCCAATGCCGGTCAGGGATCTCGCCGTGAAATTGAAGCGATTATTGCAGAAGGGCGGGTCAGTGTTGATGGCAAAATTGCCACTTTAGGCGATCGTGTTGTTATGCATTCCGGATTAAAAATTCGTATTGACGGTCATCTTGTTAATTTGAATGCGGTGCAAAAAGAAGTTTGTCGTGTGTTGATGTATTATAAGCCGGAAGGTGAACTTTGTACTCGTCATGATCCGGAAGGGCGGGCAACGGTATTTGATCGCTTGCCTCGTTTAAACGGCGCTCGTTGGATTGCTGTAGGGCGTTTGGACATTAATACTTCCGGTTTATTGTTGTTTACAACAGACGGCGAGTTGGCGAACCGCTTAATGCACCCAAGTCACGAGGTGGAGCGAGAATATTCTGTGCGTGTATTTGGTGAAGTGGACGATGCTATGATTAACCGATTGAAAAAAGGTGTTCAATTGGAAGATGGCCCGGCAAACTTTACTCAAATTAAAAGCGTTGGTGGAGCAGGATTAAATCAATGGTTTTATGTTACCTTAATGGAAGGACGCAATCGAGAAGTACGCCGCTTATGGGAGAGTCAGGGGATTCAGGTGAGCCGTTTGATCCGTATTCGTTATGGAAACATTAAATTGATGAAATCTTTACCTCGAGGTGGCTGGCAGGAAATGGATTTACAAAATGTGAATTATCTGCGTGAATTGGTAGGGTTGCCAGCTGAAACCGAAACGAAGTTAGATCTAGATCAAGTAAAACGTCGTCCGAAAACCGGACAAATTCGTAAGGCTGTAAAACGCTATTCAGATTTAAATAAGCGTTATAAATAATTAAAGTGCGGTTAAATTTTGGGGTGTTTTTATGAAAATCCAGCAATTACGCTATGTCGTTGAAATTGTTAATCAAAATTTAAATATTACCGAAGCAGCAAATGCACTTTACACTTCTCAGCCCGGTGTGAGCAAACAATTGCGTTTACTGGAAGAAGAACTTGGGTTGGAAATTTTTGAACGCAGTGGCAAACACATTAAAGCTATTACACCGGCAGGAAAAAAAATTGTCGCCATCGCACGAGAACTGTTGGTTAAAACGCAGGCTATTCGATCTGTTGCGAATGAATATACTCAGCCTGATCATGGCGTGTTGCGTATCGGTACGACTCATACTCAGGCTCGTTATGTGTTACCTGCAGTTATTGAGCGTTTTAAGAAAAAATATCCTGATGTCAGTGTACATATTCATCAAGGTTCGCCAAACCAACTTTATGATGCATTGTTATCAGGCGAAATTGATTTAGCTATTACCACAGAAGCCCAATATTTATTCGATGATGTTATTTTATTACCTTGCTATCGTTGGAATCGTTCTGTCGTAGTGAAAAAAGATCACCCGTTGATCGAATTTGTAAATAAAAACAATCAATTGACTATTGAAGAACTTGGTAAATATCCCCTAATTACTTACACTTTTGGTTTCACCGGTGTATCAGATTTAGATTATGCTTTTAATAGTGCAGGTATTTTACCGAATATTGTGTTTACTGCTACAGATGCAGATGTGCTTAAAACCTATGTGCGTTTAGGATTAGGTGCAGGGATTATTGCTTCAATGGCTTATACTGAACGAGATGAAGATTTAGTGGCATTAGAGGCAGGGCATTTATTCAGAGAAAGTATGACACAAATTGCCTTCAAGCATAGTACATTTTTACGTAATTATATGTATGATTTTATTGCATTGTTCTCTCCTCATTTAACTCGTTCACTAGTAGAAAAAGCCGAATCGGAAAAAGAACCCAATGCAGTTAGGGCGTTGTTTGATAAAATAGAATTGGAATTAAAGTAAATTGCTTAAAAATGACCTATAAAAATTTTTTATATAGGTCATTTTTGGGGAATTGGATTTTAGATAAATGGTCAATTTTCACAAGTATGATTATTTTATAATGCGTAAATGGGAAGTTGATTTTTTTATATCGCTTTTTGGCGTTTTCTCCGCTTTTTCCTCTGTGTTTTTTTCAGTGAGTTTTGGTTGTTCAATAGTATTATTGATGTTCCATTCATCATAAATGGATTCCGGTTCAAACATAACACCGTCACCATTTTCTCTGGCATAAATAGCCAAGGCTGCACCAAGTGGCACAACAATATGGCGTGCAACACCTTGAAATCTGGCACTGAAATTGATGTTATCATTACCTAAATGTAAATTGCCGACAGCATTAGGGGATAAATTAAGTACAATTTGCCCGTCTTTTACATATTCAATGGGTACTTCAACACCTTGATAAAGCGCATCCACCACTAAGTAAGGTGTTAAATCGTTATCCAAAAGCCAATCGTAATAAGCTCTCAGTAAATATGGACGTTTAGGTGTACTTTTATATTCCATTGTCATTATTTATCATCCATTAAATTCTTTGGCAAAATACTACCAATCGATTGTAGGAAAGAATCTCGTTCGAAAATTTTGCTCATATAGGCATTAATTGCTTTACTGCCGGCACCGGTAAATTTAACTCCCAATTGTTGCATACGCCAAAGTAGTGGTGCAATGTAGCAATCAACTAAACTAAATTCTTCGCTCATGAAGAAAGGTGTTTGAGCAAAAATAGGCGCAACAGAAAGAATTTCTTCCTTTAATTGCGCAAGCGCTTCAGCTCTTTCACTATCAGTGCCTTGTTCAGCTTTTGCTAAAGTTGGGTACCAATCTTGTTCAATTCGCATCATTAATAGACGGCTTTTCCCTCTATTGACAGGGTAAACCGGCATTAATGGTGGGTGTGGAAAACGCTCATCGAGGTATTCCATAATTATACGGGAATTAAATAAAACAAGATCACGATCAACTAAGGTCGGAATTGTACCGTAAGGATTTAGCTCCATTAACTCTTCTGGAATAGCTTGTGGATTGACTGCTTCAGTTTCATAAGCAACGCCTTTTTCTGCTAATACAATGCGCACTTGGTGGCAGTAAATATTGGATTTTTCAGAGAAAAGAGTCATTATTGAACGTTTATTGGCAGCAGTCATTGCGTCCTCCAGTATTGAGAAATAAAAAATAAATAGTGGTTTGATTATAGCATAAATGGGATCAATGATTTCAACTTTTTATCCCTGATAAAATAAACACGGTGGCAAAACCACCGTGTTTAATAGATTTAGAATAGATTATTCTACTCGTAAAGTACGGCAAGTATTAGTACCACCGTTACCTAAAGCATCTCCTTGTGTTAATAACACTAAATCACCAGATAATAAGAAGCCTTTATCTTTTAATAATTGAACGGCTTCAGCGGCAGCTTCTGCTGTACGTGCTTGGTTTTCACAGTAAATTGGTGTAACACCGCGATATAATGCACATAGATTTAAAGTATTTTCATTTTTAGACAGTGCAAAAATTGGTAAACCTGAGCTTACACGAGACATCAGTTGTGCTGTGCGGCCAGTACCTGTCATTGCAATAATTGCAGCAACACCTTTCATATGGTTAGCAGCATACATTGCAGAGAATGCAACAGATTCTTCAACAGTATCAAATTGATCACTCATACTATCTAAAGACACATTGACGATAGGCATTTTTTCAGCACCTAAGCAGACTTTAGCCATTGAGGCAACAGTCTCCGCAGGATATTGGCCTGCAGCAGTTTCGGCTGAAAGCATAACTGCGTCAGTGCCGTCTAAAACAGCATTCGCCACGTCCATTACTTCAGCACGGGTTGGCATAGGGTTGCTGATCATGGATTCCATCATTTGGGTTGCAGTAATAACCACACGTTTTAATTGACGGGAACGGCGAATTAATTTTTTTTGTACAGCAACTAATTCAGGATCACCGATTTCAACACCTAAGTCGCCACGAGCCACCATAATGACATCTGAGGCTAAAATAATATCATCCATTGCTTCATCGGTTGCTACTGTCTCAGCACGTTCAACTTTGGCAACGATTTTTGCATTTAAACCGGCTTCTTGTGCTAAACGACGTGCATAGTTCAAGTCTGCACTGGAACGAGGGAAGGAAACCGCTAAATAATCTACACCGATACGTGCAGCGGTAATGATGTCTGCTTTATCTTTTTCGGTTAATGCATCAGCAGATAAACCACCACCGAGCTTATTAATTCCTTTATTGTTAGATAATGGGCCACCAACGGTCACTTCGGTATAAACTTTAGCTCCTTCTGTTGCTAATACTTTCAGTTGAACTCGACCATCATCTAATAACAAAATATCACCCGGAACAACATCTTGTGGTAATGTTTTATAGTCTAAACCAACGGCTTCTTGCGTACCTTCACCTTTTGGTAATTCGGCATCTAAGATAAATTTATCACCGATATTTAAGAAAATTTTCCCTTCTTTAAACGTAGAAACACGAATTTTAGGGCCTTGTAAATCGCCTAAAATAGCTACATGTTTACCCAATTTGTGTGCAATTTCACGCACACGTTGTGCACGACCGATATGATCTTCAGGTGTGCCGTGAGAGAAGTTCATACGGACAACATTTGCACCGGCAGCAATAATTTTTTCTAAATTATTGGCCTTATCTGTAGATGGCCCCATTGTACAAACGATTTTTGTTCTTCTGAGTCTTCTGGACATTTTTACTCCGATTTATGTAATTAACGATTTAAGTTTAAAAATTGTTCTGCATTATACGCCGAAACTCGTTAAAGATCGAGTTTATCTATATAAAATTTTCCTTTTGACTTTCACTTTGGAATTCAAGAAAATCACCCTCTCTATTTAAATTGAGGATAAATAATGAAAGTATTTGTGATGAGGCATGGCGATGCTGAAATGATGGCTGATTCAGATAAAGCCCGCCAGCTCACCGAACAAGGACGAAAACAAGCGTTTTCACAGGGAACTTGGCTTAAATCCACCGCACTTTCCTTTGAGAAAGTATTGGTCAGCCCTTATGTGCGGGCAAAACAAACCTTTGAACAAATAGATATGGTTTTTGATAACCTATTAATCCAAAAAAGTGAAATATGGGAAGCAATTACGCCTTACGGTAGTGCTGAATTGGTCAATGATTATTTATCTGTTTTAGCGGAAAAAGGCATACAAAATGTCCTTATTATTTCCCATTTGCCTCTCGTGAGTGAAATTGTGGCGGTACTTTGTGGTAAAAGTAGCGTCTCTTTTTACCCAGCAACTATTGCAGAAATTCATTGGAGCAAAGAAAAATGCCAAGTATTGCAGACGAAATACCCCTAATGCCTAGCGATAATCTGTTATAATCTCGCAAATTTATTTTTTGAGAAGACAAAATGAAACAACTTTTTGCCACGACAGCTCGAGGTTTTGAAGAATTATTAAAAGTCGAGCTGACAGAACTAGGAGCTAAAGAATGCCAAATTACACAAGGTGGCGTGCATTTTATGGCTGATGACGAAACACAGTACCGTACTTTACTTTGGTCAAGACTAGCTTCGAGGATTTTACTACCCATTGCTACGGCAAAAATTTATAGTGATTTGGATTTATATTCTACGGTTGTCAGTCAGCCTTGGTTAAACTATTTTGACGAACATTGCCGTTTTTTTGTGGATTTTAACGGCACAAATAGAGAAATTCGCCATACGCAATTTGGCGCAATGCGAGTAAAAGACGGTATTGTGGATTATTTTGAGCGTCAAGGAAAAATTCGCCCAAGTGTAGATAAGGAACGACCTGATATTCGTATTCACGTTTATTTGCAACGTGAAGAAGTTGTTTTATCCTTAGATTTAAGCGGTGAAGCATTGCATTTGCGCGGTTATCGTGAAGATGCAGGACAAGCACCGTTACGTGAAACGCTGGCTGCAGCGATAGTATTACGCTCGGGGTGGGAAAAAGGCTCGCCATTGGTGGATCCAATGTGTGGTTCGGGGACATTACTGATAGAAGCTGCTCAAATGGAAGCTAAAATTGCACCGCAATTACAACGCCGACATTGGGGATTTGATTTTTGGAAAGGCCATAATCAGTCTGTTTGGGAAAGTATAAAAAGTGAAGCTGAAGCCTTTGCTGAAACTGAATTTAATCGTCAGTTGCAACCGCACTTTTATGGTTTTGATTTGGATCATCGTGTACTGAAAAAAGCCCAACAAAATGCTAGAAATGCAGGTGTAGCTCATTTAGTCTCTTTTAAACAATCAGATGTGGCAGCATTAAAAAATCCTGTGTCGGAGCAAAAAGGAACAGTGATTTGCAATCCGCCTTATGGAGAAAGGCTTGGCACAACTCCCTCATTAATTGCGTTATATTCCGTGTTTGGGCAACGGTTGAAGCAACAATTTTCCGGCTGGAATGCTTCAATTTTTAGTTCAGAACAAGGCTTACTGGATTGTTTACGATTGCGTTCTCATCGCCAGTTTAAGGCAAAAAACGGGCCATTGGATTGCGTGCAAAAAAACTATCAAATTTCTGACCGCACTTTAGTTGTTGAAGCGGGCAATAATCAAGACAGAGCGGTGCAAAATCAGTTGGTTTTAAATACCGATGTGGCTGCGGATTTTGCCAACCGATTGCAGAAAAATAGTAAAAAAATTGAAAAGTGGGCTAAAAGCCAAGGGCTAGATGCTTATCGTTTATATGACGCTGACTTACCGGATTATAATTTGGCAGTGGATCGTTATGCCGATCATATTGTAGTGCAGGAATATGCCGCACCGAAAAATATTGATGAAAACAAAGCCCGTCAGCGTTTATTGGATGCAGTTACAGCCACGTTAAGCGTGACAGGCGTGGAAACCAATAAATTAATATTGAAAGTCCGCCAAAAGCAAAAAGGTACAAATCAGTACGAAAAATTGGCGAATAAAGGTGAGTACTTTTATGTGAACGAATATGGTGCGAAATTGTGGGTAAATTTAACCGATTATTTGGATACAGGTTTATTTTTGGATCATCGGCTCACGCGGAAAATGGTAGGAGAAATGGCTGCCGGCAAGGATTTTCTTAATTTATTTGCCTATACAGGTTCGGCGACTATTCATGCGGCATTGAATGGGGCAAAATCCACTACGACTGTGGATATGTCAAACACTTATTTGAATTGGGCTGAACAGAATTTGATATTGAATGAATTAAATGCTCCGAAGCATACACTCATTCAGGCAGATTGTTTGCAATGGTTGGCAAAATGTGATCGACAATTTGATCTCATCTTCGTTGATCCTCCGACATTTTCCAATTCGAAGCGAATGGAAGAGAGTTGGGATGTGCAAAGGGATCATATTAAATTGATGACGCAGCTAAAACGTATTTTGCGAAAAGCAGGAACAATTGTATTTTCTAATAACAAGCGAGGCTTTAAGATGGATTTTTCTGCTATGGCAGAAATAGGGTTAAATGCAATTGAAATCTCCGCAAAAACCTTACCTTTGGATTTTGAACGCAATAAACACATTCATAATTGTTGGTTAATCACTTTGCACGCCGAAGAATAGAAGGACATTATTAAAGTGCGGTCAAAACAGAGAGTATTTTGACCGCACTTTTATTGTTATTCTTCGGTTATGGCTAGGTTAAGCAACTTTCTCAGCCTCTTTATAGATGGCTAAAGCGGCAGCTACTGCATCGCCTGAAGGGACTTTGACTTTGTGGCTTAAAAGTACCGCTTCTAATGCCCCTAAGGTTAATAAAATATTGCGTTTTTGGCTGGAGAAACCCATATTGCCTACACGGATAACTTTGCCGTCTAACGGCCCGAATGAGGTTGCCAGTTCGATACCGAAATGATTTAGAATATCGCTACGCAATGCCGGGCCGGTGATGCCTTCCGGAATATGGAATGCGGTAACAACCGGCGCTTTGTGTTTGCGATCACCAAAAATTTTCAGCCCCATTGCCTCTAAACCGGCACATAAAGCTTTATCATTTAAAATATGACGTTTAAAGCGAGCTTCTAATCCCTCTTGCAAAATAATACGTAACGCCTCGTGGACACCATATTGTGCGGAAGTTGCCTCAGTATGGTGATTTAAACGGCGTGGGCTCCAGTAGTCTTGCAACTGTGCCAAATCCAAATAGTTGCTTGGAATTTGTGGCAATGTGCCATCTACGTCGGAATCTACACGAATACCTTTTTCTACACGCTTACGTTTTGCAATGATCTCTTCAATGCGTTTGTTGTAAGTGATTAAGGCTGTGCCGGACGGTGCGGAAATACATTTTTGCGTACCACCGATACAGGCATCAATGCCCCATTCATCAACGCGAATATCTACGCCACCTAAAGTTGCTACCGTATCCACAATTAACATAGCATCATATTTTTTACAAATTTTGCCGATTTCTTCTAAGGGTTGCATCATTGAGGTTGAGGTTTCACCATGAATGATGGCAACAGCTTTATAGCCACCTTTTTTCAATTCTGCCTCAATTTCTTCGGGTTCAAAAACTGTGCCCCATTCTCTTTCGATCACAGTAATATCTGCACCGCTACGGGCTAAAATTTCGTTTAATAAATAACCGAAACGACCAAATGCTGGAATTAACACTTTATCGCCCGGGCAAATTGCTGCGGTTAAAACCGTTTCCAAACCGCCACGAGAAGTGGAATTCACCACATAAGTTTGTTCATTTTTTGTTTGGAAAAGACGACGTTCCATTTCCATTGTTTCATTCATTAATGAGGTAAACTCAGGATCAAATTGGCCTAAAATCGGTGCTGACATCGCACGCAAAACACGAGGATCGGCATCTGTCGGGCCAGGACACATTAATAAACGTGGGGAAGGGTTAATTTCTCTGAATTGCATAATATTTCCTTGTGATATTTATAAAATCAAAAACGTCGTGATTCTACAACAAAATTTCATTGGTTCAAAAATATTTTCCTTTTTTATTGTCAAACAATCAAAAATTATCGTGGTTTTTATCAAATATTTATCAAAATAATAAATTTTTTAAATTTTATTTAAAGCTAGCTAAGGTCTATGGATAATCTAAAAGGTACCCAAAACACACTAAAAATTGACCGCACTTTTTTACTTAATATGTCCAAAACTTAATTTTCTTTAAAAAAGAAGGTTGCATTTTCTTGTGAACAGATTATAATTGCGCATCTAAACTTATTTTTCATTGCAAATAAAAGTAGATCAAATTGGAGTTTTTATGAAAAAAGGCATTCACCCAGAAAATTATCGCACCGTATTATTTTACGACAGCAACGCCAAACAAGGCTTCTTGATTCGTTCTTGTGCAAGAACAACAGCAACCATGAAATGGGAAGACGGCAATGAATACCCTGTTTTTATGTGTGATACTTCTTCTGCGTCACACCCATTTTATACAGGTAAAACCCGTCAAATTGGTAATGAAGGACGTGCAAGCGAATTTAATAACCGTTATGGTAAATTCGGTGCATTTAAAAGCAAATAATCACTACTAAATAATCAATAAAAAATAAGGTCAATTATGCAAGTTTTAGCTTCACTTAAAAGTGCCAAAACACGCCACCCGGGTTGTAAAGTCGTTCGCCGTCACGGTGTAGTTTATGTCATTTGTAAAGAAAACCCTCGTTTTAAAGCCCGCCAAGGTGGAAAAAAACGTAAATAGTTTTTTAAATTTTCAAATAAAAATAAGGACTTCATCATGAAGTCCTTATTTTTGAAGCATAGTTGAGGTCAAATTAATGTTTGTAAATAAGTTAGCGTTTTTTGGGCATCATCATTATTGGCATTGATTAAATACCTCTGAATAATTTCAATTAATTTAACTACATTTTCGCTCTCATCTTTTTCCGCAAATTCTTTATAAAAACGTAAATTGTTAATTGTTGTTTCTAAAATAATGGGATTTGGATCGGCAAAAAGGACTTTTTTACAACAATCATAACCTGTTTGAAAATCACCGCTATAATAAGCACAAATAGATAATTCGTAATAAATCCAAAGAGAATAAATATCTCGTTGAATAAATAATACATCATTTGTAGGGTAAGGAATATTGACAGCGATTTTGGCTAATTGATACCCTAAACGGCAGTTACCTTGAATTCTTAATAGTCTAACAGCATTATATAAACATTCAAGGCGGGCAGGATTATAATCATATCCTATTAGCCAAGTATTGAGTGCCTCTTGATTCTTGCCTAGCTTTTCATAACATTTTCCTAAATTTTCATAGGAACAAGTAACTTCTTCAATCCAGCCACCATCAGCAATACGTTTTTGATACCATTCAATGGCTTTTTCATTATTTTTACTGTCTCGATAAGAATTGGCTAAATAAAATTTATAACGCACATTATGAGGTTCGTCTTTCAATCCTTGCTCTAACAAACGAATATCTCGTTCAAATTTATCGTGTTTAAATCCACCATCTTGTAAGTCTAGAATTGAAATTGTTTTAATTTTTTCTTTTACCACTTCAATATCAGCGTCTAAATATTCATGAGTTACACCTACATAACGCCAATCAATGTCACCACGAATTAAATAAGGAACTGAATAATCATTCGTGCCATTATAAGAAATTAAATACACATCTTTATTTAATTCTTCTGCCTTAAATTCCTCAGAAAAAATGATCTGCTCATCGGCATCGCAAAGTAAAAGATAATCTGCTTTATTTTTAGCAAATTTTAAACTTTGACTACGGTTATAGCCGAAATTAACCCATTCTTGTTGGTGTAATTCGCCCGGAATATGCTTTAACGTATCTTTAATAATTTCCATGGTATTATCATCAGATCCGGTATCTACAATTACCCAATAATCTATATGATTTTTTACTCTATCCAAAGCTCGTTTAATTACTTTGGATTCATTACGAACAATCATGACTAAGCAGAGTGTCTTTTTCTTTAACATAGCTTACCTATTTCTTTCTTAATGTTATACTTTATTCTTGATAATAAAGTGCGGTCATTTTTCTTTTAGTTTAAGGAATTATTCTCAGATATTGTTTTTTCAATTAAGGCAAAAAAATCGTGCTCAATTTGTTCAAAACTAAATCTTTCTACAGCTTCCGGCAATAATGAGATATAATGTTGGCGTTTTTCTTCGTGACTTAATAATTCATAGGTTTTTTCAATAAATAATTCATCATTACCCATTGGAATTAACTCACCATATTTTCCGTCTGCCAAAATTTCTCTTGGCCCCGTTGGGCAATCAAAAGCCACAACAGGCACACCACAAATCATACTTTCAATAAGAACCATTCCCAGACCTTCGTAATTTGCAGTATGAATAAATAAGTTTGCTCTTCTCATAAAAGGCATTGGATTCGTTCTAGAACCTAATAATAAGCATTCATTTTCCAATCCTAGCTCTTTAATTTTTTCCTGTAGAATAGCATAACTATTTCCATTACCAATAATATAGAGTTTCTCTTTTATCCCTTTTTCTTTTAATTTAGCAAATAAGTCGATCATTTTAAGGTGATTTTTTTGTCTCTCATCTAATCGTGCTACCTGTAAAATAAAAGGATAATTTAATAAATCTTGATCAAGCTCAGAAACTTCTTCATTTGCTAGATTCAAGACTTTATTAATATCTAAAGGATTATATAATGTATATACTTCTTTATTTGATAAAAACCTATTTTCTAAGGCGTTAGCATATTTCTTTTTCATATCCATACAGATTGCAACGAAGCTAGAAATATAATCTAATTTTTGTTTTGTATTTTCTACATTATATTCCCATCGTTCAAAATCTGAATCAGAATGAATCCAAGATATAATTGGTTTTTTTATTGTCTTGATAAATTCAGGTGTGATAAAAGTAATAACAATACCTTGAAAGTCAATGATTAAATCATAATTTTCTTTTTTAATTTTATTCTTCAGCCTTTCTAATCTCGTATTAGAAATATGACTATCCCAAGAAGAATAATATCGTCTATCACTATCTGAAATATTTGATTGTTTAGATTTCCAGTAAGTATAACGGCTAAATTGAGTTTCAATTTCATTTAATAAAAAATCAACTTTAATAGAACTATCTATTTTTTCTAAGTGATTTTTTTCACCACCTTCAAAAACGGCCAAATCTACTTGATATTCTGGGTTTTTGGTAAGAATATTTAAATAATTTAGTAATACAGTTTCTGCCCCACCTACAGCTAGAGCAACATGTAATACAAGAATTTTTTTCTTTTCCATTGTATTGTTTCAATTCATAAAAGAAGATTTTCAATAAAAGTATCATACGTTTTTTATCGAAAAAAGCAATCAAATAGTACGCTATTAGCTGTTTTCACAAATAAAAAATGCGACCCTAAGATCGCATTTAATGTGTTATGAATATTAACCTTGACGATTTTCTTCAGCCATACATACAGATGCGGTAAAAATAACATCAGTAGAAGAATTCAATGCTGTTTCAGTGGAGTCTTGTAGCACGCCAATAATGAAGCCTACACCGATAACTTGTGCAGCAATTTCATTCGGGATACCAAATAAACTACAAGCTAACGGAATTAACAGAAGTGAACCACCGGCTACACCTGATGCACCACAAGCACAAATACTAGCGACTACACTTAATAATAAAGCTGTTGGTAAGGATACTTCAATACCTAAGGTATAAACAGCAGAAAGGGTTAAGACGGTAATTGTAATTGCCGCTCCTGCCATATTGATGGTTGCGCCTAATGGAATGGATACGGAATAAATATCTTCATTCAAATTTAAGCGTTTTGCTAAGTTCATATTGACCGGAATATTAGCTGCAGAGCTACGGGTTAAAAATGCAGTTAAGCCACTTTCACGGATACATGTCCATACTAACGGATAGGGATTGCGTTTTAATTTCCAAAATACGAGGAGTGGGTTAATAATAAAGGCAACAAAGAACATTGCACCGACCAATACAACTAATAATTGTGCATAGTCAATTAAAGCGGATAAACCTTTATCTGCCAATGTGGAAGCCACTAAACCAAACACACCGATTGGCGCTAAGCTAATAATGAAATGCACAATTTTTGAAATCGCTTCAGAAAAATCGGTTACGACAGTTTTAGTGGTGTCAGAGGCATAACGCAATGCGATACCTAAACCAATTGCCCAAGCCAAAATACCGATAAAGTTGGCATTAAATAGGGCATTTAATGGATTGTCGATAACATTAAATACTAAGGTACTTAAAACTTCGCTTACTTTTCCCGGTGGCGTTAATGAGGCATCGCCTACGGCTAATGCAATTTTGGTTGGGAATAGGAAGCTTGCAATAACTGCGGTCAAAGCAGCTAAGAATGTACCCAGTAAATAAAGTATAATGATTTCTTTCATATTACTTTTTGAGCCGATTTTTTTGTTTGCAATCGCTGCAATGACTAAAACAAAAACCAAAATTGGTGCAACGGAACGTAATGAGCGTACAAAAAGTTGGCCTAAAAAACCGATTTTTTCAGACAAATCAAAGCCTAGAGCAGGTTCTAAAGTCGGTGAAAGTACGCCGACAATAATCCCTAAAATTAAACCGATAGAAATTCGCTTAACTAAATTTCCTTGAAAAAATAACGCAAATAAACCAGATGTGTTCATAATTTCACTTCTTTATTTGTAAGAGATTGATATTCGGATCAACTTGATCCCCCTGAGGACAATCGATTATAAAGAAAACAAACAAAAAGAAAACCGCTATCATTAAACAAAACAAAAAAATAGATATTTTCTAATTTTTATATGATTTATTTAGAAATATTATAAATTTTAAAGGTGTGTAAAAATTTTTTCATTAAATCACTATTTTTATTGACAGTATGGTTTAATAAACAGTAATATAGGTATGTATAAAAAAACACGTAATTTTACACAGGTAAACTTTATAATTTTATTCACTGTTTTTGAGGAAAATACGATGAATTATTCCACTTATCCCGCCAATACCGCATTTAATTCCGCTATGGGGGGTTCATATAACCCTATGCCGTTTTACGAAGATATGCCAAAAAATACGGTAAGTTTTAGCCGTAAATTAGATTTAAATTTATATTGCATCAAGCGCCCACAACAAACCTGTTTTATTCGTGTGACGAATCCTGATATGTTGGCTTGGGGGATTGAGCAAGGCGATATGTTGATAGTGGAAAAAAATGAGTGTTTGTCTATCGGCGATTTAGTTGTGCTGGAAATAAATAATAAAATGGAAATTTATGAACTGGTAACTTATGATAAAGGGGAATTTATTTTCTTTGCATTAAACTCAAAACAAGAAAATATTAAAACGAAAAATTGGTCTGAACTCCCTATTGTTGGTACTGTCACCAATACTATTCATCAATTAAAACCAAAAACAGCGATGAAATTTGCAGCTTAATTAATTTTCGTTTTTTTCTTAAAGTAAAAAAGTGTCAAAAGTGACCGCACTTTGTAGTGATAAATTTTGTGAAATAATGGTTATTCATAAAAAATTCTACCATTAACCCCTTGGGTTGATTGTTTAACATTTTTGCGACAGATCATAAAAAGTGCGGTAAAAATTCCAACCATTTCGTGTTAAAATCTCAACAATGTCATTCACGCAAAGGAACTCAGATTATGCTTGAACTACAAGATTTTACGCCAACATTAAACCAACTTGCAGAAAAACTCACCAAGCTATTTCCTGAGGACTTTCCTCCTGACTTTCATTTAACTCACCCTTATTCGGAAAATTTGTTACATTGCATTTCCATGTCAAATTTCGTCACAAAAGTATTAAAAAATCAACCGCTCTTTTTGGCTGAGTGTTGGCAAAATTTGCCGTTTTTAATCTGCGATGATTATAGTGAAGGCGTTAATGAGCTTTTAGTGGAATGTAATAGTGAAGAAGATCTTTATAGTAGGCTTCGCCAATTTAGAAACCGTGAAATGGCTATACTCAGTATGTGTCAAAGTTTAAATTTTGCTACAGTAGAGGAAATTTTGATTTGTTTATCAAATTTGGCAGAAAGCCTGATCATTGGGGCAAGAGATTGGTTGTATCAGCAGGCATGTAAAGAAATGGGTGTGCCTATGGATGCACAGGGTAATCCACAACAGCTTTATATTTTAGCTATGGGTAAACTCGGTGGTGGCGAGCTGAATTTTTCCTCTGATATTGATTTAATTTTCACTTATCCTTCACAAGGTGAAACCCTAGGTGGTTATCGTCCAGTGGATAATCAAAAGTTTTTTACTCGCTTAGGGCAACGATTGATTAATGCCTTAGATCAGCTCACAGCAGATGGTTTCGTATATCGTACCGATATGCGGCTTCGCCCTTTTGGAGATAGTGGCGCATTGGCTCTTAGTTTTACTGCTATGGAAAATTATTACCAAGAACAAGGGCGTGATTGGGAGCGTTACGCAATGATTAAAGGTAGAGTATTGGGTGCGCATGAAGAAGATCCGAATGTGGATTTGTTGCGTAAATTACTTCGTCCTTTTGTTTATCGTCGTTATATTGATTTCAGCGTTATCCAATCTTTGCGTGAAATGAAAGGTAAAATTGAACGTGAGGTTCGTCGTCGTGAGCTGACTGACAACATTAAACTGGGTGCTGGAGGTATTCGTGAAATTGAATTTATTGTGCAAGTATTTCAGCTTATTCGTGGTGGGCGGGAAATTTCATTGCAACAGCAATCACTGCTGAAGTTATTACCTGAAATTGAGCGTTTGGAATTGATCACGCCACAACAACGCCAAGATTTACAACAAGCGTATTTATTCCTTCGGCGTGTGGAGAATGTGTTACAAGCTATTGATGATAAACAAACGCAAACTTTACCGACAGATCCGATAAATCAAGCTCGATTAGTGGCGGCAACGGCAGAATTTACTCAATTAGGCATAGATAATGAGGAAGAAACTGTTCGCTACCCAATTATTGATTGGGCAAGTTTCTGTCAAGTATTACAGCAACATCAACAAAAAGTGCGGTCAGTTTTCAATCATTTTATTGGCGATGAAAATGACAAAGAAAATGAAGACATAAAAAGTGATTGGGTTGATTTTCTTGAAGCCGATGAGGAGGAATTGGCTCAATTATTGAAGGGCTACCCGATTGATGAAAAAGATCAAGTTGAGGTATTGAATAAATTTATTCAATTTCGTCAAAGTTTGAGCCGTAGGGTGATAGGGCAACGAGGGAATGAAGTGCTTTCGAAACTTTTACCTTCGCTTTTTTCATTAATTTTTAGCCAAAAAAACTACCGCACTTTATTGCCAAGAATACTCAATATTGTGGAAAAAATTGTTTCTCGTACCACTTATTTAGAATTGCTTTTAGAAAACCCTCATGCATTAACTCAGCTTATTGAGCTTTGTTCACATTCACAATTAATTGCAGAGCAAGTTGCCAGCCACCCGATTTTACTTGATGAATTGCTGGATCAAAAATCCCTTAGAAATCCACTGCCTGTTGAACAGTACCCAGAAGAATTAGGGAAATATTTGCTTCGTTTGCCTCAAGACGATGAAGAACAGTTTATTGATGCTTTACGTCAATTCAAACAAACCGCGTTACTGAAAATCGCCGCAGCTGATATTCTGCAAGTTCTTCCAGTGATGAAAGTCAGTGATCACCTAACTTATCTTGCAGAAGCGATTATTGAAGCTGTTGTCAATTTAGCTTGGCAACAAGTTACTGCCCGTTTTGGTAGGCCTGCGCATTTAGCTGAAGGAGAAAAGGGCTTTTTAGTGGTAGGATATGGTAAATTAGGTGGCATTGAATTGGGTTATAAATCCGATTTAGATTTAGTTTGTTTGTTTGATAATTCAAAGCAAAGTGAAACTATTGGTGGTCGTAAGCAAATTGATAGTAACCAATTTTACTTAAAATTAGTTCAAAAAATTATCAGCATTTTTAGTATGAATACCAGTGCCGGTGTCTTATATGAAGTAGATATGAGACTTAGACCTTCAGGTGAAGCAGGACAATTAGTCAGTTCATTACCTGCCTTTGAACATTATCAATCTCATGAGGCTTGGACTTGGGAAAAACAAGCTCTTGTACGTAGCCGTGCCGTGTATGGTGAGCCACATTTACGTCAACAATTTGAGCAAATCAGACAAAAGTTACTGGCTACCCCAAGAGATTTGATGGCATTAAAATCTGATGTAAAAGAAATGCGGGAAAAAATGTATCATCACCTTACTAATGCTAATAGAGAGACATTTCATATTAAACAGGATCGGGGAGGCATTACAGATATTGAATTTATCGCTCAATATCTTGTTCTTGCTAATGCACCACAAAATCCTGATTTAGCGTATTGGTCGGATAATGTCCGAATTTTTGATATTATGGCAGCAAATAATGTGATTACTTCTGATACTGCAGAACAGCTTAAACAATGCTATATAAGCTTAAGAAATGAAATTCATCATTTGAATTTGTTAGGTAAAAGCATTGAAGTAAATCAAGCAAATTTCTCTGAAGTGCGGTCATTTATTTATCAGATTTGGCAGGATTTGTTAGGCTAAAATAAAAGGCATAGTAGAAAAAATGAGATTAAGATTTTTATCTACTATGCCATGGATTTCATTGAAGTATTTCTTAGTGTTTTTTGATGTAATGAACATCGATACTAGATTTACGTGTAGTATGGGTATCTACTTTTCCCTCGATTGTTATCTTATCGCTAGGCCCAATCTCTTGGCCGTTCCAAGCTTCGTCTTCCACTTCGATCACAATTTCACCGGTGCTGTCACGGAATAAGAATTCATCGTCATCTTTTAAACGTTTGATAATATTACCTTGTAATACAACCGGTGCGTTATCTGCTCCTTTCAAGGCTTGTTGCACAGTAGTAATGCCTGCAGTACTACCATCTTTAAAGCCACCATTTGTCGTACGATCACCGGTAAATCCTGCAAAAGCAGTGGTAGAAAGCGCAAGTAAAGAAGTGATTGCAATGAATTTTTTCATTATAAAACCCTTATAAAGTTAATGTTAATAAGTATCGTGCCTTAGGCTTTTCTCTGTTATTTGACATCATAACATCTCCTAAGTTGAGATAATTACATCAAATAAATCTTAAGGAGATCTTAGGGAATATTGACAATTTAGTTGAATTTTCAACAAGTTTGATGAATTGAATATGAATTTTATTCATTTTCATGCAAAATTTTTTTCATCATGATGCGTAAGTATTTTTGCTAGAATGTTTCAGCTAAATGTTATTTCAAGGAAAAGAAAAATGAGTCAATTATATCCAACAGCTACGCAACGAACTCAAGCCCCTTTTCGTTTTGATATTGTGGGTAGTTTTTTGCGTCCTGAAAATTTGAAACATGCTCGTAGCCAATGTGCTTGTGGTGATATTTCTTGTGCAGATTTAACCCAAATTGAAGATGCTGAGATTACAAAGTTGGTTGAACGTCAAAAAGCGGTAGGTTTACAAGCGGTGACAGACGGTGAATTCCGCCGTACTTTTTGGCATTTGGATTTTCTTGCCGGCCTCGATGGTGTAGAAGAGGTGGAGGCAGAAAAATTCTCTGTTCAATTCAAACATCATAATGTTCGCCCGAAAACATTGAAAATTATTGATAAGGTGGATTTTTCGGAAAATCACCCTTTTGTTGAACATTTCCGTTCAATGCAGGAAATTGCTGCAGGTACGCAAGTGAAATTTACTATTCCATCACCATCAATGTTACATTTGATCACTAATGTGCGTGCAACGGATTATGTTGCTATTCCACGTTATGAAAACAACAATCAGCTTTTATTGGACGATATTGCAGATGCTTATATTAAAGCAATGCATATTTTCTATGCTTTAGGTTGTCGCAATTTACAGCTTGATGATACCAGTTGGGGGGAATTTTGTGCGGAAGATAAACGTGCGGCATATACCGATAGAGGGTTTGATTTAGACCAAATCGCTAGAGATTATGTGTATATGTTAAACAAAATTGTTGATGCAAAACCGGCAGATGATATAGCCATTACAATGCATATTTGTCGGGGTAACTTCCGTTCTACTTGGTTTTCATCCGGAGGATATGAGCCGGTGGCAGAAATCTTGTTTGGTTCTTGCCGCGTTGATGGTTTCTTTTTGGAATATGATTCAGATCGTTCAGGCGATTTTAAACCACTACGTTTTATTAAAGATCAACAAGTTGTGTTAGGGTTAGTGACATCAAAAGACGGTGAATTGGAAAATGCGGAGGAAATTATTGCCCGTATTCAAGAAGCCGCACAATATGTGGATATTAATCAGCTTTGTTTAAGTCCACAATGCGGTTTTGCCTCCACTGAAGAAGGTAATATTTTGACTGAGGAACAGCAATGGGCAAAACTCAACTTTATCCGTGAAATTGCAGAGAAAGTTTGGGGCAAATAAGGTACTTAAAAGTATAAGCATATATCAAAGTGCGGTAATTTTTACCGCACTTTTTTAAATGCTATTTTTTCTCTCGCCAATATGTCGCAAATTTAGGTTTGCCTGATTTCGTTAATCCCCGATATTTATAGGTAATGGTTGAACCGATAGGGGGTGGATTTTCTCGTTCGGCAAGATTAAATCCCGAACCGATTCGAAATATTCCTCGATGATTTTCACAACTAATCGCTCCCATAACATTAGCAAATTGCCCTGTGCCACGATGATATTCAACAACTGTACATTCTTCATCTAATGTCGTTTTTAGTTTCAAAATTTGATTGCTGCGTTTGTTTTCATAAGGGCTATTTGGGTTGCGTAAGACGATGCCTTCACCTTTTTGAGCTTCTACATTTGCTAGAAAATCTTGAATATGTTGCTGATGTTGAATAGGGATTTGTGGAATGATGACAATATAATCGGAAGGATGTTGTTGTAAATAATTTTCCAGTACAGCAAGGCGTTCAAATAAATTTCCTTTTGCATTAGGTACATCAAAAACATGTAGCTTTAATTGATGCCAACCTTTATCCTCTTTTGAGCGGACAATAGAGGAAATTCGTTCAAATTCATTGCGATGGCTGAAAATTTCACCGTCAATGGCAAAGGGAGGAAATCCTTTTATGAAATAATCTGGCGGATTGAGGAGCTGGTTTTGCCTTGTGATTAGTTTCTTTCCGTCCCAATATCCTCGAATGCCGTCCAGTTTTTCACTCATAACCCAACCGGCAACATTTTGATTTTGATAAGTACCAAGTAGCATTAAATTTTCTGCTTGAACGGTGCAATGAAAACTTATTAAGCCAAACATGATAGATTTTAAATAATGAAATAACCGCATTTTTCCTCCATAATGTATGAGAAATAATAATTAAAAGCTAATTTATAAAGCAAATATGCCAAGTTAATTTTGCGATCGGGATCGAGAAAATGAAAATTTTTGTAGGTGTTATTTTTTTCTACTTTTATAATGAGAAAAAATAAAGGCTAATAAAAGGACTGAAGATGGCAGAAAATATCGTCATTACTGTTGATGGACCTAGCGGTGCCGGTAAAGGCACATTATGCTATGCATTGGCAGAAAAATTAGGATTTGCATTGTTGGACAGTGGAGCAATTTATCGTGTGACTGCATTAGCGGCATTAAAAAGTGCGGTCGATTTAACGGACGAATTCGCCTTGGAAAAATTGGCTACCGATTTGGATATTGCATTTGTACCGCAAAACGGTGAAGTGGAAATTATGTTGAATGGTGAAAATGTGAGTAGTCAAATTCGCACTCAAGATGTTGCTGATGCAGCCTCAAAAGTGGCGGTTTTTCCTAAAGTGCGGTCGGCGTTATTGCAGTTACAGCAAGATTTTGCTAAGCATCATGGATTGATTGCGGATGGTCGTGATATGGGGACTGTGGTGTTTCCACAGGCTCAAGTGAAGTTGTTTTTGGACGCAAGTGCGGAAGAAAGAGCGAAAAGACGTTATAAACAGTTGCAAAATAAAGGAATTAATGGTAACTTTGACCAGATTTTAACCGAGATTAAAGAACGCGATTTTCGTGATAGAAATCGGGAAATTGCACCTTTAAAACCTGCAGATGATGCTTTGGTGTTAGACAGCACAGTATTAAGTATTGAGCAAGTGATTGATCAAGCACTGAATTACATTGCTTGGAAGGTTAAAATAGATCTTTCTGTTTGTTCAAGGACGGACAAACAATTATCATCAACCCCACTTGTAATGGATAGATAAGTGGATGTTATTAACATTTTAAAGAAGATTAATTATGTCAGAATCTTTTGCTCAACTATTTGAAGAATCATTAAAAACCCTTGAATCTCAACGCTTAGGTTCAATCATCAACGGTACTGTTGTTGCGATTGAAAAAGGTTTCGTATATGTAGATGCAGGTTTAAAATCTGAAGCTCGTATTCCTGTTGAAGAGTTTTCAAGTGTTCAAGGCGAATTAGGTGTTAAAGTCGGCGACGTGATCAACGTTGCATTAGACGCTGTGGAAGATGGTTTCGGTGAAACTAAACTTTCTCGTGAAAAAGCTGTTCGTCATGAATCTTGGATCGAATTAGAGAAAGCATACGAAGAACAAGCGACTGTTATCGGTTTCGTTAATGGTAAAGTGAAAGGCGGTTTAACAGTTGAGTTAAACGGTGTTCGTGCATTCTTACCGGGTTCATTGGTAGATACTCGTCCGGCACGCGATGTAGATCACTTGTTAAATAAAGAATTAGAATTAAAAGTCATTAAATTAGATCAAAAACGTAATAACGTTGTTGTTTCTCGTCGTGCAGTAATTGAATCTGAAAGCAGTGCTGATCGTGATGAAGTATTAGCGAACTTAGTAGAAGGTTCAGAAGTTAAAGGTACAATCAAAAACTTAACAGACTACGGTGCATTCGTTGATTTAGGTGGCGTTGATGGTTTATTACATATCACTGATATGGCTTGGAAACGTGTTAAACACCCAAGCGAAGTAGTGAATGTTGGTGATGAAATTACTGTTAAAGTATTAAAATTCGACAAAGATAAATCTCGTGTTTCTTTAGGCTTAAAACAATTAGGTCAAGATCCTTGGGCAGCAATTGCTGAAAACCACCCTGTTGGTAGTAAATTAAGTGGTAAAGTAACTAATTTAACTGACTACGGTTGTTTCGTTGAAATTTTAGGTGGCGTTGAAGGTTTAGTTCATGTTTCTGAAATGGATTGGACAAATAAAAATATCCACCCATCTAAAGTAGTGAGCTTAGGTGATACTGTTGAAGTAATGGTATTAGAAATTGACGAAGAACGTCGTCGTATTTCTTTAGGTTTAAAACAATGTAAAGCAAACCCTTGGTTACAATTTGCTGAAACGCATAATAAAGGTGACAAAGTTACTGGTAAAATCAAATCTATTACTGATTTTGGTATCTTCATTGGTCTTGAAGGCGGTATCGACGGTTTAGTTCACTTATCTGATATTTCTTGGAATATTCAAGGTGAAGAAGCTGTTCGTCAATTCAAAAAAGGTGATGAAGTTTCAGCAGTAGTTTTACAAGTTGATTCAGCGAAAGAGCGTATTTCTTTAGGTATTAAGCAATTAGAAGAAGATCCGTTCAATAATTTCGTTGCATTGAATAAAAAAGGTGCAGTATTAAACGCTAAAGTTGTTGAAGCTGATGCCAAAGGCGCTAAAGTTGAATTAGACGGTGGTGTTGAAGGTTATATCCGCGCAGCTGATTTAACAAATGAAGTTGCTGTAGGCGATGTAGTTGAAGCGAAATACACAGGTGTTGATCGTAAAGCTCGTATTGTTCATTTGTCTGTTAAAGCAAAAGATCAAGCTGAAGAAGCGGCAGCAGTTGCAAGTGTGAACAGCAAGCAAGAAGAAGTTGTTGTTCCAAATGCGATGGCAGCTGCATTTGCTCAAGCAAAAGGCGAATAATAAACTTCACATTGGCGTGTAAAATGCACGCCAATGTATTTTTATAGATAGTAAAACAACTTTATTTTTTACATCAAATAACTTCTAATAGCCCAAAGTGCGGTGAAAAATAACGTTGTTTTATTCAAGAAATTGAATACAGTGAAAAATTAAAATAAGGAATCACCGACTATGACAAAATCAGAATTGATCGAAGCCTTAATTCAACAAAACCCAACTATTTCACCAAAAATTGTTGAAGATGCGATAAAAGAAATTTTAGAACATTTATCTATTAGTTTAGAAAAAGGAAAACGTATTGAAATCCGTGGTTTTGGTAGCTTTTCCTTACATTACCGTCAGTCTCGTTTAGGGCGTAATCCGAAAACCGGTGAAAAAGTGCAATTAGAACCAAAATCTGTACCTCATTTTAAAGCTGGGAAAGAATTAAAAGAGCGTGTTGATTACACTTCATAATTTATTTAAGTAATGAAACGGCACTGCGGTGTCGTTTTTTCTATTAGATTTAGGCATAATAATTTTTAGGGGGAGTGATGATTAAATATATTCTCGTGATTGTGATTGCAATAATGATTTCATTGGTTGCGGTTACTATTGGGGCAAATAATGATCAAGTGATTACATTCAATTATATGGTTGCCCAAAATGAACTTAAACTTTCTACATTGGTCGCTATTTTATTTGGTTTTGGCTTAATTTTGGGGTGGTTGATTAGCGCCATTTTTTGTTTAAAACTAAAATTAAAAAATATGGCATTAAGTCGTCAAATTAAGCGTCAAACTCAGCAAATTGCAGAACTTACCTCTACCAGAGATAAGGTTCAATAATGATTGAATTACTCTTCCTATTATTACCTATTGCTGCTGCTTATGGCTGGTATATGGGGTATCGCAATGCGAAAAAAGATCAGGAAGAAATCAGTAATAAGCTTTCTCGTGATTATGTGGCGGGAATGAACTTGCTTTTATCTAATCAGACGGAAAAAGCGGTGGATCTGTTTTTAGCTATGTTGGAAAAACAGGAAACTGAGAACCATATAGAACAACATTCCCAATTTGAAGCAGAGCTTACCTTAGGCAATTTATTCCGTTCTCGAGGTGAGGTTGATCGGGCATTACGCATTCACCAAAATTTAGTTCGTAGTCCAAATTATAGTTTTGAGCAAAAATTATTAGCCAAACAACAACTTGCTAAGGATTTTATGTCGGTGGGTTTTTATGATCGCGCAGAAAATTTGTATATTCTGCTTGTTGATGAGCCACATTTTGCGGAAAATGCCTTGCAACAACTTGCGTTGATTTATCAGAAAACCAAAGAATGGAAAAAGGCCATTAATGTGGCAGAAAAATTGGCCAAAATTTCGCCACAAACAGATAATATAGCGCTAGCACAGTATTATTGTGAATTAGCCAAAACATTAACAGATCACCAAGAAAAGCAAAAATGGTTGCAACAGGCCTTGGATATATCGCCAAGTTGTGTGCGGGCTTCTTTATTGTTGGCTGAGTTGTTGGTTGAAAAAAAAGAGTATGAAAAGGCCATTATTTTACTGGAAAATGTCTTAAATCAAGATCCTGATTATATTAATGAAGCTTTGCCTTTATTGAAACAATCTTATCAATGCTCGTTTCAGAGTGAGAATTTTGAGCTGTTTTTGATTAAAGCGGCTAAATCTCATAAAAACAGTGCGGTAGATTTAGCCTTGGCTGAATTAATTGCTGAAAAAGACAGTATTTCTGCAGCACAAAATAAAATTTACCAACAACTCAGCCAAAACCCAAGCTTATTTTTATTTCACCGTTTTATCCAATATCAAATAGCAGAGGCTGAACCTGGGCAAGCGAAAGAAAGTCTTATGTTATTACATAAAATGGTGGGTGAACGGATTAAACAGGCGTTTAAATACCGTTGTATTCATTGTGGATATCAAAGTAATAAACTTATTTGGAATTGTCCATCCTGTCGCCATTGGCAAAGTGTGAAGCCGATTCGTGGTACAGAAGATCAATAAAATTAATTTTAAAGGAACGATAAAATGAATAATAAAGTGATTGTTGCCCTTGACTATGAAACGGAAGCGGAAGCGCTCAATTTGGTCGATCAGATTGATCCAAGCCTATGCCGTTTAAAAGTAGGGAAAGAAATGTTTACGACATTGGGAACTCAATTTGTTAAACAATTACATCAGCGCCAATTTGATGTATTTTTGGATTTGAAGTTTCATGATATTCCTAATACCGTAGCAAGAGCGGTGCGTTCTGCCGCAGATTTAGGTGTTTGGATGGTGGATTTACATGCCAGTGGTGGTTTGCGTATGATGGAAGAGGCAAAGAAAATTCTTGAACCATACGGCAAAGAGGCACCACTTTTAATTGGGGTGACGGTTCTTACCAGTATGGAAGATCTGGATTTATTACAAATCGGTATTAATGCTTCTCCGTTAGAGCAAGTGATTCGCTTGGCTCATTTAACTCAGCGTGCGGGTTTGGATGGAGTTGTTTGTTCTCCTCAAGAAGTGGATATGCTACGTCAGCATTTAGGAGCTGATTTCAAGTTAGTCACTCCGGGAATTCGTCCGGTGGGCGCTGATTTTGGTGATCAGCGTCGAGTAATGACGCCGGCAGCAGCTGTAAAATCCGGTTCGGATTATTTGGTAATTGGTCGTCCGATTACCCAAGCAGATAATCCGGCAGAAGTATTGCGTAGCATAAATGCTTCCTTAGCCAATGTTTAATAAAACTAAAAAACTGACCGCACTGTTATGAATGATCTTGTTTATTCTACCGAATTTGGGCGGATAACTCCGCCAAAGGTTGAAATCCAACGCCCTAAAGGCGATGGAATTGTTCGTATCCAAAAACAAACCAGTGGAAGAAAAGGGGCTGGTGTATCCTTGATTATCGGATTGGATTTGCCCGAGGAAGAACTGAAAAAACTGGCAGCTGAATTGAAAAAACGTTGCGGTTGTGGAGGGGCTATAAAAGAGGGAAACATTGAAATTCAAGGCGATAAACGAGATTTACTGAAACAATTACTAGAACAGAAAGGATTTAAGGTGAAATTAGCCGGAGGATAAAAGAAAAAGATCGCCAATAGCGATCTTTTTATATATTAATTCAAATATCCAATTAATATTGCTCCAATTAAAGCACTTGAAGCAAATATGAGATGGATGTTTTTTTTCTCTATTGCTTTTCGGCTAAAAAATTTGGCTGAAAAAATAATATAAAAAATTAGTAAGCCAATTTTTGCCAAGAGCCACATTGGAAATCTGATTTTAAGCATCACTATCAAACTAATACCTGTGACAATTAACAATGTATCACTTAGGTGCGGTAAGATTTTGAGTAGTTTTATAGCCCGCCAATTTTTTCCGCCGAATTGCATTGAACCTCGTATGAGTAGCAGAAATAGGCTTAAAAATGCACTAATAATATGCAATGTAACTAAAGATGACATAAATTCCCCACAAACTAAAATAACATGACTCAATATGATATTGAGCATTTTCAATTAAATCAACTGCCCGATCAGGCTACGGGTTTCTTCTTTGGCTTCGGTCAATTCAATATTGACTACATCACCGATTTTATATTTACGTTCACCGTTAATATATAAGGCGATTTCATCATTATTCACCTGAATTTCCTCTTTGTTTGGGTAAATAGTAGAAGCAGGAATAAAAACACTTGCGCCATTTTCCAACAATTGAACCCGCAATCCACCACGTATACAATCTTGGATTTCTGCTTGAAAGTGCGGTCGGTTTTCCACTTGTTTTGCTAAATAGCGACAATATAACCAATCGGCAATATCACGCTCAACCAAGCGATTTTGTCGGCGGGCTTCTTGTAAGCGTGACAAAACCTCATCGCTCGGTTTTTCATATTTTTGCTCGTTCAAGGTGGCCTTGATTAAGCGGTGATTGACCATATCCGAATATTTACGGATTGGCGATGTCCATGTGGCATAGCCGGCCAAGCCTAAGCCAAAATGCGGTGCTAATTCAGACTTAAATTCGGCGAAAGTCAAGAAGCGACGTAAGCGAAGTTCTAAATAATCGCCTTCAATCGACTCAATATCATGCCGCATTTGGCAATAACCGGCTAAAGTTGCTAAATTTTCCATTGAATAGCGTTCGGCTAATTCTGCTTGGTTTTCTTCTGTTGCTAAACTCGCCATTAAAAATTGCTGGGCGTTTGCCAAGAATTTTTTATCAAACCCTATATGTGTGTTAAAAATACCTGTTTGGGCTTTTTCTGATAAGTATTCTGCACAGGCAATATTGGCAATAATCATGGATTCTTCAATCATTTGATTGGCGATTCGACGGTGTTCTGCTTTAATTTCGGCTATTTCACCATTTTCTTTTAAAACAAAACTGTAATCCGGTTTTTCTTTAAATAATAAGCCGTGTTTTTTTCGCCATTGAATTCGGGCTAAGGCAAATTGGTGTAATTGATTGATTTGCTCAGCAATTTCGCTGTTCTCCGGCTGCCATGCATTTTCCACCTTATCTAAATAATCAGACACATTGTTATAGATTAATTTGGCTTTTGATTGTACATGGGCTGAAACGAAATAAGGTTTATTGATAATTTGTCCTTGTAAATCGGTTTCAATGTAGCAAACCAGTGCAGGGCGAATTTCATTTGGCATTAATGAGCAAAGTGCGTCAGATAATTCACGAGGCAGCATCGGAATATTAAAACCCGGTAAATAATTGGTAAAACAACGCTGGCGAGCGTCTTTTTCAATTTGTGAATTTTCGTCAATATAAGCAGTTGGATCCGCAATAGCCACAACGAGTTTCCAGCCGTTTTGAATATTATCTTCTTTGATCGGCTCGATATACAGTGCATCGTCCATATCTTGTGTACTGGCACTGTCGATAGTGACGAAGTGAAGTGCGGTCAAATCTTCGCGAGTTTGGCTATCCAACATAGGATAATTTTCTTGTCCTTGAACAGGATAACGAGATTGCTCATGGCGGGCCAAAGTGACCCACCAAGGAGCAAATTGATCTTCTGCGGAACAAATGAATTCTACAATTTGTACATAAAAAAAACGATCATCACGCAAAGGGTGTGTTTTTAGCGTCGCCACAACCCAATCACCTTCTTTGAGTTCTTGTATGACCTGTTTATGCTGAGAGGCCCCTATAGGCTGATTGATATTAGGGTGATCTACTAAGACTTGTAATTTCTTATCTTTATTGAACCGCACTTTTGCGATAAAACGGGTTAGCATTGGAGTGATAAGCTCTTCGGGTACAGCATTTTTTTTGCCGTCAGTTTCTTCAATAATGGCTTTTACTTTATCTCCATGCATCACTTTTTTCATTTCAGGTGGGGCGATGAAAAAAGTTTCTTTGTCGGTTTCTAAAAAACCGTATGCTTTATCTGTGGCTTTAACTATGCCTTCTACTTTTTGTTTGGCGTCTCGGATTTGTTGTTTAAGTTGAGAAAGTAATGGATTATTTTGAAACATATTTTGTTACTTTGATAATAAATAAAAAATGGTACAGGCAAAACCTGTACCATTATGAAAATCAGTTAGAAATTATTCTTCACCTAATTCGCCCATAGCGGTGATGCTAAAACCGGCATCAACGTGCAATACTTCACCGGTCACACCTGAAGCTAAATCAGAACATAAAAATGCGGCTGAATTACCTACATCTTCAATGGTAACAGTGCGGCCTAATGGAGCTGTTTTCTCGAAAGCAGCCAACATTTTTTTGAAGTTTTTGATACCTGAAGCCGCTAAAGTACGGATTGGGCCGGCAGAAATTGCATTCACACGAATGCCGTCTTTACCTAAATCCGCAGCCATTACACGAGTTGCTGCTTCTAATGAAGCTTTGGCTAAACACATTACATTGTAGTTTGGAATGGCACGTTCAGCACCTAAATAGGTTAAGGTTAATAAACCTGCATTTGGATTTAAGAACGGACGAGCTGCTTGAGCCATTGCTACAAAACTGTATGCACTGATGTCATGTGCGATACGATAACCTTCACGGGTTGCTGCATTAACGTAGTCACCGTCTAATTGATCGCCCGGTGCGAATGCAATAGCATGAACAAAGCCGTCAAATTTTTCCCAATGTTTGCTTAATTCGGCAAAGCAATTTTGAATACTTTCATCGGTAGCAACGTCTAATGGCAATACGATGTCAGAACCAAATTCTTTGGCAAATTCTTCAACACGAGGTTGTAATTTATCGTTCAAATAAGTGAATGCCAATTCAGCACCCTGTGCTTTCATCGCAGCAGCAATACCGTATGCAATAGAGCGATTGCTTGCTAAACCTGTTACTAAAATTCGTTTTCCGGTTAAAATACCCATTTAAAAATCCTCATTCTGATAAGGGTGAAAAATCTCGCATAGTATAAGCCAAATTCTATTGAATTACAAAGCGGACAAGTTGTTTGTTTAAAAGTTGTCTTTGGCTTTTCGCAATGCTGTAAATTGCACTAATGTATCTGCTTGTAAAAAAGGATTAATTTGTCGTTCCAATGCTAAAGTGGTTGGCATGCTGGTTTTTCCTTCGGCACGCAGTTTTTCCACTAAAACAAGGTGATTTTTGACCGCACTTTTATCGCTTATCACGCTTTCTGCAAAAGCTAAATTCGACAGGGTATATTCGTGTCCGGCACAAAGCAGAGTATCATCAGGTAGTTGGTTTAAACGTTGAATAGAGGCAAACATTTGGGCATAATCACCGCTGAAAACACGTCCACAACCGGCGGAAAATAAGGTGTCGCCACAGAAAAGGTGATTATCTACCACATAACTGATATGATTAGCTGTATGCCCACCACTCGGAAGTACTTCAATTTGATAATGAGCGGTGTGAAATAGCCCTTCATTGATGATATGATCCACTACCTTGGCACATTCGCTTGGGCCATAAATAGGCACATTGGGGTAAGCTTTTTTAAATTCGGCAATACCGGCAATATGATCATTGTGATTATGCGTAATCAGAACCGCTTCCGGTTGAAGTTGTTTTTCCGTTAAATAAGTAAAGAGGCGTGTTGTTTCAGGTAAATCGACAATTAATACGGGCAAGTTTTCTTTGGTATACAGCCAAATGTAGTTATCTTTAAGTGCAGGCAGTGAAATTAACATTGGGGTTTCTCCTATGAATTGGCATGCAAAATCATCTCGTCACTTTATTCTACCGAAAAGTTGGCAGGAATTGCAAAAAGGTGGTCAATATGCAGAGCAATTGAAAAACTATTTTTCACCTTGGTATGAACGGGTTCTGGGGTATCAATTTCTCAATATCGGCGGTTTAAGTGGTGAAATTGCTTGTGATTTACCCTTGAGGCATCAAATTGTATTATTACCCGAAATTGAGGAAAAAACGGCCGCACTTTTGGCAAAAAAAGAGTTGTCGCTATTGCTGGCTGATTTGGCAGAATTGCCGTTTGTACAACAATCTATTGATGCTTGTCTGTTGGCAAATACGTTGAATTTTTACGCTGATCCCCATCAATTATTACGGGAAGTGCACCGTGTATTAACTGATGACGGCTATTTGTTCATTGCATTATTTAATCCTTGTAGCGGATTATTGTTCAAGCGAAAATTGAATAAGGCAAATTCGCCCTCGTTGCCGTTTCGTCATTATTGTACTTTTCGAGTGATTGATTGGCTGCAATTACTGAATTTTGATATTTTAGAGCAGCGTCAATTATCTGCTTGGAATGCTCATTTGAGCGTGATTGTGGCACAAAAACGGACTTATCCATTGACCTTAAATCCACAAAAAGTGCGGTTAAAAACACCGGAGTTTTTACAGCCTCTAGAGGCTTTTTCCAGCAATCAACCTATTTTAGAGGAAAGTTATGAATAATTTAGAATTAGAACGCATCTTAAATCAAAAATTAAATGCTCAGGCGATTAATGATTATGCGCCTAACGGTTTGCAGGTTGAGGGAAAACAGGAAATTAAAAAAATTATAACCGGTGTGACAGCAAGCCTTGCTTTAATTGAATATGCGGCGCAACAACAGGCAGATGCTTTATTGGTGCATCATGGTTATTTCTGGAAAAGTGAGAATCCCTGTATTCGGGGAATGAAAGGTAAGCGAATTAAAGCCTTGTTGAATAATAACATTAATTTATACGCTTATCATTTGCCTGTGGATGTTCACCCTGAATTAGGCAACAATGCGAAATTGGCTGAGTTGTTAGGTATTGTGGATTTACAACCTTTGGAAAATGGATCTAACAGTATTCCTATGTTCGGAAAAATGCAAGAGCCGATAACCGCTGCGCAGTTTGCTGATAACATCGAACGTGTATTGCAACGTAAACCGTTAATTTGTACCGAAAATGGACCGCACTTTATTCAGACTATTGGGATTTGTAGCGGTGGGGGACAAGGTTATATTGATTTGGCTGCAGCCCGAGGATTAGACGCTTTTATTACCGGCGAAGTGTCTGAACAAACCATTCATTCCGCCCGTGAGCAAGGTTTACATTTTTTTGCCGCAGGCCATCACGCTACAGAACGTTATGGCATTAAAGCTTTAGGAGAATGGCTGGTAGCAAATTATGATGTGGAAGTAGAATTTAAGGATATTGATAATCCGGCATAAATGGGAATAAAAAACGAGGAGAAGAACGCTCCTCGTTTTTGTCGGTATTGGATGCGTTTTATTCTGCCGGAAACATAAACGGATTTAATCCACTGCGGGAGAAGCCTTTTTCTTCTAATTCAATATCTAAGAAAATGCTGGCTAAATCATCGGCAACGGGCTCGACATGCGGATTTTTTTCTTGGTAAACAATTTTTAAATGGCTGTGGCATTCGCCACAGCTTTCGCTTTTCACTTCAGCTTGGTCTTTATCAATAGCCCAATAATCCAATTCTTTACTTTGATTGCAGTTTGAACATTTTGCTCGAACCACATTCCATTCGCTTTCACAAAGGGAACAATGTAAATAGCGTAGCCCTTGAGCCAATCCAAAATGAATTACACTGGCAACAGGTGGAGCATTACATACAGGGCAGTAGTGCAAATCATCGCCGTTTTCTGCTTGGGTATGGTGAGGGAGTTGTTGAGCAAGTTGTAGCCAATAAAGGGATAACGCAGCCCAAATAAATACGGCTTTGTCACTGCTTACCTCCGCATAATTTTCAGCGAATAATTGAGAGGCGAGTTGTTCCAATTCCTCATTAGAGGCTTTTTTTAGCCAGTCAATTGTGCCGAGCATTTGTTCATTGGCTTGGTGTTCTATTTCGGCTAAAAGTGCGGTTAGATATTCGCGCCATTTTGAATTACGTTGCCATGTTTTACAATCTAAAGGGCGAATTTGCTCAAATGTGATTTCTTGTTTGGCTAATGGGTTTTCAGCCAGAATTAAGAGTTGAGCTTCAACGATATTGATCACAAATTGCAAATAGTCGTTGAAAGGATGATTTTCAGCTAATTCTTTCAAACGCTTAATACGGCGTTCGTAAAGGTTTTTGGGATTGGCAAACAACAAGGCGGGTTGCTGATAAGAATTGCCGGCTTGTTGAATTTCTTCTTGTGGCAGAATACGGATAGCCATAAAAATGTCCTATAAATGATAAAAAGTGCGGTTAATTTTACCGCACTTTTGCAAGATTATTTGGTTGTGTCGATTTGTTTTATTTCAATTTCTTTTTCCAGTTTTGGTAGTACTTCTTCACGATACCATCTTGGGTGGTGTTTTTTCGCCCAACGTACTGTTACCCAACCTTCTACCATACCTCGAATGGAGCCTTTAACCCAAAATGCCATATAGATATGCACCATAATACCGGTAAAGAGTAAAAATGCACTAACGGAATGGAGTAGGATCGCAATACGGATAACCGGAATTGGGAAATTATGGGAGAAATATTGTCTCCACATAATAATTCCTGTTGCCAGTAGCGTGACCATGGCTAAAATCAGGGTCCAAAACAACATTTTTTGACCCAGATTATATTTACCATTATCAGATACTGCGTGTTCGTTGCCTTTTAATACTTCTACAATACCTTTTGCCCAACGAATATCGTTTTTCTCAGGGATATTGTGTCGCCAGTAAATACGAGCGAGGTTGATGAAGGCAAGGAACATAACAATACCGGTGAACGGGTGTAAAAATCTGGCAATGGCAGGTGTGCCAAGGATTTCTGCAATCCACGCCATATCTGGGAAAAAGAAGGCGAGACCGGATAAACCTGTTGTAAAGAAACAGAGTACCAAAAGCCAGTGACTTAAACGTGCAGGACGTTTGTGACGGACGATTTTGGTATCGTTGTTGATTGTCACTTTGCTCATTATTTAGTCTCCTCATGATGTTCTTCTACATCTTCTTCATTGTTTGGTCCAATGGAAATATAGTGAGCTGCTGCACTTAATGCCAAGCCACCCATTGCTACCGCTGCAACCGGTTTGAGTACGTCTTTCCAAAGCGTAATCGTTGGGTCGATTTGCGGATCTTTCGGTAAGCCTGAATAAAGCTCCGGTTTGTCGGCGTGATGTAAAACATACATAACGTGTGTGCCGCCAACCCCTTGTGGGTCGTAAAGCCCTGCGTTCTCATAGCCACGAGATTTCAGATCGGCAATGCGTTGTTCAGCATAGAATTTCATCTCTTCTTTGCTACCAAAGCGGATTGCACCGGTCGGACAGGTCTTCACGCAAGCAGGTTCCTGACCTACAGTGACACGATCCACACACAGAGTACATTTATACACACGGTTGTCGTCCGGATTCATACGAGGAATGTTGAACGGACAACCAGCGATACAGTAGCCACAACCGATACATTTATCGGATTGGAAATCCACGATACCATTGGCGTATTGGATAATTGCACCCGGTGACGGGCAAGATTTTAAGCAGCCCGGCTCGGCACAGTGCATACAGCCGTCTTTACGGATTAACCATTCTAAACGGTCGTTTTCTTCTACTTCGTTAAAGCGCATTACTGTCCACGCTTTCGCATTCAGATCCGCAGGGTTGTCATACACGCCGACACAGTTTGCATCTACATCGGAGCGAATGTCATTCCATTCTGAACAGCCCACTTGGCAGGCTTTACAGCCGATACAAGTGGTGACATCGATCAGTTTTGCTACTTCCACTTGGTGCGAACGAGCCTGCGGCGCCGGTGTCAGCGCCGAGGTTGCGGAGATTTTAATAATGTCTTGAGTTTGAATTGTACTCATTGGTTAAGCCCCCACAATTTTCTCAATGTTTAATAACATACATTTCGATTCAGGTGTATTTGAGTTTGGTTCACCTGTTCGCACGGTTAAGTTATTGGCAAAATAGCCTTTTTTCGCACCGGTTGTGGCTGCAAAGCCCCAGTGGATCGGCACGCCGATAGTGTGAATCGGTTTACCGTCAGAGACCAATGAACGGATACGTTTTGTAACTACAGCAACTGCTTTAATTTCGCCACGTTTAGACCAAACACGCACTTTATCACCGTTTTTAATGCCTTTCTCTTCGGCAAGTTTCTCGCCGATTTCTACGAACTGCTCCGGTTGAGCAATGACGTTAATCAGCGAGTTTTTCGTCCAGTAGTGGAAGTGTTCGGTTAAGCGGTAGGTTGTACCGACATAAGGGAACTCATCGCTGGTGCCTAAATCCGCTTTATCGGTCGGTAGAATCCGAGCCACCGGACTGCTGATCACATTCGGGTGTAATGGGTTTGTACCGATTGGGGTTTCAAACGGTTCATAATGCTCAGGGAATGGGCCGTCTTGCATACGTTCACGCACGAACAAGCCAGATACCCCTTCCGGTTGCATAATAAATGGTGTCACAGGGCTATTTGGTGGCGCTGTACCGTAATCGGCAACGTCCACATAGTTCCAGTTTTTACCGTTCCATTTTACTAATTGGCGTTTCGGGTTCCACGGTTTACCGCTTAAATCTGCCGATGCACGGTTGTATAGAATACGGCGGTTTACCGGCCAAGAGAATGCCCAGCCTAAGGTGTTACCTAAGCCTGATGGGTCGGAGTTATCACGGTTCGCCATTTGGTTACCTTTCGGCGTCCATTGACCACAATAGATCCAACAACCGCCAGAGGTTGTACCGTCATCACGCATTTGTGCAAAGCTGGATAATAGCTCGCCTTTTTTCACGATGATATTGCCGTCTGCATCTTTGAGATCTTCCAACGCATAGCCGTTGTTCTCTTTGGCGATCTCTTCCGGTCTCGGCTCTAACGGGTTCATATAGTTCCACGTCATCGCTTCTAACGGTTCAAGCGGTGCTTTTCCGCCTTCTTTATGATAAAGGTGGATTAACTCAGCACGGATTTCAGACAGAATATCCACGTCCGGTTTTGCCTCGTGTGGTGCATCTGCTGCTTTCCAGTGCCATTGTAACCAGCGACCGGAGTTAGCAATCGAGCCGTCTTCTTCCGCAAAGCAAGTGGTTGGTAAGCGGAATACTTCGGTTTGAATTTCAGATGGGTTCACATTGTTGAACTCACCGTGATTTTTCCAGAACTCAGAAGTATCGGTAATAAGCGGGTCAAAAATGACTAAATATTTCAAATTGCTCAACGCTTTAATTAACTTCTGCGAGTTAGGGTAAGAGGCAATCGGGTTCATACCTTGGCAGAAATAGCCGTTCACTTTGCCTTCATACATCTGTTCGATAAAGCGGAAGTGATCCGTACCGCCTTTCGGGTATTTCGGTAAATAGTGATAGCCGAACTCGTTCTCTTTGGTTGCCTTATCGCCATAGAAGGTTTTGAGCATACTCACAGCGAATTTCGGGTTGTTTTGCCCGTAGTTCACTTGCCCTGCCACTAAGGTTTTCGGTGCAATCGCATTTAAGTAGCTTTCTAAGGTTGCGTCCGCTTCGGTTGGCAGGCGGATATAGCCCGGCAACATATGTGGGAACAAGCCTAGGTCGGTAATCCCTTGTACGTTAGAGTGACCACGCAGTGCGTTTACCCCACCGCCGGAGACACCAATGTTACCGCACAGCAACTGAATAATCGCCATTGAGCGAATGTTTTGTGCGCCCACGGTGTGTTGTGTCCAACCTAAGGCATAAAGGAACGTTGCGGCTTTTTCAGGCACAGCGGTTTTCGCAATCTCTTCACAGAACACCAAAAACTCTTTTTGTGGTGTACCGGTAATGCGTTCTACCATTTCAGGCGTATAGCGGGAAACGTGGTCTTTGAGCATATTGATCACACAACGTGGATCTTGCATGGTCATATCCCGTTTCGGCTGACCCTGTTCATCTAACTGATAAGTCCAAGTGGATTTGTCTTTATAGGTACGAGTGGCTTCATCGTAGCCGGTGAAAAGCCCGTCTTCGAATTTAAACCCTTCGTTGAGTAAGAATGTGGCATTGGTGTAATGCTTCACATACTCGTGTTGAATTTTGTCGTTTTTAAGCAGATAGTTTACTGCACCTAACAAGAACGCAATGTCCGTACCCGGACGCAATGGCATATAAATATCTGCCACCGCAGCACTACGGTTAAAGCGTGGATCCACCACCATTAACTTCGCACCGTTCTGTTTTTTCGCTTCAACTGCCCAGCGGAAACCCACAGGGTGAGCTTCGGCTGCGTTACCGCCCATAACGATCACTAAATCGGAGTTTTTAATATCAACCCAGTGGTTGGTCATCGCACCGCGACCAAATGATGGAGCAAGACTTGCTACCGTTGGTCCGTGTCAGATACTCGCTTGGTTGTCGGTAAAAATCATACCGAGAGAGCGGATAAATTTCTGGGTGACGATACCGGTTTCGTTACTACACGCCGAGCCTGCCAAGAAACCTGCCGTCATCCAACGGTTTACTTCTAAACCGTCCGCATTATGCGTTACAAAGTTCTCATCACGGTCATTTTTCATATGGCGGGCAATACGCTCAATTGCCTCGTGCCACGAAATGCGTTTCCACTCACTTGAACCGGCTTCACGCACTTCCGGATAATGCACACGGCGGTCACTATTAACATAGTCCAACGCCCCTGCGCCTTTCGGACATAACGCCCCACGGCTAACTGGATGATCTGGGTCACCCTCGATATGAATCAGTTTTCCTTTTGAATTCATTGTGCTATCAGCACCTAAACTATACATCAGCATGCCACAGCCGACAGCACAGTATGTACAGGTTTGGCGAGTTTCTTTTGCACGCAAAAGTTTATACTCACGTTGAGCGGCTAATGCTGTAGTTGGTGCAAAGCCCAACATTGCAGCAGAAGTCCCAGCCATACTACCTGCACAGACCTTAAAGAACTTACGTCTTGAGATCTGCATAATCACTCCTAAATTGAAAATTTAGTTATTTCTTCACATTAACAAAATTACTAAGATATAAAATAACGGCATCCTAGAATTGCATGTTAGAATACTCCTAATTTTTCTTAAAATCCATACTAATTATGGAGGATTAGCCCAAAAAATGTTGAGCCAGATCACAAAATTGAAAATTAATTTTTTCAAAAAATTAACAAATAATAAACATTCTCAAGAAGTGTATTTTTCAGCGGAAAATTTGACACAATATAGTCAAAAAAGTGCGGTAGAAAATCAGGATGTTTTTGAACATATTGAAAAAGACGAAATTTTGGCACAGGAAACACCGGTTGCTTTAGTTTATAACGGAATTTCACATACTGTCATGATGTGTACGCCTACAGATTTGGCAGATTTTGCCGTAGGTTTTTCTTTAACGGAAGGTATTATTGATAAAGCTGCTGATATTTATGGTATTGATTGTATTGAAACTTGTAACGGTATTGAAGTGCATATTGAATTAGCAACCCGTTGTTTTGTCAGGTTAAAAGAACTTCGCCGTACACTTACAGGTAGAACAGGTTGCGGTATTTGCGGATCGGAACAATTAGAGCAGGTCAGTAAAAACATTACAAAATTAGACCGCACTTTACAGTTTGATTTGAATTTATTAGACGGCTGTTTGGAAAAACTCTATGAGAAACAAAACCTCGGTAAACAAACAGGCTCAACTCATGCCGCAGCTTTTTTTGATCCACAGGGAAATTTACTGGCTATTCGTGAGGATGTCGGCCGACATGTTGCCTTAGATAAGTTACTCGGCTGGCATGCTAAAGTAAATCAGCCACAAGGGTTTATTCTTATCAGTAGTCGAGCCAGTTATGAAATGGTACAAAAAACGGCGACTTGTGGGATAGAAATGCTTGCAGCTATTTCAGCCGGCACAGAATTAGCTGTCCGAACAGCTCAAGAGGCTGACTTAACTCTCATTGGTTTTGTTCGAGAGGGGAGAGCCACGGTTTATCATGGAGTGGAACGCATAAAATACTAGAGGCTGTTGATAACAAATTTATTTGAATGATCAACAGACCCTAGAGGTTATTTTGTAGTAGATTTGATAAAGATTAAAGGATATTAATATGAAAAGATTATTTCTAATACCGTTTTTATATTTTTTATATTTAACTACAACAAATGCAGCAATGCCTAAACCGCAAGATTGTTCTGCTCAAGAAGATGAAATTGTACGGCAGTTTTTGGGAATTGATGAAAAAGGGTTTGCCGATCGAGTATTGGATTCCGCCTGTAAAATGAATCCACATAAAATCTTCCCTAATCAATCCGATGAAATTTTGGTTGCCTACGGCATTTTAGATAAGGGTTGGACGACAGCAAATTATCAATCTAATGATAATGACACGCCCTATTGGACTTATTTTGTCGGTCGAATTGTTAATAATCAGCTTACACAAACTTGGCAAACAGAATCGGCAATTGATGCGGCGATTGATGTGAGCCCCAATAGTTTTTGGATTGATACCGCACGTTATCAATTAAAGGAAAATGAAATTGCATTTGGCGTGCGTTTTCATTCTTCAGCCAGAGGAGCCAGCTCTCCGGATCGAGGTTCTGATAATGATTTAACCTTATTTGTGAATGAGGGGAATATGCTCAAGCCAATTTTTAACTACCCAATGCAGGTTTTTGAAGTTATTGAGGGGGCGATTGGTTCCTTTGATGGTGTTGTAGTGGATAACGCGGTATTGACGGTGCATATTGATAAAAAGGCTACTCAGGGGTACCAAGATTTACTGCTAAAAGCTCATCTTACAAGATTGGGAAATGGTCGTTTTGGTGATAAGGAAAGCCAGTCGAAAGATCAAGTGCGTTTGAAATTTGATGGAAAGCGATATCGTCCTGTGACAGAAAAATGGTGGGCTTGGTCAGGAGGGAGTGGATTATAAAAGTGCGGTCAATTTTTTGATTGTTTTCAAGCTGAAAACTCACTATACTTAACTGTAAATTTAAACAGATAAAAGCAAGAAGATTGAAATGGATATTGCAGAATTACTTGACGGATTAAATGATAAACAGCGTGATGCAGTGGCTGCACAACAAGGAAATTATTTAGTGCTGGCAGGAGCTGGTTCTGGAAAAACCCGTGTGCTGACGCACCGAATTGCTTGGCTGATTGCCGTAGAGGGTATTTCTGAAGGTAGTATCATGGCAGTAACTTTTACTAATAAAGCTGCCGCCGAGATGAGACAGCGTATTCAGGGGACGTTGGCCCAACATGGGCAAAAAGGTATATTTGGCATGTGGATTGGTACTTTCCATAGTATTGCACATCGATTATTGCGTTCCCATTATGCTGATGTGAGTCTGCCACAAGATTTTCAGATTTTAGACAGTGAAGATCAGTTACGGTTAGTGAAACGTCTGTTAAAACTACATAATTATGATGAAAAAATGTTTCCACCGAAGCAGGCTTGTTGGTATATCAATCATAAGAAAGATGAAGGTTTACGACCGGATCAAATTGATGATATGAATGATCGTCAAGAACGGGAATGGATACAAATATACCGTATTTACCAAGATATGTGTGATCGTGCAGGTTTAGTGGATTTTGCCGAGATTTTATTACGAGCTTATGAATTATTTCTCAAGAAACCACTGATTTTACAGAATTATCAACGTCGTTTTAGCCAAATTTTGGTAGATGAATTTCAGGACACCAATAAAATCCAATATGCTTGGATTCGTTTGCTGGCGGGTAAAACAGGTAAAGTGATGATTGTAGGTGATGATGATCAATCTATTTATGGCTGGCGTGGCGCACAAATGGATAATATTCAACGCTTTTTATCAGATTTTGATCAAGCAAAAACGATTCGCTTAGAACAAAATTACCGATCTACAGGCAATATTTTGCAATCTGCAAATCAATTAATTTCACATAATAATAACCGTTTAGGCAAAGATTTATGGACAGCCGGTGAACAGGGGGAGCCGGTTGGTATTTATGCGGCTTTTAATGAGCTGGATGAAGCACTTTTTGTTTCCTCTCAAATTAAACGTTGGGTAGAAGAAGGGGGGAAGATAGAGGATTGTGCAGTATTATATCGTAGCAATAGCCAATCTCGTGTGCTGGAAGAAGCCTTAATTCGGGCTCAAATTCCCTATCGTATTTATGGTGGTATGCGCTTCTTTGAACGTCAGGAAATTAAAGATGCTTTGGCGTATTTACGTTTGGTCAATAATCGTCATGATGATGCCGCATTTGAACGTGTGATTAATACGCCACCTCGCGGTATCGGTGAACGTACTTTGGAATGCTTGCGTCAATTAACCCGAGAAAGGCAAATTACCTTATGGCAAGCAACCCAAGTGGCGGTGAATGACAATAAATTAAGTGGACGTTCCGCAACGGCTTTACAGCGTTTTGTTGAATTAATTAACTCTTTGGCATTGGAAACCTTAGAAATGCCGTTATTTGCTCAAACGGATTTTGTCATCAAGCATTCAGGTTTGTATCAAATGTATGAGCAGGAAAAAGGGGAAAAAGGAGAAGTCCGTATTGAAAACTTGGCAGAATTAGTTTCCGCTACTCGAGAATTTATAAAAACCGATGAGGCAGAGGATATGTCGGATTTAACCGCCTTTTTGACTCATGCTTCTTTGGAAGCAGGTGAAGAACAAGCTGGCCCACATCAATCTTGTGTACAAATGATGACTTTACATTCAGCAAAAGGGTTGGAGTTTCCTCGTGTATTTATGGTAGGTGTAGAAGAAGGCATTTTCCCGAGTTTCATGTCATTGGAAGAACCGGGGCGTTTGGAAGAGGAACGACGTTTAGCCTATGTGGGGATTACTAGAGCAAAACAAAAGCTCACTATTTGTTATGCGGAAAGCCGTCGCTTATACGGCAAAGAAGAACGTCACATTCCCTCTCGTTTTATCAGTGAATTACCTGAAGATTGTATTCAAGCCGTTCGTCTACGTGGGACTGTGACACGAGCTTATAATTTGAACCAGAGTACAACAAAAAGTGCTGTGCAAAATAGTGCTGTTTTAGTTGAAAACCAATGGAAAGTAGGGCAAAAAGTGCGACACGAAAAATTTGGACAGGGCACAATTATTAATGTGGAAGGAGAAGGTAACAATACTCGTCTGCAAATCGCTTTCCAAGGGCAAGGCATTAAGTGGTTGATTGCTCATTTGGCAAAATTGGAGCGAGTTTGAGATGGTATTACAAATTCAGCAAGCTAAGTTTAAATTGCATAAAAATCAATACTTAAACTTACCGCACTTTTCTTTACAAGCTCAGCAATTTTGTATTGTGGTGGGAGGAAATGGTAGTGGTAAAACAGCGTTTTCTTTAGCATTAAAAGGGGATTTACCGATTTATCAAGGTCATTATGACAATCAATTTCGTCATATTGAACTGCTTTCTTTTGAGAAGCAGCAACGGATTTTAGAGCAAACATTTAAAGATCGGAATAGTGATCATGTGGATCCGAATTATTTTGGTGAAACTGTGGTGGATATGTTACTAAAATCAGCTAAAAGATCTGAACTTATTGATTTTTATGTGGAAAAATTGCGTATCCAAAAGTTGCTGACACGCCCTTTTATACAACTTTCTACGGGAGAAAGCCGTAAGGTATTACTTGCCCAAATGTTGCTTTCCGAACCCGATTTAGTGATTTTAGATGAGCCTTTTGAAGGCTTGGACTATCAATCAGTGCAAGATTGGAAAATATTGCTGAAATCCTTATCAGAAAAAATGGCAATTGTACTGATTTTAAACCGTTTTTCTGATATGGCGGGGTTATTGCCGACAGAATCGACTGATACATCTGCTAAAAGTGCGGTGGATTTTATCGCTGTTTTGGATCAGCAAGAACTGATTTTACAAGGTAGCTATGATGAACTAAGGGAACAAAGTCTTTTTCAGCAGCTACAATATGCCGAATTGGCAACAGAGGTTCCTATTCCGGCAGCAGCTATTCCTGTGGAAAAATTGCCTAAGGGGCAAAATCCTTTTGAATTACGTGATGTGAGAATTCAATATGGTGAAAAAATGATCTTGGATAAGTTGAGTTGGATTGTTGAGCCTTACCAACATTGGTGGGTTAAGGGGCCTAACGGTGCAGGAAAATCCACATTATTATCGGTCTTGACGGGCGATCATCCGCAAAGTTTTGCGAATGATGTTAAAATTTTTGGTCGCCAACGTGGAAGTGGTGAAACTATTTGGGAAATTAAACAGAAAATCGGTTATGTCAGTAGCCAACTGCATATGGATTATCGAGTGAATTGTCCGGTGATTGATGTGATTCTATCGGGGTTTTTTGACAGTATCGGTGTTTACCAAAAAGTGCCTGAAGCCTTGAGAATTAAGGCAATGGAATGGTTATCCAGATTAAAGTTGGAAAAGTTGGCTAAAATACCTTTTCGTTCCCTTTCTTGGGGGCAACAGCGGTTATTGTTGATTGCGCGAGCTATGGTAAAATATCCTCCAATTTTAATTTTAGATGAACCCTTGCAAGGTTTAGACGGAGTGAATCGAAAATTGGTGAAAGAGTTTATTGGTCAATTGGTGAAAAATAGTGAAACCCAGTTGATTTTTGTATCTCACCAAGAGCAAGATGCGCCTAATTGTATTACCCATAAATTTGAATTTATACCTCAGAATCAACGATTTACATATATACAAAGTGCGGTCTGATTTATTATAGTTTTGATGATTTTTCTTTTATTAAATTAAGGAGTTTCTATGGACATTTTTAGCGGATTACCGGTTACGGCGATAGTATTTATTGCCTTAGTGATTTTTGTTTTATCTTCTACCTTAAAGACTGTGCCTCAAGGTTATCATTGGACAATCGAGCGTTTTGGTCGTTATACCCGCACTTTAACACCGGGTTTAAATTTCGTTGTACCTTTTGTGGATCGTGTGGGGCGTAAAATCAATATGATGGAACAGGTGTTGGATATTCCGTCACAAGAAGTGATTTCAAAAGATAACGCTAACGTTGCTATTGATGCGGTGTGTTTTGTGCAAGTGATTGATGCACGCAGTGCGGCTTATGAAGTCAATCATTTGGAACAAGCTATTATTAACTTGACGATGACTAATATTCGTACCGTATTAGGTTCAATGGAATTAGATGAAATGTTATCTCAACGTGATAGCATCAACGGTCGTTTATTAGCCATTGTTGATGAGGCTACTAACCCGTGGGGTGTGAAAGTCACCCGTATCGAAATTCGTGATGTGCGCCCGCCACATGAATTGATTGCTTCAATGAATGCACAAATGAAGGCAGAACGGAATAAACGGGCTGATATTTTAGAAGCAGAGGGGGTGCGTCAAGCGGAAATTTTACGTGCGGAAGGGGAAAAACAAGCTCGTATTTTGAAAGCAGAAGGGGAGCGTCAAGAAGCTTTCTTACAGGCGGAAGCGCGTGAACGTGCAGCAGAAGCAGAAGCTCGTGCAACCCAAATGGTTTCTGAGGCAATTTCTAACGGCGATACTAAAGCAATTAATTACTTTATTGCTCAAAAATATACCGAAGCTTTAAAAGAAATCGGTGGGGCGGAAAACAGCAAAGTTGTACTAATGCCATTAGAAGCAGGGAATTTAATCGGTTCTGTTGCAGGTATTGCAGAATTATTAAAAGGCGATAAAAAGTCATAACACCAAAAGGATAGAAAAATGACTTGGACATTATGGCATTGGCTGATTTTAGGCTTCGGTTTATTGATTGCGGAAATTTTTATGCCGGGCGTATTCTTATTATGGTGGGGGATTGCCGGCATAATTACCGCCGGATTGACCGCACTTTTTCCACAAATTTCCTTGACGATTATGGCTATTGGCTACGCTATATTATCTGCTATTCTCAGTCTTTTATGGTGGAAATATCAGCATAACAAAGACCTGGCTGATGATAAAAAATCCCTGTTAAATCAACGTGATCATGCAATGTTAGGGCAAATTGGTATCGTGCAGGAAATAGCTGACAATGGCATTGGGCGGGGAAAATTTGCGGATACCACTTGGCGTATTCAGGGGGAAAACTTACAACCTAATGATCGCATTGAAGTGGTTAGTGCCATTGGCATTACTTTGATTGTGGAAAAACGGAATTAAATCATGAAGCACTTAATTATTTTGGCTCACCCGAATAAAAACAGCTTTAATTCAGCGATCTTACAGCAAGTTGTTGATGCAACGGAAAAACAGGGGGCTGAAGTTGTCATTCGTAATCTTTATAGTTTAAATTTTAGTCCTATCTTATCTTGGGAAGAGCTACAAGGTTCATTTCAAGGCATTATTCCGATAGAAGTCCGCCAAGAACAGCAATTTATTCGGCAAGCTGATTTAATTACGGTCATTTATCCGCTTTGGTGGATGGGATTTCCAGCAATTTTAAAAGGTTATTGGGATCGGGTTTTGACATTTGGATTTGCTTATCAACATGGTGAAAAAGGTTCAATTGGATTACTTGAAGGTAAAAAATTACAACAATTTGTGACTGTTGGTAATAATATTGAGGCTTATCAAGCTAAGGGCTTTACTCGATCCTTAGATGATTGCTTAATTAACGGCTTGTTTAACTTTTGTGGCATTACGGATATTGACTACGAGTTGTTTGGCGATATTCATTTATTGAATGAGCAACAAAGGCAAGATATTTTGTTTTCTGTGGCACACAAAACAACGGAAAATTTGACCGCACTTTCCACTTAAAGCTAAAAATAAAAACGGGTTAAAACCACATTGGCTTTAACCCGTTTTTGGGGCGAGTTAGCCTAAATTATCAAAGAACTTTTTTACTCCTTCAAAGAAACCGGCAGATTTTGGACGTTGGTTTATTTGATCTTCAAAACTTTGTTCCAATTTACGCAATAATTCTTTTTGTTCTTCATTGAGAGACACCGGAGTTTCAACAATAATTTTACAGATTAAATCACCTGCGTAGCCGTTTCGCATTGCGGTAATGCCTTTACCACGTAATCTGAACATTTTACCCGTTTGTGTGCCTTCAGGAATTTTTAGTTTCGCTCTGCCGTCCAAAGTAGGTACTTCAATTTCTCCACCCAATGCAGCCATGGTAAAACTAATTGGTACTTCGCAGTATAAATTGTTGCCGTCACGCTCAAAAATATGGTGATCTTGAACGTGAATAACCACATATAAATCGCCGGTAGGTGCGCCATTTTCACCTGCAGCACCTTTGCCGGCTAAACGTAATTGATTACCTGTATCTACACCTGCAGGAATTTTTACTGAGAGATTTTCTGTTTTATGTACTCGACCGTCACCATGACAGGTTCTACAAGGTTTTTCAATTTTTTTACTTGTGCCGTGACAATGTGGACAAGTGGTTTCTGTCATAAAGAAACCTTGTTGGCGACGTACTCGCCCTCGACCGTGGCAAGTGGTACAAGTTTCTACTTTTGAACCTTTTTCAGCACCTGAGCCATGACATTCATCACAATGGACTAAAGTACGAATTTGAATATCTTTAGTGACACCACGAACTGCTTCTTCCAAGGTGATTTCAATATCATAGCGAAGATCATCGCCACGCACGACACGTTGGCGACCTGAACCACCGCCAAACATTTCGCTGAAAATATCTTCAAAGCCACCAAAACCACCGAAGCCACCACCAAATCCACTACCACCACCAAAACCGCCTTGTTCAAAAGCAGCGTGTCCGTATTGGTCATAAGCAGCACGTTTTTCTTTATCGCTTAAAATTTCGTAGGCTTCTTGGATTTCTTTGAATTTCTCTTCTTTTTCTTTATCACCCTTGGTTCTGTCAGGATGATATTGCATTGCCAGCTTTTTATAAGCCCGTTTAACCTCTTTTTCATCGGCAGTGCGAGAAACGCCGAGTAGTTCGTAATAATCTTGTTTAGACATAGTTCTTCCGTTGAATTGGTTTAATTAACAATTTGTGATTTAGCAATGTGGCAAAATAGAAATATATATTTCCATTTTACCTTCCGGGAGATATTTTTCAAAATCAATCAGATAAGCCCGTTTTAATAATCCCTGTTTTGCTTTGTTTTTAATACTTTTCCAAGTAGCGTTACGTTGTTTATTTGTGGTTGGAAACACCTCATACCAAATAGATTCATCAATTATCAATGGTGTGTTTTCATTTTTAGTTTCTAAAGCAATAGTGAAATAAAAATCACCTTTTTCTTGATTTTGGTAATGGTGATAAACCCCATAGTGAGGATAATTTCCTAATAAATTAGGGAATTCTTGTTGCCATAGCCATGGAATTTGTTCTGCTTCTGTATACTGATTCGTTTTAAGACTGTCTAGTGGATAGAGAAAAAGCATTATTTATCAATAGTTGTATTTGGGTTCTATGCAAAAGGGGCGTATTGGATACGCCCCTATGTTCATCGCGAAAGATTATTTATTATCTTTCACTTCCTCAAACTCGGCATCAACCACATCATCGTTAGTTTTTCCGCCTTGCGGTTGAGCTTGGGCATCAGCTTGTGCTTGCGCTTGGCCTGCTTGAATCAGTTTTTCGGATACCTGAATTAGAGCTTGAACTTTTGCATCAATTTCCGCTTTGTCTTCCCCTTTAGCTGCCGTTTCTAATGCATTAACGGCTTCTTCGATAGGTGCTTTGTCTTCCGCAGATAATTTATCGCCCACTTCACCTAATTGTTTGCGGGTGGAATGTACTAAATGATCTGCTTGGTTACGGGCTTGAACCAATTCTTCAAATTTACGGTCAGCTTCAGCATTGGCTTCTGCATCACGCACCATTTGTTGAATTTCTTCATCAGTTAGGCCTGAAGAAGCTTTAATTGTAATTTTTTGCTCTTTATTAGTGCCTTTATCTTTAGCAGAAACGTGAATGATGCCGTCTGCATCAATGTCAAAGGTAACTTCAATTTGTGGCATACCACGCGGAGCCGGGTTAATGCCTTCTAAGTTAAATTGCCCTAAAGATTTATTGGCAGAAGCCTGTTTGCGTTCACCTTGAAGTACGTGAATTGTTACCGCACTTTGATTGTCTTCTGCTGTTGAGAATACTTGTGATTTTTTGGTTGGAATCGTCGTGTTTTTCTCAATTAAGGTGGTCATTACACCGCCCATTGTTTCGATACCTAAAGATAATGGAGTAACGTCTAATAACAATACATCAGTCACAGAACCACTTAATACACCGCCTTGTACTGCCGCACCGATAGCTACAGCTTCATCTGGATTCACATCTTTACGCGGTTCTTTACCAAAGAATTCAGCGACTTTTTGTTGTACTAATGGCATACGGGTTTGACCACCAACTAAAATCACATCATCCACTTGAGAAACGCTTAAACCTGCGTCAGATAAAGCGATTTTCACCGGCTCTAAAGAACGAGCCACTAAATCTTCCACTAAAGCTTCTAATTTTGCACGGGTTAATTTGATATTTAAATGTTTCGGGCCTGTGGCATCTGCCGTAATATATGGCAGATTAACATCTGTTTGTTGTGCAGAAGAAAGCTCAATTTTTGCTTTTTCACCAGCTTCTTTTAAACGCTGCATTGCTAGCGGATCATTGCGTAAATCCACACCTTGTTCTTTTTTGAATTCATCAACTAAATAATTAATTACACGGTTATCAAAGTCTTCACCACCTAAGTGGGTATCGCCGTTAGTTGCCAATACTTCAAAGGTTTTTTCGCCGCCCACTTCATCAATTTCGATAATAGATAGGTCAAATGTACCACCACCTAAGTCATATACAGCGATAGTTTGATTGCCCTTCCCTTTATCTAAACCATAAGCTAATGCCGCTGCCGTTGGTTCGTTAATAATACGTTTAACTTCTAAACCTGCAATACGGCCGGCATCTTTAGTCGCTTGACGTTGTGCGTCATTAAAATAAGCCGGTACGGTAATAACGGCTTCAGTAACTGTCTCACCTAAGAAATCTTCTGCGGTTTTTTTCATTTTTTTCAACACTTCGGCAGAAATTTGTGGTGGTGCAAATTTATCGCCTTTCACATTTACCCAAGCATCGCCGTTGTCAGCCTTGACAATTTCAAACGGCATAATATTTACGTCACGTTGGACTTCTTGATCTTCAAAACGACGACCAATTAAACGCTTAATTGCAAATAAAGTGTTTTTTGGATTGGTGACTGCTTGGCGCTTTGCCGGTTGGCCGACTAAGGTTTCGTTATCTTGTGTATAGGCAATAATCGACGGGGTTGTGCGATCGCCTTCGGCATTTTCAATAACACGTGGTTTATCTCCGTCCATTACAGCTACACAAGAGTTGGTTGTACCTAAGTCAATACCAATAATTTTTCCCATTTTTTCTTTCTCCTCATTTGAAATTGATATTCGCAACTCATTTTGGGTCACGAGCTTGCTTGGTTTATAAAATAGGGTTTACATTTGCCTTTTCAAGGGGAAAATCAAAAAATTTTTAAAATTGCTGATGTTAGTCCTAAAAAAGTGCGGTGTATTTTTTCTTTGTTTTAAAATGAGGGATAAAAATTTCGTTTTCAAGTAAAAAAAACAAAAATTTTGATCGTGATTATGCTATTCTATAAACTTCTATTTATGTTATTTTTGAGGAATTAGAATGAAAAAATCCATTTTAACTATGGGTATTATTGCTTTACTTGGAGCGGCTTGGACTGGTTCTGCATTTTATACCGGTAAAGTAGGCGAAACCGAATTTCAACGCCAAATAGAGAAATCTAATGAGCAATTAGCCAAACAAGGAATTAATTCTGAGCTAAAGGCTAAATTAGATAATTTTAAGATCGAACGTGGTGTATTTAGCTCAAATTATGTCTATGACGTTGTTTTTAAATATAAAGATCGAGAGTTTATTTTTCCCGCTGAGGGGGTGATTTATCATGGTCCTTTACCTTTAAATCAACTGAGCCAATTTAATTTTAAACCTGTTATGTTTTCTGCGACAGGACAGATTGCTCAAAATGAGAAAAGCCAATATTTATTTGATGCGGCAAAAGGTAAAAATCCGATAATTAGTGAGATGACAATGTCTTACAGCAAACGTTTAACCGGTGTAATGAATATCGCTGCAATGGATTTGAAGCAGCCTAATTTAGATTTGTCTTGGGCAGATTCTGTAATTCAGGTTGAAACGGATAAAGATGGGATCGGCAAATCTGATATATCGATACCTAAACTTTATACCTTAATTAAAGGCGAATTATTAGATGAGTTTATTAGAAGCGATGGGCTTGAAGGCATCGGCATTGAATTACAACATTTGAATGTCAATTCAGATTTCAAACAAACAGATCTAGTTAATATTTTGGTAGGTGATGTTACCGGTAGTGTGGGTGGCTTAAAATATACTTATCATCCGGTGGATAAATTACAAACTCTTCCTTCTATTGCTTTTAATGGAATTAACTTTGCTTATAAAGTAGAGAAAGAACAAAACTTTATTAACTATGCTGTAAAAAACGATGTGTCTAATATTCTCTTTAATGAGAAAGAATTAGGTAAATTTGTCTTTAATGCTACCTTAAATCATTTATCTGCCAATACACTAAATACTCTATTTGTAACTAATTATGAAAATGAGAGTGAGTTGAAACGTTTAGGATTAGAACTCTTGCAAAATCAACCGCACTTACAGCTTTCTGAGTTGTCTTTAACCAATGCGGGTGGGAAAATGTCGGTAGAAAGCAATATTGAGTTGGATAAAGTGGATTTATCCAATGCGATGTCAGGTAAATTATTGAGCATGTTTAAACAGCTGAGCTTTAATACAGTCTTGGATGAAGCAGCAATGGTTCAGATGAGTTCAACTATGTTGCAATTTAAGGAAGGTTTAACAAAAGAAGAAGCTGATATTGAGGCAAAAGAAGATATTAAGTATTCAGTTCAAGGTTGGTTAGAGCAAGGAATCTTCGTCAAAAACGGAGAGAGTTTGAATTTAACCCTGAATTTGGAAAAAGATGGTTTGAATTTTAACGGTAATCATATTCCGGAAAGTGAATTAGGTATGTTACTTATGATGTTAATGATGAGTGGTGCTTTTCAATAAAATTCAAAATTAAATTGGCATTTACTCCTAAAAGTGCGGTGATGTTTAAGGATATTTTAAAAATCACCGCACTTTTTTATTTATTTTTGTCAGAAAAGCGATGTGATTCCGTCTAATGGACATTGAGCCAATAATTAAGGAGAAAATTATGCAAAATTGTTCAGTATCTAATCCCTGTTTTATGAGAAAAATGCAAAATGGTTTAGGTCTGCTGGTATTACGTCTATTCCTTGCCTACGAATTTATCGAGGCAGGATTAGAAAAACTGAATGGTGAAAACTGGTTTGCCTCTATTCAAGAGAGTT
>JAUNED010000023.1 GCA_030525745.1 Lonepinella koalarum | reverse complement strand
AACCAGTGACCCCCTCCTTGTAAGGGAGGTGCTCTCCCAACTGAGCTAATCGCCCTTATTTTTATTTTGTGAAGCAATAATTAATATTGCGGAATGCATTATAATGACTTACGCCATTCCGTCAATCTCTTTTTATGAAAAGGCGTTTAATTGGCTTAAAAATAAGCATAAAAAGTAAAATTCAGTTAAGCATTGCCTCAAAAAAAGGTACAATAATGCCAAATTATCCCGAATAAATAGGTTATAAAATGCAAATTGAAACCCTTTTTCCTTTAGATCCAACTATTAAAGTTCGTACTCGCTTCGCCCCAAGTCCAACAGGTTATTTACATGTTGGAGGTGCACGAACCGCACTTTATTCTTGGCTTTATGCTAAACATCATCAAGGTGAATTTGTACTGCGTATTGAAGATACGGATTTAGAACGTTCCACACCTGAAGCCACTAAAGCGATTTTAGAAGGTATGGAATGGCTAAATTTAGCTTGGGAACATGGTCCTTATTTCCAAACAAAACGTTTTGAGCGTTATAATCAAGTGATTGATCAAATGTTAGAAGCCGGTACAGCCTATCGTTGTTATTGTTCAAAAGAACGTTTGGACGAAGTGCGATCAAAACAAGAAGCAAATAAAGAAAAAGCCAAATATGACCGTCATTGCTTGGAGGAACATTCTCATAGCCCAGATGAACCTCATGTAGTTCGTTTTAAAAATCCCACTGAGGGATCTGTGGTATTTGATGATGCAGTGCGTGGTCGTATTGAAATTGCCAATAGTGAATTAGATGATTTAATTATTCGCCGCACCGATGGTTCACCAACTTATAATTTCTGTGTTGTCGTAGATGATTGGGATATGGGGATTACACATGTGGTTCGTGGTGAAGATCATATCAATAATACGCCACGTCAAATCAATATTCTCAAAGCTCTTGGTGCGCCTATTCCAACTTATGCTCATGTTTCTATGATCAACGGTGATGATGGGCAAAAATTATCTAAACGTCATGGAGCAGTCAGTGTTATGCAATATCGTGATGACGGCTATCTTCCGGAAGCTTTAATTAATTACCTCGTACGACTGGGTTGGGGACATGGTGACCAAGAAATTTTCTCTCGACAAGAGATGATTGAGTTATTTGATATTCATTCTGTCAGTAAATCGGCCAGTGCTTTCAATACGGAAAAGCTACAATGGTTGAACCAACATTATATTCGTTCTCTTGAACCAAGTTATGTAGCAAAACATCTTGCATGGCATATGCAAGATCAAGGTATTGACTACCAAAACGGTGTGCTCTTAGAAGAACTTATTCCTGTGTTAGGTGAACGAGCTAAAACCCTAAAAGAGCTTGCAGCAAGCAGCCGTTATTTTTATGAGGAATTTGACAGTTATGATGAAAAAGCGGTAGCTAAAAATTTCAAACCGGAAGCAATTTCACCATTAACTAAATTAACAGAAAAACTCACCGCACTTTCCGACTGGACAGTAGAAAATATCCACGAGGCAATGAATGCCACTGCAACAGAATTGGAGCTTGGAATGGGTAAGGTCGGTATGCCGTTCCGCTTGGCTGTTACCGGTAGCGGACAATCTCCTTCAATGGACATTACTGCAAAATTGGTTGGTAAACAACGTACATTGGCTCGCTTAAATAAAGCTATTGAATTTATTCAGAAAAACAGCTAGTTTTTGAACAATTGAAATGAAGATTCAATTTTTAATTTGACAACGAACTAGCGAAAGCGTATTATTCAGCCACATTTCGGGGATATAGCTCAGTTGGGAGAGCGCTTGAATGGCATTCAAGAGGTCGTCGGTTCGATCCCGATTATCTCCACCAAATTTCTAAATCTTATTAATCACTTAGGATTAATAAGATTTTTTATTTTTAGGCAATACCAATTTATCTGAATTATTAACAATCCGAGATTTACACTTACCTGATAAATTCCCTTTCAGCACCCATTAATCGCTCAATTTCGTTAATTTCTTTCGGTACGGCACAGGTGAGAATTTTGTTACCATATTCAGTAATTAAAATATTATCTTCAATACGCACGCCAATACCTTTGTATTGCGCAGGTACATTTGCATTCGGCGAAATATAAAGCCCCGGTTCAACTGTCAGCACCATACCTACTTGCAAAGTGCGGTCTCTTTTTTTCGAATTTCGATCAGGATTTGCTTTATCGTTGCTATAACTGCCCACATCATGCACGTCCAATCCAAGCCAGTGCCCTAGGCCATGCATATAAAATTGACGATGTGCATTTTGCTCGATTAAGGCTTCCACATCGCCTTGTAAAATGCCTAATTCCACCAAGCCGGCAACTTTAATGCGTACCACTTCATCATTTGCCATTTGAATGGAATTTCCGGCAATCAATAACTCAATCGCACGTTTTTGTGCTTTTAAAACCAGTTCGTAAATTTCCCTTTGCGCTTGATTAAATTTCCCATTAACAGGAAAGGTTCTAGTAATATCACCAGCATAACCGGCAAATTCACAACCTGCATCAACTAAAACTAAATCTCCCTCTTTTAAAGCTTGATTATTATCCGTGTAATGTAAAATGCATGCATTTTCTCCGCTGGCGACAATCGTATTATAAGCCACAAATCGAGCACCAAAGCGGTTAAATTCGTGGTGAATTTCGCTTTCAATTTCATACTCTAAACGATTTGGACGAACCTGTTGCATGGCTTTTATATGCCCGAATGCAGTGATTTGTGCCGCTTGTTGCATTAAACGAATTTCGTTATCCGATTTAAACAAGCGCATTTCGTCTAACATTGGTTGCCAATCTTGTTTTTCAATTTTTGGATTATTTAAATAAGGCTGAAGCAACATATCACCCCAAGGTTGCACCTGCTCCGCATAAAAAAGTGCGGTGTGATTTTTAATTATTTCGGCAAATTCCGGTGTAAAATCAGCTATATCTAATGCCTGATTTAATATTAATTTTTCAGGGGCTTTTTCCAATCCTAAACGACGACCATCCCAAATTTCCATTTCAGGATCAGATGGGCGTAAAAAAAGTACGCTATGATGTTGTCCGTTTTTTTTACTCAATACTAAAACAGCATTCGGTTCATTAAAACCGGTTAAATACCAAAAATAGCTGTCTTGACGAAATGGGTAGTAACAATCTTTATTACGGATTTGTTCTTGTGAAGAAAAAATCACTGCTACCGAACTGTCCGGCAGTTGGTTTAAAAAACAGGTTCTACGCTGTACAAATTCTTCTTGTGGCAACATTGCCATATATGCTAAATCCATAATTAATGTAACGTGGGTTGTTTAGGTTCAGGTTGCACAAAATGAGAATAAAATAAAGCGGCAATAGTGCGTACATATTCAATAATTTCTTCTAACGCCTCAGCCAATTCCTCCTGATTATCCTCAGTATCATAGCCCAGCTGGCCGATATCTTGTAAATCGTCCAAAGCTTCTCCCACTTCACCGGTCTGTTTATCAAGCTGAGGTTGAGCTAAGCCAACCCCGAGCAAGAAATGGTTTGCCCATTCACAAAGTGCATCTGCTGTGGCAAAAACACTGGTTTCAGGCAACAGTAATTCAAAATTAAACCCATCAACGTCAGACAAAGTGCGGTGAATTTCTTGATAGATTTCAGTTACTTCATTAAGTAAAGTTGTAGGATAAGCGTGGTTATCATTCGTAAATTGATAAAGCAAAGGTTGCCAACTTTGATCTTGCAATCCACCACTGATTAAACCGGTTAAAAAACCGTGCAATTCAGCTGCGGATATACCAATTTGAGCAGATTTCAGCTGTTGTTCAAGTTCTGAATACGAAAGCATAGAAAATTCCTTAAATTAAGTTAGGTCTCATTTTAACAGATTATCTATGACGAAAAAATTTCTGTATGGCATAATACGCCAAAATTTTGTGAAATGAAGGGAAAAATATGGCGTTAAAAACCGTAGAAGTGAATTTTTTAGGGCAAATTGTGCGACTAAACTGCCCTGAAGAACAACATGATGCACTGCGTGAGGCCGGAAAAGTGTTAGACAAACGAGTCAATGAAATGAAAGAACGAACCGGCATTTTACAGGTAGAAAAAGCCTTGGCTATTGTTGCCTTAAATTTAAGTTTTGAATTATTGCAAGAACAACAAAAAACCGAACGCACAGAACAAGTGCTACAAAATCAAATTCAACAATTGACCGAAATTCTACATTCTCGTTCAACAAATCAGCAAACGAACTATGAAATTGCGTAAAATGTGATCTAGGTTACATTTTTAATGCAATTAAAACTGGCAGAGAAATATAATTTAGAGTAGTATTAAAGCCATACAAATTACCTGAGATGTTCGCCAATGGGTTACGTCCCTGAGCCGATACTTACATACTTCGAGTTGGTTCTCTATGTCGTTGGTGTGCAAGCTTAGCCAGACTAAGAAGCCTAAAAACAACTAAAACCGACTCCCTTGAACCGTCGGGTTCAAGGACCGACCACCCTCAACGGCATCTCGGGGTCTTTTCTCAAAAAGCCTATGCAAGCCACTTCCCAACTTCGCAACGACATTCGCCGACAAATCCGCAAAACAAGGCAAAATCTCACCGCACTTGAGCAGCAACAAGCAGAAATTGCCATCACTGAACAAGCCTTACAACTGATTGAACAACGGCAAGCAAACAATATCGCCTTATATCTTTCTTTTGACGGCGAAATTTCCACCCGTTTATTAATCGAGAGGTTATGGAAACAAGGTAAGCAAGTTTATTTACCTGTACTTCATCCTTTCTGTGCAGGGCATTTGTTGTTTTTAAAATACGATCAAAATACGCCCTTAGTACCTAATCAATTCGGCATTTTAGAACCCGTATTGGACGTGACTAAGGTTCTTCCTCTCAACGAATTAGAGATTATTTTCACTCCGTTGGTGGCTTTTGATAAACAAGGAAATCGTCTCGGCATGGGGGGCGGATTTTACGACCGCACGTTACAACATTGGCAACAGCAAGACTTTGTCCCTGTCGGCTTAGCCCACCAATGTCAACAAGTCGAACAATTACCCATTGAAACTTGGGATATGCCGTTATTTAGGATTTTGGTCGGGTAAAGATGAATGGTGAATTAAGGCCATTACTCCCAAAAGATACGTTGAAATCAATCCCTTGCTTAACAAGGTTGGATCGGTCAGTAAAATTTGTTGATAGCCTAAGTATAAATAACCTGCCGCACAGATAAGTTGAATGTGGTAATAACACAGAATTTCTCTATTTCGCAGTAGCGCCCAATAATGTAATTCTTTGAGTTTGGCGATAAACATCAATCCAATACCGATGGCAATAAAACCGGCCACATCTGCCGATAAAAAATGCAAAGCCAGTAAATATAGCCCTAAAAAAGATAGCAATAAATTTCGATAAACAGCATTGGGGATAAATAACGGATTTTTTAACTGGCTATTTTTTAACGCTTTTTTAGATAAAGGGATGCTTGCTTGGAAGCTCCAATAGAGGCCGAAAAACACAGCGATATGGATGAGCGAATTGAACCATAAAGCCCCTATCCACAAGAGTAAAAGTGCGGTGAGTTTTAGCGAAGTTTTGGAAAGGGTTGCCGTAGATTTATTCATAATACACAATGTCGTTAAAATAGGTTTTTACCGTTTGCTCTTCAAATTGGATATCCCGTTGCGAAAGCGGTGTATCCAGCACAATACGCTGTTTAACTTGCATTTCTTTAGCACTTAGTCGCATGATTTCGTGGCTGAGGCGAGCAGCTTCAAAACGGTCGTGTGTGACCAACAAACAAGATAAGCTGTTGTTTTCCACTCGTTCCATTAACATTCGCACCAAAATATCTCTCATATCCCGATCTAAACCGACGAAAGGTTCGTCAAGCAAGGCAAGATCGCAATCACTTAATAATAACCGCAAAAATGCCACGCGCTTTGCCATTCCACCGCTTAATTCCGTTGGATATTTATTTAAATCGCTTTCCGATAAACCTATTTTTTCTGCGAGGGTGTAAATTTTATTGTCGTTGGGTTCTGGCATAAAAATCGCGATATTTTTGACCGCACTTAGATTATCGAGTAAGCGATTTTCTTGAAATAAAAAGCCAATTTTGTTGAAATTATGTTCAATTTTTCCGCTTTTGATTTTTTCTAAACCACTGATGAGACGTAATACCGTGGTTTTTCCGCAACCGCTTGGGCCGAATAAGGTTTTGATTTCGCCTAAATTCAGCTCAAGATTAAAATCTCGCACCACTACATCGCCGAGAATATCAAAACACAGCTGGGACAAACTCAATTTTTTCATAGCTATTTTTGTTTCCAAGGCATAAATAAAATTTCTAAGGGTTTGATGATTAAGTAATCAAACAGTGACACTAAGCCAATAATTAATACCACATAAGCGATTACCGTTGGTGTTTCTAGCATGGTTCGCGCATCCACAATTTTCGCGCCAATGCCGTCCGTTGCACCTAATAACTCTGCCATGACCACCACTCGCACACCTGTTGCCAAGGCCACACTTACGCCTGAAATGACATAAGCCGTTAAATGTGGCAAGTAGAAATAACACATTTTTTTCGCAAAGCCCAATTTATAGGCAGTAAAAATTTCTGCGGTTTGTTTGTTCATAGAGGAAATGCCAACTGCAGCGGAAGCAAAAGTGAGAGGTGTCACGATAATCATGATGGTAAATAATACGCTGGCATTGCCGAAACCAAACCAAAATAATGCCATGACTACCCAGATGATGGGGGGGGTAGCAAGTAAAACGGTAATGAGCGGTTTGAGCATGGTCATGATTGTGCGAAAACTGCCTGCGATAAAACCAATAGAAAGGCCTAAAATTAATGCACCGCCAACACCAATAATAGCCCGCCAAAGTGAAATATCTAATTGATTTTGTTTGAAGTTTTGTAGTAACTCCAAGGCCTGTCGGAAGACGACTAAAGGACTGGGCAAAAGAAATTCACCTAAAGAGTGTGATCCCCATTGCCACAATGCCACAAAGACAGCGCTCACGCCTAAGGTCGCAAAACCACCCCATAAATAATCGGCGACATAACAAAATGCCGCCTGTTTTTTGCGGACTTTATCCACTTTTAGCATAAGAAAAACTTCTCATCGGGTAGTTTTCCACCCAATAATTTTGGGTTGAATTGCATCAGGATATCATAGAATTTGAATAATTCCTCTTTTATTTCACTCCCTTTGGTGACGGTTAGATTCGCATTAGGAATAGCCGCTGTAATGGCCGGTGCAGGAGCTGGGAAATAATTTGTACCAATTTCTGCGGCACTTTGGGGATTATTTTTCACCCAATGCAAGGCATTTTGCAGATCTTGGTGGAAGAGTTCAAATTCGGCTTGGTGTGCATGGTAGAAATCGACATTCGCGATGATACCGGCTTGTGGAATGACAGGTTTGCCACCGAAACTGTCTGCCCACGTATTTAAGAAATCAAAGGCTCGTCCCACTTCTACGCCCATTCTTTTACCACGTAAAACGCAGGCACTTGCCATAGGTTCAGGCAAAAATGTAGCATCAAAATCTTGGGTTAAGAACAGGCTTACCGCCTCGGCTGGGGCTGCTGTGTAGGTGATTTGCACCTTGCTTTCATCAATACCACGTTTTTTCAACAAAGCTTTAAATACAATATCTGGCATATCATTTTTAAAGGGCATAATCACTTTTTTGCCGATTAGTTGCTCTGGGTTCTCAATCGGCGTTTTTGTCATTAATTGAGTAATACCATTGGTTAAAATATTGATCATTCCCACGTTTTGCCCTTGATGACGTAAATTTACCCCGACGTTATTTGGGCTCATCATGACTTTAAACTCACCACTTGCAACGCCCACTCGCAGTTGGTCTGGATTACGCCAAATTTTTAATGCAACATCTGCTTGTTTGGCTAATTTTCCCTGCATTGTGGCTACGGCTATAGTTAAACTTGGCAAAGCCGGGGCGCCGTAAATGGTAAATGGCAAGCGTTCTGCGGCAAAAATAGAAGGGGAGATGCCGGCTAATGCCAAGGCAGAACCGAGTTTTAAAAATTCACGTCTGTCTAATTCATGGAAATTCATCATTTTCTCCTTAATCATTAAAAACTGGTGTGAAAGCTTAACCAATAGGTACGGCCTGGTGCATAAACGGTGTTTGGCGCCAGTGCCATGACGTGATTACCGCTGATAAATTCAGCATATTGGCGGTTAAACACATTATTCACGCCCACACGGACGCCAAATTGATCCCGAATATTCACGCCAGCGTAGAGATCGGCCACTGTAAAGGCTTTTGCCGCTTGTGGGTTATCAATACCTAGGCCAGAAGTGCGGTCAAAATCGCCCTTGTTTTGTTTTGCAACATAGCGAGCGGCAATACCGAGATTGTAGCTGCCATAAGCGAAGTAATTTTTGTAATCCATATTGGCATTCAATTCCACAGGACGTGCTTGATATAGCGGGCGATTATCGGTGTTGTTTTTACCGTAAGTATAAAAACCTTTTATCCCCACCGCCCAATGTTGTAGGAAGTTGTAATTCGCATAGACATTGGCGACCAGTAATTTGGCATCAACATGACGAGTGATGACGGCTCCCGTATTATTGACTGTGCCGCTTTGCCCTCTCGCACGATCTAAAATAATCAAGTTTTTGACATCGTCATACATCAATGAACCACCTACATTCCAGCCGTTCGCCATGATGGAATTAAGGTAGCCTTTGTAAAACTCGTTTTTCAGATCCACATCGATTTTGACGTAATTATGCGCTTCAGGTTTTAGGAAAGGATTTCCCACAATGGCATTACGTGGTTGTTGGTTTATAAAAGTACCGTTTGGGCGTTTGACAATTGCTGCTAAGGAATTAAAACGTTCTACGTTATCACCAATTCGTTCAATATGTGCCAGGCTTAAGCTATAACGTTGCCATTCTGAAGGAGTGAAATCATATTTTAGCTCTGCAGAGAGCGCGTTTTGTTTGACTTTTCCATTGAAATTTTCGCCAAAATAAATTTTCCACAACTCTTTTGGATTCGCAAAATAGGCACCAGCCACATTCGGGTTGGGCATTGAAGTATTAAATTTATTGGCTTTAGCATGGTTATATTCATAGGTTAAACCTATTCCCAATTTGTGTATGTCATTGAATTTATAAGTTAAATTATCAAACACACGAACTCGTTTGATTTCCAAATCGGCAAAACGATAACCGTTTAAAATATCACGCATTGGATTGTGCATATAACGCTCACCGTTATGGCGATCTTGTTGGTAGCTCAGACCAACAAGATTATGCAAATTTCCCCAATTTCTGTCATATTTTAATACAAGATCGAGGATTTTACGCTCAATTTGAGTGTAAGCCATTGGTGTTGAAAGACGTAGCGAATAATTATCCGCACGTCGTTTCACATCACGATAAACTGCTTCGAAATTCAGCGTGTTACTTAAATCCTCCAAACCTAAACGTGCATTAAAACGTGTCACATAACGCTCGGTTTTTATGGCATCCATTTGATGATGAGGCTGTTTGTCGTTATCAATGTTATCGTGTAAAAAAGTAAGACGATATTCTTGATATTGATTTGGTAACCAACCCAAAATCAAGGCTTGATTAAAACGCTCGTAGCCCCAGCCAGCTTTATTGCCTTCGGCGTCTTTATAATTATTTGCTTTGGTATGGTTCAAATTGGCAATCGCGTAGTATTTGGCCTCACGAACGCCAGATAAGAGGGAATTATAAAAATTTTTACCATAAAAACCTGAGCTCACTTTCAAGGGCGAAATGCCACTCGTGATTGGCTGAGTCACTGAAAAATATTGCGTGCGATCCGTGCGATCAAACTGATTTTCTGGCATGGATTGTTGGGCGATGGAAGGTGGAATGGGTGGGGGAGGAGTAAATTCTTTCCAAGGTTTAATCACATCAGGATTTGCTAGTTCTGCTAAGGTAAAAGAGGAGGTTAGCAAAAGTGCGGTAGAAATTAACGTTCTTTTCATAATTTTCTCCATAACTTTATTGATAATTATTCTTGTTATTATACTAACAAATAGTTTAGTAAATTGGTAGGGTATAAAAAGGAAAAAATCGTTAATTTCGCCATAAAAAATGAGCAGAATAGATCTGCTCATTTAATGTATTTTAGAAGAGGTGAAGAGAAGATTAGCTTAAACGCTGTCTGACAATTTCAAATAAACACACGCCTGTTGCAACTGAAACATTGAGGGAAGAAACCGAACCGGCCATTGGAATACTGATCAGTTGGTCGCAACATTCTCGAGTTAAACGGCGCATTCCTTCGCCCTCAGCTCCCATGACTAATGCCAATCCGCCTGTAAGTTTGCTTTGGAACAGGGTCTCTGTTGCCTCTCCTGCCGTGCCGACTACCCAAATATTGTAGTCTTGTTGCAGTTCTCGTAACGTGCGAGCTAAGTTTGTAACACGAACTAAAGGTATCGTCTCTGCTGCACCACAGGCAACTTTTCGAGCAATTGAGGTTAATTGAGCAGATTTGTCTTTTGGTACAATCACCGCATCAACGCCGGCAGCGTCGGCTGTGCGCAAACAAGCACCCAAATTATGTGGATCCGTGACACCGTCTAACACCAATAATAAGGGTTGTTTTTTTTGCTGTAAAATACGCTCTAAATCACTTTCATTTAGTTCTTTTGCCGGTTGCACTCGGGCAATTATTCCTTGATGCACTTCTCCATCTGCTTTTTTATCCAAGGTTTGACGGTTTAGAAATTGCACAGAAATACCCAATTGATAAAGTTCATTTAATAAAGGTTGTAGGCGTTTATCTTCACGTCCTTTTAATACAAAAACCTCAATCAAACGTTCCGGAGCATTGGCTAAAAATGCATTCACTGCATGAATGCCGTAAATTTGTTCGGACATTGTTTAATCTCTGAAATTATTGAATTGAAACGGCTGGCCTAAATCCGCACCTTTCACCAATTGAATTGTCGCTTGTAAATCGTCGCGAGATTTGCCGGTAACACGCACTTGTTCACCTTGAATTTGCGTTTGTACCTTGATTTTGCTGTCTTTGATCAACTTCGTGATTTTTTTTGCCATTTCGGTTTCAATGCCTTGTTTTAGCTTAATTTCTTTGGAATATAATTTCCCATGATGCTCACTTTCACTCGGAATATCAAGGGAAGTACTATCAATCCCACGTTTCACACAAGAACCGATCAAAATTTCAATTAATTGTTCTAATTGGAAATCGGATTCGGTAGTTAATTTAATGCTTTCGTTTTTTTCATTAAGCTCCATAACCGCTTCCACGCCACGGAAATCATAACGGGTACTCAATACACGGTTCGCATTTTCTACCGCATTACGCACCTCGTGCATGGTTAATTCTGATACAATATCAAATGAAGGCATTTTTTCTCTCCCTAAAATCAGTTAAATTGTTGAATTCGGTCATTGGCACTGAGCAAACAGAGCAAGCCGGTTAAGTCAGCAAATGTTACCACAACTTGTGCCTGTTGTTGCACTTTCGGTTTGGCATGGAATGCCGCACCTAAATCAGCCACTGCCATCATCGCTAAATCATTCGCACCATCGCCAATAGCAACGGTGTTTTTCATCTCAATTTGAAATTCTGCAGCTAAACGTTGCAATGTATCCGCTTTATATTGTGCTGTCACAATATCTCCTTTCACATTACCACTCAGCACGCCGTTAATAATCTCAAATTGATTGGACACCGCTGCATCTAACCCTAAAGTTTCTTTCAAATAATCGGCAAAATAAGTAAAGCCACCGGAAGCAATAGCTGTTTTCCAACCGTATTTTTTTAATTCGCTTAAAGTGTCTGTTAAACCTTCCATTAATGGCAGATTTTCACGCACCTGAGTTAGAATGTACTCGGAAGCGCCTTTCAATGTACCGACACGACGGCGTAAACTTTGCTCAAAATCCAATTCACCACGCATTGCCGCCGCCGTAATTGCAGACACTTCCTCACCTGTACCGGCAAGTTTGGCAATTTCATCAATACATTCAATTTTAATCGCCGTACTATCCATATCCATTACCAACAAACCGGCTTGGCTTAAACGGACATTAAAATTAATGGGAGCAGCATCTAAACCTAATTCATGGGCATAACCGACGAGGGTTTTATCAAATTCACTGTTTAATAAAACAACGGTATTTTCTAACATCTGCCAACAAGCAAAAATACGAAAATTCAGACCGCACTTTTGTTGAAAAGCACGTAATTTTTCGTCATTAAGTGAAGTACCGAATAAAATAGAATAGCCCTCAGCCTCAAACACCGGCTGATCTGATAAAAGTGCGGTAGGAAATGAGGGATATTTTTGCACAATCTCTTGCATAAGTTGTCCTGTTGAATAAAGTTGCTATAATCATACCGCATTCTAAAAATATTTGGGGAAATAAGTGCCATTCGTTAAACAAAAAATGCTGAAATCAGGCTTATTACTGCTCATTATTGCTTTATCTGTTATAACCCTCTTGGTCATTTTATTCGGCTTAAAGCAATTTCAACACAGTTCACAATTGGCAACTTATACTCAAGTCACCAATTTATCGCATTTATTTGTTCGCCAACAAACGAATCTATTCGCCATATTATTAGCCAATAATACAAAAGCAGAAAAATTGAGCGAAAATTTAGATCATTTAATTCAGGATAATTTTATTCTTGATGCAGGATTATATGCTAAAAACGGCGAATTATTAGCACAAAGCAGTAAGCCCTTAAACTTACGTCAGCAATTAGGTTTGATCGATGAAACCCCGTCACTTCATCGACAAATTGTTGAGCCTGTTTACACAAAAAACGGAATAGAAGGTTTTTTGCGAATCACCTTTGATGCGAATTACGGAAAAATAGCCGAAAAGCAAACATCAGCTTTATTCCACCAGCTTTATGCTAATGTAGCAATTGTGTTTCTACTTGGTATTTTGCTGGCTAGTTCGATTCATTATTTTTTAAACCGTTATCGCCGTTTAAATGGTCTAAAAGGTGACAATCAACAAATTAATTTACCGGAAAATCGCTCTCATTCGTTAAATTTTCATCGCCGTAGAAAACGTTTTAAATAAGGGAATCCGTATTAGCCCTGTAAAAAATGCCGCAAAATGTCCGCGGTAAAATTTTTTCGTAAATAAAATCCCAGTGGTAACGTATCAATAATTTCTCCGTTTTTACCTATCCCTTTGGTTAAAGCACGGCTATTTGCCCCTTTCGGGCGTAATTGAAGCACTTCTCCCAGACGTGCATTGATTTGTTCCACTTTGCCCAATACAATATAATCCATTAACTCCTCCCAATCTTGCCTTAATTGGCGTTCTTGCTCGGAATTAGGTTGCCATAAAATCGGGTTGCCGATATAGCGTTGTGATAAGGGAATTTGGCGTTCGCCTTGTACCGGTATCCATAATACTTTGGCAAGTTTATGACGAACGTGAGAGGTTTCCCAATAGACACCTGAATTTTGAATAAGCGGTGCAAGACTGACAAAGGTCGTTTCCAATGGATAGCCAATCGCATTAATGGGGATTGTCTTTAATTCAATACCCAAATGAGCAAAATCCTGTTCAGCTTTACTACCTGCTTTTGCTCCTAAAGCGATTTCAATCAGCATGCCCACCCAGCCTTTATCTCGTTTTAAATCTGTCGGTACTGAGATTTGTAATTCTGAGGCTAATTCCCCCAAAGTTAATCCTGCAATGGATTTTGCTCGTTTCAAGAGTTCATTTTCTGTTTGTGGCGAACTAATCATCTTAAGGCTCTCGTGATTGCTGCGCTTTCAATAAGGTCTCTGCCATTCGCATACTTTCAATCGTTTTGCGGCGATCCACCTCAGCTCGTTCACTGTCCAATAATTGTTGCCATAAACCCAGTGCTTGAGCATAGTCATTGTGTAAAAAGGCGTTAGAGGCCAATAAGGATAATACGGAAGTTTCTTTTGCATCTTGTTTCAAGGCTTCATCAATCAATTGCTGGGCTTTTGGCGTTATTTTTTGTCCGGCTTGATAATAAAGTGCGGTTGCTGCCAAACCTAAAATAGCCGGTTTACTACCAAGTAAGCCTTCTGCATTATGATACGCAATTAATGCGTGCTCAAATTCATTACTCAACACATAAGCTTGCCCTAATTCTATCCAAGCCTCGCCATCATTCGGGTTTTGTCTTAATTTATGTTGCACGGAAACAATATAATCTCTATTTTTTTCCGTTGTGGTTGCATTGCGTAACTGATGTTGCATTTGCTTAAACTCTGCTTCACCTTGTTGCACAATAGCTAGACGTTGCAACGAAAAATAATATGCAAGAGGAAATACCAATAACACAACCCAAAGTGAGAACGAAAAAATAATGGGATTTTTGACCGCACTTTTTGACTTTGGGGCATGTTGTTGCAATTGCGCTTCGTCATTTAACAAGCGTTGAGCCAATTCATCAGCCAATGCAGATGAAGGGCGATAATTCATTTGCTGTTCATACAAGGCAATATTTTTTTGTTGCCGATAATTTTTCTGCCAATCAATTTGCTTACCGAAAGGCACAAAAACCAACAACGCAATCAAAGCAAACGCTGCTATACCTAATGTTAATATCATCATTTTTTCTCAAGTAAATCCCGTAAGGCTTGCTGTTGTTCGCCGGAAAGTGAGGTCTGTTTTGAATCGGTTTTACTACGTTGGCGAATATAATGCCACATCAGCAATAAACCCACTAAAATTAAGCTGAGAGGTAAAAGCCACAATAAGGCAGTTGTCCATTGAAAAGGCGGTTGATACAACACAAAATTGCCGAAACGGGAAGTCATTACCTCAATAATTTGTTGATTTGTCTTTCCCTCGTTAATCATCTGATAAACTTCAATGCGTAGATCATAAGCAATGGGGGAATTAGACTCCACCAAATTCTGATTTTGGCATTGCGGGCAACGTAGCGATTTCGCCAATTCCACCGCACGCACCCGATCTTCAATGCTGTTAAAGTGAAAGGTATCCACCATTTCTGCCCGCACGGAAAACGAGATAAAAACCAACAATAAAAAAAGCTTCTTCATTTTAACCTTTCATTTCTTTGTAAAATCTAACCGCACTTTTCGTCACATTAATGTAATTTTGGTGACGAAAACAGGAAACTTAAGTAAGTTTGATAATATTCCGTACCATTACGCTCATCGAACTTCCGAGCTAGATCTTGAGCCGGTTCTTTAACTTCTTCATTAAAAAAGCTGCAGGCAATCAAATAATGCAAGCCGTAAAAATGGTTATTTTGCACAACATTCAAAATTCGATCATTATGATTATCCATTAATTCCTCAGCTGTTTCATACAAGCCTAAACGGCAGGCAAATTGCACTAATTCAGGAATCAAATAAACAAATTCATCAATTTCCTTTTCAATCACATTGATCGCGTCATAAAGTGTATTTTTGGCTTCCTCAAATTTACCTAATTTCATTAAACTGCTGATAATGTAGCGGAAAGAAACGTGTGGCACTTCTCCACAAGTCATTTTGCCCGATAAAATCGGCTCGGCAAGTTCCAACACACGAGAATGCTCACCAATGAAATGATAATATTTGATTAAGTTATCTTGAATACATGCCTCGCAATCATCAAGCGCACCATCATCGGCTTTCTGCCAACGTTCAAAATATTTACGGGCGGCAGGTTCATTGCCTAAGCGAATTGCCTGCAACATTTTGGCTTTTTCTACCATGCCTAAACTAAAGTCAAAATGGCGATACAAATTTTCCATTTCTTCTGTCACTTCGTTAATTGTCTCAAGGCTGACACTTAAATCTTCCGATAAATAATCCACCACCCATTTATATTGCCATAAATGATCAAAAATTAACTTGCCGTATTTTTCACTTTCAGGACTACCATCTTCTGTATTTTGCCAAAGTTTAATACGATAATGCGTGATCCATTGCACACAATGCAATTTCCAACCATAAGAGAAAGGCGTGTTAAACTCCAACACATAATCCGCGACCTCACTCGCAGTATCATAATCTTCCTTTTGAATTGCTTGATTAAACAACTCAATTGTCGCATTTTCGCGATCCGAACAGCTCAGTTCGGCTAATTCCGCAGGATTAAATAAAGACATTTTTCACCTCTTTCAGCTAGTCAAATTTCAAGTTTGTTATTGCCATTTGTGCAGTTCCGGCAAAATCACTTTGTCCAGTAATTCCCGATTAAATGCACCCGAATAACGGAAACGGATCACGCCGTGACGATCCACAATATAGGTTTCCGGCGCACCATCAACGCCGAGCTGCATTGCCAATTTGCCTTGACTGTCATTGATACTCAACACAAAAGGATTGCCAAAACGATGTAAATATTCCACCGCACTTTGAGGTTTATCCCGATAATTTAAACCCACAATTTTCACGCCTTTCTGTGCCAGTTCCAATAACAATGGATGTTCCTGTTTACAATAATGACACCAACTGCCCCAAATATTAATTAAATGGGCTTCCTTAGGTAAATCTTTATTGCTGAGCATTTTTTTCTCGTCCAGTAAATCTGTTTGGAAAAATTCCGGCACAGGTCGATTAATCAATGCCGATGCAATCTGTTTTGGATCTCGTTGTAAACCGATTAATAATAAAAAGCAAATACTTAAAATGACCAAAAGAGGCAAAAACAAGACATATTTTTTCTTCATTAAAACCACCTCAATTATGACCGCACTTTTGAAGCCGTCATACGTAATCCGAGCATCGCACAAAAAGCACCTAGCGCCATCAGTACTCCACCAAGCCATAACCAACCTACAAAAGGTTTGTAATGCAAACGGAAGGTAAATTCCCCTGCGCCTAATTTATCCCCCATCACGATATAAATATCGCCGAATAAACCTGAATCAATGGCGACTTCCGACATATTCATTGTGCGTACATCATAATGACGGCGTTCGGGGTAAAGTGCGGTAATTTTTTCACCGTTTTTGATAATCTCGAAATGGGCTTTTTCACTGGTATAATTCGGACCAATTTCATTGGAAAAACCAAGATAACGAAATTCATAACCATTGAGTATTTGGCTTTGGCTCGGTGCAAGGCGTACACCGATTTCCGAACCAAAATATGAAGACATCACCGCCCCAATCACCGCTACGGCTACGCCGCAATGAGCCAAAATCATGGCTAAACGTTTCACATTGATTTTCCGCCAATCTATCCATAAGGTACTTAAAATCAACCAAACAGCCAAGCTCATTAGGGTTACGCCCAGCTGGTTAAACTGCAAACTTTCTTCTTGTTGCACCTGCCAATATACCATGCAGGTAGCAACAACGACAGAAAGCAATAACAGCCATAGACGTTGATAAAATAATGAACGGTTAAAGGTTTGCCAGTTTATTGCCAACACAAAGGACATTGCAATTAGTGAGACAATAATCAATGGCAGAAAAATAGTATTGAAATAAGGTGCACCAACGGAAATAGAACCCCACCCCATAACACTAAACAACATTGGATAAAAAGTACCGAGAAATACGCTAATAGTGGCAATGCTGAGTAGTATATTCAGCAATAACAACAGACTTTCTTTTGAAAGAAGCGAAAAATACACCGCACTTTGGCGTAAATTGGTTTTTAACGCAAACAAACTTAATGAGCCGGCAGTCAGTAAGAAAAACAGCACTAATAATGCACCGCCTCTCTCACTATCAACAGCAAAAGCATGAACAGAAGTTAAAACACCTGAACGTACAATAAATGTTCCGAGTAAACTGAATGCAAAAGCAAAGAGTGAAAATAATAAAGTCCAATAACTAAAAATACCTCGTTGTTCACTTGCGATTAAACTATGCAATAATGCCAACCCAAGTAACCAAGGCATCAAAGAAGCATTTTCTACCGGATCCCAAAACCACCAGCCGCCCCAACCCAATTCATAATAAGCCCACCAAGCACCCAATACGATCCCCAAGGTTAAAAATAACCAAGCTACCAATGTCCAAGAACGCATCCAACGAGCCATTGCTGCATCAAAATGTCCGCTTAATAAGGAAGATATTGTAAGAGCAAAGCTCACAGCAAAACCCACATAGCCCAAATAGAGCAAAGGAGGATGAAAAATCAACCCGACATCTTGCAACATAGGATTAAGATCCCTACCCTCAGGAGGTAACGGAAATTGGCGAATAAAAGGGTTGGAAAAATAGAGGATAAAAATAGCAAAGCCAAGGCTTATCAAGCCTAATACTGAAAGGCTTCTAGCTGCAATTACAGGATCGATTTTGCGACTAAAAAAAGCAAATAACATCTGCCAAATGCTTAATGAAAATAACCAAAAGAGCATAGATCCTTCATGTCCGCCCCAAGTCGCCGCAATTTTAAAGAATAAAGGCAATTGGGAATTGGAATGAGCCGCCACATATTCCAATGAAAAATCATCTTTAGCAAACGAATAGGCCAATAGACCAATGGAAATAGAGGTAAAAATCCCAAACAAGTAACTTAAATTCCACGAAGTGCGGATCAAATTTGCATTGTTTTTCGCAATACCGATTTGGGGAAGAAAAGATAATAATAGCGCAGTAAAAGTTGCAAATAAAAGAGCAATAAAGCCGAGTTCTGGGATCATATTATGTCTTTTTTAAGTTTTTATAATGGGTATTTTACATCGTTTTTCGCTTATATGGTATGCATGGCACAAGCACTCCATACGAGCCGTATGGAGTTAATTTATCTGAGCCACTTTGTGGCTCTACAGCCCCAACGGGGCTGGATTAAATAAACCTTGCACGGCTCGTGCAAGGTAATAAATAAAAAAGGGCGTAACTAAACACCCTTAATTTTCATCATCACCAATTACGCTATTGTCGCTTGCCCCGCATACAAAATAAAATACCGCAAACAAAGCACACCAATTAAGTCAAAAATTGATACCAAAATGATAAAACGACGATTATATTTCCATTTGTGGCTGGCAAAAATATTAGCCACTAACGGAATTAAAATGCCGATAAAGAAGACTCCGACCCAGAAAATCCAGCCCCAGAATCCGCTTAGCGCATTTTGTAAGGCTAATAATTTCTGACCGCCGCCGAAGTATAATCCCACAAAGAAACACACCAATAAACCTAATTCCGTCACCATAATAGGCACTTCAAATTTATGGATAAAATGCACTTCGTGGCTGTCTCCGGCTAATTTCCCGGCTAATAAAATCATCAAAAATGTCGCTGCAATTCCTGATGACGTTCCTGACGCTAAGAATAATGCAGGTAACACCGGATTATTCAACATCGGATAGCTAATCAAGGCAGATAACAAGAAGCCTGTGTATGCACCTAATACGGCGGCCAAAACAAATAGCAAGACTTCTATCGGTTTTAAGAATTTTTCTGCTAATTGAATTAATGGTTCGGTAAATTTCAATCTTGGAATAATCCAATCTTTAAACATAATTACCGACCAAACCACTAATGTTGCCATATAAATTTGGAACAACATTACTCCCATAGACATCACGGAGTTAAATTGATAATTAAACATCAACTTCCAAAATGTCCAAGGGCGAGCTAAGTGAAAAATCAATAAGGTTAAACCGATTAATGTCGGTACTGTACCTAAAATTACCGCACTTCTGATCACCCAGTTTTCACTTGGTTTGTTTATTTTAATACCGGAAGTATTACGGTAGGCAATCGCTAACTGAACTGCGCCGGAGGAAATACCAAGTAAAAATAAGTAGATAGCAATTGTACCGTCCCAGACTAAATTTGGCGTTTGAAATGCAATTTCATTCATTATCTATGCTCTCCTTTGCCAAACGGAATATGATATAAATTCGGCTGCGTACCTAATTCCACTTTGGTACGATACACCGGATTTTCACGCACTTTACGCGCAACTGCACTCTGTGGATCATTCATATCGCCAAAGGTTAATGCTTTTGTCGGACAAGCTTCTACGCAAGCCGGTTGTTTGCCTTGAGCTAAGTTGGTATCACGGCAGAAGTTACATTTATCCGCTGTTTTATGAATAGGGTGGATAAAACGTACACGATACGGGCAAACTGCCACACAATATTGGCAACCCACACATAAGTCTTTTTCTACATCTACAATACCGGTTTTTGGATCGATAAAAGATGCACCGGTCGGGCAAACAGATACACAAGGTGCATTTGTACAATGCTGACAGGATTGACGGAAAAATTCATATTCCACTTCAGGAAATTCGCCCATAGGTTTACTGCGAATAATCTCCAAACGTGAAACCCCTTCCGGCACTTGGTTAGTTTCTCGACAAGCATCCATACAGGCGGTACAACCGATACAAGATGTTTCATCGTGTACCATTGCATAGCGAATGGTTTTCTCTGATTTGTCGGATTTTCCCAATGCCGTAACATTAACAGATGTTCCCGTAGTCAGGATTAACGCTCCCATTCCGGAAACAAAGTTTCGGCGTGAGCAAACGGTCATTTTTTATCCTTTTGTTCTTTAGCTGATTGTTGTTCACGAGCTTCTTTTTCAGCTTGTTGTTTACCGTGGCAATCAACACAAAGTTTGACTCGTTCTTTTTTAGGTATATCCTGCATCTTGTCTTGTTTCGGGTGCAAGGTATGGCAATCTGCACAAGGCAATTTCACTGAATGTACATCATGCGCCCAGAATTTTTCTTGCAGCTTTTCCGGTTGGTGACAAGCGAAACACACTTGGTTTTGTTCCGCTGCAGTATATTTGATGGCTTGATCCTTATCCCATAACCCATGGAAACGCATCACATCTTTCACGCCTTTACGGTGATTTTCACTAATATTACCGTGGCAGCTCACACAAGTAATCGGCTTGCCTGTGGTCGGGTTTAACTTATCTAAATGTGTGCCATGAAATTTCCCGGCGTGAAATTCACCTTTTGCTTGGTCTGCGTGTGTGTCTAAACTATGACATTTCGCACAATATTGATTGGGATTTCGCTCATTTTCCAAGCTTGGCTCAAAACTGAGCTGTGCCGCTTTTTCCGGCGTTGCCAATACACTGGTCGGCACGGCAAACATTAACAAGCCACAAAGTGCGGTCAATTTTGCCAATGTTTTAAATACAGAGTTCATTTTCGTTACCTCAATTCTTGCTCTAAAGTGACCGCACTTTTCACTTTGAAAGGCTAAAAGTGCGGTTGCTTTTTTCATTATTTTGCCGGTGGCGTATCGTTAAGGATTAATCCCTTAGCTTTTGCTTCTTTGTCCCATTCCGGCACCACTTTATTCAAGAACTCTGCTTTTTCACGACGATCTTTTTCAATATCAATACCTACTGCTTTCCACGCATTTTCTGCCGTAGTAATATCCGGATATTGAATCGGCTGCTTCACACCGTGTTTGGTTAATACAATGGCTAACTGAGTACGGGCTTCTGCTGCACGATCTAAACCAGTCGCAATGACTTTCAACATAATATCCGGCGCGTGCATATGATTACCGTGACCTGCCGCTGAATAATCCCAACGCCATTGTGCATGACGAATTGCCTTTAAGGCTTCCGCCATTTCTTCTTTGGTCGCACCGGCATCCCAAGCAGCTTTTGCTTCAAAATGGGCTTTCACAATTTGATCTTCTAGTTTGATCATCACGTCTTTAATGTCTTTTTTATGATCTGCTACAACTTTTTGTAAGGTTTCTTTGCTTTGATCATGACATTTTGCACAAGTATGCTCGAAAGCATCAAAAGGATTACCGATTTTATGGTCGGTATACACTTTACCGTCTGCACCTTGCACTTTCGGCATATGGCAGTCAATACAAGTCACACCGTTTTTACCATGTGTCCCCTGTGACCATACCTCAAAATCCGGGTGTTGGGTTTTCAACATTGGCGCTTTAGACACTGCATGTTGCCAATCCATAAAGTCGATTTCATCATAATATTGTTCAATGCTGTCCACATCTACGCCTTTAAACCATGGGAAAACGACATTATTGACATTTTTCTTATCAAAATAGTATTCAACGTGACAGTTAGCACAGATTGCCGCACGTTTATCATCACGCTCTAACCCATTGAAATCTTTATTAATCGTTTCTAATGCACGCAATACATGCGGACGGGCAATGCGCAATGCAGGTTTGCCTAATTCAAAGTCTTTTGAAGTGGTATCATGACAGTCGGCACAACCGATAGAATTCACCACTTCAGCACCGCCTTTCGCCCATTTACCGTTAAAATAACCTTCCTCACCCCATTCGGCAATTAATCGTGCTACATCAGGGCCTTTGCATGTCCAACAAGCCATTGGTTGAGGACCACCATTTGCGTCTGCCGGCGCACCGGTACGCAAAATATTACGCACATCGGTAACTGCATAAAAGTGACCGCGAGGTTTATTATAATCCTTAGCAAAAGCATAGCCTGCCCACATCACAATCATTCGGGGATCATGCTCAATGGCTGAATCAATGTCGGTAGAATTGGCTGTTTTTTTCCAACTGTTATATTGGCTTGGGTATTTTTCTGCAAAGCTCTCATTCACAGATTGAATTTTGAGTTCAGGATTTGCAGGTGCCAATTCCCCTTTTTTCGGGGCATATTTTGCCATTGTCTGAGGCGCTGTTTGAGCTGTAGCAGGCTGTTCTGCAAAGGCAGATTGATTCACCATAAAACTCAATCCGGCACAAAGAAGAGAAAACAATGTTTTGTTCAGGACTTTCACGATAATCACTCCAATTTGAAAAGGAATTAACTAGGTTCAAAAATAACTTAATCTCAGAAATCCGCCTTACCCTAAAATTATAAAAATGAAAATTTTTCTCATTAAAACAATAGGATAATTAAGAAAAAATCAATAATGCAATGTTAAAAATAGCAAATATCAATACATTTTTCAGGGCTATTTACTTTTTTCTTGCGTTTGATCAAGCAAAATACTTATTTGGGGGTAGATAAAAAACAGAAGAAAACGGATTACAAAATTTCCTCCTTCATGACAAAAATACCCCCTTCTTTTTTGAATAAAAAACAAGCAATCGATTCAAAATAATGTAAATCTAACGTAAATAATACGTTTATTTTTCATTCATATATTGCACAAAAAAAAAACAATTTATTATTCTGCAACCTAGCCTAAAGGCTAGGGTAAAACACCTAATATTTTTATTTATGATTAAAAAAGGAAATCTAAATGAAGTTTAAATCGACGTTCTATTCCATTACGGTGGCAGGAACATTAATAGTAAATAATATGGCTTATGCAGGTATTGGTGGACCTACTACACTATTAGGGCGTGACAATACCTATACAGATAATCTTGCATATCACGGGCATGTTATTGTTGGGGTAGAGAACAATGTGAGTGATAGTAATCACGTTGGACATGGTGTATTTGGATTCGGTAATACATTAGATGATTTAGCAGGCAGCAGTTTAATTGTGGGTGACCATAATATATCTAGCGGAACAGATACTACTGTGATAGGTGGTGGTAATAAGGTATATGGTAACAGAAACTATGCGATGGGAGAACATGTCTCAATAGGTAGCTCAGCGTCACCCGTCAATTCTTCAATTGGTATGGGATATTATACTGAAGTAAATAGTAGTAATGCCATAGCGATTGGTAATAAGGCTGTAATTGGTTCTGGATTAGATAATGCTGTAGTTATAGGAACTCAATCTCTATCTGAAGGTTCTCATAATATTGAAACTGTATCTGAAGCTACTGTCGGATCATATACATTCTCAAATTTTACCGGAACTGCTCACACGGATGGCAGCTTATTTAGTATTGGTGCTAGGGGAAAAGAACGCCAATTAATTAATGTTGCTGCCGGCCATATCGATTCAAGTTCAACCGATGCGATTAATGGCTCACAATTGTATTCTGTTGCGGATAAGTTAGGCCGTGCTATTGATTCAAAAGCAGATAAAACCACTGTTGAGGCTTTGGAGACTAAAGTAGATACCAATAAAGCTGAAACAGATACAGTGATTTCTAATTTAGACAGCAAAGTGGATACCAACAAAGCTGAAACAGATGATGCAATTGCTGACTTAGATACAAGAAAAGCAGATAAAACCACTGTTGATGCTTTAGAAACTAAAGTAGATACCAATAAAGCTGAAACAGATACGGCGATTTCTAACTTAGACAGCAAAGTGGATACCAACAAAGCTGAAACAGATAATGCAATTGCTGACTTAGATACAAGAAAAGCAGATAAAACCACTGTTGATGCTTTAGAAACTAAAGTAGATACCAATAAAGCTGAAACAGATACGGCGATTTCTAACTTAGACAGCAAAGTGGATACCAACAAAGCTGAAACTGATGATGCAATTGCTGACTTAGATACAAGAAAAGCGGATAAAACCACTGTTGACGCTTTGGAAACTAAAGTAGATACCAATAAAGCTGAAACAGATACGGCAATTTCTAATTTAGACAGCAAAGTGGATACCAACAAAGCTGAAACAGATAATGCAATTGCTGACTTAGATACAAGAAAAGCAGATAAAACCACTGTTGATGCTTTGGAGACTAAAGTAGATACGAATAAAGCTGAAACAGATACAGCAATTTCTAACTTAGACAGCAAAGTGGATACCAACAAAGCTGAAACAGATGATGCAATTGCTGACTTAGATACAAGAAAAGCAGATAAAACCACTGTTGATGCTTTGGAAACTAAAGTAGACAACAATAAAACAGAAACAGACACTGCTATTGATACTATTAGAGACCAAGTATCACAAAATACCCGTGATATTGCCGATTTAGTGAATAACGGCGGTTCTGCACGAATAAACAACCTTGAAAACAAAGTAGATAATCTTGAGCGTAAAGTGGAAAAAGAAAATCGCAAATTGCGTGGTGGAATTGCTGCTGCCACCGCGATTGCCAGTATTCCTCAAGCTGTTACCGCAGGCCAAGGCGCTCTTGGTGTTGGAGTTGGTTCTCATAACGGACAAAATGCCTTAGCTGTAGGCTATTCTCGTGTGAGCGATAACAACAAGCTTATCTTTAAAGTCAATGCCGCAGTCTCACAAAAAGGTGGCTACAATGTTGGTGCAGGCATGGCTTACCAATGGTAGTTTGACTTTTTATTAGTCTCTTAAAAAAACAATACGATGAACAGAAATACCCTGTTCATCGTCTTTTCTTTCCAAATTCACTTAACATTATTCTAAAAGGTTTCTCTATGAAAAAAACGATATTAACATGCTTTTCTATTACAAGTATTGCATTCATGCTTGCTGCTTGTGGCAATTTAAGTGATATTTCATCTCATGGCACTTCGGATAATCCTCATTTTCCGACAGCTAATCAAGCTACATTTTCCCATGACGGCACACACCCCGGTGCATGGGCAAATTGGGAAGCTATTCGTGCCGTTAAAACCGGATTAAGCAAAAAACAAATTTACCAACTTATCGGTCATCCACACTTTGGTGAAGGCTTCTTTGGTGTGCGTGAATGGGATTACCTCTTCAATTACAGCGAAAACGGACTACAAAAACAATGTCATCTGAAAGTCCTCTTTGATAATGACATGATTGCTCAAACCTTGTTATGGCAACCTCATCATTGCCAACTTGGTAGTGCTCAAGCAGTCATTACCTTAAGCGGAGATGCTTTATTTGATTTCAATAAATCAACTTTAACCACGGAAGGTAATATCTCTGTTGAGCAAGCCGCCAAACAGATTTTACAAACCAAGCCGGTAGCGATTGAAGTGGCAGGTTATACCGATCCGATTGGTTCTAATGCCTACAATCTTCGCCTTTCCCAACAAAGAGCCGAAGCCGTGAAACAACGTTTGATTTCACTGGGTGTCACCACTCCAATCACCGCCAAAGGCTATGGCAAAGCCAAACAGGTTAAAGCCTGCCCGGGGTTAAGAGGAAGTGCATTACATGACTGCTTAAAACCAAATCGTCGGGTTGAGATTTTGTATTAAGAAAGTTAATGTTTAACTGATACATCATGGCGCTTCTATGCTCGAAGCGCCTTTTTTATGCCCAAAAGTGCGGTCAGTTTTATCGAGGTTTTGTAAGAATATCAGATGAAAAATTCTGTATACATATTACTTATAAACGCACATTTTTTGCGCAATCAAAGTAGTAGTAGTAGTAGTAGTAGTAGTAGTAGTATAATCCTATTGAGAATTTCTCTCAAAGGCCATTGTTTTTTTAAGCAATGGTTAATAAATTAAAATGACTATAATATGAGGTACTCCATGAACACGACAAAACCTAAATTCCGTTTCAATCCATTTTCTATTAATTCTGCTACCGCACTTTTACTGTCACTCGGACTTTGTGCTTCCTACGGCTCTGCCTTTGCCGCAACAACACAGGCTGTCACAACCAATATTGGTGATGTTCACATGTTGCCAAGCACTGAAGGTGTTGGCTTAGGCTCAAATGCCACCACTTCACATAGAGATAACGTGGCAATTGGTGTTGATTCTATCGCTGAGGGCTGGCGTGCAACAGCCGTAGGGAATGAAGCAAAGGCTAAATTTGAATCAGCTACAGCCATCGGAAACCAATCTCTTTCTACCGGTTGGGGAACCACCGCAATCGGAACGATTGCACAAGCGCATGGAACAAACAGTACCGCGGTCGGTAATGCTGCGGAAACACAAGGCGCATTCGGTGCGGCTTTTGGTACAACGGCAAGAGCAGGTGGCATTTATTCAACCGCATTGGGTACATTATCTACCGCGTCAGGGCACGTCAGTATTGCTTCAGGGTTAAACACCAAAGCAGTAGGGCATTCTGCCATTGCAATTGGGGGAATGAGTGAAGTAAACGGGACTTATTCCGCTGCTGTAGGAAGAGAAAACAGGGTGGATGGCAATCATTCTGCTGCCGTAGGCTATAAAAATACGATTACAGGCACCGCCCGCGATACCTTTGTAGTTGGTCGGAATGTCACGGCAGACATGAACAACTCGATATATCTCGGTAGTGGCTCAACCGCCGTGGCCAGTGGTAAAAATGTGGAATCAGACGGTGTCACCCAAGGCACTACAGATACCGGCGGTAACGGTACTGTCTCTTCTGTACAGGTTGATGGAGAGAACAAAGGCAACTTTGCCGGTTCTTCTGCCGGTGGTGTACTTTCAATTGGGGCAGCCAACAATGAAAGACGTATTGTGAATGTCGCAGCCGGTATTGTGACCGAATCATCAACCGATGCGGTAAACGGCTCACAGCTCTATTGGGCTGTTGACTTTTTCCATAACCGTGTGAAAGCACTTGAGCATAACGTGGGTAGCGCAACCGGAACAAACAGTGTGGCAACAGGTAACAGCTCAACGGCTTCAGGGAATAATTCTACTGCAGATGGTCAAGGTGCAACCGCTTCGGGTAACAATTCCACTGCTGTAGGGCAAGGTTCAACGGCATCCGGCGATAGCTCAACTACTGTGGGACAGGGGTCAACCGCTTCAGGGAATGGCTCAACTGCTGTAGGTCAAGGCGCTCAAGCATCAGCTGACAATGCCGTCGCCATCGGAAAAGATTCTGTCGCAGATCGTAATAACAGTGTGTCTGTCGGTTCTGTGGGAAGAGAGCGTGTGATTACGAATGTGGGCAGAGGCACGAGAGACACGGATGCCGCTAATGTCGGTCAAGTTCGTGAGCTGATCGGCGGCACAACAAACCGAATTGTCGCACTGGAAACGAAAGTAGAAAAAGAAAACCGCAAAATGCGTGCCGGCATTGCCGGTGCAACTGCTGTTGCAAGCCTTCCACAAGCGGTTACTTCAGGACGTGGTATGTTCAGTGCGGCGGTAGGTTCTCATAACGGACAAAATGCGTTGGCTGTCGGCTACTCGCAAGTAAGTGACAACAACAAAGCGGTATTTAAAGTCAATGCCAGTGTGTCACAAGGCGGTGGTTACAACGCCGGTGCCGGTGTGGGATATCAATGGTAATTTGACGCATTCTGCAAAGGGGGAGCTCAAGGCTCCCCGCCCAAATATCACATTCTAAGAAGGTTAAATAATGAAAAAACAATTTATTCAGTCTATTACTGTTGCAACAATTTTGCTGGGATTGACCGCTTGTGGAAACTTAAGCGAGGTCAATACTAATGGCACCAGCGATAAACCTGTCTTCCCAACCCCTGATAAAGCGACATTCTCCCACAATAACGCTCAACCCGGAGCGTGGGCAAATTGGGAAGCTATCCGTGCCGTAAAACCGGGCTTAAGCAAAGCACAAGTCCAAAATCTTATCGGCCACCCACACTTCGGCGAAGGTTTCTTTGCTGTGCGTGAATGGGATTATCTGTTCAACTATAACGAAAACGGACAGACTAAACAGTGCCATCTGAAAATGTTGTTCGACAGCAACAAAATAGCTCAAACGCTACTTTGGCACCCAAATCACTGCCAGCCGGGTCAAAAAACACTAGAAATCGCCAAACAGAGCATTACCTTAAGTGGTGACTCCTTGTTTGATTTCAATAAATCAACTTTAACCACGGAAGGCAATATCTCTGTTGAGCAAGCCGCCAAACAGGTTTTACAAACCAAGCCGGTAGCGATTGAAGTGGCAGGTTATACCGATCCGATTGGTTCTAATGCCTACAATCTTCGCCTTTCCCAACAAAGAGCCGAAGCCGTGAAACAACGTTTGATTTCACTGGGTGTCACCACTCCAATCACCGCCAAAGGCTATGGCAAAGCCAAACAGGTTAAAGCCTGCCCGGGGTTAAGAGGAAGTGCATTACATGACTGCTTAAAACCAAATCG
>JAUNED010000054.1 GCA_030525745.1 Lonepinella koalarum | reverse complement strand
AGCTGTATTTTTTCATTTGCAACTCCTGTTTTATTGGATACCTCTATTTTATGTAACAGTGCGATATTTTGTGTCGTAAGAAAAAATTTTTTTCGATATTCTTTTGCAGAAATAAACCAAAATATCTCACTTAAAACAGGCTAATTGGGGGAGTTAAAAGTCGGAGAAAGGCAAAAAAGAGCGGTGCAATTTTGTAGAGTTTTGCAAAATTGCACCGCTTGTGTCTGTGAAATAGAGGTTATCTCACTCGTTTAATCAGCCAATCAACTAAACCTAGTTTTATACAAAGTTGAGAAACTTCTATTTTTCCCCAAAGCGTAATTCCTGGTACTTTTTCAGTAATTTGTCTTAAATCTTCAGAATCATTATGAACAACAAAATACCCCTCTTGTTCTTGTGTATTGCAATCATAAATAAATTGTTCCAATTCAGATTTATCACATCTTGATTTAATTTGCACATTAACAGTTTTATTGCTGATTGGGTTATGTAATACCAAATCTACTCCCTTTTTGGTTTTCCCTAAAACAGATTCCCTTTGCCAGCCTAATCTAGCAAAAATTAAATCTGTTAGAAGCTCAAAATCATCGGGATTTAAAGCAGCAATTAAAGGATATAAACTTTCTTGAAGATGTTCTCTTGCCGCTATTGCAATCTTAGTCTCCTCTTTCATTTCCCCTTTAATTATTCTTAATAACTGTTCGCTTTCCTGAATTTCACATATTGTTCCACGAAATGCTTGTACTTGGCTAATTCTTCCATCAATATGATCTTCCCATAATATATTTCCGTTTAGATCTTTATCCGACCAACTATTCAATGTATAGCGTATTCTTTCATTTTTATCATTGTAATATGGTTCAGCTTTTCCTTTTGGCTGACACCACCATAATTTATTTTGATGAAAGGTAATAAAATAATCTGTTTCTGTTAGTTCATAGAACGTTTTGATCTGATTAAGATGTCTGATTGCTGCACCTTTTTGGTGTCCGGTATGCTCTCCTTCGCCCAATAGGATATTCATTACTTGTTCCCAATTACCAACACTAGCATTATTGTGTAGGTCAATATAACCATATCCAAGATAAATCGAATGGTTGTCAATACACCACTGAGCTTCACTACCACCAAAGCCTAATTTAATATAACGAATTTTTGGATTACTCATAGTTTATTCTCCTAAATAAAAATTTTATTTATCATATCAAACTGCTCAAAAAAAAAACAATTCTGTTTCATATTATTTGCAAAGAACCCCATCAATCGCCCTTAACGCCTCTAACCCGCCCATTTCTAAACTTAAAAAGTGCATTTTGGGTACGCCGGCATCTATTGGGTTGATGCGGATTAAACCGCCTTTTTTCTGCTTGGCGGTGCGTTCGGAAAAATTACGCACTGTTGGGATCGCTTTGCCTGCACCAATTTCAATCACCACAGGGCATTGGGCTTTGCGTAGCCATTCGTCTAACAGTGGCTCTTTAGTAAGTTGGTAGTCTTCAGCATAGCTCCAATCATTAAACATCAGTACATTTTGGCGGGCTAATCCTCCGCAGTCAGGGCAAGTTGGGGGTTCGCTCAATACAAGGCAATGCTCATCGTCAGTTACAGGTTGATAGTCGTATGCCCACCACGATTTATTTTTGCAATTTGCCAAACATTGCAAGCGGTCTAGCGTGCCGTGGCATTCGTAAATCCGCTCCTCCGAAAAACCGGCTTTTCGGAAATGCCCGTCCACATTGCTGGTGAAGACGAAATAGCCGTGTGGTTTGCTTTCCGCCCAGCGTTTGAGAATGGCATAGCCTTCGTGCGGTTCGGCTTGGCGGTATTGGTTTAGGCGATGGGCGTAGAACCATTTTGCCAACTCAGGGCGTTCCTGATAGGCAAGCGGTGTGGCAATCTGCATAAATTGCAAATTAAATTTTTTGAGCGGTGGGTAGGCATTCCATAATCCTCCCACGCTACGGAAATCAGGCAAACCACTGTCCACCGACATTCCCGCGCCTGCGGTGATTAAAATACCGTCTGCATTGCGGATTAATTCAGCGGCATAATGGAAATCGTTTTTCATCTTTTTTCTCCTCTGTTTTATGCGGATTTTAAGCACCAATGCGACAAATAATGTCGTTTTAATTACACAATTTCACAAATCACCGCAGAAAAATCGTCATACAAGCGGTGCATTTTTACCATTTTTCTGCAAATTTGCAGACGATGAGACGGGCTTCCGTATCCGTCCCAAATCGCCTGAATGGCTTTCGGGGCGAGTTGCTCGTGCAAGCCGTCAGAACAGAGCAAAATGCTCTCGCCTTTTTCCAGTTGAAATTCGGCTATATGAATGCGGAAATCATCGGCGTCAAAATCGGCAACAATACAATCGGTTAAGCCGTTATACATTGAGGCATAATCGCTCCCTTCCTTAACTAAGCCTTGCTGTTTCATTTCAGCCAGTATGGTGTGATCAAAACTCAGTTGTTGCCACTCGCCGTTTGCCGTAATTTTATAGGCTCGACTGTCGCCCACATTGACCACCCGCCCTCTGCCGTTGTGGTGTAATTCACAAGCAACAAAAGTGCAAGAAGTGCCAAAATAATCTTTCGCTAATTTCACGCAAAAATCGCCGTGTGCCTGTCGCAACCATTGGCTATCAAGGGATTGGCATTGGCTGAGTAACGCCATTAAATAATGTGAGGCAAGATGATTTCGAGGGTGGCTGGAAACGCCGTCTGCAACCCCGAAAATTACTTTTTCGTTATCCAGCAGATAACTTTCGGCATTTTTAAGTTGCCATTGGTACACCGCTTTGCCGTTAAACAGAGCATCTTGATTTTTCTTGTGCTGATTGCCGGCTTGTTGACAGAACGTAAGTTGAAAAGGCATTAGCTATTCCTGTTTATGAAAAAGAGCCTAAAAAAACAGGCTAATGGCGAGAATTAAAAGTCTGAAAAATAAAAATTTGGGATGGGTGTCCTCAATGAAACCTTTTGGCTTACGCAAAAGAATATGGCGGAGTTGTTTGGTGTTGAAGTTCCTGCCATTTCTAAGCATTTAGATAACATTTATCAATCTGGAGAACTTGAACAATCTTTAACCGTTTCCAAAATGGAAATAGTTCGCCAAGAAGGTTCCCGAATGGTGAAACGAAAAGTCGATTTCTACAACCTCGATGCCATTATTGCGGTGGGTTATCGTGTAAATAGCCGTGAGGCAACTCAATTCCGGATTTGGGCAACCAATACATTGCGAGAGTTTATCATTAAAGGCTTTGTGCTTGATGATAAACGCCTCAAACAAGGTAAGCACTTCGGGCAAGATTATTTTGAGCAACTGGTTGAAAAAAATTCCGTGTCATTCAAGACCGCACTTTCAAAAGTGATTTTAACCGTTTCTTGGAAGAGGCGGATAAAATCCAATCTTAACAACACAAGCGGTCGCATTTTGCAAAAATTCCCACAAAACCGACCGCTTGTTTGTCTTATTTTAGTGTTTCTTTCT
>JAUNED010000022.1 GCA_030525745.1 Lonepinella koalarum | reverse complement strand
TCTTGTGATTACCCACATTACCGATTTTCAGACCTTACCAGTGGCAGGTAGCTCTTAATGGTTTTATGTGGTTGGATAGTTGTTCTATATTAAAAACTAAGGGACGAAATGCACCTTCAGGCGAACTTATCGTTAAACGTTCCCCATCGAATAAACGTTGGATTTCTTTTATCCCTTCAAGGCCTCGACTGGCCTCTAAAATTCGCTGGTTTTCACGAATAAACCATTGGCTTGAAAATGATGTTTTTTCTGTGGCTAGCGTGACCTTTAATGTCGAATTCAACACTTCGTGAGGTAATGTTACCTGCATTCGTGTTATGTTATCAATGCAACTTAGCATTAATATCGGTCGTGGTGATTGATAGCCTAAAGCAGGGGTAGTCAGTACTACGGTTGAGTTGTCTCCCCCCTGTTCTGTAACTAAAAATGCGGTATCATGTGCTGTGCGATGCTTTTCTTGATTTGTCGCTCTCGACCAAATGATACCTTCTTGCCTTTTCAGGTTTGATTGGGATAACTTAGCTTGCTCCCCATTCTCACCAAGCTCTAACTTATCGTAACAATCTACTCGGTCAAGTAAAGAGGTAATGTTTCGGCACTGTTTTATACCTGATAACACCTTTAATGCTAATGCAGTTTCGGCTTCATTTTGAGTACTCTCTCCACTTACATCCATTTCTTTTGCTTGTACGCTAGAAAGTGAAAATAACATACTAAACAAAATCAAATAGGGCAAACCTGATAATAGCGATGTTAATGTAAATCGCATCGTTTATCTCCTATCTGTGCCACAAAGTGACCTGATTCAACAAAGAAATGGATTGTCTCAATCTGTTCTGTATTTGCCTGTGCTTCCAATAATAATAAAGACACGGGAGGTAATAATTGACCATCTATAATAGATTCTAAGATTCTCGCCCCATTTTCAGCTCTGCTTGCTCTAGCTAAAATCTCAGATTTAACATCTTCATCGATAAGAACTTTAGCAGAAAAGCGACTTTCTAATAAAGATGAAAGTTTATTTAGTTTACCCTCTACAATAACTTGTAATACGTCTTGACTTAATGGCAAATAAGGAACTACTTCCATTCTTGCCAATAATGCTGGTTTGAAAAAATCTGCTAATTCTGGATATAGTTTCTCAGATAATATTTCTGGCTTGTTTGCATATTCTACTATCGTTTGGTAACCTAAATTTGAGGTCAAGAAAAAAACAATATTCTTGCAATCAATTAATCGTCCTTCTCCATCAGCTAACTCTCCTTTATCAAAAGCCTGGTAGAAGAGGTTTAATACATCTGGATGAGCCTTTTCTACTTCATCAAGTAGCACAACGGAATAAGGTTTTCGACGTATCGCTTCAGTTAATACACCTCCTTCGCCATACCCCACATAACCCGGTGGTGAGCCAATCAAACGAGAAACAGTATGTTTTTCTTGAAATTCTGACATATTAATTGTAGTTAAATATTGCTTTCCACCAAACAATAAATTAGCTATTTGAATCACTGTTTCTGTTTTACCTACGCCACTTGGTCCAACCAGCAAAAAAGAACCCAAAGGACGACCTAAACGGCGTAAATCCGCTCTTGCTGTTAAAAGATGTTTATATAAATGGTGAATTGCAATATCTTGTCCTTTGATTTCCTTGCATAAAAAATCAGGTAAATGCGTAATTACGTCTAGTTCATTTTGAGATAATTTATCTAGAGGAACTCCTGTCCATTCAGCAATTACCGCTTCAACCTGTGCTTTAGTTACATGAGGTGAAACTAACATATTCTCTCGATGAAGTTTAGCTAACTTAGCTAAAAGTGCGGTTAATTTTTTCTGGACTTTATTATCTATACTATCAGTTGAAAGTATATCTAAACGAAGTTGGATAATCTCTTCAACTAGTGCCTTTTGTACTCCCCATTGTTTTTCTAGCTGAATTTTTTGCTTTTGGATAGATTTATGGTGACTTTTTAGTTTGGTCAAACGAATAATATCTTCACTTAATCCTATATTAATTTCACGCTCAAGCAACTCAATCTCTTTTTCTATCTGATAGAGTTTATTTCCATAAGATACTAAATCTTTTGGTGGAGTAGTTAAATTAATGGCAACTCTTGCACAAGCTGTATCTAATACATCAATCGCTTTATCTGGTAATTGCCTGCCGGTAAGGTATCTGTCGCTTAATTTAGCCGCAAAAATTAAAGCTTCTTCTTCAATTAAAACTGAATGAGAAGTTTCATAAAGTGATTGTAACCCTCGTAAAATAATGATGGCTTGCTCAACACTCGGCTCTTCTACTTTAACCAACTGAAAACGTCTTGAAAGTGCAGCATCTTTCTCTATATATTTTTTGTATTCACTCCAAGTTGTTGCCGCAATTGTTTTCAGCTCTCCCCTTGCCAAAGCTGGTTTCAATAAATTAGAAACATCCAACCCTCCTTGTTGATTTCCTGCACCAATTAATGTATGTGCTTCATCTATAAACAAAATAATTGGGGTTGGTGATTGATTCACTTCTTGCATGATACCTTTAAAGCGTTTTTCAAATTCTCCTTTTACTGAAGCTCCAGCTTGCATTGCGCCTAAATCTAACATCATCAATTCAGTATTTTTTAACTTCTCCGGCACATTATCATTCACAATACGCAAAGCCAATCCTTCCACCAAGGCACTTTTCCCTACACCGGCTTCTCCCACAATAAGAGGGTTATTTTTTCTACGTCTAGAAAGAATATCAATCATTAAATTAATTTCATGATCTCTACATAGCACAGGATCTAGTTTATTTCTTCGAGCTAGCTCAGTTAAATTTTGTGCATATTTTTCCAATAAAGTATGAGTATTATTCTCAACTTTTTCTCTGGTGTTTCCTATATTATTTTCTACTGAATCTGAAGTAATTTGGGAAAATTTATGCTTAAGAATATCACGATTAACATTAATTAATATGGATGATACTTTAGGAAAGATATAACGATGAGGAGAAGCTAAAAGTGCCAGCAATATCACACCACTTCTCAATTCCTGATGGTTAAGCTCAGTACTAGCTAATAACCAACTATCTTGCAATAATTCAATTAACAAAGGAGAAAAACTAGGATAAGTATTTGATAACAATTCATTTGTCATCGGCAAATTATCTTCTATCGCTACCTTTAATTGCTCCATATCAATTTTAAAATATGCAAAGATAACTTTTAAATCTGAATAAGGAGTATCTATACACTGCAATAAAAAATTAGAAACCAATATTTCGGCTTGATTTTTACTTATACAATTAGCAGCTGTACTTTCTAGCATACTTTTAGTTACAGGAGATAATTTATTAATTAAATCTGATAATTCAACCTTCATATCTACTTCCCTATTTTAATAATGTATTTAGTTCTTTTAAAATAAGATCACTTTGATGCTCTAATTTAAAGAAATAAATCAGATAGACTATCACAAGAAATAATACACCTATTCCTAAAATTTCCTTGATTGTTAATTTTCTTTTCAAATGGTAAGCATTTTCCTTTTCTCCACTATCTTGATAAAGAATGAGGCTGCCCGATGATTTTCCATTTATACTTAACAATAATTCATATAGCTTTTTATAAATATTTTCAAACTCACCATTATAATTATTAATTTTGTATCGCCCACGAAACCCAAGTGAAAAACAAATATACATAAACTCTAACAAATCTATATATTTCTGAGGTTCAGACATTAATTTTTCAAGAAGAATATATACTTTTTCACCGCCCCAAGTCTCATTATGAAAATATGTAAGAAGTGATTTATTTATCCAACTATCATTACTTCCCCAGCCTTGTGAAAGAACAACTTCATCAATAAAGGTACATAATACATAACGGCATGAAATAATTATACTGGCATCATATCCTTCTTCTCGTAATATCTGTTCGATAGACTGAATATCTGTTACGACTTGTTGATACAAATTATCAGGCATACTTTCAGAATCTATTTCTTTAATCCGTAACACCATACCGAGCAATGGTGTTGCTGCATCAATTATCTTATTTAAACTATTTCCTCTTAAAGGAATGTAATATTGCTCTGACATATTAATTTCTTACCGCCCATAAATGCATATCTAATTCAGGAAAATCGCCGGACACATGGAATGCCACATTATGATTACGCTTAATTTCCCTCCATTCATCACAATTTGTATCTAATTGAAAATAAATATATCCAGCATGATATGGCAATTGTCGAGGAGCCGCACCCAATGGAATTAGATTAACTCCAGGTAATTGAACGCTCACTAACTGCTGAATTTTAGCTTGTGTTGTAATTTTCGTTTGATGAATAAATTGACGAGTTAAAATATCCGCTGGAATCCTCGCTGATACTGCAAGTACAAACATTGCACTATCAAGTAAATCTTGATCATTAATAGTAGCCGTTCTAATGCCATGTAACATGGTTGATAATTGAATAGAAACAGCTTTAGGAGTCAATACCGTACTAAGAGCCATTCTAATTTCAGAACACAATTCTCTAAAACTATTAGTTAAATTTAAATGATCATAAGGGACAAAATTTTTTACTAACCGAGAAGCATCAGTAAATACCATTAATTCACCGCAGAATTGAACCAATTCACGATAAAAATATTCTGGATGTAAGTTAGGATGAATACATAAATGACGATATAAAGGTAACATTCTGTTAAGCAATTGTAACATTAAAAACTCTGACACTTCTGCCACCCCACGTTGTCCAGGAGCCCCCAAACGAGAAGCTATAGATTCAGTTCGCTGAGCGAGAGTATTTTCTATTTCTGCCACAAAATCAGTTAATACTGATGACGCTGAAATTGTCATACAGGTTGGAATAAATTTATCATCTAAAACAATACGACCATTCTCTAATCGCTCTTTAACTTTTGCTATTGCAATATAGGTATAAGCACTCTTATCTTCAACCTCGAGCATCAGACGTGGAGCAAGCTGAGCTAAAAACAGTGTTGCTGTATCTCCATTTGGGGTATGAAGATCTCGAATATCATTATGAACTTCTTTATACCGAACTATATGGTTATTTTTCTGAGATTCTGATTGAATCTCATTTATTGTATTAGTTAATGTCGGTAATGCTAAATAAATAATTTGCCCTTGGATATTATCACTCTGAGATATTTCTAAGATATTCGGATAATCATCTTGGGAGGGAAAATCAAAATATGTGCCATCCGCAAAATACCCTTTAGCAGAAATTACAGATATTTTCCCTAGGGAAAGTAACTCTTGATCTATATCTATTTCCTGTATGCCATAATTGTAAGCTGCAGACGATAATATTTGGTTAGATAATAAATAATCAATATGACGTTGTTGCTGTTGAAAATGCTGAGGACGAACAAAAGTACCCTCTCCCCAAATTACACGATTTCTTGTAGCCATAGTTATTCTTCATACTCCTTAATTTCAAAATCCCATTCTTTCATATGAATCAATATATTATAAGTGTGAGCCTTTCCTTTTAATGGAATAACTTTTCTCCACTCTGCTTGCTCTGAATCTGAATAATATGCAATAACACCTAAATACCTATTTTCTTCATTGAGTGTGATATTAGATATCACTTTATATTGTCTGGGGAATACTGTGTAGCTTTGATGGTCTATATAGTTTTTTCCTAAAATATCCTTAAGTTCTCCTCTTTCTAATTCTTCATAATATAAGGATAATAACTTAGAATCCTCAGTTAAATATACAATTTCCACTTCCAGTGGAGAGCCAGTTCCTTCTTCATTTGGATTAATATTTTTTTCAGATAATAAAGTCAGATTCATCGTAGATGGGCGTTCTTCTGCTTTTCCTACGGGGATACTCGGATCCATCAATATTTTCCCAATTTTAGATGCAGCGTCTAAAGAACTACTACACCCTGACAATAATCCTAAAAATATAGGAAATAATAATCTATGTAAATTCATTATTTATTCCTATTTCGCATCTTGATCTCTCAAGGCTTTATCATAAGCTTGGGCATACACTTCCCAAAATAACTTCTCAAACCCATGCTGTCTAGTAGAGGTAAGTTCTCTATAATAATTTTCATACATACTCCAAGCCCAAGCCGGATTAGAATCTTGAATTTCATAACTACGTCTATAATTTTCAAAACGAGATAACAACATTTGAGGAGAAAAAGCACTTAAAATAGCTGTCAATGCAGCTGTAATTGCTAGCTTATTTGCATTATTATGCATCAGCAAATTATTCAAACTTTCAGATACTGCAGCTGGAGCAGATAAATGAACTGGACTTTTTTGGTCACCAAATAAAATATTCATTGTTGAAGAATAATCTAATCCTAATCTTAATGGATTATCTTCAATAGGTCTTAAATGTTTATCATTCAAACTATTTTGAGATTGTTGCAAAGTCAATAATCCTTCAATGGAAGCTTTGAGAGTTTTTCCTATTTCAGTTAAAATATCATTAATATCTTGGCTATTTTCTAATGAAATATTGCTATTCATCTCTCTAAGCAATGGAGAAATTGTTACATAGGCATTTTCAATATATTCTGAAGATACATAACTTTTATTTGGATTTGGTAAATCCATAAAATTACTATTGGTATTCATATTTACGGCCTTATTTTGACTATAATCTGACTTATTCTGAGTCACTTCAATTGGTAATAAATCAACCTGGGAATTTTGTAAGGTTGTCAAGTTATCTTTTTTATCTAAAGCGATGAGAGGATCTAAATTAACTGAATCATCTATAGTATGTGGATTAGTTGCGTGATTAGATTTATATCTAACTCCATCATCACCAATCATTTTTTTTAAATAATCCTCATTATTACCTATAATATCTAATGGTTCCAAGTCTAATTTACATAAATCTAAACTAGAACTATCTTGAAGATATACTTTTAATTTAATTGTTCCAATTAAAATAACATCATCTGTTTTTAATCTAATAAATCCCGATTTTTCTGTAATAGAAGCATCATTAATAGATATATTATTATTGCCTAATACTTGAACACAATAATAATTATTATAAAAAAATACCTTTAGATGATTTGAGCTGATATTAGATCTATTATCTTGTATTACCCAGTGGCAAGATTTATCATATCCAATAGTTCCACCATTTTGATCAAAGACAGCATGTGCAGAACACCCACTTTCAATATTAGCTGTATTTAAAACTTTCAGCACTAACATAAGTGATGATTGTGTCATATACTCTTCCTTATCTTATTTGAATAATCTATTCTCTAATAGTAAGTAAAACATCAGGTTCTTTTTTAGGAGTGCCTAAAAAAGTAGTCCAGCCTAATAAACTATCTTGCTTTTTTCCTAAAACCATACCTGAAACTTGTTTTTGTGCAATGCCGAGATTTAGATCCCAAGCAAATTGATCTTTCAAAATAAAAGACATAAAAGTAATTAAAGGCAAATAATTCTTGCCATTAGGTAAAAAAGACAGAAATTCTTTCCTTGATAATTGATTAAGCTGTAACTCAAATTTACTACCCAAATCGGGTTTTCTAGAACCTAGAGTAAAATTAATACCAATACAGGAACGCCCAATTGGTGGCTTTCCTGCTTCTTTTAAAATTTTTCCTAGCCTATTTTGCTCACTTTCTGAAATTTTGACATATCTAAATTGCCATCCATTTAGATGGACATCTTTCAAATCAAAACAATGCGAAATTAAATTGCAAATAATTTCAGGAGAACGAGCAGGAGATGAAAGAATTCCTGAATAAGCCAACATTTTTGAATGATTAACAGAAAGTTTGTTACGTGTATTCTTATGCCCTAATCCAACCAAAGAAAACAGTCGTTCAGAAAATTCATCAACAGCCCCTGTCCGATAGTTAATATAATAGCGATACTTACGCCAAATCTGGTGTAATAATATCCCTAATCTATGATTAAATAAATCAAGAAAATCAACTAATTTAGTTTCATTATGAAGATATTCTGTAGCTAAACTATCTAAATAGTACCCTGGTAATGGTGATTGACTACCGTGTAAGCCCAAGAAAGATACCTCTAATTGGTATTTTCCTTGCTTTTCATCTTGTTTCATCAAAGTAACAAGATCTCGAATTGGAAATTCTAAGCTCGCTGATGCTGACAAACGTAGAGGTTCATCTTTAGGTGATAAAGATAACATAGATGCAGGGTCAATCCCTTCCAATTTATACAATAACTCCATTAACTGATAATAGCTATAACGGCTAATATCAATTCTAGACTTATTTTTTTCAGAATTAACGGCTACCATACAATTCGAATAGGTCACTTATAACCACCTATAAACTTATACACAAAACGACTTAAGACTATTATATCTAAATCAAGTTAATAACCCCAGGATTCTGGAGAACTAAAATTTTTCTGAGCTACCGAGATGAATTAGCTAACTCTTTTAATGCCTCTCTCACTTCTTGTATATTTTTCTCTGTAAAAAAATTCTCAATATTTCGCCAAATAGCGTGAAAACCATAGGGCCCTTCAATCATTTCACGTTTCGCTTCAGCAATGCTCCATCCTTGATAAATAATGCGATATACCGCAGAAATAAGACCGGTACGATCAGCCCCATGATAACAATGCACTAACACCGCTCCCCGCTGTTGGGCTTGCTCAACCTGCCATAAGACTTCCGCCACATCTTTTGGCGTTATTGACCAAGACATCAATGGCGTATTGACTAATGTTAAATCCGTATTCCCAAATGCTTTTTCATCATCATTACGATCAAAAAACCGTAAATTAATGATTGTTTTCACCCCCTGCTGATTAAGCAAAACATAATCTTTCGGCAAAAGCTGCTCACTTCTCAAAAAGAGACGATCTAACCGATATAAATTCGACTCTTTTTCGACTGCAACAGCCCAATTCTCTGTATTTTTCGGAATGTCAGACACGACTCTCGTTTCACACCCCACAAGCAATCCAATCACTAACGAAAATGACAATACCTTAACTCTTTTTTGCATATCAAAGTCCTCATAAAAAAATTAACCGCACTTTAACAGATTTTTGTCAAAGTTCGGTTAAAAATGGGATTATTTTTTCAACGGCAAGCCGGTTTGCCAGTCTAGTCCTGCTTGGTCGGCCAGTTTTTTCATCAGTTCATCACTTGGTTTTTCGGGCGATGGGCCTTCAAACCAACGTTGAAAGGCAATTTTGCCATCCCACGCAGGGAGTTTTGCCGGTGGAAGCGGCACGATTTCGTCTAGGTCGGGGACTTTGGGGTCGAGATAATCATATTTAAATAGGAAATCATCTATCATTTCATAGCGTTTAGCTCTTTCTACATCAACTGAAATACCCAAATAATCTTTATCATCAATATTGGCTATTCTAAATGATTTAGATAACTTAAATGAGGAAAGCTGATCCCCATTTTTTACTCCTTGATGAAAAGTTTCTATAGCTTTCTCAAATTCTTTATCTAATTCATATCCAATTCCTAAACTTCTAGATGCAGTCCCTAACCCTTGTTCAGAAGCACAAACCAATAACTGTTCTATAATGTTCAAACGAAATTCTAACGTTTCTTTATCATCAACATTTCCCAGCATTTCTGCAACCACATATTGAGCTTCCCGACTCCCTAAATCCGCAGCTTTACGCAAATAAGCATATTTCCCGTCTTTTTCTTCGGTGGTCACGCCAAAACCAATATCTAAATGCCCATACAGCTTATAATAAGCTGTAGCAGGGAGCTGTTTCGCTAGCTCTTTATTAAGATTATGTACTTCATCATAGGCATTTGGGGTAAGTGCTCGATTGCTTTCCAATAAATATTGTAGGCGAAGATTGGCTTTATAATCCCCATTTGCCGCGGCAATACGATAGTATGGCAATAACTCATTCCAATCCCCTTCTTTGCCTGTCCACATTTTATGTAAATCTTGGTAAAGGGCATAGTTATAGAGTTGCTGAGCTTCTGAAGGGATTTCTGGACGTACTTCATGCACACAACTAAATTCAAGAGCGGCAAGTTGTTCCTTTTTTTGCATATTGTTTTCCTTTTTTTGGGCTTCTTGTTTGGCAGTACAGTGGGCCGGGCGATAACTCGGTCCACCGCCCATAAAAATCGGGTTGCATTCTAGGTATTTAATCAATAATAAAAAGCCTATCGGTACGGCAATGGCAATAAACCAAAAGAGTTTTAAGCAAAAATGTTTCATTAGTCTATCCTTGATACTTTTGGATCTACTCGGAAAAATTGGCGAAGTGGATATGTGGGATTCTCCCCTTTTTGCTTCATATCTGTATTACTTTTAAGTAATCCGGCGCTTCCGGTATAGCTAACAAGCGGTAGCATTTTTCTCATTTTTTGCAAAATCCGTGATAAAAATTAACCGCACTTTAGCCGATTTTTGCCAAAGTGCGGTGAAAAATGGGTTATTTTTTCAGGGGTAAGCCGGTTTGCCAGTCTAATCCGGCTTGGTCGGCCAGTTTTTTCATCAGCTCATCGCTTGGTTTTTCGGGAGATGGGCCTTCAAACCAGCGCTGAAAGGCGATTTTGCCGTCCCACGCAGGCAGTTTTGCCGGCGGAAGCGGCACGATTTCGTCTAGATCGGGGACTTTGGGGTCGAGATAATCATATTTAAAGAGGTAGTTATTAATCATTTCATAGCGTTTTGATCTTTCAAGATCATTAACTAAACCTAAGTAATTTTCACTATTTCGGTCAGTATCAAAAGCATAGCTCAACCAATTTGAGGATAGTGAACTTCCATTTTTTACCCCCTGATGCAGAATATATACCGCATCACTATAACGTTTATCGTTACTATGGCTTACGCCCAATTCTTCTGAAGCAATCCCTAACCCTTGTTCGGAAGCACAAACCAATAACTGTTCTATAATGTTCAAACGAAATTCTAACGTTTCTTTATCATCAACATTTCCCAGCATTTCTGCAACCACATATTGAGCTTCCCGACTCCCTAAATCCGCAGCTTTACGCAAATAAGCATATTTCCCGTCTTTTTCTTCGGTGGTCACGCCAAAACCAATATCTAAATGCCCATACAGCTTATAATAAGCTGTAGCAGGGAGCTGTTTCGCTAGCTCTTTATTAAGATTATGTACTTCATCATAGGCATTTGGGGTAAGTGCTCGATTGCTTTCCAATAAATATTGTAGGCGAAGATTGGCTTTATAATCCCCATTTGCCGCGGCAATACGATAGTATGGCAATAACTCATTCCAATCCCCTTCTTTGCCTGTCCACATTTTATGTAAATCTTGGTAAAGGGCATAGTTATAGAGTTGCTGAGCTTCTGAAGGGATTTCTGGACGTACTTCATGCACACAACTAAATTCAAGAGCGGCAAGTTGTTCCTTTTTTTGCATATTGTTTTCCTTTTTTTGGGCTTCTTGTTTGGCAGTACAGTGGGCCGGGCGATAACTCGGTCCACCGCCCATAAAAATCGGGTTGCATTCTAGGTATTTAATCAATAATAAAAAGCCTATCGGTACGGCAATGGCAATAAACCAAAAGAGTTTTAAGCAAAAATGTTTCATTAGTCTATCCTTGATACTTTTGGATCTACTCGGAAAAATTGACGTAAAGGTTGTTTGGGTTTCTCTCCTTTTTTCTTCATGTCTATATTACTTTTAAGTAATCTTTTCCACTGTTCAAAGACCTTAACAACATTCTGATAATTATATAAATCATCTGGATTGGCTTCTACGTCTTGATTTGTATGCAACGCCCATAAAGTTTTTCTGAGCTCTGTGGCAACTTTTCCATCTTCAATTGCAATGCCTAATTCAGTATCCTTTTCCATACTCCTTGTATTTAAATTTGCTGAACTAATAATCGCAAAAACATCATCAATAATCGTCACTTTCGAATGCACATACACTTTGTTCCAACTATTTTCAGACGCTAAAGTACAAATATGCGATTTTATCCCCGGTGTTTGATCGAGTTTAGCTCCTATTTTCTTGAGTAAATTGGGATCTTCCTTTTCAATGCCTTCTTGTGCTTTTTGTTTGCTCTCTTCAATTTGTTTTTCCAACTCGGCTTTTTCTTTTCTTAGCTCTTCTATTTTTTCAGGATTGGATAAATTTGGCTGAGCCAATGTTGCAGAATAAAAAACCAGTTTCTGCTCTAGCTCTTCTATTTGGATTTGTCTTACCACATTTGGCATTACGTCTTGCCTACCTAATAATTTAAACATTTGATTTGTTGTATAAGTCCCAGCTCCAATACCATCATCAGAAGAATTCGTAATAGCAAACCAATAAATAGGATCTGCTCGCCCTGCTGTGCGTAATGTTTCCCAATGATTTAAAAATTCTTCTACTAATGGCGGATAGCGGAAATATTGGTTTTCTGTATAGATATAGCTGACGGTCTTTTTAATATTCTGCAGATAGATCTTTTGAATATCAGTTACTCGTGGATTATCATAAGTCCTTAAAATTTGTGCAGTTACTCTTTGTCCTAAATCTTCGTTTGGTTTAAACATCTGTCGGGTTAAATGCTGACGTTTTTGAGTCAGATTTTCACTAGAATCATAATTGCCACGATTCTCAAATAAGCCATTTTTATCCCAAGATTGACAAAAATTATAATTGATATCCCATAAGACCTCTCCAGTTACAAGACTTGACACATCTTGCAGTGGGGTATTTACATTTTTGCCTTGGTAAGGTTGCTTTATATCGCCATAATGATGGTTATTTTTATCCCAATAGTTGTCAATCATATTATGTTCCATCACAAAACCAAGTGCTTTTTCTGGATTTTCATAATCAATAAGAACCGTTTTTTGATGATGGGATGACATTGTGGCAAGAGCTAATTCTGCTACCCAAGGCAAGTTCTTATCGAAATATTTTCGATTATCAAAAGTGTCATTAAAAAATGTAATTCGACGATTTTTATATTGAATATTATTACGCTCTACCGAACGAGAAAATTCCACTAATTGAATATATTTATTTTCTATATGATGAACTAAGTGATGTCGCGATTTTGTAAAGTTTCTAGCATATGATAGAAATTGTGGATCATTTTTTAAGTAGGGATCTATATAACCTAATTTATAACCATCCACAATCCGGTGCAACTTACCTTCCATAGCCCAATACCAGTAGCGGTCATAATCTTCTTGTTCTTTGGTCACATCAGGAACAGCACCATATGCTACACCTGATTTTCCACCTAAATTTGCATTTTCATGCACAAAAGTTTGAGCATTCAGCCACATACTCCAAACTAATAATCTAATTTTTACACCGGCTTGAGCTTTGCGGATAAGTAAGCTACCAATTCGTTCTGCATACCCCTCAGAGCTACGTTGAAAAAACATAGATGGCTGAAAACCCCAAATAGCAATATCAATGGAGTGTTCTGCCCGTTCAATAGCATGATGCACTTCTCGAAATGCATTTTCTCCATTTATCAATGCTTTAAAGGTAGCATCGACAGGGCGGCTATAATCTCCATTATGATAATATTCAGCACCATCTAAAAACCATTTTTGAGAAACTACAATTTCATTACTATTTTTAGGGAGAATTAATTTGGTTTGCGCCATCTTTTACCTCGCATAACGCATAATGAGTTATTAAAGAATCAATTATTCCGATAAAACTGAAATGAGATAACTATCATTATTTTCAAGTAATAACTCAAATTCTTTAACACTTTGTTTTATTTCTATGTAGAAATCGCCTTTTTCATCCGAAATTCCTTCATCTAAGACCACTCCATCAATTTTGAGTTTATAGGGCATACCTATATATTTTTTATCTTCCGAAAAGAATGATTGCAAAAGAGACAATTTTATTTCTCTCGTATTTTCCTCCGTACTTTTCCCATGCACCGTTTTACCGGCATCAAACACCGTAATGGTCGGAAAACCATTCATTATCACACCACCACAGCTGGTTTTATCACCTTCACGAGCCAGTGATTTTCCACCAATAGATACCGATTTCGCCCCTTGAATGATAACGCCGGTATGCCCGGGGCATTCCACCTTGTCGCCAATACAAGCGGCCGGTTTTCCACCAAAAGTGACGGAATTTTGTCCGCCGACAACAACGCCGACAGAACCATCAGGATGAATAACACTTGCACCAATATGTGCCGGATTTTTGCCCTTGGGAGTCACAGACCAACGTATTGGGCTTGGTCGTTCTGATTGTGTTTTAGACGTGTCTGTCATAGATTGCTCCTTTCATTTCATTACATTAAGCTATGTTGCCCTAGCTGAATTGGCCATTCATAGCTTTCTTGCGTATCTAAATTAATAACTTTTAATTTATGAAATGAATTCACACTCGCATATAAAGAAAAAAACTGTGCCAGTACGGTACAAAACAAATACATCTCACCTTCTGAATGAAATTCACTCTGTTTTAAATACAATGTTGATTGTAACCCTCTGATTGAAATATTTTTAAACAACCTATCAATAGGGATTGTCTCTATTGACTTTATCGCATCTAATTTCTTTTGCGATATTCTTGCATTTCGTTTACTATGCCAACTCGGAAAATCATAGGTTTTTATGATTTCTTTTAATGCATCTATTTCGAGTAAGGAAAGATAATTTAATGATGCATTTGAAATTAATTTCCATGCGAGTGTTCCATCTAAAATAGGATGCAATGGCATTGAGGGGCGAGTAATATTTCTAAATTGGGCCACGGCAGGATTTTTATGAGTACCGACACAAACATCACCAATTTTCAGATAGGTTGGAATTTCTCTATTAGTGCAAGTCATATTTACTGAAATAGATTCTTTGTTATTTAATAATAATGTTTCATCCCCTCTTACAAAAGAAATATAATATTCAAATCCTTGTTTCAGTAATGCCTCTTTTATGCGTATTTTATAATAGAGTTCAGTTCTGCCTTTTGCATACTCAATTTGATGTTCAAAACTTTCAAAAGGAGCATAGCTACGCTTTAATGCCTGATTTCGCTGTAATTGAGCATCTTTGTTTTCAATATACCCTTCTACTCCATTTACTGAAAAAATTTCATACCACTCAGAATGCTGATAGCTGCTTTTTAATGGGTATTCTGTTTTTTCTCCTGTTAAATGAATAGGTTCGCTATGGTGCTGGAATAGGTTAATTGCCGGCGTACAATGTAGTTTAAATGTAGTGGCGGTGATTCTTACATCTGAAGATAATGGACGTGAAAAAGTTAAATTTAGTGTAAATTTATCACTTTGTTCCGTTGTTGGTAATTTTCCAATTCCTTTGCTATCAAAGAAAAAGAAACTCTCAGGAAAACAAAAATATTCTTGTAATATACGATAACCACTATATGTATTCTTAGGATAAGGAATAAGTCCATCTTCTTTACGAAAACCTACAGGCTCAAAACTGAACTCTGGCAATTTGATTTTTTGTTCATTGATGAGAATTTCAGCACTTTCTAAATAATAATTAAACCATAGATAGAGTTGTTGATTAGTAAATTCATCTGCAGCAAAAAAAAGACGTAATTTATCCAAGTCTAATTCTTTAAAATTTAGTAACGTTTCAGAAGAAAACTCAAGACTAATATTTGCTTTCTCATTGCTATTTAAAACTGTTGCATCTTTTAAGTGAAAAGGATTTAACCAAACATCTCGGCACGTTTGAAAGCGACATTGAATTGTTTTATTTTCATTGGCTGACTTGATTGGAACACTGAGGATTTCTGTTCCTTTTTCAACAAGATCAGATGATCTGGTTACTTTTACATTCGGTGTAAATTCTACAATTGTCATGCTTGGCATAGGACGAAGATAATTAGGCCAAAGCATATTAATTAGACTATGAGTAAATTCAGGAAATTGATCTTCAATTTTAGCTCTCAAATTCCCTGATAAAAAAGCAAATCCTTCTAATAGACGTTCAACATCAGGATCTGAACCTTGTTCTGATAAAAAGTTCGCTAAATAAGGCTTTTCTTTAGCTATTTCTTTACCTAATTCTCGAAGATAGTCTAATTCTTGTCTAAAATATTTTTCAAGCGACATAATTAAATTTTAACTTTAAATAATATTTGTCATATCTAAATAGTAACGGTGATCATTATCTAGATGTAAATTAAAAGCGATATTTTTCTCATCATCTTCAAATCGAATCACTGCTTGTATGTAAAAAAACAAAACTAGTGGTTGTTCATAATTAGGCAGTGGTTTAACAATAACATCCTTAATTCTTGGCTCAAAGGTTATGATGCATTCTCTGATAATCATCGCAATTTTATTATAGATATCCGTTGCATTACTCGTTGCATCATTCAAATCCATAATTCCAAGCTCAATAGCACTTTGTGATGTTCCAGGGTGAGTATTTAATATATTACTTAAGTTACTTTTAATAGAATTAACAAATAATTTTAGATTTGATTGGAAATCATAATTAAAAGAAGGATTTTCATCCTTCTTTTGTATTCGTTCAAATAAGCTGGCGGCATTATCTCTCCGCCAGCTTAATAGTGCAGCCATTCATTATTCCTTATCTAAACGACCTACGAGAGACAATTCAAAATTAGACCCCATATATTTAAAATGTGGTCTTAATTTAATTGAAGATAAGAACCAACCTGGATCACCTTCTACATCCGAAACAGCAATAGATGCAGCTCTGAATGGACGGCGACTTCTTACATCTGCCGGAGGATTTTCTTGATCAGCAATATATTGTTTTAGCCATTTATTTAATTCTGTCTGTAAATCACTAGCTTCTTTCCAGCTACCAATCTGCTCTCTTTGCAATACTTTTAAGAAATGTGCTACACGAGTAATCATAAAAGTATAAGGTAATTGCGTACCTAACTTATAGTTAGTCTCAGCAATTTTACCTTCTTTGGTATTTGGGAAAATTTTAGGCTTTTGAACTGAATTGGCAGAAAAGAACGCTGCATTATCACTACCTTTTCGCATCGTTAATGCAATAAAACCTTCTTCAGCAAGTTCAAATTCTCGTCTATCCGTAATGAGAACTTCAGTTGGAATTTTTGATTGAGTTTGTCCTAATGATTCATAGATATGAACGGGTAAATCATATACTGCACCTCCGCTTTGAGGGCCAATAATATTGGCACACCAACGATATTTAGCAAAACTGTCCGTTAAACAAGTTCCAAGAAGAAATGCGGTATTCCCCCATAAATAATGCTCATGATCCTTACTTACATTTTCTTCGTAACCAAAGCTTTTTACAGGATTTTCTGAAACTGAATACGGTAATCTAACTAAGAAACGAGAAGCTGTTAAGCCCAAACTGCGAGAATCTTCAGATTCTCTCAATGAACGCCATTTAGCATACATTGGTCCTTCAAATACAGATTTAAGATCTTTAATTGCAGGAAGTTGAGTATAGCTATCAATACCAAAGAAAGTTGGAGATACTGAAGATAAGAAAGGAGCATGGGACATAGCACTTACAGCACTAACATATTGTAATAATTTGATATCAGGTGTTTTAGGAGTGAATGAATAATTTCCAATAACCGCACCTATAGGCTCTCCACCAAACTGTCCATACCCTGAGGAATACACATGTTTATAAAAGCCCGACTGCACAATTTCAGGAGCAAAATCAAAATCATCCAGTAATTCTTCTTTGGTTGCATGAAGAACGTTAATTTTGATATTTTCTCTAAAATCAGTTTTATCTACTAACAGTTTCAATGAACGCCAAGATGATTCTAAATGGCGAAAAGCCTCGTGATGCAAAATTTCATCGACTTGGGCACTTAATTTTCTATCTATTTCATTGATCATTCGATCAATAAGTAATTTATTAACAGGCTCTTCTATAGTTCCACTTTCTAAAATGTTACTAATAAATGCAGATACGCCTTGCTTAGCGATATCATATCCCTCACTGTCACTTGAAAGTCTAGTTTGCTCCATAATTTGATCAAGTAACGAAAGTGTTGGTAGGCTATCATTATTGACTTCAGCTATTTTTGTTGTTTTTTCTGACATAATTTAATCCTTTCCTTTAAATTATTTCTTATCAACTAGATTTAACTCTGCCAAGAGTTGATCTCGAGAGCTTTCATTTTCAAGTAATTCAGCAATTCTTGTTCTAAACGCAGGAATATTGCCTAAAGGTCCTTTAACTGCGGTCAAGGCTTCCCGTAATTCTAATAATTTACGTAACTCTGGAACGGCTTTTACTACATTATCTGGAGAAAAATCATCTAAAGATTTAATATCTAATTGAACATTGATTTCATCGTTTTCAGTAGGATTATCGGATAACTTATCCGCAACATTCAGATTTAAAGATATTTCCATCTCTTCCATTACAGAAGAGAAATTATTTTTGTTAATAGATACCATTGAGCGTTCTTCAATTGAACATTCATCATTTTTCCCTTTCATATCTCCAACTACTAAAAGATTTAGAGGCAACTCAACTTCAGCAACCTCACCGCCTGTTGCAGGGACATACTTAATGTTAATGCGCTCTTTTGGTGCGACAGAACCTTCGTTCTTACTCATACAATGCTCCTATTTATATACATGAAGAAACTATCCTATCTAAGTATAATCAAAAATCTACAATAAAAATAGCAAAATCTCTTGTTCCATTATTGAATTAAAGCTTAAATTAAGCGATACTAATAAGCACACTAGGGATGTTTTATGCTCTAGTGACTACACCTATTTACCCCATTCATTGCGAGGTCAACTTATGCCAACTCCATGTTATGTTTCTATCACAGGTAAAACCCAAGGGAATATTACCGCCGGTGCATTTACTGCAGATTCTGTAGGCAATATATTTGTTGAAGGTCATGAAAATGAAATGTTAGTTCAACAAGTCAGACATCAAATTTTAGTTCCTACAGATCCACAATCAGGACAACCTTCCGGTCAGCGAGCTCATAAACCTTTAATTCTTACTGTTGCTTTAAACAAAGCTGTACCTTTACTATATAATGCCTTAGCATCTGGAGAAATGTTGCCTAAAGTTGAATTAAAATGGTATCGAACATCCGTTGAAGGAAAACAAGAACATTACTTTACTACAACTTTAGAAGATGCAACAATTGTGAATATGGATTTACTGATGCCACATGCTCAAGATCCCACACAAAAAGAATTTACACAATTACTTGATGTATATTTAGCATACCGTAAGATCACTTGGGAACATACCGTTGCAGGAACATCAGGTTCTGATGACTGGCGTACGCCTATTGAAGCTTAATCTATTATAAATAGTATGGCTATTAATTAGCCATACTTTTACCTTCTTTTTGGGGAATAGCACTTAAGTATGCTTCCCTCTCTCTTTAAAAGATCTATATGCTCTTTCTCTATATAAACAAAATGATAGCCGCTTTTTCATTTGTATATTCTTATCATTTATTTAAGGGGCTGTCCTAGATAACTAGCTCAAACTCCCCTTAACCAATTGTTTTAAAAGGAAATTAGAGATTTTAAGTCACTGTGATTAAAACGCCATTCACATTCCTTCAAATACAGCTCAAAATGGGCTTTGGGAATGCCGTTAAATTTACGCAAATGGCGTTTTGCTTGGCTCCAAAAATTCTCAATTCCGTTAATATGATTTTGATTTTCAGCGAAGTGTGTGCTGTGGTTGATGCGAAAATGATTAAATTCGCTCACATCAAGCACATCATGGCTTCGATAAAAATCGGTGTAAACAATGCTGTCCGGTTTCACTTTCTCCCGAATAATCGGCAAAAGTGTGGCAGATTGCGAGTTCGGTACGACAACGGTATAAACCTTACCATCACGCTTTAAAAGCCCAAATACGGCGGTTTTACCTGCTGCACCACGACCTCGTTTACCTTTACGAGCACCGCCGAAATAGCTTTCGTCCGCTTCAATTTCGCCCTCAAACATTTCCAAATGGGGGCTATGTTGATAGATGAGCAATCGCAAACGATGAAAGTAATAGGCTGCAGTAGTTTTGTTTACATTCACCAACTCAGTTGCTGTTCGAGCAGTTACGCCTGCAACAAACAGTTCGATGAGTTTATTTTGTTTATACTGGCTTAGACGACTTTTTCTCATTGGGTTATCTTAACCTAAATGGAAGTTTTAGTCGTTATCTAGGACAGCCCCTTATTTAAATAATCCTAATACTTTAAATACCATAAGGATAATACTTTATAGAATGCTTTTTTCGTGTTTTTAGTCAGCATCTTTACCATTATTTTTAATTCTTCTTATTAAATATAGGCTGGTAGTCGAAAATGGTGAAAATTATGCTAGTGTGCTTTTGTTTGCATTCACCAGCCTAGACGATTTAGAACTGCTATACTAGTGATAAACAACTCACGGGGCTGTCTTAGCCCAAAATAGTTAGTTATTATTTTATCTATGTAGCATCATTTCTACAACGAATTGACATGTTTTCTTAGCATTTCAGGATCATTGTGAATATATGTTAGAGTTACAGTGAGATCTTTATGTCCAAGTAATTGCTTCACTGCATAGATATCCCCTGATTGCTTTAGGACTTCTGTTGCAGTTGTATGTCGGAATCGATGTGAAGTTACTGTAAATCCTATAAATTCAGAAATATGGCGAAAAAAATGAACTAGTTGTCCTTCTGTCATTTTCTTATTTCTTGATGTAGTAACTAATGAAAAGCGATTAATGTTAAATAACTGCTCATCTGAACTAGTGCCTCTAGCTCTTGATTCTAATATCAATCTTTTTAGGTATGGATATAATTTATCTGAAATTGGAATTTCATGGTGTTCATGATTCTTATTGGTTTCAGCTCTTATATTTATAATTTTGCTTGTCATATCGATATCAGAAATTTTTAGTTGTAATAGCTGGGATTGTCTGATAGCTGTATATTTTAAAGTGTAGATTAAAGCTTTAGTAAAATAAGCAGGTTGTAAATAACAAGGTAATTTCTCCTCATTTTCCAAAGAGATTTCTAAAAAATGGATTTGCCTTTCTGTTAGTAGTTTTTTCTTTGGCTTATCAGGTCTTACCATAAGGCCTTTAAATAAATTTTTAGGGTACTCAAATAGCTCATTATCTATAGCATAATTAAAAATAGCTTTAAGATGCCTGATATAACTATTCCAAGTAATTGGGCTCATTTTATTGAGGCAATACTTTCTCCATTCTAATAAGTCAAGCTTAGATATTTGTTCAGGTTCTTTATCTGGATAAAATTTAACAATCTGCGCTATTACATTTTGATAAGAACGTATAGTGGCAGGTCTATGATTCCGTTCTAAGAAAAATAAATGCAATAATTGTTCAAAACTCATACAAAACCTCATTTAGATAAGCGATCTTCAAATAGCACTCAATTTAATGTAGACTAGATCTCCTTGAATTAGCCTTAATCTTTTAATTTAAAGCTAATTCACTTTAAGTTAAATTTAACTTAAATTTAAAATAAAGTCAATGAGGTAATATGAAAGAATGGTATACTCTTAAAGAGCTTTTAGATGTAGGAGGGCTCCCTTCAACACCACAAGGTATAATCTTATATGCTAAAAAAGATAAATGGCGTAGACGACGTGTCTCTGGAGTGAAAGGTAATGTTTTTGAATACTACGTGTATGATATGCCAGAATCTGTACAAACTAGTTTAGGAGTAACTAAGGAAACTTTGGCATTGAAACAGGAATTGATAGATGATATTCAAAAAGAAAATGAAAAATTTCTAAATCAAATACTTTCTGATATAAAAAATGTTTTGCTCAATAGTGGGGTATTGAGAATTAGAGAAAGATTAAGCATTACTAAAGAAGAAGAAATTTTATTAAGCTATTATAGAAATAGCTCAGAACAAGATAAAACGACAATTCTTCATATGGTAGAAAGACTATCTAGAGCATATAAAAATTAGATGTAAATCCCTTAATACTATTAATGATAAAGCTCTGTATGCCGCTAGAATAAATTTAGAATATTTTCCTCTATGTATTCATAAGATAGTAAGATATGTTTCAAAATAAGCCAAAAGATATTTTTTGATATATTTCTAAGCAAGTAAGCCTTTCTTAGGTACTATATAGATTTTGATATACCGCTGTTACTCAATTAATGAAGAAACCGGAAAATATCTATTTCATTCAGAAATTGTCAATGCATAATGATATTAGTATTAAGCTCTGATATATTGAGTATGACATAGAAATTTTGAGAGAGGATATCGCCCTTCTATACTTCATACTTATGGGATTATATCCTCTGTATTTCGTAAATATAAACCGTGAATACGTCCATTATGATGATCAAAATTATTCTTTATAAGATCGTAAAATGAGCTATCATTATGTTCATAATGCCTAAATATGGCATAGGAAACCAAATCAGCTAATAAATTAATCTTGATGACTTTGAGTCAAGAAACAGCGGAGCTTCTGAGAAGTTCCTGAGCTTCCCATAAGTATGATCACTATTCTTAAATGTTCTTGCAAGTGCCTTAATTGACTTCTCCGTTGATGATTTATCAAAGATTGAGCTCCTTTGAGTATTGCCTTGATAATGCAAATGCCCAAGATTATGAATTTACTCTGATAAAATAAAAATGGGAGAATATAATTTCTCTTATTCTTTTTTCTATAAATAGATGATTTCTATTTTATCTTCTAAATGAACTGATTTTATACCAATAATTTTGTTACCCTTAGGGAAATCATTCATGGTCCTAAGATTCAGTAAAGATTGTGGAATAAATAAGTGATTGTCATTTATCAATGTGAGAGCAAAGACTCTGGTTTTAGTTCTAAGAGCTTTATCAAAAGAAAGGTTTAAATAAATTGCACTTGATGACAAAGTTATCTCTGGATTAATTAAAAAATCTATAGAACTTAAAACAGACAACTTTTGGAATGTTGTGCCATCATTTTTTATATAAACCTTATTTAGGTCTATTTGTTTTAATAAGGCAAGATTAAAAAATTCACTCGCACCGGGTTCATAATATATTCCACACAAGTGCATAAAATTGCTTCTTTGAAAGATAACGGATGTACTTTCTTTTTCAGTACTATATATCATTTCTTTACTAAGAAAATGATCTTTGAAAAAGATTGCGGCATTTCTTATATGCTCTAAGTTATACTCAAACTTTTTCAAGTCATTAATGCTTAGTTTTTTGTATCCAGTAAATTATTAGTCATATTCGCTTTTTTCATAAAGTATTAAGCCCACAATTAAGTGGGCCTAAATGTTGGTTTATTCTGGTGTCTGCCACCGCTAGGCCTTTACATCCTAGATTAGTATCAGAGTTTTCTGGTGCCTGCCACCGCTAGGCCTTTACATCCTAGATTAATATCAGATTGACGATGAGCCAACAACTCATTGCGTTATTAAGGTAACGCCACCTTGACAATTAGATTACAATGATTATCTACCAAAGTCAAGCTAGCATATATTATATTTGTAATCTAACCTGTAAAAAATATACTATAAAATCATTATCAGGCTTTACAAACTTGAAAGAATGTGTAAGATTAGGAGCGTCTGGAATTCGGACGGAAAATCCTAGTGGATGTATTGGCTGGATACATCGTAGTAACTGTGTATTTGCGAATATTATTTGAACTGTTCTACGCACTTGATTCAAAATCCGCCGGTGAATAACCGTGTCGGTTCGAGTCCGACCCTAGGCACCAATTCAACAGTTTACATTCAAATAATTCTCTTCAAATATACCGTTTAATGCCAATACTCCTTAACTTCAACTTTGTTATCAAAGGGATTTGATTTAATTGAGCTAAGGAAACCTGCTGATATCCTTACACTGGATGAATACTTAAAGCAAAAAAATCTTCTAAAAGAGATAGGCGGTTTTGCTTATCTCGCTGAGATTTCGAAAAATACGCCCTCAGCAGCCAATGTTGGAGCTTATGCTGATGTCGTTCTGCTACATAGTAAACACCGACAACTTTTAAAGCTGGGCCAGTTTATTGTCGATCAGACTCAGACAGCAAAAACACCGGAAAAACTTGAATCAGTTATTGATGAAATTGAGAAAAAAATGACTGAATTCAGTCTTTCAGACAATACCAAATCTGCAGCAGATTTAAGTGATATTTTTGCCAGTATGCTCTCTCGTATGGAGCTTTCGGCTAAAAATGGTGATCCTGTGACTGGAACACCGACAGGTATTCAAGGTATCAATGAAGCCACTACCGGTGGGCAACCGGGTGATTTAATTGTGATTGGTGCCCGTCCTTCGATGGGGAAAACGGCATTTTCTCAAACTATTGCATACCACACCCTTGAAAAATTTGAGTCTGCTCCTGTGTTCTATCACAGTATGGAAATGCCGGCAGATCAAATTTTACAACGTTTTTTAGCAATGCATGCCAGAGTAAGTTTACAAGATATTCGCCAAGCAGATCGCTTGGACGATGAAGATTGGGGAAAACTAACGATGGCAATGGGACATATTCTTGGACATTGGAAAAATCGTTTAGTCATTGATGATGAAGGCAGCCTTACTCCTCAAAAATTACGCACCAAAGTTCGACAAAATGCTCGTAAATATGGAAAACCGACCGCAATTTTCATTGATTACATTCAACTAATGCAAACCTCGCAACGTTATGAAAATCGCAATTTAGAGATTGCTAACATCTCTCGTTCGCTCAAATTACTGGCAAAAGAGATGGAGTGCCCGGTGTATGCCCTTTCTCAACTTAACCGTTCTTTGGAACAACGTGCTAACAAACGTCCGATCAACTCTGATTTACGAGAATCCGGTTCTCTTGAGCAAGATGCCGATGTCATTTTTTCATCTATCGAGATGAAATTTATGATGCGGATTCCCCCTTGTACGGAGTGTGCCGTTTTCGTTGTAGGTGTAGGTCCAGCGGTTATCGGCAAAGTCGGTTTCTTCCAGCACTTGCCCGTTTTCGTTGAAGGTGTAACGGTAGGTTTCCCCTTTCGGGTTGGTGACTTGACGGAGTTTGAGGCTGTCTTTGTCGTAATCGTATTGCCAGCGGTTGCCCTCGCCATCGACTTTTTCCGTCAGTAAATCAAACGCCCCGTATTTGAGTTGCCAATCCACGCCGTTGGCATCAATATAGCGAATTAGGTTGCCGTGCCGGTCATACTGCTGTTGTTCTTCACTTTGGTTAGGGCGGGCAATGTGCGTGAGTTTATGGTGAGCATTGTAGCCGTAGTGCCATTGTCTGCCTTTGGCATTGGTAAAGCGGTTAAGACGGTCTTGATGGTCATAACTTAACTGAATACGGCGTTGCTCGGCATCTTGGGTTTCAACCAAACGATGACGAGGGTCGTAGTGGAACTGTTCTTGCTGTTGCTGTTTGCCAAGGGTGGATTTGATTTCCGTTAATAGCCCATATTGATTGCGGATAAACTCAGTGGTCGAGCCGTCCGGAGCGGTAAAGAGAGTGGTGTAAGCGGGTGGGTTTTCCGGATTTTTTGCAAACGAGCCTCGATTTTCTGTTTTTGTCCACGTCCGCCCAAGTGGGTCGGCCAGCTTGCAGAGTTGCTCGTTTTCGTCATAGTCATATTGCCATTGATTGCCGGCGGTGTCAGTAAAGCAGGTGACTAAGCCGGTTTGTTCCAAGTAGTCAAAGGTAACCTGTTTACCGTCAGCAAAGATTTGAGAAAGCAGATTGCCGTAGCGGTCGTATTCAAACTGCGTTTTGGTACCGCTTGGCGAAGTGATGGTGAGCGGTTTCATAATATGACTGTCATAGTCATATACCGTAGCACGTTGCTGACTGTCTAAGACGGTTGTTCGATTGTCTTGATAGTGAAACCAAACAGGGTAGAAACCATCAGCCCCGATACTGTGAATGACCCGACCTTGTTCATCATAGTGATAATCGACCCAAGTTTTATCGTTATCTGCCCAACGGGTGAGATTAAATTGTTCGTCATAGTGGTAGAATAGATGGAAGTCGAGTAGAGCATCACTTTCAATTAATGCTCCTCGTGTATCTTGCGTATAGGTTGCCAGCACTTCGGGCTGCTGCGTATCGGTACGGATGATTTGATGGAGCCATTCGCCTTGGTAAGTAAATGCAAGGGTAATTCCATCGGTGTGGGAAACGGCTTCCAGCACGGAATAGTCGTTATAGTGGAACTGTACGGCATTATCAAAGGTATCTAGCCAAGCGGAAATCAGATAACGCCCGTCAGGTATAGGCGGGTAAGTTAAATCGGTTTCAAGTTCTGACTCGGTATCATCAATTGCAGGAGTTTCAATAAAATAGAACAATTTAGACAGTTGCGTATCACGATTGAATAATTCCAGATATTCTCGGTGACGAATCAGCGTGTATTCAGGATAGTCGGGGTTAAATGAACCGGTACTACCTTGCGGTAAAGCAAAGCGTAAGTAAGTGCCTTCAAAGGTAGCAATTTTCACGCATTGCCCGTTGTCGGAGACATCGGCGTATTCGGAGAAGTTATCCGTCCAAAATCGTCCGCATAACCCCTCGGTTTGTTGAGTGTCTTTATGGCGAGCCCAAGTACGAATGAATGATAAAGGAATGGTTTGCCCAAGGGTGAAATCTACTCGTTGTTCAACGATTTGACCGGTTAGTACATCGATGGGATCGCCTTTGACAAATCTCTTTCCTGCTTCAAGAAAGCGTTCTATTCCAGTATTCTCTTTAAATGCACACTTGGCACAACCTAAGGTTTTTCCTCGTGCGATATTTCCGGCCTGTTTCACTCCTTTGCCTAAGCCTTGTCCAACTGCTTTTAGACCTTTTGCAGCGGCTTTTGCTCCCTTAGCCACGCCTTTTGCTGCTGCCTTAGCAGCTTTTGCAGCATTACGTGCTTTATTCATCGCATTTTTGGCAATGCCTTTTGCTGCTCTTCCTGCCATTTTCGCTGCCAGTGCAGCACCTGCCCGAGGGCCTTTAGTGGCTAGGGTTTTACCGATTTTTGCTAACCCTTTCCCTATTCCCTTACTAAATAAAGCTGTTGGTGGAATAATAAATTCGACAGCAAATAACAATGCTCGTTGAAAACCGTTAAATTCAGGTTTCATTTCTACATACGTGCCCTGTCCTGAGCCGATAAAGACATCTGTGGAGCCTTCGGCAATGATAGCACTACACTCAGTTTTATCACCTTTACGAGCGACTGCTTTGTTATTCGCAGAGACTGTTTCACTACCTTGAGCAATTTTAGGGGGAGGAGAGTGGCGAGTACAACCAACACTTAATGGTAAATCAGCGATTGCTAACGGTTTGTTATTTACCAAGACATTCGGAGAGCCTAAGACAATAGGACCACTTGGATCTCCCCCAATGGCTTCATCAACAAAGCTTGTTACTGCATTGGTGATCTTTTCTATTCCCCCGGAGAGAGTATAAGTTGCAATAGCGCCAATTGCCATTGAAGCTAAACCACCAGTTGCCGCAAACGCAACCCCTGCTAGTGCAAAAATTCCAGCTGTAACACAGGCTCCAACAACAGCTCCTGCTAATGCTGACCAAAAGCTAGTATGATTGATAATATCCCTTACACGAGCTGCAGGCATTACTATATCAAGTGGTTCGCCAAGCTGCACTTTGGAACGCTGAAAGACTTGGATGTTTTGGGTAATACGTTGAACAATATCAGAAGAATCTGCCATAAATAATCAACCATTTAAGTATTTTCAGTCGCTTTATAGGTATAAATAATGTCGAGTAAAGCTTGTCTTTGTTTTGGAGTAAAAGGGTTATTTGCAGTATAAGTAAAAGTCAGCAATAGTCTATTACGAATTTGCATAACCGTGCATTGGTACATCACACCTTCAGGAGTTTGCCATTGATATTCAAGTAAATAAGCAGGTTTTTTATCGAGTAAAACAATGTCTTCCCAAGACACCAGACGTGGCGCCCGATGCAACGAACCAAGCCGAAGGTGGATGGTCCACAGATAGCGAGAGTGGTGGGCCCGAAGGGGGAAGAAATATTCACGGACAACTTTGGACGGATACGCTTACAGTTTTTATGGGACAGGGAGAGCCAAGGGGATGACCTCAGTTCGTGCTGGATACGGGTAACCCAGCCGTGGGCGGGACAGGGCTGGGGCGTGTTGGCGATACCGAGGGTAGGCCAAGAGGTATTGGTAGACTTTTTGGATGGCGACCCGGACCAACCGATAGTGACGGGCAGGACGTATAATGCACAGCAATTACCGCCGGGGAACTTACCACAGAGTAAAACACAGATGGCATTCCGCTCGAAGACGTATAAAGGAGAGGGGTATAATGAGCTGTTGTTTGAGGATGCGCCGGGCCGAGAGCAACTAAACCTCCACGCCCAGCGGGATATGAATGTGGTGGTGTTGAAGGATAAGTCTACGACAGTGATGGGGAATTCGAGTGAAACCATTGCTGAAAATCATCACTTGGAAATTCATCAAAACTACCAAAAAACCGTCAATGACACAGAAAATCAACGTATCGGTGAAAATCTAATTGAGCGGATTAATGGGGACTATACGCTGTCTAGTTTAGAGACCTTACTGTCTTCGGCAGAGGGGGATATTGTTTTTGAGACGGCAGGTGGGAAAATCACGATTACCCAAGATGGGCAGATTTTAGCATTGGCGAAGAAAATTATTATTAACGGTGAAGTGGTTAAAATAAATTGTGGACAGTCTCCGCAAACTGTAGATGTTGGAGAGTTACTCAACCAACCACAAAAGAAAAAACCTTGGCTTGCTTTTCAATATTTTGATAGTAATTTACAGCCCCTACCCCATTTAAAATACACCTCTACGTTTGAAACGGGTGAGAAAAGAAATGGGCAATTAGATGGCAATGGTTATGTTTATATTGATAATCCTCCCTCAGATATTATTCAATTAGAAATCGGAAAAAACACACAAGTAAAACGAGAATCAATGTTTAATTATTTAGATAAAATGCTTATAAAGGGCGTGAATAATGTGGGTAGATAAGCTTATCAATGAAGCTCAAAAAGCACTCAATGAGGTCTATGAGGATTTATCTAATGCGGTCAGTAATGGAATAGAAACAGTTAGCGATACAATTAGTTCATCGCTTAATTGGATGTGGGGGACGTTATTAGGGAATTGGAATCCTAATCAGACAACGAGTCAAATTGTTGCGGATGTCGCTTTAGGCTTTGTGCCTGTTATTGGGCAAATTTTAGATTTAAGAGATTTGATAGCCTGTATTTATGCTCTTGTTGATGAAAAAGAGGAGGATAAACAAAAAGAGCATTGGCTACTATTGATACTCACCCTTATTGCAATTATTCCCGGTGCAGGCGATGTCATTAAGGGGGTTGGTAAAATTGTCATTTTAAATATTCGGAAGTATGGAACAAAGCATGTTGATGGCGCTGTTAAATCATCTATTGAACCGATTAAAAGATTATTACAAGATGAAAAAGTCATTAAGGTTTTACAAACCAATAATGCAAGTAAAATTATAACAGATACGATTTCTTATTTTAGGTTAAAGATTAACTTATTAAATGCGGAGGCTATTTTATCTCACTGGAGAGTGCTTAATGAGCAAATAAAGCGCCTGTTAGAGCCTGGTTATCGATTAGCTATGCCTGTTGGGATGGAGCATTTTTTAGTAGAGGCTTCGCATAAATCGGAATATCTACTGAGTAAAGCAGGTAAAGAAATAAATGCATCTCTTCAAGAAGCAAAAGATATTTTAGCAAAAGCTTTAGATGAATTAGAAAAAGAATTAAATCAATTAGGTATTCAAGCAGGGAAAGAAAAATATACAGGAATTACATTAGAAAAGAACAATCCACAAGTTGTTAGAGGCTATACGACTAAGCAGAAAGGCATTTATGGTGAACAGGTTAGTGATGAGTTTATGGAAGGCTACCAATTTAGGAGCGTATTGAGTCCTGAACGGCAAAAAAGGCTATTAGAGGGTAAGCCGACGGAGAGAGGGATTGACGGAGTCTATGCTAATCCAAAGCCACCGCCACCGTATATTATTACGGAAACGAAGTTTAGGACAAATGCGGGGGAGTATATTGATAATGGTGGGAGTTTAGTCAAAGCGAATAAGGTGGAGGACTTATTAGGTTCGACTAAAGACGGAAAACAGATGAGTGATCGTTGGA
>JAUNED010000021.1 GCA_030525745.1 Lonepinella koalarum | reverse complement strand
CTCATCCACCGGACAGGTTGCTGCGTAGTCCAAATAAATTGGTAATTTCATTGTTTTCACTCCTAAAAAATATCGTTTTTTTAACCGCACTTTTACAGCTAAAACTAACCATTAATCACTAATAAATTCTCAAAGTCTTGATGAGATTGATGTGTTTTGTGTTTATGGCGATGCTTATTGACTAATTCTTCCACGGTGATTTCATTTAAGAAATTTTCAATACGCTCGCTGAGTTCTTCCCATAAAGAATGGGTTAAACATTCTTGGCCATTTTGACAATTTTCTTTGCCGAAACATCGGGTTACATTAATATTTTCATTAACGGCAGCAATCACCATACCGATCGAAATTTCATGAGAAGGTAAGCCCAATTGATAACCTCCGCCCGGGCCTCTAACGCTTTTCACGACACCTTGGCGTCGTAATTTGGCGAACAACTGTTCTAAATAAGACAGTGAAATATGCTGACGTACAGAAATATCAGATAAGGTCACAGGCCCTTTATCGGCATGTAACGCAATATCCAAAATTGCGGTCACTGCATAACGCCCTTTAGAAGTTAATTTCATATTGTTTTCCTCAATGAATTAATTCTGTTGCGGATTTTACATAACCCACCCGAATAGTCAATTAATTCGTGTTTTTCAAAATGATGAACTTTTCCACCGCACTTAACATTCCACGTAAAATATTCAGCTCATTTTTTTCCAACAAAGTACGATGATAAAGCCGCTTTAATTTCCGCATAACTGCTTGATTTTGAATAAATCCTAATCTCGAATATACTTTTTCTGTATGCTCAAAAAAATAATTTAACTCTTCGCTTGTAGCCAATTCTCGCTCAACAAAATTGGAATTTTCTATTACAGAAACAGGTAAAGTGGAGGATTTTGTCTGTAAAAATGCCATTCTAATTTCATAAGCAACCAACTGCACTGCCATCGCTAAATTCAACGAAGAATACTCGGGATTCGCAGGAATGGTTAAATGATAATGGCATTTAAGTAATTCTTCATTTGTTAATCCAACCCGTTCACGCCCAAAAACCAAAGCAACTTGACCGCACTTTGCAGCTTCTATAACCTTATCCCCACATTCCCTAGGTTCAATCAATGTACTTTGTAAGTGTCGAAGCCTGGCACTTGTTCCAATAACTAAAGCACAATCAGCTACGGCTTGCTCAAACCTATCGACAATCACTGAATTACGAACAACATCTTCTGCCCCTGCTGACAAGGCAATGGCTTGCTCATCAATACCTTGTTTCGGAGCAACCAAATACAAATGATTCAATCCCATAGTTTTCATTGCCCGCGCAGCTGAACCAATATTACCACTGTGAGAAGTTTCGATCAGTACAATCCGAATATTTTGCAACATGTCTTTTATATTTAGTCCTAATTAGAGTTATTCTAGCATAATAACCGCAAAATTTAGTCAGCTTTTTCCATTTTTTTAACACTGGTCAAATAGGCAAATTTTGTTATAATACGCCATAACCTCACCGCTGCCATTTGGCAGTATTCTGTTCTTTAAAATCGAGTGGACATTATTATGAATCCCATGTTAAACATTGCCATCCGTGCGGCACGAAAAGCGGGTAATATTATTATCAAAAATTACGAACGTCGTGATGATATTGAGACCTTAGAAAAAGGTCATTTTGACTATGTCACTAATGTAGACAAAGCGGCTGAACAAGCAATTATTGAGACAATCCGAGCATCTTATCCGGAACATAGTATCATTACCGAAGAAAGTGGCTTACTAACAGGCAATGATAAAGATATTCAATGGATCATTGACCCACTCGATGGCACAACAAACTTTGTCAAAGGTTTCCCACATTTCTCTGTTTCCATTGCCGTTCGTGTAAATAACCGTACCGAAGTCGGTGTTGTGTATGACCCGATTAAAAATGAATTATTTACAGCAGTGCGTGGAGCCGGTGCAAAATTAAATGATGTTCGTTTACGTATTGAACCAAAACGTGATTTAAATGGTGCTGTGTTGGCTACAGGTTTCCCATTCAAACAACCACAACATATGCCAATTCATTTTGCTATGATGAATGCACTGATTGAAGACTGTGCCGATTTCCGCCGCGCGGCTTCCGCTGCCTTAGATTTATGTTACGTTGCTTCCAACCGTGTTGATGGCTTCTTTGAAATTGGCTTAAAAGCTTGGGATATTGCTGCAGGAGAATTAATTGTACGAGAAGCCGGCGGTATTGTGGCGGATCTGAATGGTGGCCATAATTACTTAAATACGGGACATATTGTTGCCGCTTCACCTCGAGTACTAAAAGACATTCTAAATAAAATTCAACCATGTTTAGGTGATGGGTTAAAAAATTAATATCTTCTAAAATCTAAACAACAAAATTAAGGTACTTACCCTTATAGTAAAAATGCCAAACGGGAAAAACTAATACCCGTTATAATAAGGAAACCCAAAAAACCTTTCACCGAATTACTTACTTCGATAGTTTTTTTATATCATAACAAAGCCCTTACCTGAGTTAATAAATAAGGGCTTTTTTATTGACCATGTGACTTATGTTGTTGTGCCATATACCACTTTACACAACTCTTTTCTGTGATTTCCGTTGCATTAAATAACTGAAAAAGCGCAAAAATAAAAGCAGTAGTGACAGTAAATATAAAGGTTTATCGCCTAAAACCGCATAAGGCGTTTTACCTTCTGTGGGGGCAATTTTATGGGTTAAAGCGGTTTCGATAAATTGAGGCGCTTGAGCTGTAATCTTACCTTGATGATTAATAAAGGCTGTTACCCCTGTATTTGTTGATCTAATTACCGGTCTACCAAGTTCTAAAGCGCGCATTCTTGCCATTTGTAAGTGTTGCCAAGGGCCGATGCTGTCGCCGAACCAAGCATCATTAGAGACAGTTAGAATAAAATCTGTTTTTTCTGTCAAGTTGCGTTGTAGTTGTGCACCTTCAATAATTTCATAGCAAATGGCGGAGGAAAAATAATGTCCTTTACTAAGCAAAGGCGGTTGAATTTCTTCGCCACGATGAAATGCCGACATAGGGAGGTTAAATACGCTGCCTAGTGGACGTAATAGGCTTTCCAGTGGCACATACTCACCAAAAGGAACGAGGTGATGTTTGCTGTAACGCTGGGCGTTTTGGCTGCTAAAGTCTTGATTTTTATCGCCTAAAATAACAATAGAATTGAGTAATTTTGCAATATTTTCGTCATAATAAACTGAACCCACAATAAGCTCTGAACCTGCTTTTAATGCGGCTTGTTGCAAAGGTTGATAATAAAATTGGAGCTGATTTTCTAAGGCCGGTAAGGCGCTTTCCGGTAGTACAATAATATCGCTTTTCCCTAAATGGGTGGTGATCATTTTTCGATAAATATCAAGGGTTTGATATAAATAATCGGGATCCCATTTTAACTGTTGTTCAATATTGCCTTGCAGTAATGTAATGGTTAAAGCCTTCTCTGGCTTTTCTTGGATAAATTCTACTTTAGAAGCGACCGCACTTATGGCGCTCACCACAAGTAACATAAATAAGTGAGCTATTGCTATCGGATATTTTTTCGGCGTTTGCCACAGGGCTGACAGTAAATTAAAACTGACCGCACTTCCCCATATGACAAAGAAAGTTAAGCCTGTTACACCGAAAAAAGGAGCGATACCTGAAAACGGGCTGTCAATTTGTGTATAGCCGAACTGTAACCAAGGAAAGCCGGTAAATACCCAACCTCGTAAAAATTCTGTGAATGTCCAAATGATTGGAAAAATGACCGCACTTTTAACATTAAAACGTTGAATAATATAGGTAAATAAAACGGGATAAACAGACAAATAAGCTGCTAGCAATACCACTAAAATATAGCTTAGCCATAATGGTGAACCGCCGAATTGGTGAATACTCACGTTCAGCCAATGCGTGCCGATACTGAAAAAACTCAATCCCCATAAAAAAGTTGCCCAAAGTGCGGTAGGTTTTGGTGCAGTTTTTGCGATAAAAATCAGTCCGAAAGCGGAAAAATAGGCGACGCCCCAATAATCAAAAGGTGAAAAGGCCAATACGCCTATACCACCTGAAATTAGGGCGACAAGATAGAAAGTGAATTTATTCATCTTGTTCGTTATTTTCCTCGTTTGTAGCATTCATTACGGCCAATAATTCATCAGTCACAGTCACACGTAATTGGATTATTCGCCTGCTATCGGCAGAAGTGACTTTAAACTGAATATTGCTCAGTGTGATTTCTTCTCCCCGTTTTGGCAAGTAACCAAAGGCTTGCATAATCACACCACCAATAGTATCAACCTCTTCATCAGCAAATGCGGTTTTAAAATAGTGGTTAAAATCCGCAATATCGGTTAGAGCACGAACTGCATAGCTATGACGTGAAAGTTGGCGGATATTCGCCACAGTTTCTTCTTCATCAAATTCGTCTTCAATATCGCCGACAATTTGTTCCAAAATATCTTCAATGGTGACTAAGCCTGAGACCGCACCGAATTCATCAACCACAATGGCCATATGAAAACGTTCGGAGCGGAAATCTTTAAGCATTCTATCCACTCGTTTACTTTCCGGCACAATAACTGCCGGTCGGAGCAATTTATGTAAGTCAAATTCTTCTGCATCGGAACGTAGGAACTTCAGTAAATCTTTGGCATGTAAAATACCGGCTATATTATCTCTATCATCACTGACCACAGGAAAACGAGAATGGGCCGAGGAAATGATAATTTCAAGGCAATTTTCCAAATTTTGATCACCCTCTATAAAGACAATTTGAGCACGAGGAATCATAATATCACGCACTCGAAGTTCGGCGATTTCAATCACCCCTTCAATCATTTCTCGAGTGTCTTGGTCGATGAGCTCATTTTGTTCGGAATCCCGAATAACTTCCACCAATTCGGTACGATTTTTCAATTCACCTTGAAAAAAACGCCCAAATAAAGATTGAAAAAAGGATTTTTTATGGTAACTGTCGTTTTGAGAGGAATAATTCGAATGTTCGTCTGTCATATAAAATTTATCGTTATCGTCAGGATTTGACGGTGGCAAAGTAGCATATTTTTTGTAAAGAGGCTAGGGATAATTAGATTCTAGCCCTTTTAGGAATAAATTATAATCTAGGAAAGTTACTCGAATAACTTACTTGCATATGTTATACCAAAAAAGATTAATTTGCAGGCAATGCTTGTTCTACCGGTGCAGTATTAGGCTTATTATCCAGTACATCCCATAAACTTTCTGTTTTTGTTTGTCCCACTTTAGGTTGTTCTGCACTTTGAGGGCTTACCACACAAAATGATTGATTTTTGTTTGCCCAAACCGGAATATTTCGTATTGGGCTATCGCAATTCCACCCCCCATATTGATCAATACCGACCCATTTAATTTCATCGGTTTTGGCTAATTTTAACGGTCTTGGCATAGCATAATGCAAATATTGTTTATATACTTCCAATGCACCACTAGCACCGGTTAAATTGGTTTCTCCGTTATCATCTCGACCAAGCCAGACTGTTGCTACATTTTCGCCGTCAATGCCTACAAACCATGTATCTCTGGCATCATTAGTTGTACCTGTTTTACCGGCAAGTTGTAAATGGGCAAAATCATTCATGAGGCTGCGTCCTGTGCCACGTTCTACAACTTGTTGCATTGCATACATTGTTTGATAAGCAGCTTGAGCAGGGACAACTTGTTGTGGTTTTTTATCCTGTTGATAGATAATATTGCCACTACGATCAAGAATAGCATTCACTGTGGTTAGTGGAATCTTTGCTCCATTATTGGCAATCACTTGATAGGATTTTGTGACATCATAAGGGGAAATGGTATAAGCGCCCAATAACATTGCCGGCACTTTGGGTATTCTCACTTTATCCCAACCCATAGCTTGCTGAATTTCAATCACTTTGCTTAAACCGACTTTCATACCTATATTTACTGTGGGAATATTTAACGAACGTACCAAAGCATCAGCCAACATTACAGAACCACTATACTTTTTATCGTAGTTTTTCGGTTGCCAAGGTGGAGAGCCTTTCACATTAATGGTTATCGGTTGGTTGTTAATTGGCGTATTTAAGCGAAATTGATCAGGCATTGAAAGTGCGGTTAAATAAATGGACGGTTTGACAAGAGAACCAATTTGGCGGCTTGCCATCACTGCACGATTAAAGCCGGCAAATTGTGTTTGTAATCCGCCCACCACAGCTCGAACTTCCCCTGTTTTATAATCTGCAACCACCATTGCCCCTTGTAATGCCGGATTTTTTACCTGTTTTTGCAATCGCAACGTAGCTTCAACCACGGCTTGTTCCGCATATTGTTGCTGTTTAATATCTAAACCGGTGAAAATTCTCGCTCCCGACAGATTGGCCAGCTTCATTTCAGAGAGATTTTCCCGTAGCTCACGCTGTAGCGTTTGCATAAATGCAGGATAACGGCGGGTAATTTGTCCTTTTTCTTGCACACCGAGAGGCCGTTTGCTGAGCATATCAAATAATTCTTGCCCGATCATTTGATGATCCAACATTAACTTTAATACCACATTACGGCGTTCTAAGGCATTTTCCGGATTTCTCCACGGATTATATAAAGAGGGGCCTTTTACCATACCCACCAACAACGCAATTTGATCCAAACTGATTTCACGCACAGGCAAGCCGAAATAAAACTGGCTCGCCAGCTCAAAGCCATGAATTTGTGTATCGCCGTTTTGCCCTAAATAAATTTCATTTAAATAGGTTTCCAAAATCGTATTTTTGTCATAGCGTTTATCTAAAATAATTGCCATCAAGGCTTCATTAATTTTTCGGGTTAATGTACGCTCATTAGATAAAAACAGATTTTTGACTAGTTGTTGGGTTAGCGTGCTTCCGCCCTGTACCGTATGTCCGGCTTGAATATTTGTCATGACGGCACGGGCAATGCCTAATAAGCTAATACCATCATGCTGATAAAATCGGCGATCCTCTGTTAAAATTAGAGCATCAATCAATAAACGGGGATATTGTTGCAGAGGAATAGCTAAACGTTCCTCATTTTCTGATTCCAACATTGCAATTAATTTTGGGGCGAGGCGGAATTCCTCGATGGTGCGCTGATTAATCAAATCCTCGATAACAGTTAATTTATCTTCCTGAAAACGTAAACGAAATACCCGCTGAGCTTCGGGTTGTTGTGGGAAAGGAAAAGCTCGACGTAGCAATACAATGGTATTTTCTTCTACTTTAAAATCCCCCGGAGCCGCAACCATAGTGGTTTGGCGGTATTCATTATCTAATAATAGCTGCTTGATTTGCGCCATAGTCAGCTTACGATGAATATCAATACTTTCAATTCTACTATAGACTTCCGCAGGCAATCGCCAAATTTGCCCATCCATTTTCGAGCGGATTTGCCCGTCTAAGTAAATACCGTAAAATGCCAACATACAAAAGGCGGTAAAGGCCATTTTGACGAGTAACCATTTAAATGAGCCTGTTGTTCGTGAGCCGGTGTCAGATTGTAAATTGTCGGTTTGTTGTTGAGACATTGAATTGAATTCCATCTTATTTCCAGGCGAAAGTGTAGCATATTAAAACACAAGAAAAAATAACCGCACTTTAGCTCCATAAAATGATACTAATATAACAGTTGTATTAGTGTTTTTTGGAAAAGTTCAATTATTTTCTTGACGATTGGCTTTTTTTTTTGCATTATTCGTCCGCTCCATTCAAATGGAGTTCGATTAACTCAATCATAAAGCGTTTCAGATCAGTTGAAATTTGCTTTAAAAACTAAGGAAAACAAAATGAAAAAAACATTAGCTGCATTAATTGTTGCTGCAACAGCAGCTTCAGCAAACGCTGCCAGCGTTTATGAAAAAGATGGTACTCGTATTGATGTTGAGGGTTCTTTCCGTTTATTTTTAGGTAAAGACAGCAAAGATCAACGTGGTGATTTAAAAAATAACGGCTCCCGTTTATGGTTCAAAGCAAACCAAGAAATCGGCAACGGTTTAAGTGCATTGGGTGCAGTTGAAATGCGTTTTGATAAAGATACTACTGATGCAAACAGCTTTGGTAACCCACGTGCAAACCAATTATATGCCGGTTTCGCTCACAAAGATGTAGGTACTCTTACTTTCGGTCGTCAAGAAACCACATTAGATTTAGTCCAATTATCTGATTTTGCTTATCCATTCGGTGGCAATAATAATTTGAAAGATTATGCGGATAAATCAATTAAATTCCTTTCTACAGAATGGCATGGTTTAAGCATTGGTTTAGATTACTTATTCGGTAATGCACAAAAACACAGCACAGCGACAGAATTAAAAAATGGCTACGGCGTATCTGCATTTTATAATCGTGAATTAGCTCAAGATGTGGCATTAAGCCTTGCAGCCGGTTATAACTATGTTAAATATGATGACAATGATCCGGCTACAACTGTGACAGGCACTAAAGAAAATGCTTGGAGAACTGCAGCTCAAATCACCTTTGGCAAAGCGGCTTTAGGTGTTGAATTTGGTCGCAAGGCAGAGAAGCTTGCCGGTGAAACAAAATTACGCGGTCGTTCAATCTTAGTTGGTGCGAAATACCAAGTAATTGATCCGTCTGCAGTGTATTTCCAATACCAAAACAACCAAGAAAAACAAGCTAACTCAGCTAAAGAAACTGAAAACAAATATATCTTAGGTGTGGATTACAAATTACACAGCAATGTACTTGTTTTCGTAGAAGGCTATCGTTCTTTAACTAAAGAACATACAGCACCTGTTGTCAAATCTAACGACACAGGTTATGGCGTAGGTTTACGTGTATTCTTCTAATTAGAAGTTTACGCTGATTTTAAAACCCAATCTTCGGATTGGGTTTTTTTGTTGGTTAATTGTGAATTTTTATTCATTTTATTTGACTATTTATTCAATAAAATTTATGCTACCTACAAAATAAAATCATCATTTTCAGGATACCATTATGTCACAATATCAACGACACACATTTGATCAAATCATGGTGCCTAATTATGCACCTGCTCAATTTTTGCCGGTGAAAGGAAAAGGTGCAACAGTTTGGGATCAAGAAGGGCGTGAATATATTGATTTTACCTCCGGTATTGCGGTAAATTCTTTGGGGCATTGTCCTGATGAATTAGTAGAGGTATTGAAAAAACAAGGGGAAATGCTGTGGCATTCAAGCAATTATTTCACTAGCGAACCCGCTTTAGCTTTAGCGAGTAAATTGGTGGAGCATACCTTTGCCGAACGGGTATTTTTTGCTAATTCCGGGGCGGAAGCCAATGAAGCGGCGCTAAAATTGGCACGCCGTTATGCGGTGGATCATTTTGGCTATCAAAAATCTCGCATTATTTCGTTCAAACAGAGTTTCCACGGCAGAACCTTATTTACTGTGAGTGTGGGCGGACAAGCAAAATATTCCGACGGCTTTGGACCAAAACCGGCGGATATTATTCATGTGCCTTTCAATGATTTGAATGCAGTGAAAGCGGTTATTGATCATCATACCTGTGCGATAATCGTTGAGCCTATTCAGGGAGAAAGCGGCATTATTCCTGCAACCACTGAATTTTTACAAGGCTTACGTGAGCTGTGTGACCAATATCAAGCCTTGCTGATTTTTGATGAGGTACAAACGGGTGTGGGGAGAACAGGTGCTTTATACGCCTATCAAAAATATGGTGTCACACCTGATATTCTGACGTCGGCAAAAGCCTTAGGTAATGGTTTCCCAATCAGTGCAATGCTAACAACGAGCAAGATTGCTGCTAGTTTTTCCGTGGGTGTACATGGCACAACCTATGGTGGTAATCCTTTGGCTTGTGCAGTAGCCGATAAAGTAATTGAGATTATTGCCAATCCGCAATTCTTAGCAAAAATTGACCGCACTTCTGTAGAATTCAAACAAAAATTAGGTGAATTTAATCAAGAGTTCGGCTTATTTAAGGATATTCGTGGTGAGGGCTTGTTAATTGGTACAGAATTAATTGATGCATGGCAGGGTAAAGCGGGAGAATTCGTAAAGGCTGCCGCAGAAAACGGACTGATGATCTTAGTTGCCGGTCCCAATGTATTGCGTTTTGCGCCTTCGCTAAATATCAGTGAACTAGAATTAGAAATAGGGTTTGAACGATTGAAAAAAACGTTGCAGCAATTTGTATAGATGACAGGCAAGGCTGATTTAGGGGCAATGCGACTTGCCCCAATATTGGTTACTCTAAACTAAATCCTCTCACATAAGGCAACATCCCCTTATCAAGCATTTCTACAATACCGCTACGATGATCATTGCTTAAACCGCGTAATTCAAAATTAATACCAATGCTGTGATCGTAAAGTGTATCTTTTGTATCACTATATTTCCGTTTAGCGTTTTCATTGATCAGATAGCGCCTCACTCCTATCCCGACAGACCAACAGCAGTTGTTGTATTTCACACCGAGGTATTGTTCCACCGGTTTATTGATAGCTAAGTCTTGGTAATAACGGCCGACGACCGCCCAATTATCGTCAATTTCCCAAGCAGTGGTGATACCCAATTGCTTGATAGATTGGTTGTAACTATTTCGGGTATTTAAATTTTGGTCAATGTAATCACGGCTGGCATAGCGGTAATTCAGTTGTACCAAATTGTGTTTTTCCGGATTGTATTCAAGTGCTAAATTCGCCAAAGAAGTGCTGTTTAAACGTGTATCATATTGATAGCTACCACGCCAATGCCATTGGTTGTTAATTTTCCAATTTGCCTCTGCAGCCCAAGAAGACGAACGACCTAGAGTGTTATTATCTTCATTGTCATCAATACGTGAGCTGTTGATGTATAAAATTTGTCCTAGAGATAAATTAAAACGTTCTTCTGCATTTTTATCATAGAAACGGGTTGTGCCGCCGAGGGTAATTTGATTGGCTGATGCGATACGATCTAAACCACTGTAGCGGCGATCACGGAATAGGGAAAAATAATCTTGTTGTAATAATGAAGAATCATAGCCAAAACCTAAATAGCTATTGTTATTTTGACTACCAATATTGCGTTGATTTTTATAGGGACGATACAAATATTGCACACGAGGTTCAAGGGTTTGTGTATAGCCCTCGATAAAGCTTTGTTGATTGGCAAGCAAGGTTTGGAAATCAATTTTCACTTGTGGCAGAACACGGTTAATGCGTTTTTCTACATGTTCCGCATGGTTTGATGAACCTTTTCTCTGCTGATAATGTGTCGCATATAGTTTGGTTTCCACATTGATACTGCCATAGCGTGAAGCCATAGGTAAGTTTAGACTTGGTTCTATATGAAAACGCCACGCCGTCGGCATGGTTAAACTGTCATTATGAAAACGCACGGCTTGTGAGAATAATCTGAAATTCAAATTGGTGTTAAGCAAATTATCACGATAATAATTGAAATCCAGTTGTGGTAAAGCTTTATACGGCCCGATGTCCAAATTATCAAAAACTTGATATTGTTTTACCGATAATGCAAAGTGCCAATTGGGTTGATAATAGGCTAAACGAGCCGCTTGAGTTGCATAGCCGTCAGTACTGTTGCCGTATTCAGAGGTAAAATCGCTGAAATAAGTGCGGTCGCTTACTTTGGTATAATCGACATTTAATCGCCAATTATCCCATAATTTTGCATGGTGTGACCAATAAAACAAGTGGCGTGATGTGTTTTCACCCACATAGTTCTCGTAGTGATCTCGAGACAAATATTCACCAGCAATTTTGCCTTCGCCCAAAACGGTTAAATAACGAAATTCGCCGTTTAATTGTAAGCCTCGATCAGACATGTATTTAGGGATAAAGGTTGCATCATAATTAGGTGCAATATTCCAATAAACAGGCTGAGCATACCAATAACCGTCTCGACTTGAAGTTCCTACATCAGGTAGCAATAAGCCGGAACGGCGGCGATCTCCAATCGGTAACTGTAAGTAAGGTGTATAGAAAATCGGTACACCAGCAACTTTAAAGCGTGCATGCCACATCTCAGCATATTCTTCTTGAATATGTTGTTTCATTTCTGCTGCGTCAATTTGCCATGCGTTATCATCAGGCAAACAGGAAGTGAATGTGGCATTTTTCAGTATACGATGATTTTCCCGCAGTTCAGTATGCATTGCGGTGCCTCGACCTTGACGACCGACAAATTGATAATCGGCATTTTCAATATTGGCATCTTTGCTGTTCAAGTGCAAATCAGCCTTCTCTCCTCTTAATTGAATAAGGTTATCACTATATTGAAAACCACCTTGAATATAGGCATAACGCTGTGCTTCGGTCGTTTTTTCGGTAGATTGTTGAATGGTGACGGAATCAGCCTGCAGATGGCGATTGCCCTGTTTCAATTCTACCTTGCCTTGATAAACCGCAGAAATCGGCTGATTCAGCTCGGCACTATCTGCTTCAATATAGACGGGGAGATTATTCACATCGCCCTTGATGACCTCTCCCGAAAAATGCGGTACACCAACTAAACACTGTTGTTGTAAATCCGCTTGGCTTGCTGTGCTATAAAGTGCGGTCAAAATTGACAGAGAAATTAAACTATACAGATTCTTTTTCATCGGCTAACCATTCATTCAAAAATTTCACTGATTATACTCTACTTTTTAAGCCTTGTGCTTATAAAAACAATCATTTACATGATCGTCCACCATACCCACCGCTTGCATAAAGGCATAGCAAGTAGTTTCGCCAACAAAGACAAATCCTTTTTTCTTGAGTGCTTTTGACATTTGTTGAGAAATCAAGGTGTTAGCCGGTACGCAAGATAAATTTGGGACATCATTAATTTTCGGTTGATGACCTACAAATGCCCACAAAAAATGACTAAAATTTTGACCGCACTTTTCCATTGCCACATAGGCTTTGGCATTTTTGACAATGGCGTCCAACTTGGCACGATGGCGGATTAAACCACTATTTTGCATTAAATTATCTAAGTCTTGTTCACTCATTAAAGCAATTTTATTGGGATCAAATTGATGAAAAGCTGCACGGTAATTTTCCCGTTTTTTTAATACCGTAATCCAAGACAGGCCGGCTTGTTGCCCTTCCAAACAAAGGCATTCAAATAATTTTAATGAATCAAACTCCGGTCTGCCCCATTCTTCATCGTGATATTGTTGATAAATAGTGGCATTTTCACACCAATTACAACGTATAATTTGTTGTTTTTTCATAAGATTTTTTATTTATAAAAAAGTGGTTCCATTGCTTTCAATTTGTGTTATTGTATGGAAAATTTTTTGTTCAACCAAGAAAATAAGGAAAAAAGATGACAACACAACTTGACGCACTGCGTGCAATGACTGTCGTGGTTGCTGACACGGGCGATATTGACGCAATCAAAAAATACCAACCACAAGATGCCACCACCAACCCATCGTTAATTTTAAGTGCATCTGCCTTACCACAATATGCTTCGTTAATTGAAGAAGCTATCGCTTATGCAAAAAGCAAAAGTGATTGCAAGAAACAACAATTGATTGATGCGGAAGACAAGTTAGCTGTGAATATTGGGCTGGAAATTTTAAAAATCGTGCCGGGACGTATTTCTACCGAAGTAGATGCCCGTTTGTCTTATGATACACAAGGCACAGTGGAAAAAGCCCGTAAATTAATGAAATTATATAACGAAGCCGGTATTTCAAATGACCGCATTTTGATTAAAATTGCCTCTACTTGGCAAGGAATTCGTGCGGCAGAAATCTTAGAAAAAGAGGGAATTAACTGTAACTTAACGTTATTGTTCTCCCAAGCGCAAGCCCGTGCTTGTGCAGAAGCCGGTGTATATTTGATCTCTCCGTTTGTAGGTCGAATTTTAGACTGGTACAAAGCCAACGGCGATAAAAAAGACTTTGCTCCGGCAGAAGATCCCGGTGTTATTTCTGTTACTGAGATTTACAACTATTACAAGCAATATGGCTATAAAACGGTAGTCATGGGCGCAAGTTTCCGTAATATCGGAGAAATTACCGAACTGGCCGGCTGCGACCGCTTAACAATTTCACCGGGATTATTAAAAGAATTGCAAGAAAGCAATGCACCTTTAGTGCGTAAATTAAATTATCAAGGCGAAGTGAAAGCACGTCCTGAACCACTCACGGAAAGTGAATTCTACTGGCAACATAATGCCGATCCAATGGCAGTGGATAAATTAGCCGAAGGTATCCGTAAATTTGCCGTGGATATTGAAAAATTAGAAGCGATGTTAGTAGAAAAATTATAATTTTTACTACGGTAAATAAAAATACCGGCTAAATTGTCGGTATTTTTTTATGCAATCAGATCTTAATTTTCTTGTTCTTCTGCTTTCACTGCATTCCAGAGTTCATCCATTTCCGCTAATGAACTTTGCTCTAATGTTCTTCCTAACGACGCTAATTTTTGTTCAACAGCACGAAAACGGCGTTCAAATTTCAAATTGGCTTTTCGCAAGCTTTCTTCTGCTTGAACACCTAAATGACGGGTTAAATTTACTGTAGCGAATAACAAATCACCTAATTCTTCTTCCGTTTTTTCAAAGGAAAAGTGCGGTCGATTGAGCTCTTGTTTTACTTCGGCAATTTCCTCTTCCACTTTGGCTAAAACCGATTGCACATTATCCCAATCAAAGCCCACTTTACTGCATTTTTTCTGAATTTTTTCTGCCCGCAGTAAGGCCGGAAAGGCTTGTGGAATATTATCTAAAATAGATACATGCCCCTTTTGTTGGTTTTCAGCGGCTTTCATTGCATTCCAATTTTGCAATGCCTCTTGTTCATTATTGGCGGACTTGCCAGCAAAAACATGTGGGTGGCGACGCACTAATTTTTCCGCTAATTCTGTCACAACATCATCAAAGGTGAATAAGTTATCTTCTTTGGCTAATTGGCTTAAAAAGACGGTTTGTAACAATAAATCCCCTAATTCTTCACGCAAATTGTCAATATTTTGTTTTTCAATGGCTTCCACAACTTCATAACTTTCTTCGAGTAAATGGGGAATCATTGTTTGAAAAGTCTGTTTTAAATCCCAAGGGCAACCGCCGTTAGGATCTCGTAGTTTAGCAACAATTGCCAATAAATGTTGTATCGCTTCCGACATCATTATTTCTCCGTTTTTTGTGGTGAATTTTACCGTAAAAATTGCAACATTTTTTCAAAAATGTGATCCGGTCGTGGTTTTTTTTATTTCTTGAGTGCTACTATAAACTTAAATCATAGCCAACCACTCAACTAAGGAGCATATTATGTATAAACATATTTTAGTCGCCGTGGATCTTTCCGATGAAAGCCCAACCTTATTGAAAAAAGCCGTGGGTGTGGCAAAAAAACACGAAGCTAAATTATCAATTATTCATGTGGATGTGAATTTTTCTGATCTTTATACCGGCTTGATTGATGTGAATATGTCTTCTATGCAGGATCGTATTTCCGGTGAAACCCAACAAGCCTTACTCAATTTAGCAGAAAACTTAGATTATCCGGTCAGTGAAAAATTAAGCGGTAGCGGTGATTTAGAGCAAGTGCTGAGCGATGCTATCGAGCAATATGATGTGGACTTACTGATCACAGGCCATCATCAGGATTTCTGGGGTAAGATTATGTCTTCCACACGACAAGTGATGAACAGCATTAAAATTGATATGTTAGTTGTGCCATTGCGTGATGAATAATAAAACACATTAAATTTAAACCGCACTTTATTGAATGAAATAAAGTGCGGTTTTTTTATTTACAGTATCTTTGTGTAAAAATACATCATATTGCTCAAAAAAAAAACAATGCTAAACTGTCGAAAATTCTCACTGTCATAATTACATTATGAGACCTACGCAATTTTAGAGGGAATATATCATAGAAAATCATCCCTATTTTCCTTCGTTTAAAACATACTTTAGTCACATTGCTTATTGGTTTTGGCATTCTAAAACTAGTTTTACTATTTTGTATTGGGATTATTTGGAACTTACCGGATATTTGTTTTGGCTACAAAAAAGTCAAAGAAATCAGTTTTAATAAGGTTTTGTTGTTAGCTTAAGTATAGGAGAAAAAAATGAGCGAAAACAATCTATTCTATTATGAGAATAATGGAGCAAATATGGGGCCTGTTTCATCAGATGAAATTATTGAACTGGCTAAAAATGGTACATTAAACAGAAATTCCTTGATTTGGCGTGAAGGTTATGAGGATTGGAAAAAATTATCGGAGAGTGAAATTGATGTATCATTTTTACCTCCACCGATGAAACAGACTCCACCACCAATGAAATCTAATTCTAGTGCAGGTGTAAATATTGCATCTTTACCTAAAATAAGTGGCGATAATGTATTTATACAGTATTTTGTAGGTAATTTTAAAAATTATATTAACTTTAAAGGACGTGCAAGACGGAAAGAATTTTGGTTCTTTTCTTTGTTTTATTTCTTGATTTATCTGGGATTATCCATTATTGAAGGCGTATTTAGTATGCTATTACGTACTCATTATATCGGTGTTTTACCTTTGTTGTTCGGTTTAGCATCAATTATCCCTTCACTTGGGCTAAGTTTTAGACGATTGCATGATACAGATAGAAGTGCTTGGTGGTTATTGTTACACCTCATTCCGCTTATTGGTTCTATTGTTATTATTATTTTCTGTTGTTTGGATAGCCAAGCAGGTGAAAACAGATATGGTGCAAACCCGAAAGAGCAGGATTTAGCCTAATTATAGGATAAATAGTAAATGATTTATTATTACGAGCTTAATGGCGAGAGAAAAGGGCCAGTCGGGAGTGAGAAAATTGTCACGCTAATCCAACATCGTATTTTATCTGTCCATAATTTGATTTGGAAAGAAGGCGATGAAGATTGGATATTATTGGGACGCTCCGAATTTGCTCAATACTTTGATCAAAGCACTCCTCCCCCTATAGCCGGAAGCCATATTAATAATACCTTGGTTTGGATCTTAGCTTTTGCTCCTTTTATCGGTTTATTTTTAGAATATCTTTTAATTTTTCTAATTTATGGAGACGGATATCAGGCAGAAGAGGCAATAGAAAACGGGAAATTTTGGTTTATGACACTGATTTTGAACATCATACTGGGTATTTTTGATGAGAAAAATCTACAAAAAGCAGGTGTAGATACATCAAGATTTAGAATTTGGACATTTTTAGTGCCGGTTTATTTATATCAACGGGCAGAAATTGTCGGGCATAAGAATATGCCTTATTTTATCGTCTGGTGTTTTACATTTGGATTATATCTACTTGCATTTATATAGATTGTTATAAAGGACTAATGAAAATTAGTCCTTACTATTTTGGGAGAAAATTGAATGAAGAAATTATTTTTGCCGAGCATGGTTATGTTTTTATCCGGTTGTAATGATTATACATCGGGAATATACGACAAATTGCTTTCCTATTTACCTTGGGGTACTCATGTTTGTGAGAAAGTGGGCAGTTCGGATAATGCATTTGAAAATAAGAAATATTGGGATAGCTGTCGAGATAAGGCTAATGAAGGAAATCCGGAAGACCAGTATTATTTTGCTAAATTATTATTTAGATCGGAGCTTGATGAGGAGGGAGAAGGGTACCTCCATGCTTCAGCTGAACAAGGTTATGCACCTTCGATGATTTTATTGGGACATCGAGAAGACAACAATTATAATAAATTAGAATGGTTCCAAGAGGCTTGTGATTATAAAAATTCAGAAGGCTGTGAATTGGCGAAACAAGTTCAACAAGAAATAGATAAGCAAGAAGCTGAATTTAAAGCTGAGCAAGAACGTCTTCGTCAAGCTCAAATAGAGGCGGATCGCAAACATCAGGAAAGAATTGAAGCAGAACGGAAAATGTGGGAAGAAGCGGCAAGAAAAGAGGCGGAACGTCGTCGTGCATTTGCAAATGAATTAGCCCAAAAGAGAGAAAATCAGGAGAATTCCAACATAATGCTACCTACAGCAGATATATCCGATAGTATTGATCTCAGCAAACTTAAATTTTCCGAAGGTTTGGCTTATTTCCAAGAAAACGGACTGTATGGTTATGTAGATACACAGGGAAAAATTGTCATTCCTGTTCAATTTAAAGGAGCAGGTGGATTTTATAACCAAAGAGCTGTTGTTAAAGATCATAATGATCTTTGGGGATATATTGATCCTAAAGGGAATTGGATTGTACAGCCCCAATTTTGTATGGCAGGTAAATTTAGTGAAGAGTTAGCTGGAGTTTATATTGGGGGTTATAAATCCGGAGATGATTGTTTTGAGGGGAAATGGGGATTTATTAATTCAAACGGACAACTGATTATTCCGGCACAATTTGATAGAGCTTGGGCATTTGACAAGGGTAAAGCTAAAGTAGTTTATGGTGAGCATACAGGCTACATTAATAAAAAAGGGGAATGGATAAATTAATTTATGCTGAATATAAACCGCACTTTGTTAAATTAAACAAAGTGCGGTTGTTTTTTGTGGATTTTCTTGCATGAAAACAACAAAATTTCATCAATGACCATTCTATAAAACCTAAAAATATGCCACAATAGTGAATATTTTTTTAAGCAAAATTAAGCGATTTTTTTAAGGTTATTCAATGAAAACAACAGCAGACATTAGACAGGCTTTTTTAGATTTTTTCCACAGCAAAGGGCATCAGGTAGTCGAGAGTAGTTCTCTCGTGCCGGAAAACGATCCGACATTATTATTTACCAATGCCGGTATGAACCAATTTAAAGATGTGTTTTTGGGATTGGAAAAACGTTCTTATAACCGTGCAACAACGGCACAACGTTGTGTGCGTGCCGGTGGCAAACATAACGATTTGGAAAATGTGGGTTATACCGCTCGTCACCATACCTTTTTTGAAATGATGGGTAACTTCAGCTTTGGCGATTATTTCAAACAAGATGCCATTAAATTCGGTTGGGAATTTTTAACCTCTCCACAATGGTTGAACTTACCGAAAGAGAAATTATACGTTACCGTTTATGCTACCGATGATGAAGCCTATGATATTTGGCATCAAGAAGTCGGCGTGCCAGAAAATCATATTATTCGTATCGGTGATAACAAAGGTGCGCCTTATGCTTCAGATAATTTCTGGGCGATGGGGGATACTGGTCCATGCGGCCCTTGTACCGAAATTTTCTATGATCACGGTGAACAGCATTGGGGTGGTTTGCCGGGAACGCCGGAGGAAGACGGCGACCGCTATATCGAAGTGTGGAATATTGTCTTTATGCAATTTAACCGTTTGGCCGACGGTACAATGGAAAAATTGCCGAAGCCATCTGTGGATACAGGAATGGGCTTAGAGCGTATGACGGCAGTTATGCAGCATGTGAATTCCAACTATGAAATTGATATTTTCCAAAAATTAATCGCCAAAGTAGCCGATGTTGTGGGTGTGAAGGATTTAGACAATAAATCTTTGCGGGTGATTGCTGACCATATTCGTTCTTGTGCTTATCTAATTGCTGATGGCGTGATTCCATCAAATGAAGGGCGTGGTTACGTGTTACGCCGTATTATCCGTCGTGCCGTGCGTCACGGACATTTATTAGGGGCAAAAGACACGTTCTTCTATAAATTAGTGCCAACTTTGATTGAGGTGATGGCTGAAGCCGGCAAACAGGTGAAAGAAAAACAAGCGAATGTGGAAAAATTATTGCGTTTGGAAGAAGAACAATTTGCCCGTACTTTAGAACGTGGTTTGACGTTATTAGATGATGCGTTGGCTCAAGTGAAAAACGGCGTATTATCCGGTGAAGTGGCGTTTAAATTATATGATACCTATGGCTTCCCATTAGACTTAACCGCAGATGTATGTCGTGAGCGTGATATTCAAATTGATGAAGACGGCTTTAATAAAGAAATGGAAGCACAACGGTTAAGGGCGCAATCTGCCAGCCAATTCGGTGTGGATTACAACAATGTGATCCGCGTGGACGGTGTGACTCGTTTTGAGGGGTATGAAAAAGCAGAAACAATCGCAAAAGTGACCGCACTTTTCCATGATGGAAAAGCCGTTGAACAGATTACAGCGGGACAAAGTGCCGTGGTGATTTTGGAAAATACACCGTTTTATGCAGAAATGGGCGGACAAGTGGGCGACAGTGGCCAATTGTTATCCAATGCAATGCATTTTAATGTGAAAGATACGCAAAAATATGGTCAAGTGTTTGGTCATATCGGTGAATTAACTTCAGGTACGCTATCTGTGGGCGACAGTTTACAGGCGGTTGTGGATAATGAACGCCGTCAGCACACACGTTTAAATCATAGCGCAACCCATTTATTACATTCTGCATTGCGTCAAGTATTGGGTGATCATGTAGCTCAAAAAGGATCTTTGGTATCTGAAAGCGGATTACGCTTTGACTTTGTACAACCGGAAGCGATTACCAAAGCACAGTTGGCAGAAGTGGAGCGTATTGTGAATTTCCATATTCGTGCGAATTATCCTGTGATTACCGAAGAAATGGATGTTGAGAGTGCGAAAGCCAAAGGTGCAATGGCATTATTCGGCGAGAAATATGGCGATGTGGTTCGTGTGGTGTCAATGAGTCCGTTCTCTATTGAACTTTGTGGTGGTTTGCATGCAGAACGTACAGGCGACATTGGTTTATTTAAACTGGTTTCCGAAGGAGCTGTGGCTGCCGGCATTCGTCGTGTGGAAGCAGTTACCGGTGAAGGTGCAATGATTTGGTTACATAACCAACAAGCCATTCTGACGCAATCGGCAGACTTATTGAAGTCCGATATTGCTTCATTACCTGACAAAATCGAACAATTACAAGATAAAGCCAAGAAGACGGAAAAAGAACTGCAGCAGTTAAAAGAAAAAACTGCGATGCAAGCAGGTGCAAATTTAGCTCAAAGTGCGGTTAAAATTAACGGTGTTTCGGTTGTGATTCAACAATTAGACGGCGTTGATGCGAAAGCCTTAAGAGTGATGGTTGATGATTTGAAAAATCAATTAGGATCTGCAGTTGTAGCATTTGCTTCTACTGTTGAAGATAAAGTGAATTTAATTGTTGGTGTCACGGCAGATATGACGACAAAAGTAAAAGCCGGTGAGTTGGTGAATGTAATGGCTCAACAAGTTGGTGGTAAAGGCGGTGGTCGTCCTGATATGGCGATGGCAGGTGGTTCTGAACCGCAAAATATCTCCGTTGCATTAAATGTTGCTCAAGAATGGTTAAAGGCGCATTTATAAATTCATTGCCGTGATTTTTCACGGCAATGTTACATCATGCTGCCACATAATTATAAGGAGGTTTGTATGCTAATTTTGACCAGAAAAATCGGCGAAAGTCTGCTTATTGGCAATGATATAGAAATTACAGTGTTAAGCTTTCACGGTAATCAGGTAAAAATTGGGGTAAAAGCACCGAAAGATATTGCGGTACATCGGGAAGAAATTTACCGGAAAATTCAACAATCACAAAATGAACCTAATAAGGATTAAGGGGAACCCTATGACGAAATTAACTTGTTTTAAGGCTTATGATATTCGTGGCCGTTTAGGTGATGAATTGAATGTCGATATTGCTTATCGTATTGGTCGAGCATTTGGGCAATTTTTAAAACCTGACACCATTGTTGTTGGTGGCGATGTGCGTTTAACCAGTAAAGAACTGAAAAGTGCGGTCACAAACGGGCTGTTGGATTCCGGTGTGAATGTGATTGATTTAGGCGAAGTGGGTACAGAAGAAGTGTATTTTGCCACCTCATTCTTAGAAGTTGATGGTGGTATTGAAGTGACTGCAAGCCATAATCCTATGGATTACAACGGAATGAAATTGGTGCGTAAAGGCTCACGCCCGATTAGCTCTGAAAGCGGATTAGCAGATATTCAACGCTTGGCGGAAGAAAATAATTTTCCTGCCGTAACGAAGCGGGGAGAATATCAACAAATTTCTGTGTTGTATGACTATGTAGAACGTCTTTTATCCTATGTAAATTTTGATAATATTAAACCATTAAAATTAGTGATCAACTCAGGTAACGGCGCAGCAGGCCATGTTATCGACGCTATTGAAAGTGAGTTTAAAGTCCGTAATGTGCCGGTGGAAATTATTAAAGTGCATAATGATCCGGACGGTACTTTCCCACATGGTATTCCTAACCCGATTTTACCGGAGAACAGACAAGATACTATTGATGCTGTCCTTGAACACAACGCGGATATGGGGATTGCCTTTGACGGTGACTTTGACCGTTGTTTCTTCTTTGATGAAAAAGGCCAATTTATCGAAGGATATTATGTGGTTGGCTTGTTAGGGCAAGCATTTACCCAAAAACAGAAAGGCGCAAAAATTATTTATGATCCGCGTTTGGTTTGGAATACAATTCAATTAGTGGAAGCCAATGGTGGTGAACCGGTTATGTCAAAATCAGGACATTCTTTCATCAAAGAAAAAATGCGAGAAGTGGATGCAGTTTATGGTGGTGAAATGTCGGCCCACCACTATTTCCGTGATTTCTACTATTGTGACAGTGGTATGATTCCTTGGCTTTTAGTGATGGAATTAGTCTGTACTACAGGTAAAACCTTGGGTGAATTAGTAAATCAAAGTATTGATACTTACCCATCGCCGGGAGAAATCAACAGCAAATTAGCGGACGCTAAAGCCTCTATTGCCCGTGTGCGTGCGGCTTACGAAAAAGAAGCTTTAAGTGTAGATGAAACTGACGGTATCAGTATTGAATACCCAAATTGGCGTTTCAACTTACGTAGCTCTAATACCGAACCTGTTGTGCGTTTGAATTTAGAAACTCGTGGCGATAAGCAATTAATGCAAGAAAAAACCGATGAGATCCTTGCATTATTACGCCAATAATATTGTGTAAAACGATGTAAAATCTTACCGCACTTTGGCAAAGTCTGTTAAAGTGCGGTCAATTTTGTGACTTATTTTAATAAAGGATAAACAATGAAAGTCATTATTCCCGTTGCAGGTTTAGGAACCCGCATGCTACCGGCAACTAAAGCCATTCCAAAAGAAATGCTGACATTAGTAGATAAACCTCTCATTCAATATGTTGTTGGTGAATGTGTTGCGGCTGGCGTGAAAGAAATCGTGTTGGTGACACATTCTTCCAAAAATGCCATTGAAAACCACTTTGACACCTCTTATGAACTTGAATCTATGTTGGAAAAACGGGTTAAACGCCAACTTTTAGATGAAGTTCGCTCAATTTGTCCTAAAGACGTCACTATTATGCATGTGCGTCAAGGTAATGCGAAAGGTTTGGGGCACGCCGTTTTATGTGGCCGCCCTTTAGTTGGGAATGAGCCGTTTGCCGTTGTTTTACCGGACGTATTATTAGCCGATTTTTCGGCTAACCAAAAAACAGAAAATTTATCTGCAATGATCAAACGTTTTAACGAAACAGGTAACAGTCAAATTATGGTTGCTCCTGTAGATCCGCAAGATGTAAGCAGTTATGGTGTAGCAGATTGTAACGGTGTGGAATTCAATGGTGGTGAAAGTGCGAAAATCAGCCGTATGGTAGAAAAACCGAAAGTAGAAGATGCACCTTCAAATCTTGCTGTTGTGGGGCGTTATGTGTTTTCAGCGGCAATTTGGGACTTATTGGAAAGAACGCCGATTGGTGTAGGTGATGAAATTCAATTAACCGATGCCATTGATATGCTGATCGAAAAAGAAATTGTTGAAGCCTTCCAAATGACCGGAAAATCCTTCGACTGTGGTGACAAAATCGGTTATATGCAAGCTTTTGTGGAATATGGATTAAAACACGAAAAGCTAGGTAAAACATTCAAAGACTATCTTAAAAATCTAGCGAAATCGCTGTAAAATATCGAAAAAAATAGGGGCATGGTCGCCCCTATTTTTATTATCAAATAATCATCCGTTTTTTTATAAGCCCAGTATTTCTTTTACAAAAGGAATGGTTAGTTTTCGTTGGGCTTGTAGTGAAGCTTTATCGAGCCTATCTAAAGCAGCCAAAAGGCTGTGCATATCCCGATCTAAGCGTTTCATAAGGAAATTTGCGGTATCGTCGGAGAGTTCCATTCCACGTTGGTAGGCATTTTGTTGTAGTACCTTAATTCTTTGATGTTCATCAAGTGGCTGGAGTTGGTAAATTTCTCCCCAAGTAAGACGGGTACGCAAATCAGGTAAACTGATATTTAATCCGTTTGGCGATTGGTTTGCACTGATTAATAACAGCGTTTTTCGGTTTTCTTTAATGCGGTTAAATAAGTCAAATACGGCAGTTTCCCATTCCCAATGACTGCAAATGCAATGCAAATTATCTAAGCAGACCAGTTCTTGATTCTCTAAATTTTCTAATACTGCAGGAGAAAAATACTGTGATTTTTCCAATGGCACATAAATAGCTGACCGCTGGTCTCGTAGGAAATCATGGAAAATCCCTTTGAGCAAATGGGTTTTGCCGCTGCCTTGTTCACCCCAGAGGTAAAAAAACGGCTGGTTTGGGAGAGAAAAATTTTTTCGCAAGGAATTGAGCAACAATAAATTATTGTCGCTATGGAAATTCGTCAAGCTTTCATCATCAAGCTGATGAATGGGTAATGACAATTGCAACGAAAAAACCTCTATAATCCCAAAAGTGCGGTTAAAAATAACGGTGTTTTATAAAGGGTGGGTAATTACCCACCGTTTTTGTCTTGTTAGTCGATTTGATTTTTCGCTTTCGGCAAAATCAAGTTTAAAATGATTGCAACAACTGCACAAAGACTAATGCCTTTCAGCGACATTTCTCCCACATTGACGAACATATTCCCAATACCGAAAGTCATTACCACTGCAATAATACATAGATTACGATCTTCGGTGACATCAACTTTGCCACGGATGAGTGTACTCATTCCGACTACAGCAATAGAACCAAAAACTAACATCATAATCCCTCCCATGACAATGGTTGGAATGGTGGAAAGAAAAGCACCGACTTTGCCACAAAAAGAAATAGCAATCGCCCACACCGCAGCCCAAGTCATAATATTCGGGTTAAAATTACGGGTAAGCATTACCGCCCCTGTAACTTCGGCATAAGTGGTATTTGGAGGGCCACCTAATAACGAAGCTGCTGAAGTGGCTATACCATCACCTAATAAGGTGCGGTGTAATCCCGGTTTTTTTATGAAATCTTTACCTGTTACCGAGCTGATAGCCATAATCCCTCCAACATGTTCCACAGCTGGTGCAATAGCAATAGGGAGCAAATATAAGATGGCTTCTAATTTAAATTCAGGTGTAGTTAAATTGGGTAAACTGAACCAAGCCGCATTGGCTACAGGTGTAAAATCAATCAATCCTAAAAATAAGCAAATAATATAGCCTACAGCAATACCAAACATTATCGGGACTAATTTCATCATACCTTTGGCGAAAACAGCAATACATAGGGTGGTTAATAAGGTGGCAAGAGATACCATTACGGCTAAATTGTAATCATAAACCTGATTACCGCCTTGTTTGCCTACTGCCATATCTACAGCAACAGGAGCCAACCCCATACCAATAATGATGATGACAGGGCCAACAACCACCGGCGGGAAAATGCGTTGCAATGCTTCTGCACCACGCAATTTTACTAAAGCACTCAGTGCAAAATAGACGAAACCGGCACAGGCTAATCCCCCCATGGTAGCGGGAATTCCCCAAGTTTGTACGCCATATTGAATAGGAGCGATAAAAGCGAAAGAAGAGGCTAAGAAAATAGGTATTTGTTTACCTGTGCAAAGTTGGAATAGGAGTGTACCAATGCCGGCGGTTAAAAGCGCTGTATTTGCATCTAGTCCGGTAATTAAGGGAACAAGTACTAACGCACCAAATGCGACGAATAGCATTTGCAAACCCACAAAGGCTTGTTTTGCTTTGCTTTGTTGAATTTCAGTTGTCATGTTGAAGTTTCATCTCTCTGTATGAATTAACTTAAAAGTGCGGTCGATTTTTACTGAGTTTTATCGACTGCGGAAAAAAGCGGCATTAACTGCCGCCTGTTTTTTGGTTTTATTTCGTACCAAAAATCTTATCACCTGCGTCACCCAATCCCGGGATAATATAGCCATGCTCGTTTAAGTGGCTATCTACAGAAGCGGTATATACCTCAATATCCGGGTGAGCGGCTGCTAATGCTTTTAAACCTTCGGGAGCAGCGACTAACACCAAGACTTTAATTGATTTACAGCCCTTTTGTTTCAGTAAATCAATGGTTGCAATCATTGATCCACCTGTTGCCAGCATGGGATCAACGACAATAGCTAAACGTTCACTTAAATCACTGGCTAATTTTTGGAAGTAAGGGACTGGCTCAAGAGTTTGTTCATCTCGATACATTCCCACGACACTAATTCTTGCGCTTGGCACATGCTCCAATACGCCATCCATCATACCTAAACCGGCACGTAAAATCGGCACAACGGTGACTTTTTTGCCTTTAATTTGGTCAATTTCGACAGGGCCGCACCAGCCTTCGATAGTGACTTTTTCAGTTTCTAAATCAGAAGTTGCTTCATAGGTTAAAAGGCTGCCTACTTCCGTTGCCAACTCACGAAATTCCTTTGTGCTTATATCTGCAGCACGCATTAAACCTAATTTATGTTTAACTAACGGGTGTTTGACTTCGACAAGTTTCATCGCAATTTCCTCTCTTGTATTAGGTAAAATAAAATCAGCTAATTTTAAATCAGAACGACCTAGATTGATAGTGTAAAGTTTTCTTTATTGCATTTCTTTTTAAGCCTAACATAGATTAAAATAGTTGTTAGGCAATGTTTACTTATCGTTCATATCGTAATTGGGGAAAATAATGGCAAAATTATTATTGGTTGATGATGATTTAGAACTGGTTGAGTTACTCGCTGAATTATTGGCCTTAGAAGGCTTTACTATTGAAACAGCCAGTAACGGACAACAGGCGTTGAATAAATTGGACATAAGTTACGATTTAGTTTTGCTTGATATTATGATGCCGGTCATGGACGGCATTGAAACCTTAAAACAAATCCGGCAAAAATTTATGACACCGGTTTTAATGCTGACAGCACGAGGTTCAGATACTGATCGTGTGGTTGGATTAGAACTTGGTGCAGATGATTATTTGGCTAAACCATTTAATGATCGTGAACTTATCGCACGAATCAAGGCTATTTTACGCCGTACTTCATTATCTAAACCACAATTAAAAGAAACCAGTCACACACACCAAACTAATGACCTTACCGAAAGTAAATGTTTATCCTTTGAAGGCATAGTATTAAATTTAGGTGGGCAACAAGCGTTATATCAGGGAACCAGTTTGGATTTAACCGTCAGTGAATTTGCGTTACTGGAAATTTTGGTACGTAACCCCGGTGTGGTGATTTCTCGTGAATTACTCAGTATTGAAGCTTTAGGTAAACGCATTTTACCTTATGACCGAGCCATTGATGTGCATATGTCTAACTTACGCAAGAAATTACCGCCTCGAGAAAATAATCTACCTTGGTTTAGAACATTACGAGGTCGCGGTTATTTACTTGTGCTTGATAAACATCAACTGGATTAATGGTTAAGCAATGCGAGCCTTATTTACTTCCTTACATTTTCGTATTTTTTCACTGTTTTGGCTATTGTTCAGTTTATTATTAGCCTTGGCATTATTTATTCCACGTTTAGATGCACGCCAATTTAGCGAATTAAAGAATGATGAACTCCAAACCTATCAAATGGAGTTGGTTTCGGCTATCAGAACAAATCAAATTGATCGTTTATTAGTGATGCCCGAACAAGTGATTTTAGAAAAAGGTCAAGGTATTCGTCCGATACTTTTTGATGAAAAAAACAATCAACTTATTGGTGCAAAAGAAAGCGAAAAAAGTGCAGTCAATTCTTTTGTAGAAATGTCAAAAGATTCAACACGCCCACTTACTAAGTTATTTTATAATCTTGAATTAGCCGGACCTTTTACTGTACATTTTCAAAGCCAGCACAATCATTCTTATCAGCTTTATTTCATCAAATATGTCGATCCTCAACGGGAATTTGCTAACTATTTATTTGATCACCCTTTCATTATTATTGTCTTAATCATGCTTATCAGTTCACCTTTGTTATGGTGGCTTGTCTGGAGTTTGAGTCGCCCGATTAAGCGTTTGCAGGAAGCCGCAAATCGTGTAAAAGAAGGACGTTTTACCATCAATAAAGAACTAGAAACCAAAGGAGTTTTAGAACTACGCCAAGTAGGAAAAAGTTTCAACCAAATGCTACAGGCTATTGATGATTTAATTAACACACGGCAAATGCTGTTTTCGTCCATCTCACATGAATTAAGAACGCCTTTAACTCGTTTGCAACTGGCAACCGCATTAATTCGTCGACGAGACGGAGAAAGTCCGGAGTTAAAACGTATCGTTACCGAAGCCGAACGATTAGAAAAAATGATTAATGACCTCTTACGTTTTTCTAAGAGAAAAGCAATGTTAGTGGAAATGGAAATGGAAATGGAAATTATACCATTAAATCAGCTTTGGCTCAATGTCATTGAAGATACATTATTTGAAGCCGAACAGATGAATATTACCTTTTCGTGTAGAGAAAATATTGAATACCCTGAATTATATTATGTGACGGCTAATTACGCCGAGTTCTCCAGTGCATTGGAAAATATTTTGCGTAATGCCTTAAAATATACTCATAGCCAAATTCAAGCCACATTCTCCTTGGAAGGAAATCATTGTTTGATCGTTTGTGTGGAAGATGACGGGGACGGTGTGCCAAGTGATCAATACGAAAATATTTTTAAACCCTTTTATCGTGTTGATACGGCACGCACTCGTACAACCGGAGGTGTAGGCTTAGGTTTAGCCATTGTCAGCAATATTATTCAACAACATCGTGGTAAAGTTTGGGCAGAAAAAAGTGAATTGGGTGGTTTGAAAGTGGTAATTCAACTACCACTTAACCAAACAGCGACACAAATACCGCTTCATTTTGAAAAATGACACGATTTTATATAAGGGTAACCCAAGGTATGCTAAAAAAGTGCGGTAATTTTTAGCGATGATTTTGACTCTATGAGCAAGAGAGAATTCAGTTAGGCTATCAATCGCCCTTAACCTTGTGATACTAAAAAATTCATGACTTCCTCACGTTGTGGAATAGAGGGCTGAGCGCCCGCCCTTGTGACGCAAATTGCTGCGGCAGCTTGAGCAAATAAAACCGCTTGATGAATATTTTTCCCTTCTAAAAGTGCGGTTAAAAATGCACCATTAAAGGTATCCCCGGCCGCAGTCGTATCTACCGCATTGACTTGGAAACCTGCTATCATTTCACCTTGTCCCTTTTGGCTGACATAAACCCCTTTTGAGCCTAAAGTAATGAGTACCTGCTCAATGCCTTTGTCATGAAAAACTGTCGCAGCTTTAACCGCACTTTCTTCATCCATGACGGTTACGCCGGTCAAAATCTCGGTTTCCGTTTCATTTGGTGTAATAATATCTATCAATCCAAATAATTCATCAGACAACACTTTTGCCGGTGCAGGATTTAAGACCACCTTGGTTTGATTCTCTTTGGCTAATTTGGCTGCGGTAATAACTGTAGAAAGTGGTGTTTCCAATTGCATCAGTAAATAATCCGCTTCCACAATTTTATTGGAAAATTCAGCCACCTTGGCTTCATTGAGACAAGCATTTGCACCTGCAGAAATTACAATGCTGTTTTCACCGTTTTCCGCTACTTGAATCAATGCAATACCGGTATTTTCACCCTGTACACAGCTAACCGCTTCTACATTAATCCCGTCTTTGGAAAAACTATTTTTCATTTGCTGGCCGATACTATCATCACCAACACAGGCGATAAAATGCACTTGAGTAGTATTTTTATCACATAGCCTTGCTGCAGCGACTGCCTGATTTGCGCCTTTGCCACCGTAAGCAATATGGTAATTTGAACCCGTTAATGTTTCACCGGGCTTAGCAAAGTGCGGTACGGAAATCACATGATCTGCATTAATACTACCGAGAATGGCAAGTTGTTTCATCACACCTCCGAAAAAGGTATATATTCCCGATATCTGTATGACTATCAGGAACTTTCCTATTGTCTAAATTACACCGTTTGAATCTTGCTTGTTATCGCAACCAGTTTGCGTAAAATCAGATTTAAAATCACACCGTAAGCAGGTACAAATAATAGAATGCCGATGAATAATTTAGATAAGTAATCCACAACACCGAGCTGCACCCAATTTTCTGCCATAAAAGCATCTGAACTGGCATAGAAAGCGATAGAGAAAAATAAGAAAGTATCTGCCATTGAACCAAACACCATTGAGCTTGAAGGAGCAATCCACCAAGTCTTTAATTGACGTAAACGGTTAAATACATAAACATCAAGTAATTGACCGAATACATAAGCGGCAAAACTGGCGAAAGCAATACGGAAGACAAACATATTAAATTCGCCAAGTGCAGTTATACCTTGATAACTTGCTTCGGAGAATAAGACAGAAACAATATAACTGATAATTAATGCAGGAATCATCACAATAAAAATGATCCAACGAGCTTCTTTGGCCCCGAAAATTCGTACAGTTAAGTCTGTTGCAAGAAAAATGAATGGAAATGTTAATGCTCCCCAAGTGCTGTGAAAGGTGAAATCCGTTAGTGGAACTGTCACTTCAAAGGGAATTTGAACCAAATAATTACTTGCTGTGATAATAAAAATATGGAAAAAACTCAGAATAATCAGAGAATGGTGTGTTTGGCGATCACTGAAGATCGCAGAGATAGGTTGTTTCATATTGTACCTTTTTGAAAATATGGGGTGAGGGAACCCAGTTAATTGAGGGCGTGAATAATACTCGTTTTATGGATTTTATTCAACACCCTCTATAAAAATCAGGCGTTTTCAAGCTGACCTGATTTTAACCGGTAAAAATAGCTTTTAGTTTCTTCAATAATGACTTTTCTTAAACCGATAAGTGCAATTAAGTTTGGAAATGCCATTAATCCATTGAAAATATCGGCCAAAATCCAGATCGTATCTAATTTAATGAAAGCACCAAACGCAATCAAAATAATAAAAATCAAACGATAGATTTTAATGCCACGAATGTCGAATAAATATACAAAGCAACGTTCACCGTAATAACACCAGCCTAAAATAGTGGTGAAAGCAAAGAACAGCAACCCAATAGTAACAATAGTTGCCCCAATACTTGAACCCATTCCTTGTGAAAAGGCGGCATTGGTCATGGTTGCGCCACTTAATCCCGATTGCCAAATACCAGTGATAACTAATACTAAGCCTGTCATTGAACAAACAATAATGGTATCTAAGAATGTGCCAGTCATTGAAATTAAACCTTGACGCACAGGTTCTTTGGTTTGTGCAGCGGCAGCAGCAATCGGCGCAGATCCTAAGCCGGATTCGTTGGAGAAAATCCCTCTTGCCACCCCGGATTGAATGGCTTTCATCACTGTAATACCTAATGCACCGCCTAAAGCAGCTTGTGGATTAAACGCACTCTGAACAATTAATTGGATTGCCGCTGGAACCTTGTCAGCATTCAAACATAAAATCACCACTGAAGCAGCCACATATAAAATTGCCATAAAAGGAACAATATAGGAAGAAACTACCGCAATGCGTTTTACACCACCGAGAATAATTAATCCCACTAAAAGGGTAATAATTGCAGCCGAAATTTCAATTGGGACATTAAAGCTATCTTGCATTGCACTGGTAATGGCATTGATTTGTGGAAATGTACCTACCCCGAAAAAGGCGACTAATATGCCAAAAAAGGCAAATAATTTTGCCAGCCATTTCAAGCCCAGACCTCTCTCAATGTAATACATTGGGCCACCTGCCATAAAGCCGTGTTTATCCCTCACACGATACTTAACTGCGAGCAAACATTCAGCATATTTAGTTGCCATACCAAACAAGGCGATTAACCACATCCAAAACATCGCACCCGGCCCGCCAGCTTGAATAGCGGTGGCTACGCCTACGATATTTCCTGTACCGATAGTCGCAGAAAGTGCGGTACAAAGAGCAGCAAATGCAGATACATCGCCTTTTTGGTTATTGCCTCTTTCTTTTTTGAATAAATAGCTTAATGCTCTAGGTAGATGGATAATTTGTAGAAAACCTAATCGCAAGGTTAAATATAGCCCTGTGCCAGAGAGTAAAATTAGGAGTGGTGGTCCCCAAATAAAATCATTAATTGATGATAAAATTGCCGTGAAAGACATTGTGAATTCCTCGTAAATACAAAATACGAGGCAAAAGAGGTGCTCGATACAAATAGAAAAGTACACAACAAGCGTTGCGTCAGATCGAAAAAACTCTCTGCCCCTGTCCTTTTGCCTGAGCGTTTGAAAAACAGTGAAAAAATTCACCGCTCTTTTGCGCCTTCGGCGTCCATTTTAATTAGCACAGAAATATTAATGTGGTGCCAATCATTGGATCTCTCCAAGGGTTCGTCCGGTAACAGTCCCTGCAACAACGTTGCGCCTGAAAGATTTTACCTCGTCGGCGTGAGGTTAATTCCCCACTCTCCAGCTACCTTCATCCGAACAATTTTATTGTGTCATTTAATCACAATAAAAGTGCGGTGAATTTTAGCAAAGTTTTGCCAAAATTCAACCGTAATATCATTAGACCTCCTGCAAAACCCATTCTATGCTAAAATACCCCAATGAACTATGAAGCTTCTACACACTTATCCGATGAAAAGTTCAGACGCCTTGTCGGTATTTCAAAAGAACAATTTCATCAAATGCTTGCTTGTTTAGAGCAAGCACAAGCTACCGTACACCAAAAAGGTGGTAGAAAACTTAAAATCGGTATGCCCAATTTGTTAATGGCAACCTTACAGTATTTTAAAGAATATCGCACCTATGAGCAGATAGCAGCTGATTTTGGCATACACGAAAGCACCTTAATCCGTAAAAGTCATTGGATTGAAAATGTGCTTAGTAAGCAAGGCTTTGCCATTGCCACACAAATCCCCACCAAAGATGACATTGTCATTGTAGATGTCAGTGAAGTGCGTGTTAATCGTCCCAAAACTGGATACAAAGAAATGATTAAAGCAGGTGTTAGTCCCAAAGTTGCAAAAAAGGCATACAAGGATGCCTATAAATACTTTGATAGTTTGAGAGAAAAAATTCTGGAAACTTATTTTATGATATATAAATTCAATGATTTTGAGGTGTAAAATATGATAGATTATCTTTCAGAAATTGAAAACAAAATAAACTTTAAGTTACCAAAAACTTATAGTAATTTTTTATTAAGTATGGGTTCTAATGTTTATGAAATAACTGATACATCAATAACATTATATCCATTATGTAATTTGCTGGAAATAAACAATTCTTACAAAGTGCAGGAATTTGACCCTAGTGCTTTTTTGATTGCACAAGATGGAGATTTAGGCTTTTATATCAGAAAAGAAAGCGATGAAATGATATTTGAGTTAGGTTTGGGATCTTTAGGTTCTTTGAATATGAGACCAAAGGGAACTAATATATATGATTTTATGGAAAAAATTCGAGAAGATTATATTGATGACGAGTAATGTGGTATTAATTGTGAGATGCGACACACCTTTTTACCCACTAGTATCGTGGGGTGCGTATCACGCACCTTTTTATTTCTCTAACCCTACTATTATCATAATAATCATTTGGGAACACCCCAAGAACTGACCGACAATGACAGCAACATCATCTGGGCGAATTATGAGTTTGCTTGGGGTATTTTACCCCTATACTCATAATCCGTATCTCTAAAAAGAGCCGTAAATACTGCATTTTGAGCCTTTTTATTAACACGATCAGGCTCGGTTAATACTTGGTACACTTTTTGATAAAACGCATTTTCATCTTTTAACGCATTTAAAAAATTTAATATTTTTGTTAAATGGTTTTTTTATTTTTAAATG
>JAUNED010000020.1 GCA_030525745.1 Lonepinella koalarum | reverse complement strand
CGTAATTTTGCGAAATTTCACGAATTTTCACCGCTTTTTCACTTACTTTTTCCGCTTGTGCAATTGCCTGTTTTAGCTGTTCAAAACTTGCCGGCTTTTGCAGAAAATCCACGGCGCCTTTTTTCAATTCAGCGACTGCCATCGGCACATCACCGTGGGCAGTCATAATCACCACCGCCAAGGTCGATTGTGCCTCTCGCAGTTGTTGGTGAACCTGCTGCCCGTCCGGCAACGGCATTCGAATATCTAGTAACAGCACGCCTTGCCGGTGTAAATCCGCCTGTGCCAAAAAATCTAGGCTGGATTGCCACGTTTGGATTTCCACCCCAAGCGGGGCAAGCAGGAACGACATAGCGTCTAAAATGCTTTCTTCGTCATCAAGAATGTGAATAATCATTTTTTCTCCGTATTCTCCCTGCACGAGCCGTGCAGGGTTATTGAATCCGAGCGACTTTGTCGCTCTATCTAATCGTCACAAAGTGACGAGGGTTATTTAACCGAGTACGGCTCGTACTCGGTAAGTTAAGCCAATGGGATAAACAAGCTTACCTTCGCCCCTTTCTCCCCGTTCGCCAATACAATCTGTCCGTTGAGCGAGTGCATCAGCCGTTGGCATAGCACCAAGCCTAGCCCTAAGCCGTGTGGTTTGTCGGTGCGAAACGGTACAAACGGAAATTCAAGCTGGGCAGGGGAAAAACCGCCGCCGTTGTCTTCAATGGCAATTTCCAGCCCGTTTTCGACCGCTTGTAACCGCACCGAAACCTCGCTTGCACCGGCTTGCAGGGCGTTGAGTAGGCAGTTCGTCAGCACTTGTTCCAGCACAGTGGCGTGTAAATTAAGCCGAAAAGTGCGGTCGGCAATCAGCGAGATTTGTGCATTCTGGCGATTTTCCACCGCCACAAACTCGATCACATTGGCAATCAATTGGTTTAAAATGACCGCTTGCGGTTCACCGCTCGGGCGGTTTTGCACCCAGTCCCGAATGCTCTGCATCGTTTTCACCGCCCGATCTACCTGCGCAATCAGCTTATCCAAAATCCGCTGTTGATAAGGATCGCTGTTTTGGCTTTTCAGCCCCTCGGCATACATTCGCACCGCCGACAACGGCTGTTTCAGTTCGTGGGCAAAACCGGTGGTCATCTCGCCCAACAAAGCAAGGCGGTCGGCTCGGGTCAGTTCCTGTTGATACTGCTGCATTTTGCGGTGTGCCTGCTGTAACGCCTTGCTTTTGCGATAGACCTGATAACGCAGGGCGACAAGGTTGAGCAAAATGAACAACGCCACCGCCAGCAGCCCGAATTTATTGAGCCGAACCCAATCCAGCACCGTTGCCCACAGGCTTTTTTGTTGCGGGTGACGATACAGTTCACGCAGAATGTGATCGGCTTGGGCGGAAGAAAACGGTAACGTCCAGCGGGGCAGGTCGGGATTATGGCTGTTTAGCAAGCGTGTGGCAAGCTGAACCGCCAGCTCGTTCGGCACATTTTCCATCGCCGCCAGCGACCAGTTCGGCAACAACGGCGTGCTGGCAAGGCAACCCTGCGCCTGTGGGTTTTGCAAAATTAAGCGAAAATCCGACCGCTTGAACTTGCCCTCTTTCTCCAATTCTTCCAGCAAACAGACCGGCACAATCGCCGCTTCCACCTGTTTTTCCGCCAGCAAAGCCAACGCATTTTCCACCGGAAAACCGCTAAACTGCACCGAAAAATCCCGATTTTGCCGCATTCCTGCTTGATGAAACTGATACAACCCAAGCAAAAAACCGCCGAAAGCATCGTTATCCACCGCACTGATAGTCTGATTTTTCAGATCGCTTAACTGCTGATAACGGCTCTCGGCACGCACCCAAATGCTACTGCCCACCGCCCCTTGCTCACCATTTGCTGAAAACGGGCTGTTAAGCGTAGCAAGCCACCGCACATTTTGGTTACTCAAATAGAAAAACTGGGCTTGATTAGTCAGCAGAAAATCCAACTCCGCTCGGCGACTCGCCTCGTTAATCCCCAATGGAACCAGCTCAAACCGCTCGTTGGGAAACTGCGAATTTAACCAATCCACCCAAGGCTGCCAATGGGTACGAGTATAGGCCTCCCCACGCTGGGCTAGGATGCCGATTTGATAGGTTTCTGCTAATGAAAAAGATGAAAAAAGGAGAAGAAAAAGAGTGAGAAACCGTTTCATTAGCGAGTTTCCGCTAAAAATTCGCTGACGGAAATAATTTCAACATTCCGATAAGGGTTCATACTAAGAAGATCTTTTTTATCGCCCGTAACAAGATATTTAGCATTCACACTTAATGAAATTTCCAAAAATTTGTTATCTTTGGGATCTTGGCAATCTCTAACACTCACCCGACTAGGAAAAATCTCAATATGCGAAAGAAAGGTAGCAATGAGATGCTCACGATAGCTCACGGAAGGAAAATAGCGAAGAAATTTCTCTCGGCGAATAACTTCATTGAATTCGTCAAAGGTCTCGTGAGACATACACACCGTATATTCTTTAAAAGCTTTTTCAATCGCTTGATTTGGCTTTGAATTTGCAAAAATCAAACCACTTATCAACACGTTGGTATCAATGACAAGATGTTCAGAGAGCATTACGTTCCTCATCGATCATTCTGTCTAGTTCTTCAAGGGTTAAGCCTTCCAAACTCTTAGGTGGATTTTGATTGCGTTCTTCTAAAAGGCGAAAGAACTCTTGTTTTGCTAATAACCGTTTCGCTTCAACTGCTTGATCGTAAGGAAAAAGCACCATTGTCGGTCTGCCATATTGGGTAATCGCCACAGGGGTTTTGCCTTTTACGATATCGACAATTCTGCCGAACTCAGATTGAAATTGCTTGGAAGTGACCTCTTCAAATTGAGGGATAGTAATCGCTGTCATTTTTAAGCTCCTAATGTGATGGATTTTGGGTATATTAGCTATTTTTTGGATATAAATCAACCAATCAGAAAAGATGTATTTTAGAAAAGTTCTATTGCACTTTGACCGCTTGCCCCTTGATCTCAATCAACTTTCCCCCTGATATGTGGAAAACCACAATACCTTGCCGTTCCCTCTCCGCCTTAGAATACCCTTGTTATTTTTAAATTTGTGGGGGAAATATGGATTTAAGCAAACGTTCCTTTTTGAAAGAGCTTTCCGCCTTGACGGTGGGGGCGAGTTTTGTGCCGTTGCAATCGGCTCAGGCGTTTATGCCGGCTCGGCGTGAGGGCGATGAGAACAAACGCTATGCGATGCTGATTGACTTACGTAAATGTATCGGCTGTCAGGCGTGTACCGTAAGTTGTTCGGTGGAGAACGCCACGCCGTTGCACAGTTTCCGCACCACCGTGCGTCAATATGAAATCACCAACGGCACGCAGGTGGCGAACAATGTGGTGTTGCCTCGTTTGTGTAACCATTGCGATCAACCGCCGTGTGTGCCGGTCTGCCCGGTGCAGGCAACCTTCCAACGCAAAGACGGTGTGGTGGTGATTAACAACGAGCAGTGCATCGGCTGTGGTTACTGCGTGCAAGCCTGTCCGTACGATGCCCGTTTTATCAATGAAGAGACCAAAACTGCCGATAAATGCACCTTCTGCACTCACCGTTTGGAGGCAGGTCTGCTGCCGGCGTGCGTGGAAAGTTGCGTGGGCGGGGCGAGGGTAATTGGCGATTTGAACGACCCGAAAAGCCAAATTTCCCAGCTTTATCAAGCCCATAAAGATGACCTGAAAGTGCTAAAACCGGAGGCCGGCACCGTGCCACACGTTTTCTATGTGGGGCTGGACGATGCCTTTGTGAGCAAAATTGACGGGCAACCAATGCTCTGGACGGGGGAGGCGTAAAATGATTCGTGAAGTATTAGTGGAACCGCAACATATCGTCTGGTTGCCTTGGATTGTGCATTATTTCTTCTTCGTGGGCGTGGCGGCAACGGCAGTGTTTACCGCCGTGCTGTTTGCAAAAAAGCAGGGACAAAACGCTTGCGTTTTGAACGTTGGCTCCGCCAACGGCCCCGAAGGGGCGAGTGAACAATGTTCACGAGTAAAACCGACCGCTTGTGAGCTGGCGGCGGTGACGGTAGCCTTGATTGGCTCCATTGTCGCCCCGGTGGCACTGACTGCCGACCTGCACCAGCCGAGCCGTATTCTGCATTTCTACACCGATTTTGCGTGGTGGTCGCCAATGGCGTGGGGAGCGATTATCCTGCCTCTGTTCAGCGTGGCGGTAGCGGGGTATTTTATGCTGGCATTGGCTCATCACACCCAACCGAATCTGTCGAAATGGTTAGCGTGGCTGAATTTGCCTATCCTGAAAAACCAAGGCTTGCTTTGGGCATTCCGCTTGTTTTCCGCACTCACCGCTGTCGGCATTATCGGCTACACCGTGCTTGAAACCTACCAAACCGGTACAAGAGCCTTGTGGCACAGTGCGTGGCTATTACCGATTATGCTCTTTTCTGCGTGGGCGGTAGCGTTGGGGCTTACCCAATCGGTCTGCAAAATGCTGTTCCACACCCAAACCAACACGGGGCTATGGACAAAACTCTGCCTAATTTTAACCGCACTTTCTATCATTGGTCTTGCTTTCAGCAGTGAAACCTCTCAACGTGATTTTGCTCTGCTCTTTAATGGCTCAATCACCGCCTACCTTGTCGGCATTGTCTGGCTAATTGCCCTCATTTGCAATTTTTCCGCCAAAAACTACCGCTTGCAATGGCTCGGCATGCTTGCCCTCATCACCTTCGGCTGGCTACTCCGCTGGGTGCTGGTGATCCAAGTCCAAACCATCCCCAAAACCAACGCCTTGCAAAATCCGTATCATTTTGATTGGACTGCTGTCGATGGTGGATTGGGGATTGTCTCGATTTTTGGGCTGGCGGTGTTGGTGACGGTGGGTGTGGGGCAGGTTGTGAGCCTGAGCATTCATAAAGAAAAGTGATAACACATTTTTTCCAACGAAAAAGTGTATGATTAGTACACTTTTTCAAATAAATAAAAAGAAGTGGGCTTGCAAGCGGTCAAATTTACCTAATTTTGCAATTTTTATTGGTATAACCATAAAAACATATTAAATTCACCAAATGTTTAGGCTTATACCCATAAAAAGTAGTGATAACAAGCGGTCTAGTGCGGTCAGAATTTTGCGGATTTTGATCGTGCTTATGTTTAATGGAAAATTTCATTTCTTACTTTATCATACCAATCCTGTTCTACAATCATTGGTTTTGACATACGATTATTTCGAATAGTTGATAACAAATACTCATCACTAAAGTCTTTTTCTAATATAGAAATAAGATCTTTTGTCGTTAATGCAAAGATGTCTAAGCCATTAACTTCTCCTTTCTCTATAGTTCCATTTAAATTCACAAATTGCATAGCACGAAATATATTTATAACATTAGAATCTAGCTCATTTGCTATAAATAATGATTGGATATTCTGCTTGCCTAAATTTTGTAATTTGAAGTTAATTGAATGCCGAATTACAGGTTCTAACTCCCCTCTTTTTTGAGTATTTGAATTCATTAAAGTTGCTTCAATAAGTAAAGCATAATCTTTTGAAATAATTTCAATATCTCCTGCTCCACCTCCTCGATGAGTTAAAGGTAATTTATTCCCATCCAAAGTTAGTTGAAAAGATTTATGTAGCAAATAATCTTTATTCTTAGAGAGATGATACCAAGCAATAGTTAAAATATACTCAAAAATTGTTGGGATAGTCGCATTCTCTGTCACAAGCTCGAAGACCTTTTTATCATTTCTGTTACTAATTTCATTAAGTATATTAATCACTGTTTTTTTAGGGAACTTTTTATCTACAAACTCTTTATATTCAAGCTCTTTCTTTATTTCAATAAACGAATGAAGGTCATCAAGATGACTTATACCAAATTCAAGCTGGATACTTTTTAAAACATTATCCACATCTATAGTATTTAGTTGAAATATATCTATAAGACTAATATTCTTAAACCAAATACTTTCCTCACATTCCTCATAATTTGAATAACTTTCTTCACCACAAAATTTAAACCTATCACCTAGAACATCCAATAAACTTTTGAACAACCAGCGATAATTTAAATTTACTAATCCATTATCGAAACTAAATATTCCTGTTGCTTGAAAAGAACGGACACACATATCTGAATATTCTCTGATAAGATCGGTTCTTTTACTATTCGTAAACTGCCTAAAGATAGCGTAGTGGTCTTTTTGTAAAAGTTCACTATCCTTATTTCTTTCTAAAAACTCATCAATATTTTCATTTTTAGTAAATTTAAATGCTAATTGATTAAAAGAAAATGCTTTCTTAATATCACTTCTTGTAGATAGTTCTTTTATATTTTCATATGAAGATATAGTTTTATTATCAATCAGTTCAATAAGTGATAATACAAATTCTTTATAAGGTGACTCTTTACCACTTTTTCCATTTGGAAAACATAACTCAAACATTTCATCAGAAAAATCGTTCTCTACAAACATTCTTCTAGCAAGAAGAACTTTTTCATCCTTAATAAATGGATGGCTAAAATGTTTGAAATAATATTCATCAAATGATTTCTCACCATTTGCTACTGTTTCATAATCAAGAATAACTTCTTCGATCTCTTTTTCTGACATTGAGGGGGAAATAGATTCGACAATTTGTAAAAAATCTCTTCTTGGTATATCCTCAAAACATACAGAAAGTTTTATCGCGATACGAAAATTATAGAAATATCTATCTGTATGAGGTGAATATATACGCATTTTCAAGTATTGTCTTAAATAAAGTAAATTATTAAGATCGTATGTCATTAATTCTTCAAGTTCATCCGCCTCTTTTAAACTATTATTAAGATAGCATTCTCCTACTTCAGATAAGCTTCTATTAGAATTAAGCAATCCATTTTTTACCAGTGGATTAGTCCAAGTTCTAGCCCTTTGCCCAATTTTATCTTCTTCAGGAACTTTATATTCACGATTAAAATTCTCAAAAAGTAAAATACCATCTTCTTTCTCTAGCCTAATAATTTCCTTATGAATATATTTATAAAATTCCTCCTGAAAATCTTTATCCTTCCAATCCAAATCAGCATAATGAAATCGGCTTAATCTTTCCAGTAAGAATTGATACATATCTACTTGCTTTTTTACCCTTATTGAGGTATCTCCCATATTAAAAGGACTAAATTCGTTTCTTAATCTCATTTGAACGCCTAATAGTTTGTAATTAAAACTTCTTCTGTTTCTAGCTCTTTATTCTTACGCTGGTAATTACTATTTGCATAATTTTTATTAAGATAAATAACATTAAAATTATTATCTGCCACCCACTTTTTCAAAATATGGTTTTCATTACCTTTAGAAGTGAACACATTAGATAATGCAAAATGAAATCCCAAATCATTAGCTTCAGATAAATAATCTAGTAATGCTTTCTCATCTTTTTCATCCCACCCTCCATTTTCATTATAACTTGCGGTAGTAATAAGATATGGCGGATCACAATAAATAAATGTATTTTTATTCAATTTTTTTAGACTAACCTTTCTAAAATCATTATTTATAAATTCAATATCTTTTTTCTTTAAATAACTACAAAAATCTATTAATTTATTCCTCATTTTATTATTAAAATCCCTTTTGCCAACAGGTAGATTAAACTCTTCTTTTTTGTTGAATCTAATTTGATTATTAAATGAATAAATAATTAGCACATATAAAACTAAAGGATCTTTGTTCTTTGATGAATTATAAAAATGACGTAATTCTAAATATCCTTTTTTATTAACATTAGCTAATCCTTCTGAACTATTATAACCATAATAATCATAACCAAATTTAGAGGTATTAGATAAGTTATAGTCACTGATTAATTTATCAACTTTATCTAAAATAACATTAACATCCATATGATAAAAGTATTCTAACAAATTAATAATATGTTTGTTATTATCATTTAATATAACCTTGCTAGATATAGAATTTACGCCAACATTAGCTCCACCAGAAAAAAGATCTAAAAAACATTCTCTTTCACAAATATGAGGAAACATTTGATCCAATATTTTAAATTTCCCTCCAGTATAATTCAAAGGACTTGCGATGAATTTCCTTTCATCATCTTTTTGATAAACTTCACAAAAAAATAATCTTTCCGAATTATCAGAAATATTGCTTTTTCCTGATGAGAATGCTTTATAATCTTTCTCAAAAATCTTAACCTTTCCTTTTTTTTCTAAAATTCGAATAATATCTTTATCAGCTATTTTAGCATTAGATCTATCATTTCCTTTATTAGACATATTATTATATGAAAGCAAGATATATTTACATCTTGATTTTTCAATTAGTTCTTCAAATACTCTTGTTGCTTGGCTAGTACAATAATCACTTTTAAGATGTGTTCTATCCATTTTCTTTGCAACGCCAAACACCTCTGGTTTTTCCCATCTAGCAATATTCTCAAGTAAATGATAAGCGTCCCCATATTGACGGGAATTGTATGGTGGATCAAGATATAATAAATCACATTCTACATTACTAATAAGAGCATTAATATCCTGATTTAAAATGCGATTATTTTTATTTAACTCCTTATCAGGCAATATGGCTGATAATACTAAATTTTTATTAGTATCGCAGTTTTTTCTATATGCATCATAATGTCCAACCGTATTTGCAATTTTATCCATTGCATAAATTAAAGAGGTAATTAAAATAGAATATTCTTTATAGTTAATCTTTTTTTGATTATATAAATTCTCGATATCCTCTCGAATAAATCCGATTTTGCTACAATTATCTGCATTAAAAAATGTATCAGCAAAATTCTGCCTCATATAGTTATTTTCAGAGGTATCAACCAAATTATACTCAGCAATTTTCTGAATAATTTTTTCTTCGGAGTAATCTTCATGAGCAAACCAAGCATAGTTAATGAGGTAATTAAAAAATAGTAGATCATTAGTAACCAACATTTTGTCTTTAAATGCATTAGCTACTGAACCAGTCCCACAAAAAAGATCGGCCACAATATTAACATTGACACAGTTCTTATCTACAACATCCCTAATAAAATCTGATAATGTAAATTTATTGCCTAAATACCTTCTATTATTTATATGTGCACGTTTGACCTGATACTTTTCAAGATAGCTGGCTATTTTCCGCTCACTTTCATCTTGCTCACTAATATCTAAAGCAAGCTGTAACTGCTGAACTGCCTTTTCAGTCCACTGATAACGCCCGTTTGCCTCTTGAACTAGATCAATATTATGTTCTTCTTTTAATTTATACAGATAAGAGCGAGAAATATTTAATTTTCTCATTACCTGTTTTGCCGTAATTTTACTTTCCATATCAACATCATTTTTCACAAAATTTAAAATTAGTAGACATTATACGCATAAAATCCTTAAAAAAGGAGGTTTATTTGGATGCTAAATTCAGTTTATCTTCCTAAGTGATACAAAGTTGCTCATTCACCCTTGACCCAAATCAAACTTCCCCCCGATATGTGGAAAACCACAATACCTTGTTGCCCTGTCGAAAATCTACAATAGTCTCGTTAAATTTTACGCATTTGTGGGGGAAGAAAAGATGAACAATAAACGCAGAAATCTGTTGAAAGGCGGGCTGGCGCTTGGTGGGGCGGCGGCGTTTGGGGCAGGGTATGCGCCGAAGATGTCGGAGATTGCCAAAGGGGGGATGAATGGGACATCGGGTGAGAAAACCCGTGATCCGATTCACGGTAATTCATTAGTGCCGGAGTATCAGGTGAAAGACGGCAAACTGCTCAGCAATCCTGAGCAAATTGTGTGCAATACGCAATGTATGGGCTGTTGGACGCAGTGTGGCATTCGGGCGAGGGTGGATTTGAACACCAACCAAGTTATTCGCATTTCGGGCAATCCATATCACCCGCTCTCTTCCGACAAAACCCTGCCGTTAAATAATGTTTTTGAGAGACGTTATCCAAAAGGGGAAAGGATTATTGCAGAAGCCATAGGTAAAGCCCCACAGGAAATTTGGCCGTCTCGTTATTTATAAAAATTAGAGAGGAACTGAAATGAAAGAGTGGTTTTCAATTCAGGAAATTATAGGGCTTAAAGGTTTGCCTAGTTCAGATCGGGGAATTATGAAAAAAGCCGAGCGAGAACAATGGCAAAAAAGGCAAAAAGACGGAGTAAAAGGCAAAGCCTTTGAATACCACCTTACCAGCCTACCCATTGAAACCCAGCAGGCATTGAGACTGGAAGAAGCCCGTGCACTAAGTGCCAAAAGTTTCGTGCCGGAAGTTCGACCCAACACCGCCCTTTGGGCTGAGTTTGATAACGAAAGTGGGGCGAAGAAGGCGAAAGCCGAAGCTAAGTGCCGAGCAGTGATGGCACTGAAAAACGAACTGCAATTTAGTCCGATAGAGCGTGCGCTGGTGGAAGTCGCCAACCGCTTTGAAATATCGGAAGGCTCTTTAAAAAACTGGTATTACAAAGTTAAGGCGCACCCGGAGAGCGATTGGCTGGCGTTGTTACTCAACCGCTCAGGCAAGAGCAAAATCAAGGAGAAGGCGGCATTTACCGCGGAGGCGTGGCTCTACTTTAAAGGGGATTATCTCCGCACCAATGCCCCAAGTTTTGCGACCTGTTACTACCGGTTACAGCTGGTGGCGAAAGCGAACGGCTGGGAAATCCCGAGTAAGAACACGGTGTTGCGCCGCTTAAATGCGGAAGTGGATACCTTAACCCAAACGCTGATGCGTAAGGGCGAATACCCACCACCATAGTCAATCATGTTATGATAACCAACAACATTGGTTTTATAATCATGAATACCATACGCATAGACTTAACTTTTCCACGAGCCTTTGTTTTTTCCGAGCAAACGACAGATTGACCATGAGCATTACGCTTTACCACGTACACTTTATTCATATATAATAATCCTGTTTAAAACTTGCAGTCGAATGGACTGCAAAGGTTGAACACCGAATGACTTGTACTGTTATCTTGGCGGATGGGGTACAAGTCATTTTTTATTTTCCTAAATAGAAGATTTAGGTGCGTAAATAAAAATAAATTGAACTTTTTATTCAACTTTTTTCTTTAACAAGGTGAAATTTAATTATATAAAAACAGGTTTGTAAAGAGATTTCTTAATTCTGAAAAAATTTCAAAATTTATTTATGTAAAATAAAATAAGTTTGTAATGCATTGATTTTATTATATTTTGAAAAATGGAAAATTTTAGAAAAATAAGAAAGGAACTTAAAGAGTTTATAAAAGGCTTTTTAAATATCTTTTAAGGTTATTTAATAGGTATTAATTTAGATTTCTTTACAATTTTAACCAATTCAATTGCTTGAAATTTAATCAATTTCAGGTTTAAAATTCTAACAAAATAGCAGAAAAGAAAAATCTCCTGTTAATACTTTCCATATCAACAGAAGATTTAGGATTACTCTTTATGAGTTAAAGATTTATGATGTAGCCAATGTATTTGGTTTTTCACCGTATTTATTTGCTGTGTTTTGTCCTTCTTTAAACATTAAGAATAACTCAAATCCTACCACGACAAAAAGTAAAACAATCAACCCGCCATAACTAAATTTCTCAGAAGAATAACTATGACTATACATGTCAATCAATATGATAGGTGCTTGTAACCACCCCGAATAACCTAAATCGTGTAGGCGTCTAGTAGTTACCGCTAATGTTGTAAATTTTAAAATAAGCATTACAACAATGAGAAAAATTTCTGGTGGATTATTCAGCAAAGAAAATATCTCACTAATAATCATGCTAATACTTGTTACTAATAAACAAATACACGCATATTCTATTCGTTCAGCTCGACCTTTATAGTCAAATAATCGATTCAATCCATTGTAAAACACTCTAAATCCATTGTATTTCTTCATTACATATACTGAACCAATAAAATAGAAGAGTAAAACTGCAATAGAAACAATGCTAGCTAAAATTTTTATTGTGTACATAAAACTTCCTTACTTTTTGAGTTTATTCATGATTTGTTGAACATAAGGTTGTAGAAAGGTTTTCACTTTTTCTACAATATCTAATACTTGAGCTTCAAATTTCATTAACCTTGCCGATTCCTTTGGCATTTCTAATGGAATAGGTGCATTGGGATTTTTGGGATCGGATCCATATTTATTGTAAAAAGGCTGTCCGTTTTTAAAGAAGAGAAAGAGCAAAGGAGCAATCAAAATCCAGTTGTCAAAGAAAAGGTAAACAGGCACTAAAACAATAAATACCCATCAACCAAAAGTACCTATATCATGTAATCTGCGTACAGCTCCTGCAATCCAAGCTATCGCAAAGGGTAAAAAGAAGATAAAACTCAATGAAGATAAAAATATTTGCTGAATAGTATTATTTTCATAATCTTGATAATAAGATTTGACGGCATTATTCGTTTGGTCAATGCTGCCTGTATCTAACCATTCCCGAAATGCAGAGTTAAGAACCGCATTGGCATATTCCGCAGAAGAAACTTGTTGATGAAATGCATTTTGATAATCTCCAAAAAACAACTCAAAAACTTTTACCGCAAGAAAAAATGTTAGTATCAAAGCCAAGATACCCATTAGGCTAATGATAAAAAACTCTAACCGACTTGCTCTACCAGAGAATTTAGACCAATTTTTAATTAAATCACTGATTAACATGGTGTACCTATTTATTTAAATGATATTGAATCTAATACCTTACACGGTGAGCTTCTTGTAATAACGACAGGGTTATATAAGCAGCTTCCGCAGACAATTGCTGATGTTAAGATATACATCTTTTTACCATTGAATATAAATTCGTAAGTATATGAAGAATAATAATTTTTATTCGATGTTGGTGATTCACATTTTTTACCTGCGTTACTCTCTTTAACCACTATATTGTGACGTTTTAATTCCGTTGTTAATAATTCAACTTGGTCGTAATCGTAGGCCACTTCATTTGCTTGAATGAGCGTTTGACTATTTAACGATTTAAACACCATATAATCAGATGTTTCCATCTTTGCGGTGGATTCTGTGATTTTCCCTTGTGATAAATTAACTAAACTGTCATAGAATGACGAACCTTGTTTAAAAGGATTAAGCATTCTGTTTTTTACAAAAGTACCTTGAGAAATATCTCGAAGCCCATCGGTAATTTCTGCACAAGATGTCAGTGATAAAGCAAGCGTTGTTGCAATAAAGACTTTTTTCATATCTTAATTTCCCTATTTAATATATTTCATTATTGATTTCTTATAACTATCTCCTTCTGCTGTAATAAAGTCAGAAACCAAACATTGATTATTCTTATTACAATCTAAGCTAAATTTAATGGTCACTTTCTCATCAAAAAATGAGAAAGTGGCATACACCTTATCTTTAACTAATTTGAATTTAGGGTTAATTGAATCAGGAACATCTTGTGCATATGGGCCATCAATCCAAGAATCATGTCCTACACAATCATCACAGGGCGTGGATTTATCGTATTTTGCTTTTTTAGCTAACAATTTCTGGAAATCAGGGGTGGAATATTTATACAAATTTCCTGTTTGATAAACCTTTGCAACAGTATTTAATTTGGCTTGATCAAGTGTAGATGTGGCTGTGGCGTTAGCTGAAAATACAGCTATTCCGAGTAAGAGAAGTAGCTTCTTCATTGTGATAACCCTTTGTGATGTTTTAATTTATGTTCACACCCTAAATACACCTTTATTAGGTAATTTTGGTTATATGTACTATATCAGATATTCTTTTACTAGTAACTAATCCCGAAAATATCAATAAAAGATAAGTAAGGAATTTAGATTAATGTCAAAGTTATCCGTTACAGATGTAGATAGATTTATTGGTAAACGTATTCAGCAACGTAGAAAAGAATTGGGGCTTACTGCATCAGCACTTTCGGAACAAATTGGTATTGCTCAACAACAACTTTCTCGCTATGAGCGTGGGGATAACAAAATTAATGTTTCTCATTTAGTTGAAATTGCAACCGCACTTGATACATCTATTGGCTGGTTCTTTATTGATTGTTTAGCGGAAGATAGTAAGACAACGCATACAAGAAAATTTATACCTGTTGGCGAAGATGAAGTGAGAGAACGTTTGACTTATCACATGGATCAACTAAGTGCGGATGAAAGACGTGGGCTATTAGTCTTTTTAGATAGCTTATCAAATTTCAGAAAATAACTATAAGAGCTTCTGATTTTTCATACTTGTATTTTAAATCAGAAGCTCTTATTTTATCTATAATCTCTCTATGACATCTTCAAGAAAATCTCGGAATACTGCTTTTATTATCTGTTTATCTATATGGTCATTCTCTGACTTGGTTGAATCCCAAATAAACTCTCTTACTTGCGGAGATAATGTCATCAAATTCATTAAATCTATTCCATTGGGAAATCGCTTTCCAGCAACCCAATCTTTTACTGTCCTTTCACTTATTCCTAGTGCATTAGCTATCATTTTCCCAGTCCAATACTGAGCATGCATTTCTTTCCTTAAAGCAACAGATAGTTGTTCCCTTAGTTTGATTTCATTCATTGTAATTTTGGGCAAGATCTTGCCCTTTGAGTGCAACATTTTTCCTCCCAATTCATTTATATTTGATACATCTAGGGGGTATTAAAATGGTTATAAGCATAAAGAATCAACATAAAAATAAAGCGGTTGCTTATATTCGAATGTCCACAGAACACCAAGAGTTTTCTCCTGATATACAGCGTTGCTTTATTGAAGATTATGCAAAGCAAAATGGATTAGAACTGATTAGAGAATATGTGGATGAAGGGAAAAGTGGTTTAACTGCGGAAAATCGTCCGCAATTTATTTCTATGTTAAACCTTGTTGAGCAAGGGTTGGCTGATTTTAACCATATTCTTGTTTATGACATAAGTCGTTGGGGACGATTTATAAATATTGATGAATCGGGCCATTATGAACAGATCTGCACGAATAAAGGTATTAAGGTACATTATTGTGCGGAGCAATTTAAAGGTAATGACATTGGCTCTCAAATTTATAAAGCAGTAAAACGTTGGGCAGCAGGAGATTATTGTAGAGAGTTAGGTGTAAAAGTCTTTAATGGACAAAAAAATTTAATTCAGCATGGATTTCGTCAAGGTGGACCTGCTGGGTTTGGGCTACGTAGGCAACTTATTGATAGCAATGGAAATGTTAAATTTGAACTAAAGCGAGGCGAAAGAAAAAGTTTACAAACAGATCGTGTTATTTTGGTTGCAGGACCTAAACAAGAACAGGAAATTATTCAGGAAATCTATCATAACTTTGTTTATCTGCATAAGACTGAACAACAAATAGCAGATAGCTTAAATGCAAGAAATATTGTAACAGATAGAAATACGGCTTGGACGAAAGGCGTTGTTCATCAAATTTTAATCAATGAAAAATATGTTGGACATAACGTTTGGAATAAATGTAGTGCATCCAAAACTCGTGAACACAAAGGGAAAAATCCAAGAGATGAGTGGATCCGATATGACAACTGCTTTGAAGCCATAATACCTCAAGCTTTATTTAACGCCGCTCAATCTATTATTCATCAACGCTCTGTTAGATTGAGTGATGAAGAAATACTAGATCGCCTAAAAACGTTGCTTCAGGAAAAAGGGAAATTATCAGGTTTGATTATTGATGAATCTGAAAACTGCCCTTCTAGCAGCGTATATAGTCGGAGATTTGGTAGTCTTGTAAAGACATATTCTCTAATTAATTATGAACCCGAAAGAGATTATCACTATATTGAAATCAATCGTTTATTACGCCAACAGCATAAAAATGTTGTACAAGATACTGTTGATAAGATTATCAAATTAGGCGGTTCTGTTACAACCGATAGTAAGACAGATCTGATTCGTATTAATAATGAATTTAATGCATCTATTGTACTAAGTCGTTGTCGTCCTACTTCCACAGGATCTAAACGATGGCTTATTCGTTTTGATACTACGTTAAATCCTGACTTAACCATAGCGATTCGTTTGAATGATACCGCAAGTGAGATCTTTGATTATTATCTATTACCGATGAATACACAATTAAATGAAAAGTTAAGACTGGCTGAAAATAATCCTGCTGAATTGGAAATTTATCGCCATTCTAATTTGGATCGATTTTTTATTATGGTTGAACGTATGTTAGTGAAGGACTTTATCTATGCAAAACGAAACTATTCAAGTTATACCAATCAACAGAATCAGAATCATCAATCCAAGAACTCGCAATCAGAAAATATTTGCTGATCTAGTCGAAAATATTGCCAAAATAGGTCTAAAAAGACCAATAACAGTAACACCTTCTGATGATATTGGATTTTATGACTTACTTTGCGGGCAAGGTCGGTTAGAAGCTTGTCAAATGCTTGGGGAAGAATTTATTCCTTGTAGAGTTATTCAGGCAAACAGCGAAGAAAGTTATTTAATTAGTTTGGTGGAAAATATTGCTAGACGTAGGCACTCTAACATTGAATTGTTATCAGGCATCAAACTATTAGATGAGCGTGGATATAAGCCTGCCGATATATCTCGTAAAATTGGCTTTTCTCAAAGTTATATCAATGGCATTTTACACTTACTTAATGCAGGTGAAGAGCGACTTATTAATGCCGTTGAGAAAGGTATTATTCCACTTTCGATAGCAATATCTATATCTCGCTCTGACGATAAAGATGTCCAAAAGCAGTTGGCTGAATTGTATGATGATGGAACTTTAAAAAATTCGGATATACAAAAAATTAGAAATATTATGCATCGCCGTAATTTGAACGGTAAAAAAGCCAATTCGGCTTTATCAAATAATACACGTTCTCAGATTTATAATCCTAAAACGGTATTGCATATTTATAAAGAAGAAACACAAAGGCAACAAATGATGATAAAACAAGCTGATTATGACGAAAAACAGCTTTTTATTATTTTGTCTTGTCTAAACAAACTTTTTGCAGATAAATATTTTCAATTGGTATTACGCTCTGAAAATTTAGACGATATGCCAAAGGATTTAAGTGAACGAATGTTAAAACAGCAAGAGGGAAATTTGTATGCCTAGTAATATTACTTATGCGTTTCACAATGAATTGTTTATGTTACCTGTTTCAGAAATACTTCCTACTCGTCAAATAGATAAGCATTTTGAAAAAAGTGTGAAATATCAGAGTATTTTATCATCGATCCAAGAAGTTGGAATCATTGAGCCACTCGTTGTATATCCTGAAAGGGAACATCAATACATATTACTGGATGGGCATTTACGTTTACACGCATTAAAAATGCTAGGTGCTGATACTGCGTTATGTATGATTTCTACTGATGATGAAGGATTCACTTATAATAAGCAAATTAACAGGCTAACAACTATCCAAGAGCATAATATGCTTGTGAAAGCGATTGAACGTGGTGTATCTGATGAAAGCATTGCTAAAACATTAAATATAGATCTAAAAATTTTGCGACAAAAAATGAATATGTTGAATGGAATCGCAAAAGAAGTTATTGAAAAACTGGCAAACAAACAGGTTGGTAAAGATATATTTCGGATTTTGAGAAAAATGAAACCCGAACGACAAATTGAAGTTGTTGATATGATGATTGCTAGCAATAAATTCTCGCTAACTTATGCAAATATGATGTTACTTAGTTCAAGAAAAGACGAATTAGTTGAAAGCCATAAAGCTAAACCTACTAACAATAATTTAGAAGATTTATCTATTATGCAAAAAGAGCTAAACAGGTTAAAAGAGAACTATAAAGTTTCAGAAGAAAAGCTAGCTGATTTGAAAATGGCACTTATTGTAGCAAAAGGATATGTAAATAGACTTCTAAGCAATGCTGCAATTGTGGACTTGTTAGAACATGAGCAGAATGAAATTTACTTAACATTGAAAGAAGTATGTAAAGTTGAGCATTCTTGAGCTATTTCATAAAACATTATAGCCTGTAATAGTTACAGGCTTATTTTATTTATAGTGTATGTTTTATTTCATCTGAAAGAATTTGACTTGTTGCCTGCAAAATTCTCTTACCTGAATCTGAACTTACACGGTATTTTTCTATTAAATGGGCTTCATCTGCTGTTAATACAGAATCTTCCCCATCGACTATAAAAATTTCCCCCTCACCAGTGAGCAACCAGTTAATATTTACATTCAAGGAACGGCGAATTTTTAATAAAGCCTCTACATTAGGTTCTCTTTCATCTCGTAAATAATTTTGAATGGAGCGATAAGGGATTTCTGTTACTTCTGAAAATGCTTTGATATTCAAATTGTTAGCGTTCATCACATCCTTCAATCTTTTGCTTATGCTCATTTGGGTATTTCCTGCTGACTTTAATTGCTCTTTAGAGTATATTTAAAAGGTAAAAATTGCCCTTTCGGGTATATTTTAGCGGATTAAACATTTGAGTTCAAAGAAATCTTATGACACAACACTTCCTTCTATCCAGTAAAGCTAAAACGCTTTCTCTATTCGACATCGCAAGTTTGTCGAAAGAAGAAGCGTTTCGTTTCGTTTACTTTGCCAGTGCCGATGGGGAAGCCATGAAATTATTACCTGCCCTAAGTGCAACTGTACTAATAAGCATTACTTCTTATCTAAAGAATATCGTTGGACTTGCAAGGAGTGTAAACATCGTTTTAGTGTAACGTCAAAAACGATTTTCTCAAGCTGTAAGCTAGAATACCGTAAATATCTAGCAGTCATCTTTCTCTTTGCTAATGCTGCAAAAGGTATTTCTATCTCTCAACTTTCTCGTGATGTCAAATTAGGATATAAAGCTACTTTCGTTCTTGTGCATAAAATTCGAGAATCTCTCGCTAATCATCGCAATAATGATTTTCTACAAGGTGAAATTCATATTGATGGTACTCATGTGCATTCAGCATTACGTCCTAAAAATAAAAAAGCAGATCGAGTAGATAGACGAAAACCAGAATACGATAATCCAAATAAAAGAGCTGTTTTAGTCATGCGTGAACGTTATTCTGAACAAGAACAGACTGAATCACCAAACCTTAAAGGTGCAAAACGTACACTGACTTTCCCTATTAAAAGTGAAAGTAAATCTGCTGTCATTCCACTCGTAAATCGCTACGTTAAAGCTGGTAGCCGTATTCATACGGATGAAAATGCCGCTTATGATGAACTGTTATTCAACTATGATTTAAAACGAGTAAATCACCAACAAGAATATTGTAGTGATGAAGGTATTCATAACAACCTAGCAGAAAGCTACAACTCTCGCTTTAAACGTATGATTATCGGACAAATTCATAAGCTCAGTAATCGCTATCTATTCAACTACGCTAATGAAATCGCCTATCGAGAAGATATGCGAAAAGAAGATAATGGCAAAATTTTCAATGATATCTTGTCAAAATGCCTACATACACCACCCCATAGAGATTGGTGCGGATACTGGCAGGGTAATCATAAACAAGATGAAGTACTCTATACTTAGACTTTTAGTTTCCAAAACGTAGCATCTGGAGTACGTCCTTTTTTATCTACTAGCACAATATCTTGCTTTAATAATTCTCTAAGTGCTCTTGTTACCGCAGTAATATAAATATTTTCCAATTTTAAGGATGTATCTTGTCCATCAAGAGCAAGCATTTTTTCTGTAATTTCTACCGTAGAGAGAAATATATCCTTATTTTCCTTCAAGACTTGAGAGAGTAGCATCTTTAAAGAATGTTTAAAGGCTCTTTTATACTCCCTTTGGGGAAACTTTTTATTGAGTTTCTCTATCGCAATACTCTTTGTTTTTCTTAGTATCGCAATTTTAGAATTGATTTCTTCTGCATAAGTGATATAAAAGCGATATTCTTTTTCTAAATCAACGATCAACTTATCAAGCTGGTTTATTAGTAAACTTCGAGCCATAAAAAATCCCCGCAATCAAAAACGTATTGCGAGGATCTTAGCAATTTCAAGCGGTTAGTGCTTGTTCATTTGCGACATAATGGCGGAATTTTTTGCAAACTCGACCGCTTGTTTTACATTCCCTCTTTCCATTCTGTGAACAAGATCACAGTTTTCAGCCCCCCTACTATGCTAAAATCTAAGCACATAATATTTATAGGAGACAATGATGAAAACTATCCGAACACTCTCTTTAACCCTACTCTCTTTACTTGTTTTGACTGCTTGTGGTGGTGGAGGTGGTGGAGGTAATGCGCCTGCAACACCGGTAAATTCCACACCGCCGGAAACGACTCCACCAGTGTTGAATAGCACACTTTCAACCGTAAATAGCACACAAACTGATAATCACGCCGGTAGTACAATCTCTACCCCCTCAACAAAAACAGAAACGCCATCAACAGTTGAAAACACCAAGCCTGAAAAACCTGTTGAAAAGCCAAAACCTTCATTAGATTTTGTGCCGGATAGCTTAAAAGACGAAGTTCGTGAAGCAAAACGTATTGAGTTACGAGATGAAACTGGCGCAATTATTCGTAGCCTTTATGTTTCAGATCGCCCTCTGGGTATTGTCGATGAGAGACTGGAAAGCGGACAAAAATTCCGTGGGTTAAATCAAGTCTATTCTTCTTCAACTGCTATTTACGATAACAAAGCATTCTATTTCTTTAATGAAACCGCAACATCAGGTGGTATTGAAGGATTATGGACAGAACCAAGCAAACTTCCGAAAGGCACTGTAACCTATACCGGTGAGTCCGTAAATGTTGAAGGGACAGGCAAATTAACCTTAACGGCTAACTTTGATGAAAATACTGTGGAAGGCTCAATTAAACACGAACGTGGTAGCATCAATGGCAACATTACGCTCGAAAAAACGCTTATGGATAAACAGCCGGAAAATAAATTCACACTCTTTATTGGAAAAGCTACCAATTTCTTTAACCAAGACTACTATGTAGGTGCATTTGCCGGTCCGAATGCAGAAGAGGTTGTCGGCTATGTAATGAAAGACAAAATCAAAGCCGAAGAAGTGAAATTTGAAAATCTCAAATTCTATGAGGCATTCGGTGGTAAGAAAGCCGAATAAACACAAATCCACCCTTTCGGGTGGATTTTTTTATTTACCGATACAAAACGAGCTGAAAATGTTACCGAGCAGGTCGTCTGAGGTAAATTGCCCCGTGATTTCGCTTAGCGCGTTTTGCACCATACGCAGCTCTTCGGCGAGCAGTTCTCCCGCCATAAATTGCGTGAGCTGAACGTGGCCACGTTGCAAGTGTTCAGAGGCGGTGTCGAGCGCAACCAAGTGGCGGCGGCGGGCGATAAATCCGCCTTCGGTCGAACTTTGATAGCCCATCGATTTTTTCAGATGTTCACGCAGTAAATCGACCCCGACTTTGGTCTGCGCCGACAAGCGGATAAGGTTAAACCCGTTCTCTTGGCTCGCCCCTTCCGCCTCACCGGAGAGATCGACCTTGTTCCGAATAATCGTTACCGGCATTTTCGGCGGCAATTTGGCGAGGAAATCTTCCCAATCTTGCTGGAATTGATCCGCTTTGGAGAGCGAACTGTCGATCATCAATAAAACGTGATCCGCCTGTGCGATCTCGTCCCACGCCCGCTTGATCCCGATTTTTTCCACTTCATCGCTCGCCTCTCTAAGACCTGCGGTGTCGATGATGTGCAGCGGCATTCCGTCAATGTGGATATGCTCACGCAGCACGTCACGGGTGGTGCCGGCAATGTCGGTCACAATCGCCGCTTCCCGTCCGGCAAGGGCGTTCAGCAAGCTGGATTTACCGGCATTCGGTTTACCGGCGATCACCACTTTCATCCCTTCACGCAAAATTGTGCCTTGTTTGGCTTCCTTACGCACACCGTCTAACTGGGCGATGATTTCGTTTAATTTCGCTTCAATTTTGCCGTCCGCCAAGAAATCGATCTCTTCATCGGGGAAATCAATCGCTGCTTCGACATAGGTGCGCAGGTAAATGACGTTATCCACCAACGCATTGATTTTATTCGAAAACTCGCCTTGTAGCGATTTCAATGCCGAACGTGCCGCTTGTTCGGAGGTCGCGTCAATCAAATCGGCAATAGCTTCGGCTTGTGCGAGATCGAGCTTGTCGTTTAAAAACGCCTGCTCGGAAAATTCACCGGCGCGGGCAATGCGAATGCCGTCAATTTTCAGAATGCGTTGCAGGAGTAAATCTAAAATAATCTGACCGCCGTGGCCTTGTAATTCCAGCACATCTTCGCCGGTAAAAGAGTTCGGCGCTTTGAAAAACAGCGCAATGCCCTGATCCAGCACCGTGCCGTCCGTATCTAAAAAAGGCAGATAGTTGGCAAGGCGGGGTTTTAAGGTTTTTCCTAATACGGCTTCAGCCGCTTTTTCCGCCAGCGGGCCGGAAATGCGTAAAATCCCAACTCCGCCCCGCCCGATGGGGGTGGCTTGGGCAACAATAGTTTCTTTCATTTTTATCTCTTCACGGAAATAACAAGGTGGTATTTTAGCATAAAGGGGGGAAATTTTTGCAGATTTTGGGCTAAAACAGCCCGCTTGCAAGCGGGCTGTTTAGGCAGATTTTTTGCAAAATAAAACCCGATTTTGCAATCGGGTTTTGAGCTTATTTTGCTTCTTCTTTTTTCGCTTCCGGTTTGTACCCGGATTCCATCGCTTTCATATGCGGGAGATTGTGTGCAATCCCTTTGTGGCAGTCTATACAGGTTTTACCCTCTTTTTCCGCCATCGCGTGCATTCTTGCTGCGACATCTTTTTGTTGGGTGAAGTCCATATCGGCGAAGTTGTGGCAGTTACGGCACTCTTGCGAGTTGTTGGCTTTCATCCGCTCCCACTCACGTTGTGCCATTTCTAAGCGGTGTGCTTCGAATTTTTCTTTCGTATCCACTTTACCGGTTATGTGAGCGTAAACTTCGGTTGCTGCCTTAAATTTACGTACCCATTTTGGAATAAACTCGTGCGGTAGGTGGCAGTCGGCACAGTCCGCTTTTACGCCACTGCGGTTCATAAAGTGCGGCGACGCGCGAAATTCAGGCACTACGTCATTCATATGGCAGCTGGAACAGAACTCTTCGGTGTTGGTATATTCTAAGCCTTGATTTAACCCACCCCAAGCTAAAATCCCACCGAGTGCAGAGAGAATAATAATAAAGCCGACCCCCATTTTGCTGGGGCTTTTAAACCATTTCCAGAGTTTGCAAATTAACCCTTTCATTATTTACCCCCGAAGGCTTTGGTCGATTCAAACTTGTTTTCAACAATCGGTTTTACATCGGCTTGTTCTACGTGGCATTGCAAGCAGAAGTAACGGCGTGGAGAAACATCACCTTCAACATTGCCGTCTCTATCCATAAAGTGAGTCGGGCTGATACGCGGTGCGCCGGTTGCACGGTAGTTTTCAACACCATGGCAGTTTAAACACTGGTTGGTGTTTTTCGTCACTTGATAGCCTTTGACGCTGTGCGGGATCATCGGTGGTTGATTTACAAAAGTGAGCGGGTGTCTGTCGCTCTCTTTCGGCATATTGTGCCATTCAGGGGCAACTGCCTCAGCGGCTTGATCTAAGTTATTCGGCAGTTTTTCAGTGTTAGCGAATGCAATCGCTGACATACCAACAAACAATAGGGCAAGATATTTTTTCATGGTTCACTCCATAAAGTTAAATTTCAAATACTGCATCTTGTAGGGACGCGACGCTTCGCGTCCTAAAACCCGACAAGCGGTATCTTTTCCACAAAATTTTGTAAATTTCTTGAAGGACGCGAAGCATCGCGTCCCTACATTTTCGGTTTTAAATAATTCTTTGCTCTTTCGCAAAACGTGTTGAAAAGGCAAATACATTTTCGGCGCAGACATCAATACAACGTCCGCAACTAATACAATCTTTGGCGAGAACAATGGTGCTGTCATCCTCTTTGCCGTGCAACGGCAGGCGCAGCACTTGCGGTTCGGGGCAGACGTTGTAGCAATCCATACAGCGGTCGCATTTTGCTCTGTCCGTCACTCTGACTTTTACAATGCTCTTTGCGCCAATCAGCCCATACATTGCCCCTATTGGACAAAGATGGCCGCACCAGCCGTGTTCCACAATCAATAGATCAAATAAGAAGACCACTAACACCAGCCAGAGCGTTGCGCCAATGCCGAAGACGAACATTCTCCCGACTGCCGCAACGGGGTTGATCCACTCCCAGAGCAGGTTGCCTGAAACCGCCGAACCCACCAAAATTACAGCGAGAATGGTATAACGCAAACTTCTTGGTAACTTCGCTGATTGGCGAATGCCGAGTTTGCGCCGTAGCCACGCGGCGAGATCGGTCACCATATTCACAGGGCAGACCCAGCCACAGAAAGCTTTACTTGCCACCACTGCATAGAACGCGACGATAATCAGCACGCCTAACAATGTGTCCCATTCAGGCAGGTAGCCGGTTGCAAGGCTTTCCGCAGTAATCAGCGGATCGCCAAGCGGGATCAGGTCAAACAACAGGCTTGAACTGTAATTGCCTTTTAAGATCCAGACATTCCACATCGGCCCACTCAAAAACATCAAAATGATGCTGAGCTGGCTCAATCGGCGGAGAATTAAAAAGCGATATGCCCGCCACCAACCGAGTTTTTCGCGCGCTTCCAAGCCCGCGTGTTTAGGGGAATTTGCCACAGCCATTATTTCCCTCCTGAATTGAGTTGCGATGGCACGCTCAAATCCAGCCCGACCGGATTTAAAATCGGCTCGGCAACGGTCGTACTTTTCGGCACATAGTCCATCGCCGCATTGCTTGGTGTCGCGACTTTCACGCCCGGTTTCACTTCCATAAATTGATAGACCGGCTCATGTTGTCCTTCCGGCATACGCGCGTCAAACACTTGACGCAAGCCGTTCGGATGCTGATCTTCAATCAGTGCTTTACCGGCGTTCTGCTTCTCCTTCCAGCCGAGGCGATAATGTCTACCAAGCAAGCCTTTGGCGAGCTCCATCGGTAGTACCTTGATCGCCGCCTCTTCCAGCACGCACGCCTGTTCACATTTTCCACAGCCTGTGCAAGCATCGGAATGCACAGTGGGAATCAGTTTAGCGTGGATTTCGGTGCGGTCGTTATGAATGCGCTCTAAAGTGATCGCTTTGTCGATCAGCGGGCAAACACGGTAGCAGACATCACAACGCAAGCCCTGCCAGTTCAGGCAAGTTTCGTGGTCGAGCAACACCGCCAACCCCATACGCGAGTCGTTGATGTCGTCTAAACCGCTCAATGCACCACTAGGGCAGGCATTCATACACGGGATATCAGGACACATTTCGCACGGCTTGTCCCGCGCGGTAAAATACGGCGTACCTGCTTCCACCGGCGAAAGCAACGTGGCTAAGTGCAACATATCGTGTGGGCAAGCCTGCACGCACTGACCACAACGTACGCAAGCCGCGGCAAAGTCTTTATCGTCCGCAATTGCTCCCGGTGGACGCAACGCTACGCCCTCTCGGGCAAGGCTTTGGTTCTGCTGTAATGCCAACACAACGCCGACACCACAGACACCGGCTGCGGTGCGGGTAACGTCTTTTAAAAATTGGCGACGGTTTGGATTTAATTTCACACTAGCCTTCTTTGATTTTGCAGAAAATGGACGGAAATAGACCGCTTGTATAACCTACCGCCGATCTAATTCCCCTCTTTGAAAAAGAGGGGTTAGGAGAGATTTTATTGGGGCGAAGCCCTAAGATTGAGCGATGTAGCCACGAACTTCTCCGTTAATCACTACTGCCAAATCTCCCCCTGCCCCTCTTTGCTAAAGAGGGAAGTTTGATCGAGGTACATTAAACCCATTACGCCTTCACCACCTTGACTGCACATTTTTTGAAGTCAGTCTCAAAGGAGATTGGATCGGTTGCGTCTAGCGTTAACTTATTCGCCAGCTGTCCTGCATCAAAGAAAGTGGTATAAACCAAGCCTTCCGGACATTTGTTACGTCCGCGAGTATCGAGGTGGGAAATCATCTCCCCACGACGTGAAATCACTTTCACTTTGTCACCGTGACGTAAACCACGTTTTTGTGCATCAGTCGGGTGCATCCAGACTAAATTGTTCGGGAATGAGCGGTGCAGTTCCGGTACACGACGGGTCATTGAGCCGGTGTGCCAATGTTCGAGAACACGACCGGTTGAAAGCCATAAATCGTACTCTTCATCCGGTTCTTCTGCCGGGCCTTCATACGGCACACCTAAAATAACGGCTTTACCATCCGGCTGGCCATAGAAGTTCACGCCTTCGCCCGCTTTGACATACGGGTCGTAACCTTCGCGGTAACGCCATAATGTCTCTTTTCCGTCTACCACCGGCCAGCGTAAACCACGTACTTGGTGGTATGTTTCGAAGTCGGCAAGGTCGTGGCCGTGACCGCGTCCGAATTTCGCGTACTCTTCAAATAAGCCTTTTTGTAAGTAGTAACCGAAGTGTTCCGCTTCATCATTGATGTAGCCCGGCACATCGGTCGGTACTTGGTATTTATTCACTTCGCCGTTAGTGTAGAGAATTTCGTACAAGGTTTTACCACGGTATTCAGGCACTTTCGCCATAATCTCTTCGCCCCAGACTTCTTCGGCTTTGAAGTATTTAGCGAACTCGACTAACTGCCATAAGTCGGAACGGGATTCGCCCGGTCCTTTGACCAGCTGACGCCACATTTGAGTACGGCGTTCTGCGTTACCGTATGCACCTTCTTTTTCTACCCACATTGAGGTTGGCAAAATCAAGTCTGCAGAAAGAGCGGAAGCTGTTGGATAAGGGTCAGAAACTACAATAAAGTTTTCCGGATCACGCCAGCCCGGCAAACGTTCCTCGTTGATATTCGGACCTGCCTGCATATTATTGGTACACATTGTCCATAAGAAATTGAGTTTCTTATCTTTCAATGCACGGTCTTGGGCTACCGCATGGAAACCAACTTTATCGGAAATAAAACCTTCTGGTAATTTCCATGCTTTTTCTACAATTTCACGGTGTTTCGGATTGGTTACCACCATATCCGCCGGTAAGCGGTGAACGAACGTTCCGACTTCACGCGCCGTACCACATGCAGACGGCTGGCCGGTGAGTGAGAACGGCCCGCTACCCGGCAGGGCAATTTTACCGGTGAGCAGGTGCAAGTTATACAACATATGGTTTACCCAAACGCCACGGGTATGTTGGTTGAAGCCCATTGTCCAGAAGGAAACCAGTTTTTGTTCCGGATCGGCGTAGAGTTTTGCCAAATTTTCGAGCTGATCTTTCGGCACACCGGAAATGCGATGTGCTTCGTCCAACGTATAAGGCGCAACGATTTTCTTAAACTCTTCGAAATCGCTGTCGTACATTTTGCCTGCGGTTTTCGCGTTTTTCGCTGCCGCCTGTTTCGGATGCTCAGGACGTAAGCCGTAACCGATGTCGGTTTCGCCACGTTTGAATTTGGTATGTTTATTGACGAAATCCCAGTTTACTTTATCGTTTTGGATAATGTAGTTCGCGATAAAGTTCAGGATCGCCAAATCAGAGTGCGGTTTGAAAATGATCGGCATATTTGCTAGTTCAAATGAGCGGTGTTCGTAAGTAGAAAGTACCGCGACTTTGATATCTTTACCGGACAGAGTACGATCAGAAATACGCGACCACAAAATCGGGTGCATTTCCGCCATATTTGAGCCCCAAAGCACAAATGCATCGGTTTTTTCAATATCGTTGTAACAGCCCATCGGCTCATCCATACCGAAGGTACGCATAAAGGTTACCGCTGCTGATGCCATACAGTGACGGGCATTCGGGTCAATGGTGTTAGAACGGAAACCGCCTTTCCACAGTTTTACTTTCGCATAGCCTTCAAAAATCGTAGATTGACCGGACGAGAACATACCGACCGCATTCGGGCCTTTGTCTTTGATAATTGCTTTGATTTTGTCAGCCATTACGGTAAATGCCTGATCCCAAGAGACCGGTGTAAACTCGCCGTTCTTGTCGAATTTGCCGTCTTTCATACGCAACATCGGCGCAGTGACACGGTCGGCACCGTACATAATTTTTGACAGGAAGTAGCCTTTGATACAGTTCAAGCCACGGTTTACTTCGGAATCCGGATCGCCTTGGGTGGCAACCACACGACCGTTTTGTGTACCGACCAAGACAGAACAACCCGTACCGCAGAAACGGCAAACGGCTTTATCCCACTTGATTTTGTTGTCGTTGGCGTAAACATTTTTGACAGGAATGCTAAGTCCGGCCGCAGCAATAGCAGCAGCGGCAGCATTTGCCTTGATAAAATCTCGACGATTGAGTTCCATAGTTGTTCCCCACAATAAACGAATAGGTTTTGCTCTTTACCGCGTAGGGACGCGATGCTTCGCATCCTCAAGCGGTCTCTTTTAAGAAAAAATTTGCAAAATCTGCGTGGTAAAAGGACGCCAAGCATGGCGTCCCTACACTTCCAGCGCAGCTAGGCTTCATCCCTTTGGCTGTAAATCAACGAAAACGCCGCTACACCATCTAGGCGTTCGAGCGTTTCCATTTTGTGTACCAAATCGCGCTCAACATCGGCTTCGACCAAGACAATCAGCTTGCCTTCATCAGGCACTTCGGTGTGAATGTCGGTGTGTGGCATTTCCGCAATCGTGGCTTTCACTTGCGCCATTTTTTCCGGCTTAACCTGTAAAATCAGGCTTGCCACATACCAATTTTCAGACTGTTGCAGCGAGCTTGTCGCCGAATTTGAGTTTTGCATCATTTTAGGTAATCACGATAAAAAAGTAATTTGCACCGCTTGTGTTGGGCAAGTGCTTAAACACGCACCACAACCGTTGCAGTTGTCCGCCACTATTTGCGGGCTGGAAATCCCGCCCAGTTGGCGTTGAAAACGAATCGCTCTGCTTTCACAGCTATCTTCACAACTGCGGCACTCTACACCGAGTTGTGGCAGGCAACCTGCTTGGATTGCCACTTTATGTTGCCACGCCGGCTCACGCACATCGCGGAATACGTTGGCTTCACAAGCATTCACACAAGCTTGGCAGAAACTGCACTCGCCTCTGCCAAGGCTGAAATCCACTTCAGGGAAGCCGCCTGCACCACGTTTTAAAATCTGCATTTCGCTCTCGCACGCAGTAATACAGGCATTGCAAGCGGTACATTTTTCATAAAAATTTGCAAGATCCACCCAAGGTAGGCGAATCGCATTTTGCCCCTGCACTTTTATTTGTTCAGTTTTGAGCGAATTAAGAAACGCACCACGCAAGAAATTACGGCGAGGCAGAGATTGTTCACTAAAATCTGTCAAAATAGTTGATTAAAATAGTCAGGGATTAAGGTATGCTGAATTATAGCGATAGGGAAAAGAAGAGAAAATGAAGTTTATCTGCTAAATGCAATTTTGTTGATATACGTCAATAAAACCGCCAAATGATTGTATTTATTGATATTCATTTGCAAAATAGCCCGCTTATTTTTAAAACAAGCGGGCATTTCCAATTATTTTTGTAATTAACCTTGACGCACTTTATAGCGAGGATTGGATTTACAAATCACATACAGTCGTCCTTTACGGCGTACCACTTTGCAATCCGGGTGGCGGGTTTTGGCCGATTTGAGCGAGTTTAACACTTGCATTTTTGTCTCCTTTTAATCAATTTTTATTTTTTTGTCGATAGGCTGGCAATGCCTTTGAATTTCTCGTTGAATTTGCTTGCACGGCCTTCGGTGTTCGCTTCACGGCGTTTGCCGGTGTAAACCGGGTGGCTGGCCGATGAGGTATCTAACGGATAGAACGGATACTCTTTGCCGTCTTCCCACACCATCGTTTTGCTGGTTTGGGCGCAAGAACGGATGATCCAGCCTTGCTGCACGCTGCCGTCATAGAATAATACTTCACGATAATTTTCAGGGTGAATACCTTGTTTCATAATTCAGTTCTCCAAAAAATAGAGGCTGCCAAAACAGCCTTTAAAATCCATAAATAAAAAGTGGGATTATTCTGCCTGATTTCCAAAATTATTTCTACAATTTTTTTATGGTTTTTAGGAATTTTTTGTTTTGCGAGCCAGATCAAGGTTTTCAACCGAGAAATATGGTAGGCTGTTGGGGTTTAAATCTCATTTAAAAGGTGTAACCAATCGCACCAACACCAAAAGGAGCCACAATGTCTCAACAACCTTTCCTAATCGCACCGTCCATTCTTTCCGCCGATCTCGCCCGTCTTGGCGATGATGTGCAGAAGGTACTGAATGCAGGGGCGGATTTAATTCATTTTGATGTGATGGACAACCACTATGTGCCGAACCTGACCTTTGGGCCGGCCATCTGCAAAGCACTGCGGGATTACGGCATCACCTGCCCGATTGACGTGCATTTAATGGCCAAACCGGTGGACAGACTTATTCCCGAGTTCGCCAAAGCCGGGGCGGATTACATTACTTTCCACCCCGAGGCGAGCGAGCATATCGACCGTTCGTTGCAGTTAATTCGAGATCACGGCTGTAAATCGGGCTTGGTGTTCAACCCTGCCACACCGCTGCACTACTTGGATTATGTGATGGATAAAATCGATGTGATCTTGCTGATGTCGGTTAATCCCGGTTTTGGCGGGCAGGCGTTTATTCCAAGCACGCTGGATAAACTGCGGGAAGTCAGAAAGCGGATTGATGCCGGCGGCTACAACATTCGTTTGGAAGTCGATGGCGGGGTGAAAGTCAATAACATTGCCGAAATTGCCAAAGCCGGTGCCGATATGTTCGTTGCAGGCTCGGCAATTTTCGACCAGCCGGATTATAAAGCGGTGATCGACCAAATGCGGGCAGAATTAGCAAACTGCTAACAAGCGGTCAGAAATCCCAGAATTTTTGCAAAATAAAAGGGCGTCATCGCCCTATTATTGTTCTTAAATCCCATCCCCGCCTAAACCAGCTACACCGCTTTCGTCAAAATACTGATTCATCTCAAATGCCGGTTTTTGTGAGTGGGATTGGCCGATAATTCTGGCCGGCACGCCTGCGGCGGTGGCATATTCCGGCACCGCTTGCAGCACCACCGAATTGGCGCCGATTTTGGAGTAACGCCCGATTTCGATATTGCCGAGAATTTTCGCCCCTGCGCCAATCATCACTCCTTCCCGAATTTTCGGGTGGCGGTCGCCATGCTCTTTTCCTGTACCGCCCAGCGTTACGCCTTGCAAAATCGACACATCGTTTTCAATCACGGAGGTTTCGCCCACCACAATGCCGGTGGCGTGGTCGAGCATAATGCCGCAGCCGATGCGTGCCGCAGGGTGAATATCCACATCAAACGCCACCGAAATCTCATTTTGCAGATAAATAGCCAGTGCCGTGCGCCCTTGTTGCCATAAATAGTGCGTTACCCGATAGCTTTGCAGGGCGTGGTAGCCTTTCAGATAGAGCAGCGGCGTACTCCATTTATCCACCGCCGGATCTCGGGTGCGCACTGCATTGATGTCACTGGCGGCACTGTGGATAATCTGTGGATCGGCCGCATAAGCCTCTTCGATGATCTCTTTCAGCGCAATCGCCGGCATTATCGGATTCGCCAGTTTATTGGCAAGAATATAGCTTAACGCATCGCCGAGATTATGGTGCTTTAAAATGGTGGCGTGGAAAAAGCTGGCCAGCATCGGCTCGCTGTTCGCCAACGCCTGCGCCTCTTCCCGTATCGCCTGCCAGATTTGCTGAATGTCGGTCTGTTTCATTATTCCCCCTTGCGTTCACGGCCTAACAGTGTTTTCGCCACCTCGGCCGCCTGTTTTCCGCAAAACAGCATTTGGTAGATCTGCTCAACAATCGGCATCTCCACCCTCTGTTTTTGCGCCAGCAGATAGGCCTCTTTGGTATTATAAAATCCTTCCACCACCTGCCCGATTTCGGCAATCGCCTCTTCCGCTTTTTTGCCCTGCCCCAGCATTAGGCCGAAGCGGCGGTTGCGGGATTGGTTGTCGGTACAGGTGAGAACCAAGTCGCCCAAGCCGGCCATTCCCATAAAGGTGTTGGGATTCGCCCCTAAACTTGCCCCCAGTCGGCTGATTTCCGCCAGCCCACGGGTAATCAATGCGGTTCGGGCGTTCGCCCCGAAGCCCATTCCGTCTGAAATTCCTGCGCCGATGGCGATCACGTTTTTAATCGCTCCGCCTAATTGCACGCCGACCATATCTTCGTTCAGATAGACCCGAAAACTTTTCGAACAGTGAATGCGCTGCTGCATCTCATCGGCAAATTGCGGATCGGTTGAGGCGAGGGAGATCGCAGTCGGCAAGCCTTGCGCCAGCTCTTTGGCGAAAGTCGGGCCGGATAGCGCCGCAAGCGGATGATTTTCGCCTAAAATCTGCAAAACCACCTCTTGCAGTAGGCGTCCGCTGTCTCGCTCCAAGCCTTTGGTTGCCCACATAATGCGGTGATCTGCACGCAAAAACGGCTTAATTTGCCACAGCACCTCGGCAAAAACGTGGCTCGGCACAACCAATAGCAGATCGCGTGAATGAACGAGAGACTGTCTAAGATCGGTTTCAATGTGCAAAGTGTCGGGAAAATCGATCCCCGGCAAAAACTCGCGGTTTTCGCGATCTATGGCCAGTTGTGCCATTTTTTGCGGGTTATGTCCCCAAAGGTAAGTATGATATCCGTTGCGAGCAAGGGCGATGGCCAATGCCGTGCCATAAGAGCCTGCGCCGAGTACTGTAACAGGAGCGGTATAAGTCATATTCTTCTCTTCCGATAAAAAAATAGGTATGCCAAGCATACCTATTTTATTGCACGATAAATTAATTTTCAGCTGGTGTTTCACCGGCTTCGGCTTGTTGCTGACGCTCTAAGTAGTCAAGGAACAGCGCATCGAAATTCACCGGTGAAAGATTTAATGCCGGGAATGTGCCACGGTTCACAAGGCTGGCAATCAGCTCACGCGCGTACGGGTATAGAATGTTCGGACATTGTGCTGCAAGACAGTGTGCTAATTGTACACCCTCTAAACCTTTGATTGTAAACACCCCGGCTTGTTTCACTTCACAGATGAATGCAACATCGTTGCTGTCTTCCAGCGTGGTTTGTACATTGATATGTAAGGTGACTTCATAGGTGTCTTCACCGATTTCGCTTGTTTCGGTATCCAGTTCAAAACCTAGCTGCGGTTTCCACTCTTGTTGGAAAATGTGCGGAAGATTCGGTGCTTCAAACGACACATCTTTGACATAGATACGTTGAATTTGCATCTCAAAAGGAGTTTGAGTTTCAGCAGCAGTACCTGCTTGGTTTTCTTCAGCCATTTTTTATTCCTTCTTAAATTGGGATTATTTCTTTTTCACCAACGGTAAATTTGCCGCACGCCAGCCGAGAATCCCCTCTTTCAGTGCATAAACTTTGCTAAATCCGTTTTTTGCCAGTGTATTTGCCAAGCCTTGTGCAGTAAAACCGTTATTATCCGCAACAATAATCGGGCGATCTTTATATTTTTCAATCGCTTGCAATTTACCGGTTTTTATATCATTTGGCAGAATATGAGTGCTATCAATAATGTGGCCTGCACGAAAATCGTTATCGGCACGCACATCAATGATAACCCCTTCTTCATTATTGATAAGTTGAGTCGCTTTGGCGTTATCCACTACCGTAACTTTGCTGGTTGCTCCTTTATACAGATTAACCAACACCGCAACGAAAATTGCGACCCACGCTACCACCATAATAGTGTGATTCGCGGCAAATTGTTGCACTTGCTGCGCAAATGTGAGTTGTTCCATAGTCATTCTCTAAAATAAGTAAAGTATAAAAGCGGTCGGACTTTAAGCATTTTTTGCAAAATATCTGCCCATTTCGACCGCTTGCAGCCCTAACGGAAAATTAGAGAAGATTATGCTTGTGGTGCAGCCATTACTTCATCGAAAGTCATCGCTTTTTCAGTAACTTTCGCTTTTACTAACACTGTCTCAACCGCTTGATCTTCTAACACAACATTACGTACGTTTTCAGTTAATTGACGGTTTTTCGCATAGTAATCGATCACTTCTTGCGGTTGCTCGTAAGCAGACGCCAACTCTTCGATTTGTGCTTTTACGCGTTCTTCATCTACGGTTAATTTGTTTGAACCAATTACAGTTGAAAGCAGTAAACCAACTTGAACGCGGCGTTTTGCATCTGCTTCAAACAGCTCGTTCGGTAACTGTGCAGCCATTTCAGGTTTACCACCGAAACGTTGAACCGCTTGTTGTTTTAACACATCGATCTCTTCGGCTACCGCAGAGGCCGGTACCTCAATATCGTTTTGTGCTAACAAACCGTTTAACACTTGATTTTTTACACGGCTGTTTACGGCGTGTTTCAGTTCACGTTGCATATTTTTCTTGATTTCTGCACGCAGCTCTTCCACCGATTTTGCCGCACCGAATTTTTTCACGAATTCTTCGGTTAATTCAGGTAGTACGATGTTTTCTACTTTTTTCAGAGTAATCGTAAATTTCGCCGGTTTACCTTTTAAGTTTTCAGCGTGGTACTCGGCCGGGAAAGTCACATCAATATCGAACTGTTCGCCCGCTTTGTGACCAACGATACCCTCTTCAAACCCCGGAATCATACGACCTTGGCCCATTGGTAAAACAAAATCAGATGCTTTACCGCCTTCAAATTCCACGCCATCAACAGAACCAACGAAGTCAATAGTCACACGGTCTTCCGCGGTTGCCTCATTCGCACTTTCTGCAAAAGTAGCTTGTTGTTTACGCAGTACATCAACCATTTTGTCTAAATCTGCGTCTTTGATCTCAACAACCGGTTTTTCCACTTCGATATTTTCCAAACCTTTTAATTCTACTTCCGGATAAACTTCAAACGTAGCCGTAAAAGAGAAATCTTGACCCGGTTGGTAGTTGTTTGGGGTAAATGTCGGACGACCTGCAAGGTTGATTTTTTGATTGATCACAACATCGAAAAATGCACGCTGCATTTCATCAGACAGCGCATCTTGACGTGCCATTACGCCGAAACGTTGTTCGATGATTGAATGTGGCACTTTACCTTTACGGAAACCGTCCACACGTGCGTTTTTCGCATAGCCTTTTAATTGTTCTTTATAGCTCGCTTCGATTTTATCCGCTGGAACGGTAACGGTTGCACGACGCTCTAAACCTTGAATTGTTTCGATAGAAATTGACATTTTTTTGCCTCAAATGATGAAAATTAGGGGGTTAAATAAGAGGAAATTGTAACGATTTGTAAAGGCTATGGCAAGCGGTAAGATTTTGCCGTTTTTTTACAAAAATAAAAGGCACGCCGCCGTGCCTTTTTTCGTCAAATTATAAGCCTTTTGGGATACGGATTTTTTGACCTTCGAAAATTTTATTTTCGTCTTTGATCACTTCTTTATTTGCCTCTACAATCGCTTTATATTTCGCACCATTTCCGTACGCTTTTTCTGCGATTTTCCAGAGATTGTCGCCTTTTTGGATCACATAAAACTCATCGTCTCCCGCAATCGTTTCACCGCTTTTCAGTACCACGTCATCAATGTTCACATTCGTGATACCAGCAACATTTCCCGCCATCAATACAGCTTTTTCAAGGGCAATTGCACTTGATGCCGCACCACTGATTTTTGCCATACCGTTTTCGACCACAACGTTAAGATCTTCCACTCCCGGATTATCTTCACTTAAATGCTCGGTAACGGCTTTTGATGCTTCTTCTTCTTTACTAAATAATTTTCTGCCGATATCGGCCGCGAAATCAAATAAACCCATAATAAGTCCTCTTAACCATAAAAATAATCAGATTGAACTGCTCAATCCAGCGATTAGAACGGAATTCCCGAAAAAAGTTCCCTACTTGTTCAACCCCTCCGGATGCAGCCCAATCCCTTTGTGGCGTTCTTTCAGTTTGGCGTTTACCTCCGCCCACGAGAGGTCGGCATTGTGCAGTAACACGGTTAAGTGGTAGGCTAAATCCGCCACTTCAGACACCAACTCTTCCCGATCATTTTTCATCGCCGCAATCACCGCTTCCACCGCCTCTTCCCCTACTTTTTGGGCGATTTTCGGTGTGCCTTTGGCGTAAAGTTTAGCGGTATAAGAGCTTTCCGGATCGGCATTTTTACGCTCTGCGATCATTCGTTCTAATTTGCTGAAAAAGATCCAATCTGGCTGTTCTTGTTCAAACTGATGAAAACAGCTCTCCGCCCCAGTGTGGCAGGTTTCGCCGATAGGGTTGGCGAGGATTAACAGGGTGTCGTTATCACAATCCAAGCTCATATCCACCACGTTTAGGAAATTGCCCGAGGTTTCGCCTTTCGTCCACAGCCGTTGTTTGGTACGGGAGTAAAAAGTCACTCGCTTTTCAGCCAGCGTTTTTTCGAGGGCTTGTTGGTTCATATAGCCCAACATCAGTACTTCGCAGGTTTGGGCGTTTTGGACGATAACGGGCAGTAAGCCATCTACTTTTTGCCAGTCTATTTTATTTTGCATTTTTTCTTCCTTTTTTGACCGCTTGTAACCCCATACGAGCCGTATGGGGTTAGCGAAGCCGAGCGACTTTGTCGCTCTTATAAGCAGTCGCAGAGCGACTGGGATTATTTAACCTAGCACGGCTCGTGCTAGGTTACTTACGCACCTCAATCCCTTCCGTCGCCAAATATTCCTTTAACTCCCCAATATTGATAATCTGTTTATGAAACACACTCGCTGCCAACGCACCATCCACATTTGCCTCAATAAAAGCATCACGGAAATGCACCATTTCGCCTGCAC
>JAUNED010000053.1 GCA_030525745.1 Lonepinella koalarum | reverse complement strand
AATAATGTGCCGCTAACCGACAGCGAAATGCAGCAAATTCTTGAACAGATTAAAGCATTGAAAACGCCTTTAGCGTTAAATGGCTTCATCAACGGAAAAACCATTTCTATTACTCGAGATAATCCGAACGATCATGCTCATCTTGGCAAAGAGATCAGCCTTAAAATTTACGACCGCCAAGAAATTGCTGCCGGACAAAGCCGCTACCAAATTGCCCAACAGCCTAAATTTCCGACGACCTCACCGATTTTAAAAGACAGGCGAGGCGATTTAATGCTATTGATTAACGGTATGCCGGTATTTCATTTAGAATTAAAACGCAGTGGTGTGCCAATTAGTCAAGCTTATGAGCAAATTAGAAAATACGAGAGTGAAGGTATTTTTACGGGGCTATTTTCACTGGTACAGATTTTTGTGGCAATGACGCCAAATCAAACCCGCTATTTTGCTAACCCAAACGGCAATTTTAACCCGAATTACTACTTCCAATGGGCAGATTTTAATAATGAGCCGATTAACGGTTATAAAGAGATTGCTTCATCTTTACTCTCTATTCCAATGGCACATCAGCTTATTGGCTTTTATATGATTCCTGATGATACAGACGGCGTGCTAAAAGTAATGCGTAGCTATCAATACTATGCAGCAAATGCGATTTCGGATCGGGTGGCAAAACTCAAATGGCATAATGATAATAACCAGCGTGGTGGCTACATTTGGCACACCACCGGCTCGGGCAAAACAATGACGAGCTTTAAATCCGCACATTTGATCGCACTCTCAAAAAATGCCGACAAAGTCATTTTCTTAATGGATAGAATCGAACTTGGCACACAATCGCTCAAAGAATATCGTAACTTTGCTGATGAGAATACAGAAGTACAAGCCACTGAAAATACGGCAGTGCTAATTACCAAGCTCAAAAGCAATAAAGATACCGATACGCTTATCGTGACTTCAATTCAGAAATTAAGCCATCTTGCGAAAGATAAAGAGATGAAACAGGATGATTTAGCCAAAATTACCGATAAGCGACTCGTCATAATTGTGGATGAATGTCACCGATCTACTTTCGGCGATATGCTAAGAGAGATTAAATCGACTTTTAAAGCAGCGGTTTTCTTTGGGTTTACCGGTACACCGATTTTTGAAGACAATAAAAAGCAAGGTAATGAAACCGTAGATGTTTTTGGTGATCAACTCCACCGATACAGCATTGCCGACGGCATTCGAGATAAAAACGTACTTGGTTTTGACCCTTACCAAATCAACACCTATAAAGATCGCGAGCTCAGAAAAGCCGTGGCTTTAACAGAAGCTAAAGCCGGCAGCGAAGAGGAAGTATGGCAAGACGAAGCTAAGACAAAAATCTATAACCACTTTATGCAAAGTGTGCCAATGGCAACCCAACTAGACAGCGAGAGTAAAGAGATCAAAGGCATTGAAGATTATCTGCCTCCGGCACAATGGAAAACGCCGGAACATAAAGCAGCAGTAGTCCAAGATATTAAAGATAATTTTTCCACACTCAGCCAAGGAAAAACCTTTCACGCCATTTTTGCGACCAGCAGCATTCCTGAAGCGATAGAATACTATCGCCTGCTGAAAGCAGAATATCCTGAGCTAAAAACCACCGCACTTTTTGACCCAAATGAGGGCAACAATGAAACCTCTATTGAAAAAGAGCAGGGATTGGTTGAAATTATTGAGGATTATAATCACCGCTATGGTCGAAATTTTACGATTCCGACCCACGATAAATTTAAAAAAGATATTGCAGATCGTTTGGCTCACAAAGGAGTCCATAAATTTATCGATAAAAAATACGAAGAACAGCTTGATTTATTGATTGTTGTCGATCAAATGCTTACCGGCTACGATTCCAAATGGGTCAATACACTCTATTTAGATAAAGTGATCGGCTATGAATTGCTGATTCAAGCCTTTTCTCGTACCAATCGCCTGTTTGGTGAAAATAAGCCTCACGGCACGATTCGCTATTACCGCAAACCGCATACGATGACAGAGAATGTCAATAAAGCCGTCAAACTCTATTCAGGGGATCGTGTACCCGATCTCTTTGTGGATAAATTGCCAAGCAATATTCAAAAGATGAATGGAATTTTTACCCAAATACAAGCGGTCTTTTTAAGCGAAAAAATTGCAAATTTCGCAAAAAATCCAACAAATGTAGCCGCTTGCGCCAAATTCGTGAAGCTCTTTAATGACTTTAACCAAGTGCTATCCGCAGCAAAGGTACAAGGCTTTGAATGGGCTACATTAAGCTATGGCGAAGAGCCGGAAAAAGTGACGCTAGAATGCGATGAGCAAACTTATTTGATTTTATTGCTCCGCTATAAAGAATTAGCACAGCCCAAAGATAACGAGCCGAAAGCAAAAATAGAAACTCCTGCGTATGATATTGCCTCCTATATCACGGAAATTAACACAGGCAAAATTGACAGCGACTACCTCAACAGCCGTTTTGAAAAATATATCAAAGCATTAAACAATGATGAAAACAGCGAACAGGCATTAAATGAATTACACCAAGCCTTCCCAAGTCTCAGCAAAGATGAGCAAGCGGTGGCAAATGTGATTTTAGGCGATATTCAACGGGGTGATTTAATTATCGAAAACGGAAAATCCTTTAAGGATTACATTGTGCTTTATCAATCTCAACAACGCTTTGATGAAATTCACCAATTTGCAGAAAATTTAGGTTTAAATGAAACGTTGTTAAGGGAAATCCTCAATAAAAAAATCGATGAGCACAATATTAATAATTTTATCGACCAATTAAAGCCAACGGCAAATAAAGAAAAGGCCAAACGTTATTTTGAAAATGAGGAAAACAAAAAAATTCCGCCACCGATGGTCAATATTAAATTAGATAAAGCATTACGCCACTTTTTACAAAATTCAAATAAAGGATAAAAACCTATGAATAAACAACAACTTGCCAATAAAATTTGGGAATCTGCAAATAAAATGCGTTCCAAAATTGAAGCGAACGACTACAAAGATTATATTCTCGGCTTTATTTTCTATAAATTCTTGTCTGAAAAACAAACGCAGTTTTTAAAACAAAATGAATTTTCTGATGAAGATATTAAAAAAGAGCTCAACGAAAGCAATACAGACACCGTTGCTTTTATCCAAGATAACCTTGGCTATTTTATTAGCTATCGAGATCTCTTCTCCACTTGGCTTGAAAGCGGGGCGGACTTTGATGTCTCTAATGTGCGTGATGCTCTTTCCGCTTTTTCTCGCCATATCAAACAAAAAAAAGTGTTTGAGGATATTTTTACTACCCTTGAAACGGGGTTAAGTAAACTTGGCTCAAGTGCCGCTCAACAAACCAAAGCGGTGAAAGATCTGCTCCATCTGATTAACGATATTCCAATGAACGGCAAGCAAGATTACGATGTGCTGGGATTTATTTATGAATACCTGATCGGGATGTTTGCCGCTAACGCCGGTAAAAAAGCAGGTGAATTTTATACGCCCCACGAAGTGTCTTTACTGATGTCGGAAATTATTGCCGAACATTTGAAAGATCGCACTGAAATTCAAATCTACGACCCAACCAGTGGCTCGGGTTCGTTGTTGATTAACATCGGGCAATCCATTGCCAAACATAGTAATAAACAAGATCAAATCAAATACTATGCTCAAGAGCTAAAACAGAATACTTACAACCTCACCCGAATGAATTTGGTGATGCGTGGTATTAAGGCACACAATATTTTCACTCGCAATGCCGACACACTAGAAGACGACTGGCCGTATTTTGATGAAGCAGATCCGACAAACACCTACCAAGTGCTACACGTTGATGCGGTGGTATCTAACCCGCCCTATTCGCAAGCCTGGGATCCTGAACACAAAGAGAACGACCCTCGTTACTCTCGTTTCGGACTTGCCCCCAAAACCAAAGCGGATTTCGCCTTCTTATTACACGACCTCTACCACCTCAAACCGGACGGTATTATGACGATTGTGCTCCCACACGGCGTGTTGTTCCGTGGCGGTGAGGAAGAAAAAATCCGCAAGGCATTGATTGAGCAAAACCATATTGATGCCATTATCGGCTTGCCGGCAAACATTTTCTTTGGCACAGGTATTCCGACCGTCATCTTAGTGCTACGCCAAAAACGAGTGAATACCGATATTCTGGTGATCGATGCTTCCAAAGGCTTCATTAAAGTCGGCAAAAATAACAAACTACAAGCCTCCCATATCCGCCGCATTGTGGATACGGTCGTCCATCGCTGCGATGTGGAAAAATTCGCCAAAGTCGTTAGCCTGGAAGAAATTAAAGCACAAGGCTACAACCTCAATATTCCTCGCTACGTTAACTCTAATGAAGAAGCCGAAAGTTGGGATATTTATGCAACAATGTTTGGCGGTATTCCACAAGCTGAAATTGACCGCTTGCACCACTATTGGGCAGCATTCCCGAGCTTAAAATCCGCTCTGTTTGAACCCAAAACCCAACAAGGCTATTGGCAGCTTAAACAGAGCGAAAATATCGCCGAACAAATTCAACAAAATGCCGATGTTCAAGATTTTATTCAGCAATATCAAACTGCATTTAACGGCTATCACCACTATTTAGCTCAACAACTTATCCAAGAAGAAAACTTTAATACCGCACAGCGTAAAGAAATTTTGTCTGCTGATCTTTTCCAGCGATTAAATGGCATTACACTGATTGATCCTTACATTGCCTATCAACGCTTTGATGATCATTGGCAAATGATTGCCACCGATTTGGAAATACTTCATACCGAAGGCAAATCTGCCCTAAAACAGGTTGATCCGAATAAGGTCATCAAGAAAAAAGAAGGTAAAGATACCGAAGTGCAAGAGGGTTGGTGTGGGCATATATTACCCTTTGAGCTGGTGCAACAAACCTTTTTAAGTGAAAAACTGACCGCACTTCAACAAAAAGAGAACCGCCTCAATGAAATTAGTGGCGAACTAGAAGCTCTATTAGGCGAACTCAGTGAAGAAGACAAAGCCAGTGAAGCAATCAACGAAAACGGCGATGCCTTTGTCGGCAAAGAGATCGCCAAAGCGTTGAAAAATGCGGAAGGGGAATTTAAAACTGTTCTCACCACTGCGAAAAAGCTACTTGAAGAAGAAAAGTCGCTGAAAAAACAGCTCAAAGATGATAACGAGAGCCTGCATTTAGAAACCAAAGATTTTATTGAAACATTGAACGATGAACAGGCGGAACAGTTGCAAAAAATGAAGTGGATTGAACCGCTTGTTAATGAATTAAATGCCTTACCGACCCAACTTATCAATGAACTGAGTAAAAAAATACAGACCTTATCGGATAAATACGGCGAAACCTTGCTTGAAATTGAAGAAAAACTAAGCCAAAGCCAAAAAGAGCTTGCCGCAATGCTAAGTCTTCTACACGGCAACGAAAGCGATATGCTCGGTTCAAAAGCGTGGCAAAAAATGTTATCGGGAGAGTAATGATGAGTACAAAAAAATACACACCCAAAATCCGATTTGCCGGCTTTACTGATGATTGGGAACAGCGAAA
>JAUNED010000019.1 GCA_030525745.1 Lonepinella koalarum | reverse complement strand
AATATGAAAGGAAAGAGGAACCCCGGGTTAAAGGCCCGGGGTTTTTTGTTTTTTTGTGGCTGGGTGACTGTCACTGACTAACAGAGCTTTGAGAGCAACAGCTTTATGCCAATATTTTATTACTGTTAATATTATTAATGCTTTAAGGCTATTGAATTAAATTGCTTTTCCTTGACCTCGATTATCTCTCAAGATAGGGGGAAATTGAATATTGTAAAATAAGTTAAATATTTGATCTTAGTAACCAGCTTCTCAGTGCGGTCAATCTCTGCTTAAAATTAATAAAATGATGATGTAACTAATCTAACATATATTACCATCTGAAATAAAAATTCTTTTTAGACAATTCATTACTCACAAGAACTTAATCATAATCAGAATTATTAAAAGAAACTTTGGGATATTTCTCCAAAGTTCTTATGCTAAACTGAATAAACCCGCCTTATATGTAATGAGTGGATTACTAGAACAAAATACAAGAGTTTCCTTTTTAATTGAGTTTAGATTCTCATATTCTAAATAGGAAACTCTTACTTTTTATATCTCTTTTATGATTCTTCTCATCTAATAGTAGATTTTAAATTCTTTTCCATTTAATCTTATTAATCCATCTTTAAAATCAAAATTCATTATATAGTTTTCATTATCAATTAGGCTGTTTTCTGATGTAAATTGATATATAGTTTGCCAAGCAGGTGTTTCTTTTTTTATTTTTGCTATATGATTCTCTTGATTTTCAGTGAGTTCTTTGAATAATGCTGTTGGGATACTAATTTTAATATTAGATTCTGTTGATAATAATTTGTCGAATACATTAAATCCATCTCCTTTGGGTACGCTAAGATCTAAATTTATTGTGATTTTTTGTGAGTTTTTACTTTGAGGTATTGTATCTATATTTGTTTCTAATATCGCATTTTTAATATTTGTTGCGATAACGTTTAAGAGATCATAGTGCTTGTTGTAGTAAGTTTCTGGAGTAAGATTTGTCATACAAAAATAAGGATAAATATGCTGTGAACAATATGACATTTTTATGTACTCATTTTTGGGAGCTAATTCCATAGGTAACGTTACATTTAAGTTATTAAATTGCATATTGTCATTCTTTAAATTTAAATTTCCTACTTTAATATTATTTTCTATATTAAATAAGTTTTCTTTTATATCATCTCGATAGGTATAATTAAAATCTTTCAGTGAAAAAACATTTTTTATGGACACTTCATCAATTTTAACCGCACTTTCTGTTTTTGTTTGGTATTCTTCTGTTAGTGTATTTAGATCTTTTATAAAATCTTTGTTATCTTTTTCTGCAAAGCTGAGTTTTATATTTTGGGGGATATATTTTTTAAGGAAAATCAACTCTTTGGTCAAATTAATGTTGCTCATTTTTGAACTGAACATTCCATTTTTAAGGTTTAATTCAATTGGATATTCATTGTTAGATTGAATACTTATTTCACCTAAATTTAAATTGATCTTTTGTGTATTATTTCTTTTTTCTTTATTTTGTGTGTTAAATTCAAATTTAGCTTGGTTGATTTTACTTATGCTATCATTAAAGCTAAAGTTGGCTGAGTTTATTTCAATTTTTGAAGAATATTCGTCATTATTGAAAAGAAAATCTAAAATTAAATTAGCTAAATTTTGTATGTCTATATTTTCAGAATCTAAATTTTTAATTTGTTGTAAGAAATTGATATTGGAAATAACAGATTTTTGTTGTGAGGAAATTTTTAATTCGTTTAATTGGAATTGTTTTTCTGAATTTTTTGTTTTTTTATTATATGCAATGATATTTTTATAATGTGCTGCCAAGTTTAAATCATAACTTTCTTTATTGTTAGATTTGTTTAATTGATATTTCCCATCTTGTAATTCTATGTGTGTATTTTCACCATCCAATAAATTAATATCAGTATGTTTAATTTCCAAGTAAGCTTGGGTTAAATCGTATGCACTATTGCCAGCAGGATTTAAAACATATTCTCCTTTGATTCCTTTGAGAGTAATTTGTTCATTATTCCAGCCTGAAAGTTGTGTATTAATGGTAACGTTTTTATTTTCTGTAATATAATTAATTTCCGTTTCTTGTGTTTGCGATGTATTGGTTATATCACGAAATTCGGTATTAACTATAGATTGTAATTGGTTGCTAAAAATAGAAAATTGGCTGTTAATATTGTGTTTGTCAATAGTAATATTTAAGTTTTTATTTAAAGCTTTAATAATATCTGCAGTTAAATAAGATTTTGCTTGAATAGCAAATGGAAGTATAGTTAATTCTGTATGAATAAAGTCGGATTTTTCTTCATCACGTTGTAGGCTGAATACTAAATCACGAGTGAAAAAATCTGAGTTACGCTCTTCGACTTGAATAGTAAATTCATGATTAAAATGATAAGGGAATTGCTTTAATGTTTGGTCAATTTTATAGTTGGTATAAAATTGTGCACCAATAGAAGCAATTATAGCGACAGCAGAAAGGTTGAGTAATATTTTACCTGTTTTATTCATTATTTTTTTCCTGTTTTTATTGAATTATAAATGCTTTGAGTATAACTAATTCATGCTATAGCGACAAATTCCTATTGAGTATAAAGTTATGAATTATATTCATGATTTTGTTGAAATATTTGAAATTGAATAATAATTTAGCTTGAATTATTCTGAACCTATCAAGGTTACAGTAATATTGGAGGCTAAAATGAGTTATGCAAAAGAGATCGATACGCTAAACCAACACATTGCGGATTTAAAGGGGAAAATCAATATTTCCTTTGAATTTTTCCCTCCTAAAACGGAGTCTATGAAGGAAACTTTATGGGGTTCGATTCAGCGTTTGAAAGTCTTAAAGCCGAAATTTGTATCTGTTACTTATGGGGCTAATTCAGGGGAGCGAGAGCGTACTCACAGTATTGTAAAAAGCATTAAACAGGAAACAGGTTTGGAAGTTGCCCCACATTTAACAGGTATTGATGCGACACCTGATATGCTTAGAGAAATTGCACAGGATTATTGGGGTAGTGGTATCCGTCATATTGTTGCCTTACGTGGTGATGAACCTAAAGGCTACGAAAGAAAACCATTCTATGCAGTAGATTTAGTTGAATTATTGCGTTCGGTAGCCGATTTTGATATTTCTGTGGCAGCATATCCTGAGGTTCATCCCGAAGCAAAATCAGCACAGGCAGACTTGATCAATTTAAAGCGAAAAATTGATGCAGGTGCGAATCATGTAATAACCCAATTTTTCTTTGATGTAGAAAGTTATTTACGTTTTAGGGATCGTTGTGCTTCAATCGGTATCGATACTGAAATTGTGCCGGGTATTTTGCCTGTAACCAATTTTAAACAACTACAAAAAATGGCAGCCGTAACGAATGTAAAAATCCCCAATTGGTTAGGAAAAATGTACGAAGGCTTGGATGATGATCAAACGACTCGAAATCTTGTGGCTGCCAGTGTCGCAATTGATATGGTTAGAGTCTTATCTCGCGAAGGAGTGAGTGATTTTCATTTCTATACTTTAAACCGAAGTGAATTAACTTATGCGATTTGTCATACTTTAGGCGTTCGCCCTTAATATCAAAAGGTATTAAAAAATGACCGCACTTTATGAGTTGTTTATCAAAAGTGCGGTTATTTTTTTATTCTTTTTATTGAACGGGAATAGCGCCTTGATTCCAGTGTTTACTTTGTTCAGGACGTTTGATTTGTAGTAAGAAACGTTGCCCTGAATTAGCTTGTGGCTGAACTACAGTACCTGAAGGTGTAGAGAAAGAAATTCCCCCTTTGAGTAGTTGTTGCACTGACCCAGTATTAATCTCAATCCCTGACCAGCCCATCTCTGCACTATAGCCTGATGAGACCCAAAATTCGGAATTTTGGCGGACTAAATGTTGGTATTTTTTACCGATTGAAATATGGATCAAAACACGATCTCCGAGTGAATTTAGCTCGAGTTGGCGAATAGTGCCAACTTCTATTCCCCGATACATGATTGGCGAACCTGTAGTTAAATTGGTTGCATCATCGCTTTCTAAAATAAGCGGTAACCCATTGACAAATTTATTATTGTTTGAGGATGAATTGTCTTGTAAACGGAATTGAGTTTGTGGTTTGCCATTACCCAATTCTACGTCAATATAGGGTTGTAACAGGCTACTTAGATTTTCAATACCACCAGCTGAAATTTGTGGTGAAATGACCTTAAATTGTGATCCTTCTTTTGCTAATAGCCCCATATAATTTGGATTAATTAAGGCCTTAGCAAGGATCTTGTGAGATTTTTGTTCAAAAAGCACAGTTTCAATTTCACCCACGCTCAAACCCATATAACGTAGAGGCATACCTTTGCTTAAATTAGTCGCATTATCAGCGGTAAATGTGATGATTTGCCCAGCCGATTTTGCTTTTAATTCATTTTCATAGAGAGTTTGATTTTTATTACTGCCACTGTTATCAAAACTGATTGCACCTTTCAATGAACGAGCCACCGGTGAAGCCTGAATACTAATACCTTTAGGGGTAATATCAATTTGTGCGGCGCTTTCTACCCAAAATAGGCTTTTGTTTGTAAGTAAATGTTGATATTTGGGATAAATAAATACATCAACTTCAAACTGTTTTTCTGTTGGGCGGATCTCTAAAATTTTGCCAACTTCATATTGGCGGTAAAGTACTAGAGAGCCTTCGCTAATACTTGGTAATGTATTGGTTTTTAGTGTGATATTAGGTATGAGTGTTTGTGTTGTGATGCCTGCTTCTGCATTGTTAAGATCTTTGAATAGCGGATATTGATCTTGTGCTTTACCTTGCTGTTTATGATTGATAATTCTAATACCACCTTGTAACCATTTTTCCGGATTCGCCGCAGCGATACGAATTCCTTCGATACCAAAAGATATATCGAGATTAGTGGCAGCAACGAATTGGGTATCTGCGTAGATTAAGTGACGATATTGTTTTTCAATAGCGATCTTAAACTGCACGTTTTCCCCTTGAATTTGCTCGGAAACTACTTTACCAATGGGTAAATTATGAGAATACACGGCTTGTCCTGCGCTGATACCATAAGTATCAGGAGCCGTTAGCGTAATAATCAAATTGGAGGGATCCTTAAGCAATAATTCACTTTCACTGAGTACGACAAATTCACGACTTGGCTCTCCCTCTCCGGCAATAATTTCAAAATATTGCCCCCGTAAGGCATTATTTAAATCCGTTAAATTACCCAAGCTGAATTTCTTATTATGTAAGATAATATGACTCTGTTGAGTCAATAAATCTCCCATACTTGGATCGAGAAGTAATTTACCTGTCATTTTTTCTTGCGTTTTTTCGATCGCACTGAGTTCAGCTAAAATACCGACTTGAATATTTTGATAAAACACTTCCGTTTTACCGGCTTTCAATCCTGGTTGGTTTGGTAATGTAATTTCAATTTCTAACCCACGTTTTGCCGCTTGTAAATTAGGGTAAAGCGTATAATGCTGATTTTGTCTGGCTTTAGGACTGTCTTTAGGAGAGTCAAACGCAACAGCACCTTGTACGATGGCATTAAGGCTATCCATATTGACTTGAATACCGGATAAACTAATATCTGCGTTAATACCGCTAATATTCCAAAAGTGGCTGTCTTCTTTTACCAAATGAGCATAGTTTTTGTTGATAAGTAATTGGATTTCAACACTATTATCTTCTTTGGAAATACGGTAATCATAGACTTTACCTACAGGAATTTTTTTAAAATATACTGAAGCACCTTCGGAAATTGAGCCTAAATCATCTGCTTTTAAGCGCACTAATAAATCGCCTTCATCTAATTGGGCGATAGGGCTTTCAATTTCAGCGATAAATTCACGTTTATCATCACCTCCACCCGGCTGAAGAGTAATATAATTCCCTGATACCAAAGCATCTAATCCTGAAATGCCGGCTAATGAAGCGCTTGGTTTGACTAGCCAGAAACGCGTATTTTCGCGTAAAACACTTTCAGCTTCAGGGTAAATATTGGCCTCCACTAAAACTTGTTTTAAATCCTCGGTAAAATTGACTTTCTTGACTACGCCTATTTGTAAGCCTTGATAGCGAATTTGTGTTTTGTTGGCAACTAAACCTTCACCATTATTAAAGGTAATACGAATGGTTATACCCTGTTCTTTCACAATTTGGAAAAACAATATTGCGCCGATACAAAAGGCGATAAATGGCAATAACCAAAAAGGCGAAATTCGTTTAATATGGCGGATTTGAGCATTATTAATATGTTTATTTTCTGTAGAAGGAGTTTGTTGATTTGTCATATATTTTCCAAAGTAAGCGACTATCGAATTGAGAGGTTGAAATCATGGTTAAAAACACGGCTGTACCGAAATAAAAAGCGGCAGGGCCGACAGAAAAACTGATAATTTGCCCACGGGTGACTAATGACATCATCAGAGCTAATACAAATAAATCGAGCATTGACCATCGACCTACAAAATGCACAATATGCAATAATCGCATTTGCCATTTAATGGAATGTTTCCATTGAAAATGAACAGAAAATAGCAAATATAACATAATAGCAATTTTACTTATGGGGACAAAAATACTGGCGACAAATACTATAAATGCAACAAAATAACTGCCCATATCAATAAAGGTCAGCACTCCTGACATTAATGTATCGCCATTTGCTATACCGTTTGTATAAACAAAAGACATAGGCAATACATTGGCAGGGAAGAGCATGATAGTACCGGCGATTAAAGTTGCCCAAGTGCGTTGTAACCCCATTTCGGGTGATGTTTCTATTTTGGAATGGCAACGGGGACAAATCGGATGATGTTTGCGATCCAATTTTGTTTGTGCAAATGTGTAATGGCAATGGCTACAAAAGTGCGGTGGATTTTCTCCGTGAATTGTTTGTAATGGTTTATATGCAGGATAAAACTGCGACCATAATTCGGAAGGATTGATTTTAATAAAAAGTAATGTCGTTAGTAAGGCAGTTAGAACAAAAGCAATAAGATAAATGTTAATTTGTAAGCTGGCATAATCTCTCACTTTAAATGCTGTGACTCCAAGTGCAACCAAATACACATCAAACATAACCCAAGGTTTAATATAACCTAAAGCGAATAATAAATTTCGAGGACGAGTTCGTAAAAGTTGGGCAATGCGTAAAAAAATGACTAACAATGCAAAGCTCACCGGCATAAAAACAGCACAAATAAAGACTAAAAAAGCACTGTATGGATATCCTTCAGTTGCCATTTTCCAAATACCTTCCCATACGGAGGCATTAATTTTTTCGCCTAACAAATCAACACTGAGTAGTGGATAAGTTAAGGCAAACGGCATTAAGACTAAAATTGAAAATGCAATGAAAAAGCAACGATGCAAGCTCCAGTGATCGCCGGATTTAATTGTATTATGGCAACGGGGGCAATCGGCGCGCTGAAATTTATTAAGCTGTGGTAAGGCAATTAAGCTATTGCAATCGTGGCAACAACTTAATTGTGTTTGTATGGTTGGTGTTAAAGTCGCAGATCTAATTTTAGGCATTTCCTAAGAATAAAAAGGGGCATAAAAAAGATATATGCTCCTTATTCTACCTGTTTTATCTCAAATTTTAAACCTATAGAAGGAAAAGTGCGGTTGATTTTTTGTGAGTTTTATATTGAATTTCCCCTTGAATTGGGATTATTCATTTTCATTCTGCTCAAATTTGATTTAGAATATCGACAATTTTTTATCTATTTCTTTCGTTTAGGAAAACATGATGACAGACATTCAACAAGTTGAAAGCTCAGCACAAACTACAGAACAAATTCAAGAACACACATCCAAATTAAGTAATAAAGAAATTATTGCGTATTTGGCAGAAAAATTTCCCTTATGCTTTACTCTAGAAGGTGAAGCCAAGCCTTTAAAAATCGGCTTATTTCAAGATTTAGCAGAAGCTTTGAAAGAAGATGACAGCGTCAGCAAAACCCAATTACGTCATGCCTTACGTCAATACACGTCAAATTGGCGTTATTTACACGGCTGTCGTTTAGGGGCAGAACGAGTTGATTTACAGGGGAATCCCGCAGGTATATTGGAGCAAGAACATGCGGATCACGCAGCCCAACAATTAGCAGAAGCGAAAGCAAAATTTGCTGAGAAGAAAGCTGCAGAACGTGCCGCTAATCCAAAACCGAAAAAACAATTTAATCATGCTAATAAGTTAAATACAAAAGGTAAAAAGCCGTCTTCAAGAAAACAACAAGTAAAACAAACTAAATTAGGTAATGTAGAACAACTACAATTGAATGCGTTTGATTTTACTCATGCTAAAGAGGGAGATAGGGCAAAAATTAAAGTGGGAGAACAAGTGAAAAGTGCGGTCATTTTAGAGGTTATTCGTGATGGTGCAAGAGTGCAATTAGATAACGGGTTAATTTTGACCGTAGCTCAGGATCGTTTATTCGCGTAATCATAGTTTAGGTTCGTGCAAATTTAGGAAAGTAAAATGAAGTTAAATAAATCCAAGTATTCCTTAATGGCATTGGCATTCTCCATGTTATTAGGTGGAAATATGGCTTTAGCTGTACCAGCGGCCTTGAAATCTAGTGAAATTGTGATTCCACAACCGACAGAAAGCAATAGTTTGGCAACCAAACGGGTTACCACAAGACTGACTCAGTCTCATTATCAAAAATTCCAGTTGGATGATGTTTTTTCAGCTAAAATTTTTAATCGCTATGTGGATTTATTGGATTTTAATCACAATACTTTTTTACAATCCGACATTGACCAAATGAGAGCGGAATTTGCGGCTCGAATCGACGATGAATTGAATGAGGGCAAACTTGATATTGCTTTTGCCATGTATGATTTGATGATGAAACGTCGTTATGAGCGTTATGAATTTTCTTTATCCCTATTGGATAAAGAGCCTGATTTGAAAGGGAATGATGCAATTGAAATTGATCGTAAACAGGCCGCATTTCCTACAACTAAAGCTGAAGCTGATCAATTATGGGAAGCTCGAGTTAAAAACGATATTATTCAATTGAAATTAAAGGATAAAACTTGGGCAGATATTAAGAAAACTCTTATCAAGCGTTATAACTTGGCAATTCGTCGTTTAACACAAACAAAATCAGATGATATTACCCAATTATATTTGAACGCTTTTTCTCGAGAAATTGACCCTCATACTAGCTATTTAGCGCCTCGTACAGCGAAAAACTTCAATGAATCAATGAACTTATCCTTAGAGGGTATTGGGGCAACATTGCGTCAAGAAGATGATGAGACCATTATTCAATCTTTGGTTAAAGGTGCGCCTGCCGATCGCAGTAAAAAATTACAAGCCGGTGATAAAATTTTGGGAGTAGGTCAGGAAAAAGGCGAAATTGAAGAGGTTATCGGTTGGCGTTTAGATGATGTGGTAGATAAAATTAAAGGTAAAAAAGGGACAAAAGTTCGCTTGGAAATTGAACCTGCCAAAGGTGGAAAAACAAAAATTGTTACACTGGTGCGAGATAAAGTACGTCTTGAAGATAGTGCAGCGAAATTATCTGTGAATAAAGTGAATGGTAAAAATGTGGCTGTCATTACTATTCCGACATTCTACATTGGTTTAACTGAGGATGTGCGTAAATTATTAGCAGAGATGAAACAAAAAAGTGCGGTCAGTTTAATTATTGATTTACGTGAAAATGGCGGTGGTGCTTTAACTGAAGCTGTGGAACTGAGTGGATTATTTATTAGTGATGGTCCTGTAGTACAAGTAAGAGATTCTTATAACCGTATTAGAGTCCATGAAGATCCTGATAATACTCAAGTTTATACCGGCCCTTTATTGGTTATGGTCAACCGCCATAGTGCTTCTGCTTCTGAGATTTTTGCTGCCGCAATGCAAGATTATAATCGTGCAGTAATTGTCGGACAAAATACTTTCGGCAAGGGGACAGTACAACAAACTCGACCACTAAACTTTGTCTATGATTTGGATCAAACACCACAAGGGTTTATTCAATATACTATTCAAAAATTCTATCGTATTAATGGTGGTAGTACGCAACTTAAAGGTGTTGCTGCAGATATTGATTTTCCGGCAATCATTGATATGAAAGAAGTCGGTGAGGAAAAAGAAGATAATGCTTTGGTATGGGATAAAGTGCCAGCAGCGACTTATGCTGAAATTGGGAAAGCTCGTGATGCTATCACAGCATTAAAAGAAAATCACGAAAAACGTATTGCTAAGGATCCTGAATTTATTGCGTTGGCTGAAGATTTGAAAGTGAGAGATGAGCGTCGTGATCGTAAATTATTATCACTAAATTACCAAGTGCGTAAAGCAGAAAACGATAAAGATGATGCTCGACGTTTGAATAATTTAAACGATCGTTTTAGACGTGAAGGTAAAAAAGCATTAAAAGATGTGGATGATTTGCCAAAGGATTATGAAGCGCCAGACTTTTTCTTGCGTGAAGCAGAAAAAATAGCATTAGATTTAGCTGAATTTGAACAAGGAAAGGCCGTTCAAGCAAAAGCAAATTAATTTTTTGACCGCACTTTAGTGGTTATGGTTTTAAGTTTTAAACTAAGGAATTTTAATGTTTAATAAGTCATTCAAAATTGCGTTGTTGAATGTAATGATTGGTATTTCTTTTCAAGCGATGGCTAATCAGACTGAAATTAAAAGTGAATCAACAAATATCGAAGTAGATTTGGCTACTCAACAAATTGAACAGCAAAAACGTGAAGAAGCAGCTCGTTTAGAAGCAGAACATTTAGCAGAAGTACAACGTTTAGCTGAAGAAAAACAACGTCAAGCAGAAACAAAATTAGCAGAACTATTACAGGGTAAAGAGCAGCAATTACAGTTAAAATCTGCTGTTGCGAAAATTTATTCAGATAATGATTACCATAATTTATGGACAAATAAACTCTTTGAAAAAGCCTTTTTAAAAGAATATGCTGCGTTGGTAGCAAGTGGTATTTCTGCACGCTCGGCAAAATCTTTGGCACTCATAGATGAACTCAGCAGTGGAGATGTATTGCAATATGATATTGCACTGACAGATGCTTTTTTAGATTATCTATATTACACCACCAATGTGATAAACTCTGCACAGAATTGGCTTTATACGACCAATAATTACAAAGCAATTACACCGGCAGAATTTCACGTCGATCAGTGGGTAAGTGCGGTAAAAAATAACGATGTTTTATCTTTTTGGAATCAAATTTCAGCAACTAACCTTCGTTATCAACAAACTTTGGATTATTTGATACTTCATTTATTCAATGAACAGCAAATTGAGGGTGAAAGTGGAAAAAGCAGTAAAAAACAAAAAACTAAAACTGATCCTATGTTAGAGGTTTATAAATTAGCGGTAAATGTCCAGCGTTTGCGAATTATCCCTGATTTTGAGAATGGTATTTTTGTTAATATTCCAAGTTATCAGCTGAATTATTATCGTGATGGTGAATTGGTGCTCAATTCGCGTGTAATTGTAGGTAAAAATGAACGTCGTACCCCAGTGATGTACAGTAAGTTAAGCAATGTTGTAGTGAATCCACCATGGAATGCACCAACTCGTTTAATTAATGAAGATATTATTCCAAAAGTAAAACGAGATCCGAGCTATTTGGAACGTAATGGTTACAGCATTATTGATAGTCGTGGTAATGTGGTTGATCCATATAGTATTGATTGGACAAGTATAGGAGCAAAATTTCCTTATCGTTTACGTCAAAAAGCCGGCGATAATAGTGCATTAGGACGGTTTAAATTTAATATGCCGAGTTCTGATGCTATTTATTTGCATGATACACCAAACAGAGGTTTGTTTGCTAAAGAAGGTAGGGCTTTAAGTTCTGGTTGTGTACGTGTAGAAAAATCAGATGCGTTAGCGACTATTTTATTGAAGGAATCAGGTTGGACGGAAAACCGTAAGCAAAAAGTATTAGAAAGCCAAAAAACAACGTCAGTGAATGTGTCATCAGATAATCCAGTGTATTTATATTATGTCACAGCTTGGGCTGAAAATGGTAAATTACATAAATTAAAAGATATTTATGGCTATGATTCGGTAAAAAATTTAAGTTTTATTAATTGGGATTTAGTAAAAAAATATCTTCGCTAAAATCGTTTTTAGGATTTGCGGAACTTAACTATAATTGGCTTGTCGAAATATCCGGCTACTAAAAAGAGAAAAGAAAATGACTCAAGAAATTAATCAACATCGCCGTAAATGGTTATCCCTTGGAGGCTTAGTTTTAGGAGCGTCTTTTTTACCTAATTCTGTTTTAGCTGCGGTTTCTACTCCCAAACCTCGAATTTTACGCTTTAGAAATATAAATACGGGGGATGTTCTTGCTCCTGAATTTGTGGCTGGGAAAGGTTTTTCTGAAGCCAATCTAAAAAAATTAGATTGGTTGATGCGTGATAAACGTAGTGGTAAGTCTCATAGAATGGATCCAAAGCTTTTTACCAAATTATATGATATCCAAACTAAATTAGGCGCTCGCCAAAGTGAAATTATAGTGATCTCAGGCTATCGCTCGCCGGCTAGTAATGCGGCAATGCGTCGGGTAAGTCGAGGTGTTGCAAGTAATAGTTATCATACTAAAGGACAAGCAATCGATTTACGTATTGAAAATGTGTCATTGTTAAAATTGAAACAAACTGCAGAAAGTTTGAATAATGGCGGGGTAGGCTTCTATCCGAGAAGTAACTTTGTACATATTGATACGGGGCCGGTGCGTACTTGGTCCGGTAGTTAAAATTATAGAAATTTCTACCGCACTTTTGATTTAAAATAAAACCGCTTTAGAGCGGTTCTCTATTTTTTGGGAGGAACCATGAATATTGACATTATTCCCGTAACAGCTTTCCAACAAAATTGTTCTTTAATTTGGAATGATGAGAAAAAAGCGGCAATTATAGATCCTGGTGGTGAAGCTCCAAAATTAATTAAACGTATTCAGGAATTGGGCTTAAAATTAGAAGCTATTTTGCTTACACATGGACATTTAGATCATGTAGGTGCAGCGATAGCGTTAAAAGCACATTTTAACCTCGATATTATTGGGCCGAATCAATTAGATGATTATTGGTTTCAATCCTTACCACAACAATCCCGACAATTTGGCTTGTTTGAAGTTGATGCCTTTATTCCAGATTACTGGTTGAATATAGAAGGTGAAAAAATTAAAGTGGCAGGTTTTGAGTTTGAAATTTTGCATTTGCCGGGACATACACCGGGGCATATTGGATTTATTGAACATCAACAAAAAATCGCTTTTACGGGTGATGTATTATTTAACCAAGGTATCGGACGTACAGATTTTCCCGGTGGTAGCTATTCTGATTTAATTCATTCTATTAAGCAAAAAATGTTTAAATTACCTGATGATATGGTCGTGATTGCCGGACATGGCGCCTATACAACCATTGGTCAAGAAAAAATCCATAATCCATTCATCAAATAACGTGGTGGCAACCATGTTGCCACATAATACCTTCATTTTACTGATTTATATCAAATTTCTATCTTAAAATTGTTAGTTATAAATAGCGAAAATAAGGATATGCTATATTATTGATATTTTGGATTTTCTCTTTTAAAAAATATGAAGTATTATTTGTTTGTATTCTCTTTGTTTTTGCAAACGGCTGTTGCTCTAGAAAAAGAACCCCGAGTAATGCCAACATCAGGTATTGATAAAGCCTTACTTGGGCAGATTTTATTTTTCGATCAAAATTTATCTCATCATCGTAGTCAAAGTTGTGCAAGCTGTCATAATCAAGATACGGCTTTTGTTGATAACCGTGATAATCATTTTGAAAAAGCAGTATCACAAGGCGATAATCCAACGAAGTTTGGTAAACGTAATTCTCCCACGATTATGTATTCCAAATATTCTCCTGTATTTCATTTTGATCCCGAATTGCAGGAATATGTGGGTGGTCAATTTTGGGATGGACGAGCGAAACATTTAACTGAACAAGCTGGAATGCCTCTTATTGATCCTATGGAAATGGGAATGGTAGATAAATTGGATGTCGCAAAGCGAGTGATTGAAGAGCCGATGTATGTCAAGTTATTATCTCAACACTATGGTGAACAAATCTGGCAACATTATGAAAAAGTCTATGTTGCAATAGAGGACGCTTTAGCTACATTTCAGCAGCAGAAAAAATTGCTATCGCCTTTTGACAGTAAATACGATAAATTTTTAAAAAATGAAGCAAAACTGACCGCACTTGAACAAAAAGGTATGGAAATTTTCTTTGATAAAAGTCGTAGTAATTGTTCAACTTGTCATCAATTTAAGCCTTTTGGCGATCTTCAAGAAACTTTCACTAATTATCGTTATTACAACATTGGTGTACCCAAAAATCAGCGTTTAATTATGCAAAGACATGTTGATGAAAATTTTGTAGATAATGGTTTGTTTGATAATCCACAAGTGAATGGAGATGTTACTCAAAAAGGCAAATTCAAAGTGCCGACATTACGAAATGTTGCTGTCACAGCGCCCTATATGCATAATGGTGCTTTAGTGGATTTGCGAACTGTACTGAGTTTTTTAAATAATCCCAATTTACCGAAAGAACGGCAAGATCCTCAATTTTCTATGCCTGAATATGCAGAAACGATAGCTCATCAATATTTAAAGGCTTCACCTTTAACAGAGGAAGAAATTGATGCGTTAATTGCGTTTTTGGAAACATTGACTGATGAACGTTATCTGCCACTGTTAGAAAAACAAAAAGCAGAGAAAGGAAGTCATTTACTAAAATAGATAAACTACTCATTTTATGACTACAGTTCTATCAAATTTGGTGGAGCTGGCGGGAGTTGAACCCGCGTCCGAAATTACTCTATCTTCAGTACTACACGTTTAGTTTGTCTTTAATTTCGCTTAAGTACGCCGACAAACAGGCTAAACTTAAACTAGTTTGATTTAATTTAGTGCTTCGATCCTCAAACTGTGGCTTCAACACGATCTCGTTTGGGTTTGACTCCACTTGATCCCCGTCTTACGAGCGGAAGCTGGGGAGTGAAGGCTATGAGCAGGTTATTAAGCTGCTAAAGCGTATTGTTCGTCGTTTGCGACTATTTTTTGCGGTTTGTTTACGAGGCCTACCGCACCTCGACGTGCACCTTGGACTTCGCCAATCCCGTCGAATCCAGAATCAGCCCCAAAAGTGCGGTCAGTTTAGCAAAGATTTTGTGAAAACTAAAGCTATTTTTAGGTATGCATTAGGCTTTTCTTTTTTAAATTATTTAAAAACGATCGGGATCACATTTATAGAAAATTTACTTTCAAATTGAGTGAATTTAGTGGTAAATTGAGGACGGTTTGACTATTGTCATTTTGGGTTTGGGATAACTTGTTATTCCCAATTAATTTATCAATTAAGTTAAAGGAAACATTATGTTAATTGGTGTACCTAGAGAACGGCTAGAGAATGAAAGTCGGGTAGCAGCAACGCCGAAGACGATTCAGCAAATATTAAAATTAGGTTTTGATGTGCTGATTGAACAGGGGGCAGGTTTTAAGGCAAGCTTTGATGATCAGGCTTTTATTGAAGCAGGGGCAAAGGTTGGTACTATTCACGAAGTTTGGCAGTCGGATATTATTTTTAAGGTGAACGTACCGACTGATGAAGAGATTGCTTTAATTAAAGAAGGTGCAACTTTAGTCAGTTTTATTTGGCCGGCACAAAATCCGCAATTAATGGAAAAATTATCGGCTAAGAAAATTAATGTATTGGCGATGGATGCAGTGCCTCGTATTTCACGAGCTCAGGCATTAGATGCTTTATCTTCTATGGCAAATATTTCGGGCTATCGTGCGGTGATTGAAGCGGCAAATGCATTTGGTAGTTTCTTTACCGGTCAGATTACGGCGGCAGGTAAAGTACCGCCGGCGAAAGTATTGGTTATTGGTGCTGGTGTGGCCGGTTTGGCCGCCATCGGTGCAGCAAATAGTCTTGGGGCGATTGTTCGTGCTTTTGATTCTCGACCTGAAGTAAAAGAGCAGGTGAAGTCAATGGGGGCTGATTTCTTGGAAATTGATTTCCAAGAAGAGGGGGGCAGTGGAGATGGCTATGCGAAAGTCATGTCGGAAGAATTTAACCGCCGTGCAATGGCCCTTTATGCCGAACAAGCTAAAGAAGTAGATATTATTATTACTACGGCTGCAATTCCGGGCAAGCCTGCTCCACGTTTAATTACTAAAGAAATGGTGGATTCCATGAAACCGGGTTCGGTGATTGTTGATTTAGCAGCATTAACCGGGGGAAACTGCGAATATACTAAAGCAGGTGAAGTTGTAGTGACGGATAATCAAGTTAAAATTATTGGCTATACCGATTTTCCAGCGCGTTTGCCAACTCAATCGTCCCAGCTTTACGGTACCAACTTGGTAAATTTATTAAAATTGTTGGCGCCGAATAAAGATGGTCAAATTGATATTAATTTTGATGATGTTGTGTTGCGTGGTGTCACCGTCATTAGGGATGGTGAAGTGACTTGGCCAGCACCACCGATTCAAGTATCTGCACAACCACAGAAACAGGTTTCGGCTGCACCAGTGGCTAAAAAAGAAGAAAAGCCGGTAGATCCTCGTATCAAATACGGTGCTATGGCATTAGTTGCTTTATTATTCCTTTGGATAGCTTCCGTGACACCAGCTTCTTTCTTGTCTCACTTTACAGTATTCGTCTTGGCTTGCGTGGTCGGCTATTATGTGGTGTGGAACGTCAGCCATGCATTGCATACCCCTTTAATGGCAGTCACTAATGCAATTTCAGGCATTATTATTGTTGGTGCGGTATTGCAAATTGCACAAGGTAGTTTCTTTATCAGCATTTTGGCATTCATTGCGATTTTAGTGGCAAGTATTAATATTTTCGGTGGCTTTAAAGTGACCCAACGTATGCTTGCGATGTTTAGAAAAGGTTAAGGAGTACAACGATGTCAATAGGTTTAGTTCAAGCGGCATATATTGTGTCTGCATTACTTTTCATTATGAGCTTAGCCGGTCTTTCTAAGCATGAAACGGCTAAAGCAGGTTGTTGGTATGGCATTGTCGGTATGGCAATTGCTTTAATTGCTACCATTTTCGGGCCTCAAACTAACGGACAGGTTTGGATCATTATCGCAATGTTAATTGGTGCTGTTATCGGTGTTCAACGGGCGTTAAAAGTAGAAATGACGGAAATGCCGGAATTGGTTGCCATTCTACACAGTTTTGTAGGTTTGGCAGCAGTTCTAGTGGGGTTCAATAGTTTCGGTTTACACATGACACCTGAATTTGTCGCTCCAGAAGGAACAGCATTTATTAGTGAAGCGGCATTGGAAAATGCAAAATCACTCTTTGAAGCAGAACAAGCAACTCTCGCAACAATTCATAATGTGGAAGTTTATCTTGGTATCTTTATTGGTGCGGTGACATTTTCCGGTTCTTTAGTGGCATTTGGTAAATTAAGCGGTAGTTTTTTAGGTAGAAAGGTGTCTTCCGGTGCCTTGAATATTCCACATAAACACAAATGGAATTTAGCGGCATTAATTGTTTCCGCATTATTAATGGTAGTTTTCCTCAACAATCCGCATAATATCTTCCCTGTATTGGTGATGACAGCTATTGCGTTAGTTTTCGGTTGGCATTTAGTGGCCTCTATTGGTGGTGCAGATATGCCAGTGGTCGTTTCTATGCTAAATTCTTATTCCGGTTGGGCAGCGGCTGCGGCAGGTTTCATGTTGAGTAATGACTTATTAATCGTCACCGGTGCTTTAGTTGGCTCAAGTGGTGCAATTTTGTCTTACATTATGTGTAAAGCAATGAATCGTTCTTTCATCAGTGTTATTGCCGGTGGTTTTGGGACAGAAGTGCAGTCTTCAGGTGGTGATGAAGAACAAGGCGAACATCGAGAAACTTCTGCTGAAGAAGTGGCTGAAATGCTGAAAAATGCGAGCTCGGTAATCATTACTCCGGGATATGGAATGGCGGTTGCTCAGGCTCAATATCCTGTTGCGGAAATCACGGCTAAATTGCGTGAAAAAGGGGTTAATGTTCGTTTCGGTATTCACCCTGTTGCAGGCCGTTTACCGGGACATATGAATGTATTATTAGCGGAAGCGAAAGTACCTTACGATGTTGTCTTGGAAATGGATGAAATCAACGAAGATTTTGCAGACACCGATGTAGTATTGGTTATCGGTGCGAATGATACGGTAAATCCTGCGGCATTAGACGATCCAAACAGTCCGATTGCAGGAATGCCTGTATTGGAAGTCTGGAAAGCACAAAATGTCATTGTATTTAAACGTTCTATGGCGGTAGGTTATGCCGGTGTGCAAAATCCATTGTTCTTTAAAGAAAATACTCAAATGTTATTTGGTGATGCTAAAGAACGGGTAGATGATATTTTAAAAGCATTGTAATTTTATTTGTCAGGCAATAATAAAATGCCTGACAAAATAATTAAAAAATAACCGCACTTTAATAAATCCGCACATTAAAAGTTGAGCAAATCAGTTTACTTTTTAGGTGCGGATTTCTATATTCTTTGGATTTTGCTTTTTAGCTAAAGAATGTTGCAGCTTTCATTTCTCTCACAAATGTTGCCAATTCATTTAAGCAATTTGAATGATTATCTAAATTGGCTTCAATAATTTTTACTGTAGCGGAACCTGATATAGCGCCGGTAATGCCCATTTTGAGTGTAGATTTTACTTGTTCTGGTTGAGCGATGCCAAAACCTTGTAGAATTGGTGGGGCACCGAATGCCTTGAGTTGCTCTACAAGCGTATCTAGATTGGCCGCATGTTGTTGATTTTCAGCACTGGTAACGCCTGCTCGAGAAACTAAATAAGTATAGCCTTCAGACTTTTCGGCAACTTGCTGAATTGTGTGACTATCTGCATTCGGCGGGCAAATAAACACTGGTTGAATGCTCTGTTTTTTCGCTGCTTGAATATAAGGTTCGGCGGCAAATAACGGAATATCGGCAACTAATACTGCATCAACACCGGCTTCCGCACAACACTGATAAAATCCGTCGAGAGTTTGGGCATAAATCAAATTGGCGCAAAGCAACAAGCTGATTGGAATCTCAGGATATTTTGACCGCACTTTCTTCAATAGATCAAAGCTTTCTTGAGTGCTGCAACCGGCATTTAAGGCACGATTATTAGCGGCTTGAATAACAGGGCCATCTAACAATGGATCAGAAAAAGGTAATCCTAACTCCAATGCATCTGCACCGTTATCCACAAGAGTACAAATAATATCAAAAGAGCGGTCAAAATCAGGATCACATAATGTAACGAACGGCACAAATGCGCCTTGATTTTTAGCTTTTAGTTGAGCAAAACAATGTGTAAAACGGCTCATTATAACAATCCTCTTTCAGTAAAGATTTTATCTACTGTAAAAATATCTTTATCGCCACGGCCGGATAAATTGACGACTAATAATTGTTCTTTCTCCGGATTTTGGCGAATCAATTTTAACGCATAGGCTAATGCGTGAGAACTTTCCAACGCAGGAATAATTCCCTCATGCTGAGCCAGATCTTTAAATGCCGCTAGGGCTTCATCATCGGTAATGCTTGGATATTCGGCACGCCCAATGGTTTGTAAATAAGCGTGTTGTGGTCCAACGGAAGGAAAGTCCAATCCAGCAGAAATACTGTAAGATTCTTCGATTTGGCCGTCAGCAGTTTGCATTAATGGTGATTTCATACCGAAGTAAATACCTGTTCTGCCATGAGCTAAAGGTGCACCGTGTTCTCCGGTATCAATACCTTTGCCTGCCGGTTCGATACCGATTAAACGTACGTTTTTTTCTTCAATGAAATCGGCGAACATACCTATAGCATTTGAACCACCACCGACACAAGCAATAACAGCATCAGGTAAGCGATTTTCTTTTGCCAAAATTTGTCGTTTGGTTTCTTCTCCGATAATTTTTTGAAATTCACGAACCATTGTTGGGAATGGGTGAGGGCCGGCGGCCGTGCCGATTAAATAATGGGTAGTGGCATAATTTGCGGCCCAATCACGCATTGCCTCACAACAGGCATCTTTTAAGGAACAAGACCCTTTTTGTACAGGCACAACTTCTGCTCCCATTAATTTCATACGAAATACATTGGGTGATTGACGCTCCACGTCTTTGGATCCCATATAAACCACACAAGGCATGCCTAACATTGCACAGGCTAAGGCAGTTGCTACACCGTGCTGGCCGGCACCGGTTTCCGCAATAATTCGTGTTTTTCCCATTCGTTTGGCAAGCAGAATTTGCCCTAATACTTGATTGGTTTTATGTGCTCCACCGTGTAACAGATCTTCACGTTTTAAATAAAGTTTGGTTTTTGTGCCTTTGGTTAAATTTTTGCATAGCGTAAGTGCTGTCGGCCGGCCGGCATAATTGTGTAATAAATCAAAAAATTCGGCTTGAAATTCAGGATCCTCTTTTGCTTCAACAAAGGCTTTTTCCAGTTCTTTGAGAACAGGTACGAGAATTTCTGGCACATACATACCGCCGAATTCACCGAAATAGGGATCTAAAAGGGTGTTATTCATTTTATTGTCCTTTTGTTTTTAAAATGTTTTTATATACTATTGAACTAGTACAAAAATGTAAAGATTTTTTTGTTGTGTTTCGCTGATGGCGACTTACTTTTCTTTACTCGTGTAAAGAAAAGTAAGCAAAAGAAACAAGCCCCGACTTCACCGCTTTTCTGAGCTTGGTTGAAATTTTCTTAACGCTAAATTCCTGAACTCGCTACGCTCAGACAGACAGAATTTAGCTAAAAATTTCAAGTCGCTCAGGCGGTTCAGACGGGGAAATAAAAACTAACAGCCCAGCGGGACAGGGCTACGCATAAGCTAGTACAGCTTTGCCCCGTTAGGATTTAAACCTTTGGAGGCGAAGGGAACCTATCTTACAGCCCCAGCGGGGCTGGGCTATGAGTAACCTAGTACGGCTTCGCCGTGCTAGGCTTCCGCCCAACTAGGCTAGATATACCTAACCTAGTTCGACTTTCCGTGCTAGGATTCACCCTATGAAGCTGAGCCTTTGTTAGGCTTTTTCTCTGGATTTTGGGGATATTACATAGCCTGTATCCGCTCAAAAAGTGCGGTGAGTTTTTCCGGACTTTTGATACCGGCACTGATTTCAACACCGGAATTAAGATCCACACCTAAGCAGCCTTGTGCCAAAGCCTGATCAATATTTTCAAGACAAATTCCTCCGGCCAGTAGAATACGATCTTTATAGTCATTTGGGATTTTTGTCCAATCAAAAACAGTACCTGTGCCACCTTGTTGATTGCCGACCTTGGTATCCAAAATATAACGGCTGATGTCGCTACTTTGTGGCATTTCTATGGTTTGAATATCATTATCAACGGATACTGCTTTCCAAATTTGCGTTTTTTCCGGTAAAGATTGGCGAAGTGCGGTAATAAAATCTTTATTTTCCGAACCGTGTAATTGTACGGCAAACAGATCCAATTGAGCAGCAATTTTAGTGATGAATTCAATGTCCTGATTTTGGAAAACACCGACGAAACGTAGTGGTGCAGAGGTCACTAATTCTTGGGCTTGGCGTAGGGAAATACAGCGTTTTGAGTTTTCCACAAAAATCAATCCACCATATAAACTGCCGTTTTCATAGGCGGATTTTACATCTTGTGGGCGGGTTAAACCACAGACTTTATTTTCGCCGAAAACGACCGAACGTACAGCATTATTTAAATCAGTACTTCCCATTAAACTACTGCCGATCAAAAAGCCATGGGAAACCGGTTTTAATTGGCGTATTTGTTGATGAGTATAAATCCCTGATTCACTGATAATTTTGGTATCGGCAGAAATACGATCCTGAAATTGTGCCACTAAAGTTTTTACTCGATTGAGATCCACACTGAGATCGTGCAAATTGCGGTTATTTACTCCGATAATTTTAGCATTCAGATTTAATGCTCGCTCAAATTCCTGCTCGTTACTGGTTTCTGTCAGCACCCCCATACCCAATTCGTGTGCTAAATCAGCCAAATGGCGGTAAGTTTCATCATCAACCACTGATAACATTAACAAAATTGCGTCAGCTTGATGATAACGGGCGAGATAAACTTGATATTCATCCACCATAAAATCTTTACATAGGATTGGTTGTTTCACCTGATTTCTCACTTGCTGAATATAGCGAAAATCTCCTTGGAAATATTTTTCATCGGTTAAAACGGAAATGGCTGATGCGTAATTTTTATAAACGGAAGCTATTTCATCAAGATTAAATTCCGCTCGTATAAGACCTTTTGACGGTGAGGCTTTTTTACATTCCAAAATGTATGCCGGTGTTTGGTGTGTGCCGGCGTTTAAAGCTGCATAAAAAGAGCGGTCGGATTTTATGATATTTTGTACAAATTCACTCAATGGAAATTGGGCTTTTTTTTCTGAAATCCACTCTCGTTTATCTAGGACGATTTTTTGTAATATTGTTGGGGTCATGGTTATTCCTGTTTTTGTATTTTGAGTATTTTTAAATCGGGTTTCGCCGATGGCGACCTACTTTTTCTTTGCTATATATGTCACTTTTCTTTGCTTCGCCAAAGAAAAGTAACCAAAAGAAAGGCGACCCGACTTCACCGCTTTTCTGAGCTTAGTTGAAATTTTCTTCACGCTAAATTCCTGAACTAGCTTCGCTCAGACAGACGGAATTTAGCTAAAAATTTCAAGTCGCTCAGGCGGTTCAGACGGGGAATAAAACGTAGTAAAATGCCGTCTGCCTGAGCGAAGCGAGTTTAGGCATTTTTCGTTAAGCAAATTGTCCGATTTTTAGGAAACAAGGCAAAGCAGGGGGGGGGCTTTTGCTTACTTTTCTTTACACAAGTAAAGAAAAGTAAGTCGCCATCGGCGAAATCGGATAAAAACGATATTTAATAATGTCTTAATTTCTCTAACACCTCAACCGCTTTCCCCGATCCCAAAAACTCACAAACGCTCACCGCATTGGCTTTTAAATCCTCAAACCCAAACAATTTCATCAACAACGCCACATTCATCGCTACGGCTTGAATATGTTCCGCTTTGCCGTTACCTTGTAAAAGTGCAGTGATTAATTCGGCATTTTCTTTTGGTTCTCCACCTTTTAAACTTTCTAAGGATTGAACTTGAAAACCAAAATCCTCAGGTTGAAGTTCGTAATAATGGATTTCCCCATTTTTCATTTCAGCAACCTGTGTGGTTCCATGTATTGCCACTTCATCTAAGCCACTGCCATAGACGATAATACTATGCTCATGTTTCAATTGAGCTAAGGTTTCTGCATAAACTTTGAGTAAGTGCGGTGAATAAACGCCTAATAATTGGCGTTTAGGTTTAGCTGGATTGATTAAGGGGCCTAAAATATTGAAAATAGTTCGAGTTTTTAGGGCTTGGCGAACCGGGACGGCATGTTTGAAACCAGTATGGTATTTTGGTGCAAAAATAAAAGCTAAGCCGATTTCATCTAAGGCTTGACGGGCATTTGGCGTATCCATTTGAATATTAATGCCTAATTCTGTTAAAACATCGCTGGAACCACTTTTGCTGGAGACGCTGCGATTGCCGTGTTTCGCAATTTTAAAACCCATTCCGGCAGCCACTATAGCACTGGCAGTAGAAATATTAATGGTATTTGCACCGTCTCCTCCGGTGCCTACAATGTCGGCAAAGGGATAATTCGGTGTAGGGAATGGTTCAGCTGCGGCTAAAAGTGCGGTCACAGCACCACTAATTTCATCAATAGTTTCGCCACGTAATTTTAAGGCAATTAAAGTAGCTGCGAGCTGCTCATTACTTAGCTCACCTTGTACAATGGCTGTAAAAAGTTGAGAAGATTGTGCTTGAGAGAGTGCTTGATTATCAAATAATAAGTTCAATAGTTGTTCGGTTTTCATCGCGATTTCTCCCTTTATCGGTGAATATCATAAGTTAAATCATTGGCTTCATCACCGGTCATTCCTCGGAATCCCCAACAATGTGCGGGCTGTTCCTTAATGGTAATTTCCACATCAATCGCTGAAATGCCAAGACGTTGTTCCAGTTCACAAAAAAGCATTTTAATCAGGCGTTTTTTGGTTTCTTCTGTGCGTCCTTGCATTAAATTAATTTCAATCACAGTGAAGTTCTCACTTCTGCCTTCAGGATAGTAAAAATCTTCGGCTTCTAAACCAATAAAACGCAGAGCATGTTTGCGTGCCGGAATACCTAATTGTAATTGAAGGCAGTCGAAAATAAGCAGCATCAACTCATTTTTTCTGGGTTGTAATTGTTCTTTTAAACCATAGACAATGATCATTTTGTTGCCTCTTGATTGAAATTTAATAACCAATTTATTGAATTCTCCAATAATTTGGTTCCTTGTACGGTTAAAATACTTTCCGGGTGAAATTGGAAAGCACAAATCGGTAATGCTCGGTGGCGAATGGCCATAATAATATTATTGTATTCTGCATTGACGATAAATTCGTCAGGTAAATCTGTTCCCATTAAGGAATGATAGCGTGCTACAGGCATTGGATTGGTTAATCCTGCAAACATGGCTTGGTTATCATGCTGAATTTGTGATACTTTGCCATGAAGTACTTCACCTGCATGAATTACTTTACCACCAAAAGCTTCAATTAAGGCTTGATGACCCAAACAAATCCCAATAATAGGTACCTCATTTTTAATTTTATTAATTAAAGCCAACATATTACCGGCTTCGGCTGGACAACCCGGTCCCGGAGAAAGGGCTAAAATAGTATCAGGCTCTCGGGCGAGTTGTTCCAAATATTCTAAATGACAGTCATTGCGGTAAATTTTTACCTGATGGCCGAGTGTACGAAATTGATCCACTAAGTTGTATGTAAAGGAATCAAAATTATCCAAAAATAAAATCGTTGCCATTATGATTTTCCCTTAATTAAGCTTGCTGATTGGTTTGTTGAATGGCATTTAATACGGCACGGGCTTTGTGGCGGGTTTCATCAGCTTCCATTTGCGGATCGGAATCCAATACTTCACCACAACCGGCTTGTACATAAGCAATGTTGTTTTGTACAAAGGCGGAGCGAATGACGATACAGGTATCTAAATTGCCTTCGGAATCAAGATACCCCACCGCACCGCCATAACTATGGCGTTTTTGTCGTTCAAATTGGTAAATTAATTGCATGGCTTTGATTTTTGGTGCACCTGTTAAAGTTCCCATATTCATGCAGGCTTGATAAGCATGAAGTGCGTCTAATTCAGGGCGGAGTTTTCCCACTACACGGGAAACTAAGTGCATAATGTGTGAATATCTATCGACCTGCATTAGCTCTTTCACATATCTTGAACCGCTTTCACATACCCGGGCAATATCATTACGAGCTAAATCCACCAACATTAAATGTTCGGCTTGTTCTTTATGATCTAACCGCAGTTCTAATTCCAAACGTGCGTCTAATTCAGGATCGATTTGTCCTTGAGCATTAAAACCACGAGGGCGGGAACCTGCGATAGGATAAATTTCCAATTGACGGCTGTCAGCGGTATATTTTAATGCACTTTCCGGAGAGGCTCCGAATAGAGTAAAATCTGAATCTTGCATAAAAAACATATAAGGACTTGGGTTATTTTGTTTAAGCTGCCGATAACTTGCTAAGGTATTTGGGCATTCGATCATAAAACGCCGAGACGGTACAATCTGAAATACATCGCCGATATTAATGTGATGTTTTAAATCCAGAATGATTTGCTTGAATGCTTCATCTTCGTGGTTGGTGGCAATATCGTTCTTGGCTTTTTGGATAGGGGATAATGGGGTTAAGGCAGCCAATTCTTGCGAAATAGTTACCGCACTTTCTGCTAAATCAGCTAAGGTTTGCGAGCTAAAACAGAAGGTTTGTAATTCAGCTTTTTGAGTGCGGTGATCACAGCTTAACAGTTGTTCAGCCAAATAAAATACATAATCAGGACAAGTTAGCCCGTCATTTTGTAATTCAATGCCATCCATTGGCATAAAATTAGCGACTAAATCATAAGCAAAAAGCCCACCTAAAAATACTGGTGTTTGGCTATGAGAGTAAAGGTGTGTAAGAGTGCGCAACCCGTCAAAAATTGTGGCAGATTGCAATTTACTGTCTTCATCAAGATTTTGATCTAATGGTGAAAAGGTGACATTGATCTCATCATCGAAAACAGAAACAGAGGCTAAGGCAGATAATGGTTTTTTTAAATGAGTTAAAACAGTTTTGCCGTTTTCTGTTAAGGCTTGTAAACGGACTTGTTGCCCATTACAGGTGATTTTCAGTGCAGGATTGATGAGTAATAAACTTTTTAAACTGTTTTTGCTACTGATTTCCGCACTTTCCAATAATAATGCATTTTGTTTATTGGCACATAAGGTGGAGAATACAGAAACTAAATCGCGATGGTAATCGACTGAACGGCGTAATACTTGAATATAGGGTTGAAACATAACTAATCCCATGTTTACAAATTATCTTCTGCACTATTAAACTAGTACACAAAGGCTTTGTCAAGAGGATTTTTTATTACAACACATCATAGTCTAATTTTTCTGCAAAAGTGCGGTCATTTTTGCAAGGGTTTTGAAAACAGGCTATGATGTGTCACTTTTATTTTATGAGGAACTATTATGTGGTCTGAAATTTTAGTCGGTTACGGCATTTTTATTTTGGAAGTTTTAACGTTGATTTTAGTGATTGGCGGGGTGGTGATGGCAATTTTTGCTTTAAAGCAGCAAAAATCTGCTGAACATGGAGAATTACAAATAGTAGATTTGGCTGAACAATATCAACATAACGTAGAGAAGTTGCGAGATTTTCAATTCACTGAAGCTGAATTTAAACAATTGGAAAAACAACGTAAAAAAGCGGAAAAAGAAAAAGCTAAAATAGAGAAAGAAAAGCTGAAAAAAGGCGAATCCGTCAGCGAAAATAAAGCCACACTATATGTGTTGAATTTTAAAGGGGATATGTCTGCCTCGGAGACCTCGGCACTTCGTGAAGAAATTAATGCGATTTTAGCAGTAGCCAATGCCGAACGAGATGAAGTGTTGGTACGATTGGAAAGCCCCGGTGGTGTTGTGCATGGCTATGGGTTGGCAGCTTCGCAATTAGCTCGTCTCAAACATGCCGGTATAAAATTGACAGTAGCTGTGGATAAAGTGGCTGCAAGTGGCGGTTATATGATGGCTTGTGTAGCAGATAAAATTGTTTCTGCACCTTTTGCAATTATTGGATCTGTCGGTGTCGTAGCACAATTACCCAATATTCATCGTTTATTGAAAAAACATGATATTGATGTTGATGTTATGACAGCCGGCGAATATAAACGTACTGTCACAGTATTGGGAGAAAATACCGAAAGAGGCAAGCAGAAATTTCAACAGGAATTGGAAGAAACCCATGAATTATTTAAGCAATTTGTCAGCGAGCACCGCCCGAATTTAGAGATTGAAAAAATTGCTACAGGCGAGCATTGGTTCGGTAAACAGGCATTATCCTTGAATTTAGTTGATGAAATTGCGACCAGCGATGATGTTATTTTACAGGCAATCAAGGAAAAATCAGTTATTGGGCTGAGTTATAAACAGAAAAAATCCTTAGTGCAAAAATTGGGTAAGCAAACAGAAGAAAGTGCGGTAAATATTTTGCTACATTTAATTAAAGGTGATCAGCGTCGTTTTTTATAAATTCTTTACATAACTTTACAAAAAAGTACGCTAAATATTAGTTTTTTATTGAATATATGGGTATAATGTCGTGCGGTAGTTTTTTACAGTTAATTTTTATAAAAAAGGATCTTAAAATGAAATTATCTCATTTAGTATTATCAGCAATTGCTGCAGCAAGTTTGGCTGCATGTGGAAATTTAAGTGATGTGGCAGAAGATGGCTCTTCAGATAACTTAAAATGGCCACAAATCGATCAATCTCGTTTTAATCATGATGGTAGCCAATTTGGTTCTTGGCCAAACTGGGATAATGTTCGTATGGTTGAACGTGGCATGAATAAAGATCAACTTTACAACTTGTTAGGTCGTCCGCATTTCTCCGAAGGCTTATTTGGTGTTCGTGAGTGGGATTATGTCTTTAACTATCGTGAAAATGGTGTGCATAAAATTTGTCAATATAAAGTGTTATTTGACAAAAATATGAATGCACAAAACTTCTTCTGGTATCCAAACGGCTGTAATGGTAATTCTTCTTTCGTATTGAGCGGTGATTTCTTATTTGATTTTGATAAAGATGTTTTAACAGCCAAAGGTAAAGAAGTTGTTGATAATATTGCGGCACAATTGAAATCTTCAGGTGCTAAAGATGTAACCATTGAAGGCCACACTGACCGTATGGGTTCCGAACAATATAATTTAGATCTTTCCCAACGTCGTGCAAATCGTGTGAAAGCACGCTTAATTGAATTAGGTGTGAAAGCGAATTTCAATGCGGTTGGTTTAGGTAAAGCTCACCAAGTAAAACATTGTGAAGGTAATGACCAAGCTGCAAAAGATTGTTTACGTCCAAACCGTCGTGTAGAAATTAAAGCTTCAGGTACGGTATTAAAACAACAAACAGGTGGCTCACAACAAGGTGGAACAACAGGTCCAGCGCCTTATTATCAAAAATAATAAGGAATAACAGATAATAAAAAGGCTAAACTTAGGTTTAGCTTTTTTGTTTTATAGAGGAAATACTTTTTATTCTTCGAAAATAAATATAGTAATCCTTCGTTTAAGGAGTGGTTGTATATAAAAAAATCTGCACCTTAATATGTTATTTGTTTAGCGCAACTTTTAGGTGCAGATTATTTTGTATTGTGAGAATAGTTACAGTACTTTTACAATGCTTTCACAGAGGTAACGAATGTTATCTTCGGTAATACCTGCAACATTGATACGGCCAGAACGTACAGCATAAATAGCAAATTCGTCTTTTAAGCGATCCACTTGTTCGGCGGTTAAACCACTGAAAGAGAACATACCGTTTTGCTCAATAATAAAGCTGAAATCTTGTTTTGCACCGTATTCTTTTAATAATTCAACGAATTTGTGACGCATTAATTTAATACGATCACGCATTTCCGCTAATTCTTCTTCCCATTCTGCACGCAATTTCGGATCGTCTAATACGAAAGAAACGGTTGCCGCACCGTGTGATGCAGGGTTTGAATAAAGTGTGCGGATAATGGATTTCACTTGGGTTAAAGCTACAGCCGCAATTTCTTCTGTTTCAGCGACTAAAGTAAATGCACCGACACGCTCGTTATATAAACCGAAGTTTTTAGAGTAGGAGCTTGCGACTAATAATTCTTTGTGGTTTGCCGCAAAGGTGCGTAAGCCGATAGCATCTTCTTCTAAGCCGTTGGCTAAACCTTGATAAGCAAAGTCAAATAACGGCAACCATCCTTTTTCTGCGGACATATCGGCTAGAATTTTCCATTGTTCTGGGGTTGGGTCAATACCTGTCGGGTTATGGCAGCAACCATGTAATAAAACAACATCCCCTTCACCTGCTTGGCTTAAATCTGCAATTAGGTTGTCCCAGTCTAATGCTTTACGTTCAGCATCATACCAACGATATTCACGAATAGTCATGCCTACCGCATTAAAAATGGCATTATGATTTGGCCATGTTGGGTTGCTGATCCATACATTTTGAGCTTTAGTTTGGCGTTTTACAAATTCTGCGGCAATACGTAATGCGCCTGTACCACCAAGACTTTGTACGGTTTTTGCACGCACTTGCTTTACAATGTCGGAATCTTTACCGAATAATAATTCTTTTGTGTGTAAATTAAATTCAGCTACACCGTCAATAGCTAAGTAGTTTTTGCTGGTTTCCAATTCAAATAAACGCCCTTCAGCCGCCTTAACTGCTTTCATAATAGGCGTATTGCCGTGTGCATCTTTATATACACCGATACCTAAATTGATTTTTGGGCTACGGTTTTCCGCTTTGAATGCTTCGCCTAAGCCTAAAATAGGATCTGCCGGAGCAGCTTTGATATGTTCAAACATAAGAATATCCTTGTAATGTTGTGTTTAGAAAAGAATATGCTTTTTATACTAAACAAGGATTGCCTGTGCAATCCCTATTTTGAAAAAATATTGATATTTTCTCGATTAGTTATAAAAAAACGAAAAAGTGCGGTCAGAAATTAGATTATTTTAATTTTTCAATTGCCCAAATTAAACCGGATTGATAATCTTCAGGTAATTCGCCGGCTAATTTTTGTAGTTGGCTTATCAGTATATTTTTATCTGGGTGGCTTAAATTAATATGACCGACTTTACGTCCGAGGCGTACTTCTTTACCATACCAATGGACTTGGCTAAAAGGAGTATTTAACCAGTTTGGATTATGCTCAGTGCCAATTAAATTCACCATGACACAGGGGGCAAAAGTGTGTAATTGTGGTGTAGGTAAGTCAAGTAAAGCACGCAAATGTAATTCAAACTGGCTGACAGAACAGCCTAATTGTGTCCAATGCCCACTGTTATGTACACGAGGAGCTAGTTCATTAATAAGTAGTTTCCCTTCTATAACAAAGCATTCCATTGCCATAACACCGACGTAATCCAAATGTTGCATTACTTTACTTAACATCGCTTCTGCTTGAGATTGTAAATGCGCATTTGAACCATCAGCGACACTATAACGTAAAATCCCTTGCTGTTGTAAATTGTGAGTGACAGGATAAAAACGGGTTTCGCCGTTGCGAAATCTTGCCCCGACAATAGACACTTCTCCCTCGAAAGGAATGAATTTCTCTGCAATCACTTCACCGAATAAATCATCTGTAATCACTTCTTGATTTTCGGCAGTAACAATCCATTGCCCACGACCGTCATAACCACCGGTACGGCGTTTGATTACCACTTTTTCACCAATACTGTGAAAAACTTGTGAAAATTGCACCGCACTTTCCAGCAAACACCAAGGGGACGTTGGTAGTTCCAATTGATCCAATAAGGATTTTTGGGTGAAACGATCCGCCGTTGTGCTGAAGACATTTTTATTTACAAATTTATCATGATTACCGAGTAATGTAGTTAAAGGCGTTTCTTCCCAACGTTCTATTTCGGCAGTAATAATGCTGTCTTCGTTCAAGCCAAATACAGGGGCATTGAATGCTAAGGGTTCCACATGAATATCCAATGGGGCACCTGCATAGCGCAACATTCTTCCGAGTTGGCCGTTACCTAGGACATAAATCGTTGGATATAAAGTACTTTTTTGCATAGTAAAAGCCTTAAATTTAACAAATATCAAAAAAATGACCGCACTTTTTTAATAGGTTGAAAAGTGCGGTGAAAATGTCATATGTATTAATTTCTTGGATCGGGATTATTTAACACTAAATCCGTTTGATGATGGCGGAACGTTTTTAAACGGTTCAATAAATCCTGATCCCAAGCAGCTAAAATCTGTGCTGCCAATAAACCGGCATTTGCTGCGCCGGCAGGGCCAATAGCCAATGTGCCGACAGGAATACCTTTTGGCATTTGCACGATAGAATAGAGACTATCTATACCGTTCAGCATTGAACTTTTTACCGGTACGCCCAACACCGGCACTAATGTTTTTGCCGCAATCATGCCCGGTAAATGGGCAGCACCGCCGGCACCGGCAATAATGACTTTATAGCCGTTTTGTTCGGCGCTTTCAGCAAAACTGAATAATTTATCCGGTGTTCTATGAGCTGAAACCACCTCAACATGGTAAGGAATTTGCAATTCATCAAGAATTTGAGAGGCTTCTTGCATAGTTGCCCAGTCGCTTTTAGATCCCATTACGATGGCAATTTGAGCTGGTTGGTTTGACATAAGGATCGTCCTATAGAAAAACAGAAAAAAAGGGAAATATTGGGGTGTAGAATAACATAATTCTTGCACTTTAGGCAAACGATTGCGGTTGACAAAAAGAGAATTGATGAAATAACGAAGTCATTATTTTTTTAAATTAACCAAGGCGACTGAGCATACAATGATAATGCCGCCTAATATCATGGTGAGACTTGGTGTTTCATTCAGCCAAAGCCATGCCATAATAATGGCATAAACAGGCTCGAGGGAGATGATCATTGCGGCAGTTCTGGCATTGAGGATATTCAGGCTAGAAACGAATAAGGTATAGGCAACACCTGTACAAAGTAGTCCTAAACAGAGTAGCCAGAACCAATCATTTGGTGGTACATCAGCGAGTTGTGGAGCGAAAGGCGAGAGAATAAGTGCGCCAAATAAATATTGCCACCAACTTGCTTGTGAGCCAGTAAGTTGAGAGGCATTTTTTCGGTTGAGGATAGCCAAAATCGCATAGATTGCACCGGATAAAATTCCCCATAATAATCCTTGTGTGGCTTGATTACCGAATTGAAATTCAGGGGTGACTAAAGTCAATCCAAGCGTAATAGCAGCTAACAAATAAAACTCACTCATTTTTAACCGCTCTTTGAATACCCACATTTCAAATAACGCTACGAAAGCAGGGAAACTGGCAAATCCCAAGGTACCTACTGCTACGCCACCGACTTTAACGGCAATATAGAATGTAACCCAATGGGCAGTAAGCAGTCCGCCGAGCAAAGCTTGTATCCCCGTTTCTTTGAGGCCTAATTTGTTTAATTTTGTTCTTTTAAGCAGGAAAAAAGCAGATAGAGCGAGAAAGGCAATAATTAATCTGGCTAAGGTAAGTACATCAGCGTTGCTTTTAATAAGTACGCCGAAAATACCCGTTGCACCGAATAACACTGCGGTACAATGGGTTTTAAACAAAGCAATATTATAAGGATTGTTTAACATTTTTTAGTTTAAAGTGCGGTCTGAATTAAGTAAGAATTGTAAGCAATGTAGTTGAGTAAAAGAAGAAAGCCTTTGAAACGGGTGATTTTTCCGCTTTTTTTAAGACCGTAACTAAAAATTAGTAAGGCTAGTGTAAATGCAGACATGACAGACATATCCCGTGAGAAAACTTCGGCTTCGACCTGCATAGGGGATATGATACCGGCTATGCCGACAACCGCTAAGGTGTTGAATAAGTTGGATCCGATAATATTGCCGACGGCTAAATCGGTTTCACCTTTTCGTGCGGCAACAATAGAAGAAGCTAATTCAGGCAAAGAAGTGCCTACAGCGACAATAGTCAGGCCGATAATTAAATCACTTACACCAAAATAGTAGGCAATTTGCACAGCCCCCCAAACTAATGCTTGTGAGCTTGCCATTAATAAAGCTAAGCCAATGAGAACCCATAATAGAGCTTGTGGAAGTGGCTGATATTCTTGCGAATTGAGTTCTTGTTGTACATCAGTAGCGAGATTATCGTTTTTATTGGTTAGCCCTTGCCATATTGTCCAAATCATATAAAGGGTAAATGCAGCAAGTAATATGACTGCATCTGCGAAACTAATATCAGCATCGTAAATTAAACAGCCGGAGAGTGCGGTAACAAAAATTAAAATCGGTAATTCTTGTTTTAGTACTTGGGAATTGACATTTAAAGGAATAATTAAAGCGGTTAATCCTAAAATCAAGCCGATATTGGTTATGTTAGACCCATAGGCGTTACCTAATGCAATACCGGGGTTACCATTGATAGCAGAAAATGCGGAGACAATCATCTCAGGAGCAGATGTGCCAAAACCGATGATGACAATACCGATTAATAATTGTGGCATACCAAAATGGCGGGCTGTAGCGGCAGCTCCTTCAACAAAGCGATCTGCCGACCAAATTAATAACAATAAACCGAAAATAATAGCAAGAGAAGCAAGTAACATAATTTCCCCTATAAAATAAAGGCGAATTATAGTGGATTGGAAAAATGAAAGATAGCAACGGATAAAAAATAAAAGCCCGATAAACGGGCTAAAGCTTTTGGCTGATAGAAAACTTTTATAAAAGGAGAGAAATAAAAGTTTTACCAAAAGAAAATGGCTCCTCCTGCGGGACTCGAACCTGCGACATATGGATTAACAGTCCACCGTTCTACCGACTGAACTAAGGAGGAATAATAAGGTATCAATCAAGATGAGGTGCGAATAATAAAGAGAGAAGGTTGGTTTGTCAAGGTAAAATTTGAAAAATTTTGATCGCACTTTTGAAGTTGATTTTTTTCCTCATTTTAATATCCACACAGCCTGTGGATAAGTTTGTGAATTATTTTTTGAAATATATCGCAATCCCTTGTTTTTTCTCGTCTTGGCAGTTATCTGGAAAGGATTGATTGTAAAATAACATTATTTTATTTTTCAATTGGTTATGAAAATTCAAATAGATTTTTAAGAAAAATTTTTTATTTTTTATATTTATTAACTTGACATTGCTAAGTCTGTGTAAAACTTGAAATTTTCTGCCCTGATTTTGTTATAAAACTGTGATAAAATACACCGCACTTTATAGATGATCAGTAGTTAAATTCCAACTTAAAATGACTGAAAAACATTCCAAACCTTTTATTTTACATTCTGATTTCAAACCTTCCGGCGATCAACCACAGGCAATTGCCAAATTAGTGGAAAATTTAAACGATGGCTTGGCTCACCAAACCTTACTTGGTGTAACGGGATCCGGTAAAACCTTTACGATTGCCAATGTGATAGCTCAATTAAATCGGCCAGCTATGTTACTAGCTCCGAATAAAACACTTGCTGCGCAACTTTATGCTGAAATGAAGGCATTTTTTCCCGAAAATGCAGTGGAATATTTCGTGTCTTACTACGATTATTACCAGCCGGAAGCCTATGTGCCAAGCAGTGATACCTTTATTGAAAAAGATGCCTCTATTAATGATCAAATTGAGCAAATGCGTTTATCTGCTACAAAATCTTTTTTAGAACGTAGGGATACTATTGTTGTCGCATCAGTTTCTGCGATTTATGGTTTAGGCGATCCGGATTCCTATTTGAAAATGATGTTACATTTACAAACGGGAGCAATTATTAATCAACGGGAAATTTTGGCCAAATTGGCCGAATTGCAATATACCCGTAATGATCAAGCGTTTCAACGTGGCACTTTTCGTGTGCGGGGAGAAATTATAGATATTTTTCCGGCTGAAAGTGATGACCGTGCTTTGCGGGTAGAATTATTTGATGATGAAATCGAGCGACTCAGCATTTTTGATCCGCTTACCGGTACAAATTTTGGTACAGTGCCACGTTTTACCATTTATCCGAAAACCCATTATGTCACCCCTCGCGAACGTATTTTAGAGGCTATTGAAAAGATCAAAAGGGAGTTAGTACAGCGACGGGAGCAGTTTATATTGGATAATAAGTTACTGGAAGAACAACGTATTACACAGCGAACCCAGTTTGATATTGAGATGATGAATGAATTGGGCTATTGCTCAGGTATTGAAAACTATTCTCGCTATTTGTCGGGTAGAAAAGAAGGGGAACCACCACCGACTTTGTTTGACTATATTCCGGCTGATGGTTTGTTGATAATTGATGAAAGCCATGTCACCGTACCACAAATCGGTGGGATGTATCGTGGTGACCGCTCTCGAAAAGAAACCTTGGTGGAATATGGTTTTCGTTTGCCCTCGGCATTAGATAACCGACCGCTGCGTTTTGAAGAATTTGAGCGGCTTGCTCCTCAAACTATCTATGTTTCAGCGACTCCCGGTCCCTATGAATTGGATAAATCCGGCGATGAAATTATCGACCAAGTGGTTCGTCCAACAGGTTTATTGGATCCTGAAATTGAAATTCGACCTGTGGCAATTCAAGTTGATGATTTATTGTCCGAATGTCGCCAAAGAGCGGTCAAAAATGAACGGGTTTTGGTGACGACATTAACTAAAAAAATGGCGGAAGATCTCACTGATTATTTAGAAGAACATGGCGTGCGTGTGCGTTATTTGCATTCTGATATTGATACGGTGGAACGGGTGGAAATTATTCGTGATTTACGCTTGGGAGAATTTGATGTTCTGGTTGGTATTAACTTGTTGCGTGAAGGGTTGGATATTCCGGAAGTCTCTTTAGTGGCTATTTTAGATGCAGATAAAGAAGGTTTTTTGCGATCTGAACGTTCGCTAATTCAAACTATTGGGCGAGCGGCTCGAAACTTACAAGGTAAGGCAATTTTATATGCGGATCGTATCACCAATTCAATGGAAAAAGCCATCACGGAAACCAATCGCCGCCGTGAAAAACAGATGAAATATAATGAAGAGAAAGGCATTATTCCGCAAGCGTTGAATAAAAAAGTCGGGGAGTTGCTTGATATTGGGCAGGGAGCTGTGAACAAAGCGAAAAGTAGATCTCACCGAAATACCAGAGTAGAAGAGGCACAAGCTGATTATAGTACAGTCAAAAATCCGAAAGATTTGCAAAAAGAAATTAAACGTTTAGAACAACAAATGTATAGATTGGCACAAGATTTGGAATTTGAAAAAGCCGCAGCTATTAGGGATCAGCTACAACAATTACGCCAGCAATTTATCTTAGAATAATTTTTGTAAATAAAAATTTACACTGTAAAATTTATTTTTCATTTTTGTTTTCTTTTGCTAAAATGACCGCACTTTTAACAAAAATGAGGTTTGTATGAAAAATAAAACAGTAGGCAGTGCATTAATTGTTGCCGGTACAACCATAGGTGGAGGAATGTTGGCAATGCCTTTAACATCTGCCGGTATCGGTTTTGGTTTTACCATGATTTTGTTATTGGCGTTGTGGGTATTATTGTGTTTTAGTGCATTATTATTTGTTGAATTGTATCAAACAGTTGACAGCGATGCCGGTATTGGAACATTGGCTGAAAAATATTACGGTACATTCGGTCGTGTTATTTCTACTGCAGTATTAATTATTTTCCTTTATGCCATTTTATCGGCTTATGTCTCCGGCGGAAGTTCCACTATTGCCGGTGTTTTACCTGAAATTATTGATGAAACTACGACTAAACGCATTGCGGGTATTTTATTTACAGCTGTCTTTGGTGTGTTCATTATTAAAGGAACAACCAGTGTTGATTTAGTTAATCGCTTATTGGTAGGAGTCAAATTTGCAGCGTTTATCTTAGTTCTTTTCCTTTTTTTACCTAAAATTGAACTCAATAATCTTTTGGCTATGCCGATTGAAAGTGCATTACTCATTTCTGCCAGCCCGGTATTTTTTACTGCATTTGGTTTCCATGGCTCTATTCCAAGTTTAAATCGTTACTTGGAAGGCAATGTAAAAGCCCTCAGAATTTCCATTCTTATCGGAACGGCAATCCCCTTAATCGCTTATATTTTATGGCAACTGGCTACTCATGGCGTACTTAGCCAAACCGCATTTTTACAAATTTTAGAACGAGATCCAAGCCTTAATGGACTTGCGGTTGCCGCAACTGAAATCACTGGCAGTACAATTATCGGCGCTACCGTCAGAATTTTTTCGACATTAGCTTTAGTGACCTCTTTTTTAGGAGTGGCATTGGGATTATTTGAGGCCTTAGAAGATTTACTAAAACGCATTAATATTAAACCAAGCAGAATATCATTGGGTATGATGACTTTTATCCCACCAATGTTATTTGCTTTCTTTTATCCTCAAGGTTTTATTGCTGCGCTAGGCTATGCCGGACAGATGTTTGCTTTCTACGCCATTGTGCTACCTATTGCGATGGTTTGGAAATTACGTCGTCAAGGCATGACATTAAACTATCGTGTTAAAGGTGGCAATATTTCCCTACTGATGGCGTTAATCATAGGCGTATTTATTGTAATAGTTCCTTTCTTAATTGAAGCCGGCATTTTACCAAAAGTGGTTGGTTAATTTTCAAATAACAAAAGTGCGGTCAAATTGACCGCACTTTTCACTTCATTTATTGTGTTCTATTCTTCACCCAACAACTTCAACTCACGGTTGCGGATTTGGGTTTTTAGGATTTCCACAAAGTCTTCTACTTTGTAAGTACCGAGGTCGGTACCTTTACGGGTGCGGACGGCGATTTTGCCCTCACTGATCTCTTTGTCGCCACAAACCAGCA
>JAUNED010000052.1 GCA_030525745.1 Lonepinella koalarum | reverse complement strand
TAACGTGGCGTGTATCAAACCGCGTGGGCAACGAGTTGCCCACCCTACGCTTGCTAGAAATACATTTTGGATGATAGATGATAAAGGGAAAATTATAGAAGGTTCTCTATGCACTTTATGAAAGAATTTATCAAAAATTGTAATTATTTTACTTTCAGTATATTTAAATACGAAAGTACAGAAATTTTATTCAATTTTTTAAAACAAACAAAAGGCAATAAAGAAATTAATAACATTTTTGAATTTAATTATTATTTCAATCAATTTGAGCAAACAGCTAGTGGGATAACAAAAAGAAAAGTTTATTTTTTTACCAATGAAAAAGGTAATTTGATAATGATTGGAAATAAAGAAGATGGATTATATACATTGGCTTATAAGTTATCAAAAGAATTAGCATTTGATTTTTACCAAATTTCTATATCTAATAATAAAACTTCTGACCCAAAAAATGAATTATTATTTGAAAAAAATGGGAAGCTTGTGAGGGTGATTCGGGCAATGAAAGATCCAAAATGGTTTTTTTATGAAGAGGGTGAGCCGTTATGGTTTGAAAACTTAGATTATTATAAAAATCGTTATATTAAAGACAGATTGAACAAAGAAATTATTATTGAATACTGCTATAAATTGGGTTTTGAAATTTTAAATGAAGATTTTTGGTGTGCAGAAAAAGCCTTATTTTTAGAGTATTTATAAAATTCTTGTAATTACATAGAGCGTAGCAAGTAGGGTGGGCAACTCGTTGCCCACGCAGTTCAATCGTATATGTTAAAATAATGTTTTAATGTGAAATATTTCATTTCAGGCTGCCTGAAAAAATAAAATAACACGGCGTGTATCAAACCGAGTGGGCAACGAGTTGCCCACCCCAAGCAAACTCATAATTACACCATATCACATTACCATCTTGGTCTGTGAGTTCTTGGGGGGTGCCTAGATGATTGTTTTGGTAATGATATAGTTAAGGGGATAAAAAAGTTGGGTTTCTCTATTGCTAAACCCAACCTATTATGAGTTATTGTTTTTCTATAGCGGAATCTAAGCTTTCTAATAAAAAATCATAAAAATTATTGGTAATTATTTCTTTTTCAAAATCATCATCTATTGGATATTCTACAATAACAACAGGAGACTCATTTTTTTCATTTTTTATAGAAGTATCAATAACATATAATCCTCCATATCCAGTACTAACTATGGGTATCATAAATTTATTGATTAAATAATCTTCCCTATATATTTTTGTAGCAGAAATTAAATCTGGCAAGCCTCCATTTTTATTTGCTGTAATACCGTAAAAATCTTGACCATCAAAATTTAATCTTCCAAAATTTAATAAATATTCATAAAAATCTTCCGGAAATAAAATTCCTACCTCATCTTGATATGAAATCACTATTTTTTCATCAATTGGAGTTTGAGATTTTTTGAAATCCAAATGTTTCAATTTACTATAAATTAAATCTAATTTGCTCATAATAAATACCTATAAAAAATCATTTGCTCTTGTTTTCCAATAATTACTCTTCCAAGTTTTAAATTTATTTCGATTCATACTAGGAGGAGCACTTCTGTAAAATAGACTTCCTGCAAAACTACCCAATCCACCCAAACACCAATTTCACTCTAAGTTCAAACCTTGTTAATGACTTTTTGGTAAGTGGTAGAAAACATCTTAAAGGCTTTAAACTTAGCAAAAATGTGTTCTATCGTATGCCAAAATCAGCAGCAATTTGCTCATAAGTACGGTATTCCTTAAAATACTGTCAGGTTGCCATTAACAAATTTGGCATACCGATTTTAAGTTTTCTACCACCTTTTTGGTGTACGGTAGCTTGTGCTTGCTCTAAACAAGCAAGCATTTGATGAAATTGTTCTTTTGAAATACCGACAAGGCGTCTGAACTTTTCATCGGATAAGTGTGTAGAAGCTTCATAGTTCATTGGGGTATTTTAGCATAGAATGGGTTTTGCAGGAGGTCTATTGAGAGGATAACAAGCGGTGGGTTGAGAGAAAAATTTTGCAAATTCAGCCCGATCATCGCCGAACAGTAGCGAATTTGTCTGTAAAATTCTGCTTCCGGCATCAACAAAATCAAGTCGCGGCAGCAATTGAGTACCGCTTTTTCGCCGTCCGCTATCGTACAACAGCGTACACATAAACCGGCTGAACATCAGAATGTCGTTCAGATCTCGCCTGTTTTTGACCGCACTTTTCCTCAACCGATGGCAAGATAGGCATTAAAGCGAGCCGACCTATTGTCGATTTCCGCCGAAAAAATACCGCTTGCATTGTGCAAGCGGTCTGTGTGTTTGGGGATTTTATGCTTGTGCTACGGTGAAACGTTGATGTAAATGCGCTTTTTGCTCGAGATCATCGGCAATCGCTACCGCCAAATCTGCCACGCTGATGTCGGCAGGCGAACCGTCCGCATTAAACAGCACATCGTCTTTGCCTGTGCGGTAGCTGCCTGTTTTTTCAAAAGAAACAGGGTTAATCGCAAACATCATCGCCGGCGACAAAAATGCCCAATTCACATCAGTGCGAGTACGCAGTTCATTCAATAACTCCCGCACCACATTGGCGGCAGGATAGACCTCCGCAGGAAAATCAGGGGTATCCACCAGTTGCACGTTCGGGGCAATGTTCAGACTACCAGCACCACCAACCACCAGCAAATAAGGGACATCGGCGGTTTTGGCCGCGGTTAAAATGCTGGCGTGTCCCTGTTTTAAGTCATTGGCAAGATTGGGGTTTTCCCAACCTGCATTAAAGGCATTGACCACCGCATCAAAGCCCAACAAGTTTTGAGCGAAATCAGGCGCATTGACATCAATCGCCACCGCTTGCACATTGTCGGCTTTTTGTACTTTGTCAATGTTACGAGCAAAGGCGGTAACCTGATGTCCACGCTCGGCAAGTTCTTTCACCACCGCCGAGCCAACCAAGCCTGTTGCACCAATCACGGCAAATTTTTTCATAGTAAACTCCTTATATTTAATTAAATGTTGAAGATAAATCAGATGTGTCGTAGTATAGCTATCAAAATTACTTTTTGTAAGTACTTACAAAAACGTAAGTTTGGAAATAATTTTTAACAAATTGATTTTAAAGGAATTAATTTTTATGAACGAAGTTAAACGGGGTTATGTATTGGCGAAAGACTGCCCCAGCCGCTTGATTTTAAACCACTTAACCAGTCGCTGGGGCGTGTTGGTGATGATTGTGTTGAAAGACGGCACAAGGCGTTTTTCGGAAATCCGCCGTGCCATTGAGGGCGTGAGTGAACGAATGCTGACCGAAACCTTAAAGCAGTTAGAGGCAGACGGAATGTTGGTTCGCAAATCCTTCGACACCGTGCCGCCCCACGTTGAATATACCCTCACGCCCTACGGCACGCAGGCGGCGGAGAAAATCCACGCCCTTGTGGATTGGTTGGAAGTGAATTTAAACGGCATTTTGGCCCAACAAGCCGCCTAAAAAATAGCGATTTTCAGGCAGGTTTTGTAGATTTTTATCAAAAACAGACCGCTTGTTTGTGTTCAAAAATGCAATAAAGAGGAGTAAATAATGAGTGAATTTTGTGATTTTATTGTGGAACAGTTGCACCCACTCGCCCCGATTAATGTGAAACGAATGTTTGGCTGTTGGGGGCTGTTTCGATATGGGAAAATGTTTGCCATTATTGACGATGATCTGCTCTATATCAAAGTTGATGAGAAGAGCAAACCGCTGTTTATTCAAGAAGGCTGTGAGCCGTTTCGGTATTTCACGACCCGAAAAGGTGTTAGAACCCAAGTGGCACTGAATTATTATCAATTACCAGAAACTGCCCTCGATAACAGCGATGAGTTATGTTACTGGGCAAGATTGGGCATTTCAGCAGGCTAGGCATTGATGTCCGAGATTTTCGCTATGTTAAACACCCATGCTCCAGCCACGCCTTATTGCAAATGCCACTTTTAATCTTAAAAATTCGCCAAAATATGCTGTTCAAAATCCTTTAAATCCTGTTCAATCTGTGGGTTTTTAATCACATCAAAACAGGCGAAAGTCGGCAGTTTTTCCATTGCAAAGAAGCGGAAGGTGCAGTGAATTGGCATAAACAGATCGTCCAGCCCTTTACCTTGGAATAAATATTCGTCCGCATTATCAAAGGCATTTTTCGGGGCGTTGAAAGTGGCAGAAAGCAGATATTTTTTGCCTTTCATCAGTCCGCCTGTGCCGTAATTGATATTCGGGTTGGCTGATGAGCGACCGTCCGTATTACACAAAATGCCGCCCATTCCTGCGGTAAAGACATCGTCCATATATTTTTTTGCAAAATTTCCACACAAAAACACCGCTTGAAAATCAAATTCAAACGGTGTTTTAAATTAACTGACTTTTAATTCCGCCCAAGCCCTTTTGATGATTTCTTGACTGGCTTGTAATGCTAAAAATGCCAAAACAAAAGCCACAATTAAATCAGGATATTTTGACCCAAAAAAATAAACCGCTATACCAGCCAAAATCACCGCTACATTACCAATGGCATCATTTCTGGAACACACCCACACACTTCGGACATTGCTGTCGCCATCACGGAATTTTAATAATATCAACACTGCTGACACATTCACCAATAACGCCAAAAATCCCACAATACTCATTTCGCTATAACTGGGAATTTCCCCATAAAACGCACGATAAATGGTTGTAATTAAAATAAATAAGCCAAAAACGCCCATCGTTATCCCCTTAACCATAGATGCTTTGGCTCGGTAACTTAATGCCATTGGCAAAACAATCAAACTTATCAAATAATTAGCACTATCACCCAAGAAATCCAAACTGTCTGACAATAGTGAAGTTGAACCTGATTTAACCCCCATTACAATTTCCACAAAGAACATTGATAAATTTAATATCAAGACAATCCACAAGGCTTTTTTGTACTTGGGTGATTGATGAATGGGCTGATTTGAACTGCAACAACTTTGGCACGCCATAACAAACTCCGAAAGATGATTGAAATTTGCTATAATATAAACTCCGTAGTTATTACAGGGTCAAGTGCAATGTCAAAAATTTTTCAAATTAAACAAGCCAGCGAACAAACAGGCGTGCATTTGGAAACCATTCGTTATTATGAAAAACAAGGCTTAATCAAGCCAACTTTTCAAGCTAATGGCTACCGAGTTTTTGATGAAAATCAGCTAGAACAATTACGCTTTATTAAAACTTGTCGCAATATCGGTTTTTCTTTAAAAGACATTCAGGTCTTATTGACATTCCAAACAACTCCCAATCATCAATGTGATGATGTTGATGAATTAACCCAAAAACATTTATCGCATATCAACGAACAAATTAAGCAATTACAAGAGGTTAAATCATTTTTGGAACAAATTATTGGTTGTCAAAATAAAAAAATTGAAAATTGTCAAATCATTAAAAGTATTAAAGATAAAGGATAATGTTTTTCAGGCTGCCTGAAAATATTTTGCCCATTAAAAAACACCGCTTGAATTTCCCCCAAGCGGTGTTGTGTTTATGGATTGCCCCATTTGACTTGTGCCGTACCACGCCCCAAAGCGTTTTTTAAGTCGTCCGTTTGGCGGATTTTGCCGATTTTGGTGTAGCGATAATTGCTGTCAAAACTTTCATAAAAAATCACAACCGTATCGCCTTGCCAAAGCAGGACATCGCCAATCTGGATACGCCCGATTTTTTGGTCGTTCGTTGGCAAAGATTTGGGCAAAGTGGCAAATTTTTCATTGTTTAAATGGTCGTCCATTGCCAAATCAAGCGGTAACAGATTGGTAAAAGCGGTGGCGGTTTCGTTATTTTCTAATTGTAAATCAAAGGTTTGATTGTTGATTTGTAAAACAATGGCGGACTGGTTCATCAAAATTTCCTGTTTGGGGGCGGTGTGGTTTTTTGGCTCGGCATTGCAGGCGGTGATGAATGTGGCATTGACCGCCATTAAAATAGCAAATAAATGGGCTTTCATTTTTTATCTTTAACATTAAAAAGTTGAAGTATTATAACAAATTAAGTGCTTAATTTCATTTTCAGGCTGCCTGAAAATAATTTTGCCAATAAAAAACACCGCTTTTATTTTAAAAACGGTGCTTTTGCCTTATTGCCCCTACTGTTTTAGCCAGTCTTGCATCAGCTTAATTTCAGGCTCTTGGGCATTG
>JAUNED010000051.1 GCA_030525745.1 Lonepinella koalarum | reverse complement strand
ACAACATATCATTTAGCCAAATGTGAAAAAGAGAAAATAAAATGCAAACGACTCATTCTAATTTTAACTTTTTAACTGAACATAGCCCAAAATTATCTGAGCTTGCTCATTATGCCGATCTCTATTACACCCACCACGATTGGAACACTTGCGTGATGAAATTCCGCCAGTTGGGGGAATTATTGGCACAATTTGTGGCGGCGAAAAACGGTATTCCGTTTGATAAGCAGACAACGCAAGCAGATTTATTGCGTTTGTTCCGTTATGAACTGAATTTAGATAAGCAAGTTATTCAGCTTTTTCATACGCTTCGTACGGTGGGAAATGCGGCGGTGCATATCTCTTTTGATGAACAAACCAGCGAAAAAGAGGCACAATCGGCTTTTCTTGCCGCTTGGCAACTTTCTCACTGGTTTCATCGTTTGTTTGGCAATAACAGCGAAAATTTTAAAGCCACATATAAACCGCTTACTTTCGTTGCTAAGCCTGTAAATACACAAGCAGAGCAACTTGCTGAGCAAGTACAACAGGATATTCGCCAAGTACAAACGCAAACCGCCCAATTAGATAGCGAACAAATTAAAGCGGTGAAAGAGAAAACCAAACAACGAATGCGAAAAGCCGCAGTGTTGGTTGAGTTAAGCGAGGCGGAAACACGAGTGCTGATTGATAGCCAGTTGCAAGAGGCCGGCTGGGAAGCGGATAGTGAGACGTTAAAATACAGCAAAGGCGTTCGCCCTGAAAAAGGCAGAAATTTGGCGATTGCAGAATATCCAACCAAAGCAGGCAATGCGGATTATGTGTTATTTTGTGGTTTAACGCCGTTGGCGGTGGTGGAGGCGAAAAAAGCGAACGTTGATGTGGCGGGCAAAATCACGCAAGCGGAGCGTTACGCAAAAAATTTGGCAATTTCTACCGCTTGTGATGAATTATCCCCCGCGTGGTTATTAGAAAAACGCACCGTGGCTTGGGCAGATGAGCAAGATGGGCATTATTATGTGCCGTTTGTCTATTCTTGCAATGGTCGTCCTTATTTAAAACAGCTCGAAGAAAAATCAGGAACGTGGTTTAGAGATGTGCGGGAGCCACATCATATCCGCCGTGCATTGCAACAGTTCCACACGCCAAAAGGCTTATTGGATTTACTGAAACGTAGCCGAGAAAAGGCAGAAAGTGCGCTGGAAACAGAGCCGTTTGATTATTTGCATTTGCGTGATTATCAAGTTAAGGCGATTGAGGCAGTAGAAGACGCATTAGCACAAAACAAACGCACCGCTTTGTTGGCAATGGCAACAGGTACAGGCAAAACCCGTACTATCGCAGGGTTGATTTATCGCTTTTTGAAAAGCGAACGTTTTAAACGCATTCTGTTTTTAGTGGATAGAACGGCATTAGGTAAGCAAGCCTTTGATACTTTTTCAGAAATGAAAATGGAGCAAAACCGTACCTTGCACGAGATTTATCACATTGCTGAACTTGAACAAAGTAAAGCCGAGAGCGAAACACGTATTCAACTGGCGACTGTGCAATCAATGGTGAAGCGTTTATTTGATAGCGAAACGCCTTTGCCGATTGATGAATTTGATTGCATTATCATTGACGAAGCGCATCGTGGGTATACCTTAGATCAGGAGATGAGCGAGGGAGAGCTTTCTACTCGAGATGCCGGTCAGTATATCTCTGCTTATCGTCAAGTATTGGATTATTTTGATGCGGTAAAAATTGCCCTTACTGCTACGCCGGCAAAACATACCACCGAAATTTTTGGTAAGCCAATTTATACCTATTCCTATCGTGAGGCAGTGGCTGATGATTGGTTAATCGATCACGAACCGCCGATTCGTTATGAAACTGAGCTCACTCAAAAAGGCATTCATTTTGATAAAGGCGAAAAAGTGAATGTGATAGATATGAGTAGCGGAGAACTGAACTTTGCCGAGCTTGAAGATGAGCTAAATTTTGATGTGGCATCTTTTAATAGAGGGGTTATCAACGAGAATTTTAACCGTGTTATTTGTGAGCAACTGGTTCAAGAACTTGACCCTCTTGGGGATGAGAAAACCTTGATTTTTTGTGCCAACGATCACCACGCAGATCAAATAAAACGGTTACTTGATGAGGCTTTTGCTCAACTCTATGGCGAAAATTATAACCAAAAGGCAGTGGAAAAAATCACCGGTAAAAGCGATAAGGTAGAACAGCTTATTAACCATTATAAAAATGAGCGTTACCCAAACATTGCGATTACGGTTGATCTGCTTTCAACGGGGATTGATGTGCCGAAAATCTGCAATTTGGTCTTTCTACGCCGTGTAAAATCACGCATTTTATTTGAGCAGATGTTAGGGCGTGCCACCCGCCGTTGTGATGAAATTGGGAAAACCGCTTTCCGTATTTATGATCCTGTGGACATTTATTCAACATTGGAAGCAGTGAATACAATGAAACCGCTGGTGAAAGATCCGAATGTCGATTTAGCACAGCTTGTTGAAGAATTAAGTGATAACGAGTTTATTCGCAGAGCAAAAGAGATTGCCACGCCAGAGGGACGAAATCAAGCTGATGAGTTGTTAGACGCTCTCACTCAAAAAATTATGCGAGCCTTTCGCCGAGCTGAAAAACAGGCGGAAAATAAACCTGCCCTGCGTGAAAAATTAGATGAATTACAACAAGAATGGGGCGTTTCTCCAAAACTACTCCATCAACATTTACATCAATCAGGCTTAGAAAAAACTATCGCTTTTTTACAGCAACATCGTGATTTTATGAATGCGATACAAGAAGTTCGCTATTTAGCCAAAAGTGATACGGTGATTTCAGACCACGAAGATACAGTGAGAGAGCGCTTTCAAGATTACAACGGTTTTAAACGTCCTCAAGATTACTTAGATAGTTTTAACCAATTTATTCAAGCCCATCGGAATGAACAAATTGCGTTGATGGTGGCAGTAAACAAGCCGAGTGATTTGACTCGGGAACAACTAAAAGATCTTCGTCAATTATTAGACAGTAATGGCTTTACTGAAACTACTTTAAACAAGGCTTTTTCAAGACAATCTAATCAAGACATTGCTGCGGGTATCATCGCCCATATTCGCCGAGCGGCATTAGGCGAAAGTTTAGTGCCATTTAGCGAACGGGCAGAAAAAGCAATGCAAAAGTTATATGCGAAGCACCCTGATTTAACGCCAGTGCAAAAACGTTGGTTAGAGCGTTTGAAAAAACAGTTGGTAAAAGAAGTGATGCTGGATAAACAAAGTGTCAATGAATGGTTTAAACGAGATGGTGGCGCAAAACAGCTGGATAAATTACTCGGTGAATCACTAGAACAATTTTTAGCAGAATTACGAGAAGCCATTTGGGATAATGTGGCTTGATAGAGGTGTGTATGTTACCGTTTAATTTAGAAAATTTAATTTCAGGAAAAACAATAGAAAGTAACCGCTTAGAATTTAAAAGTGGCTGGAATCCTGATGCAATTTATCGTTCAATTTGTGCTTTTGCCAATGATATTGATGATATTGGCGGAGGTTATATTTTTATTGGTGTAGAAGAGAAAGATGGTATTGCACAGAGACCAGTAAAGGGATTGGCAATAAATGACATTGATAAAATTCAAAAAGAAATTTTAGGGTTTAATAATCAAATTGAGCCATATTATGCGCCAAAATGTTATGTAGAAGAAATTGATGGAACTCAGATTATTATTCTTTGGGTGATGAGTGGCGATAAGCGCCCTTATAAAGTGCCAGAAAAAATTACAGCTAAACATAAAATACCGCAATATTATGTTCGCTATAATACAAGCTCAATTATAGCCAAAGGAGAACTTGAACAAGAGTTATTAAATTTGGCGAATAAAACACCTTTTGATGAAAGGCCTAATTTATCCGCAACAGTTGATGATATATCAATGGTGCTTATCCGAGATTACTTAGTAAAAACAAAAAGTAAATTAGCGAATGAATTAAATAAAAGCGATGTTACAAGTTTGTTAAGCCAACTCGATCTTCTAACACCAGTTGGTGATAAGATGTATCCTAAAAATGTGGCATTAATGATGTTTTGTGACTATCCTGAAAAATTTTTTCCTTATACAGAGGTAGACATTGTCCATTATCCAAAAGGAAAAATAAATGATCCTGATAATATGATTGAAGTGCCTAAAATTAGAGGTTCTGTTAATTTAATGATAGAAGAAACTCTCTCTTATCTAAAAACTCAAGTTATTAAAGAAAAAGTAACAAAGATAAAAGGGCAAGCAGAAGCAATTCGCTCTTTCAATTATCCATACCAAGCCTTAGAAGAAGCTGTTGTAAATGCGCTTTATCATCGTAATTATCAGGAGAGGTCTCCTGTTGAAATTATAATACAACCTCAAAGTATTGAAATTATTAGTTACAATGGACCGGATCGTTCAATTAAGATGAAGGATCTTATAAAAGGAAATGTCCGCTCTCGTCGTTATAGAAATCGACGACTTGGCGATTTCTTAAAAGATCTAAAATTATCTGAAGGGCGTGGTACAGGTATTCCGACCATTCAACGAGAACTTGCGAATAATGGTTCTCTACCTGCTAATTTTGATTTTGATGAGGAAAGAACTTACTTTCTCATTGAGATTCCTTCCCTGAAAGATGCTAATGATGAGGTTAAAGAATGGTTAAATACAAACATTCCATCTAATTCAGAAAAAATTATTATTCAAACTTTATTAAAAGGTTCATGTAGTCGTAAAGAGCTATTATCTGCACTTAATGTTACCCAAACAACATACCATTTTAATAAGTATATTGAACCACTCATTGAAAAGGGTTGGGTCGTGCGTACGGAAAAAACGATTAGACATCCAAGACAAAGATATGAGCTGTCTCAACATTTTTTAGCGTTAGTAAGATAGAACAAGCTGGAACAAGTTAGAACAACATAAAACTATTAAGGAAAACATTAATGAAAAACGATCAAATCGTTCAAAAACTATGGAATTTATGTGATGTATTAAAAGATGATGGTATCAATTATAGCGATTATGTGAGCGAATTAGTGATGTTGCTCTTTATTAAAATGGTACATGAAACCGAAGAAACCTTTACTGAACACCCGCTCCCCGAAGGGTGTCGCTGGGAGGATTTAAACAGCAAATCGGGCATTAACTTGCTCGATCACTATCGCCGTATTTTGTTGATTTTATCCACAGGAAAAGATGGTGAAAAAGTCATTCATAATGATCCGCTACTTTTAGCTATTTACGCTAATGCTCGCACCGCATTAAATCAGCCTAAACATTTAGAACAATTAGTACGAGCCTTAGATGAAATTGATTGGTTCTCTGCTCGAGAAGATGGGTTAGGTGATCTCTATGAAGGATTGTTGGAAAAAAACGTGACCGAAACAAAATCAGGCGCGGGGCAATACTTCACTCCTCGTCCGCTTATTAATGTGATGGTTCGTGCAATCAAACCTCAGCCGAAAGAGTTAATTCAAGATCCCGCAGCAGGAACAGCGGGTTTCTTAATTGCTGCTGATCGTTATATGAAAGATCAAAGCGATGATTATTATGATTTAGATGACAATGTACGCAAATTCCAAGAAGAAAAAGCATTCGTTGGGGTTGAGCTGGTGGCAAATACTCGCCGTTTAGCTTTAATGAACTGTTTATTGCACGGTATGTTTGGCGAAACCGAAGGTGTGGTATTACAAGGCAATAGCTTGGGTGATGTAGGTAAAAATCTACCTAAAGCCGATATTATCCTTGCCAATCCGCCATTTGGGTCAAGTAAAGGCGGTGATGCAGCAATTACACGTGATGACCTGCCATTTGATACCTCTAACAAGCAACTGGCTTTTTTACAACATATTTACCGCAATTTAAAAACGGGTGGGCGTGCGGCGGTCGTGTTGCCTGACAATGTTTTATTTGAGGCAGGAAAGGGGACGGAAATTCGTCGAGATTTAATGGAAAAATGCAATTTGCATACGATTTTGCGTTTACCAACGGGAATTTTCTATGCACAAGGGGTAAAAACCAACGTTCTCTTTTTTAATAAAGGCAGTGCAAGCGATCCAAATCAAAGCGAAAAATGCACAGATAAAGTGTGGGTTTATGATCTTCGTACCAATATGCCAAGTTTTGGGAAACGCACGCCATTTACTGAACATTATCTGGCTGAATTTGAAAAATGCTTTAACCCAAGCAATGCAAGCACATTTAATCAAGACAATTTAGCCGATATTTTAAACGCCAGAAATGAAGGTAACTGGTATTTAACCGAAGGTGAACACACGGCTGAAAATAGCCGTTGGCGTTGTTTTGACCGAGCCTATATTGCACAGGAAAAGGGTGATAGTTTAGATATTTCGTGGTTAAAAGATAAAAATGCGGTAGAAGCAGAAAACTTACCGGAGCCTAGCGATCTTGCTGCGCTTGCCAAAACAGAGCTAGAAACCGCATTAGCGGAATTAGATGAATTATTGAAAGCATTGGA